>NZ_JABXYU010000001.1:0-712628 GCF_013394795.1 Leptotrichia sp. oral taxon 223
TTATTTTAAAAATATGGTATAATTATATTAAAGATTATAGAGGTAAGGAGAACTTTAAAGTGCCAGTTTATTATAATGAAGATAGAAAGACTTGGTATGCGATGTTTTATGCTAAGGATTATAAGGGTGTAAATAAGAAGTATAAGAAAACTGGGTTTAAGAAGAAAAAGGAAGCTCAGGAATACGAATATGAATTTAAGAAAAAAGTTGCTAAATCTATGAATATGTCGTTTCGATCATTGTATGAGCTGTATTTTGAAGATTATAGTAAAAGACATAAACCTACTGCAATTAATACTGTGAAAACTTTTTTTCGACTGCATATTTTACCGTTTTTTGATGAGATTGAAGTTGATAAAATTACTCCTTTTATGATTCGGGAATGGCAGAATGAGATGCTGGAAAAGGAAAATGGGAACGGGAAATTGTTTAGCGAAAATTCTAAGGCTAATATTTATGCGGCTTTGAAAAGCATGTTTAATTGGGCTACGAAATATCAAGGCTTAAATGAAAATCCATGTAAAAATATAGGGACTTTTGGGAGCAAGAAAAATCGTTCGGAAATGAAAATATGGTCTATTAATGATTTTGAAAAGTTTATTGAAGTTTTAGAACTAGAAAATAAAGAGAAAAATGATAAATATTCTGATTTTATTATTGTTTTTAAAATTTTGTTTTGGACTGGGCTTAGGATTGGTGAAGTTTTGGCACTTTCGGAAAATGATATAAATTTGAATGAAAAATTTATTGATGTGAATAAGACTCTTTCACATATAAGTAAAAAGGACTATATCACTACTCCGAAGACTTTTGGTTCAATAAGAAAAGTTTTGTTGCCAGAAACTCTTATTTCAGATTTACAATTATATTTTTCTAAAACTTTAAAAATTAATCGAAATAAAAAAAATATAAAGAATAACAGAATTTTTAATTTAAAAAGTTCACAGCTTCGATATGTTCTAGAAAAATACGGTTTACAAGCAAATTTACCCAAAATACGCCTTCACGACTTTAGGCATTCTCATGCTTCATATTTGCTATTTATTCAAGCTGACATCACTGCTATCAGCAAACGGCTGGGACACGATAATTTGCAAACTACGATAAATACATACTCTCATTTGTATAAGGATGCGAATACCCAGTTAATGGAAAAATTAAATAAATAATTTTATAAATTTGTTTTAAAAACAGAACTTTTATAGAACTTTATAAAAGTTTAAAATACAATCTATTATTGATTTTATAAGGTGTATTAATAAAAATTTGATTTATGTTTTACATAAATAGAAAATACAAAAAATCTAAATAAGCGATTTTAAGCAATAAAAAACCATCGACAATAGTAAATAATGGCTAAGTTGATTTTAGGCTCTTATACGCTTTCTATTACGATGATTTTTTTCTTATATTTTATTCAATTTCACAATAATTTTACTATAAAGTTATAAATTGCTATTTTTATTATTTAGTCAAAATTTTGTTAAATAGTAATTTTGAATTTATATTTTTATTTCTTATATCTGTAATGTATATTTTTTTCTTTCAAAAAGTTTGTATCTTTCGCCATGAAAGCTGTTAATACAAATCTTAAATTTTTTACATTTTTATGTTGGGAAATTACTACAAAATAATTTAATTTTCCAAGTTTTTTTTGATAAAAATGTTCTTTTCGAGATTTTGACTGCTTTGTCACAAAATCTGGATTTTCTAGTACTTCTTTTATTATTTCTAGCGAGATTTCAGGATGTTTTGGCAAAATATGCTCTTCAAACTGATTTTTGCTCATTACTACTTTTTGATGCAGTTTGGCTTTAAATTCGTAGACTTCTATTCGTTTGCCTGTCTTTGTGTATCTAGTTTTTTCCTGTATCATATTTAACCTCTGTTCAAAACTCTTTTTAGCATTTTTTCAATTAAATCTTTTCTGAAAATTGAAATTAAGATAAACCAGATAAGTAGGTAAATCACAGCAAATACTATTAAATTTATTGCGATGTCAAATCTTCCAAGCAAATTTAATTTTACCATTTTTGAAATATAAAAAGAAAATCCTGAAATTGCAAATGTAACAATAAGTATTACGAGATACTTGAAAGTCCGTAATTTTACGTATCTTTTTGCAAGCGAAGTATATAAAATTAAGAAATTTACCATTGCAGCAAATGATGTTGCGAATGTCAGTCCAACGTGCAGGTACTGTCTATATAATAACTCGTCTAAAATAATATTGATACCAATTGCTGTAAATGAAGAAATTACAGGCAAAGTTCTATCTTTAAATACATAATGGCTTCTTGTTAAAAGATGTATTGTTGAGAAAAATAATAGCCCAATTGCGTAAAATTGTAATGTTTCGGATGTTATAACCACACTTCTTGTTGTAAAATGTCCTCTTTTGTAAATCAACGCTACAATTTCCTGTGCATAACCGAATAATATAACTGAAGATGGAACTATTAAAAATGCTAACATGTATAAACCTTGATGAACTACTCTTCGTACTGTTTTCATATTGTTTTTTATCACAGCTTTTGACAATGTAGGAAATATTACTACTGATAATGAAATGGCAAAAACTCCAATTGGTAACAAGTATAGACGGCTGGCATAATTTAAAGCACTAACAGTTCCTTTTGGTAACATTGTTGCATAACGGTTGTCTATAATTTCGTTTATTTGATAGCCAAAAATGCCAATTAGTGTTGGAATCATTAATTTGAACATTTCTACTACATACTCGTCTTTTAAATTAAAAGTAAATTTGTATGTTCTTACTATCTGAAAAAATTGTGGTAACATCATAGTCAGTTGGAAAACACCAGATAGTAAATATGCAATTCCTAAGCCGTAAATACCCATTTTATTTTTCAAAAAAAGCGTTCCAATTATAATTGTCAAATTAAACACAATTCCCATTGAAGCTGCAACTGCAAACTTTTTATAATTATTCAATAATGACGATACTACTCCAGAAAGTGCAATAAACAAAAAATAAAAAGCAACTATTTTTAGAAGAATGTTGGCTGTTTCAAACCTTTCTGAATCTGTAAACTTTGTTGTTATTTTTAAAATTTGTCTTGAAAATATAATCATTAAAATTGACATTGTCGATGTAAATGCAACTATTAAGTTTAATACTGAAAAAACAAATTCATCTGTTCTTTCTTTTCCTTGCTCTTCGATTCCACGATTATAAATTGGAATGAAAACTGTACCAAGCGATCCTTCTCCAAATAATGTTGTAAAGAAGTTTGGAATTTTTGTGGCACTAAAATATGCGTCTGTCATTCCTGTTGCTCCAAATACACTTCCAATAATCATTTCACGGACAAGCCCTAGAATACGGCTTAGCATATTTATTATCATTACTATAAAACTAGATTTAAACATTAATTAATTTCCTTTCTTATTTTATTATATTTCCTTATTCTTCATAGATTTAATAAAAAAATTGTTTTCTTCAACGATGATATCAATTTCCCCGTTCTTAAACATATCTAAAATACAGAGAAACAAAGTTACTATTCTGGATTTGGAAAATTTGTTTTTTAGCAGATGATTAAATTCTACCTGTTTATTAGCTTGGATAATTTGAGAAACTTCGGTATGAGCATCTTCAGCCGAATAGTCATCTTCTTCCAAATTTATAATCATTTTTTCCTCAATTTTATTTTTATTATTTAATTTGGAAGCAATTAAATTTTTTAGACTTTTAAACAAATTATCTAGACTTAAACTGGAAATATCATATTCTGTTATTTCCACTCCGATACTTTCTGTTCCTGTTCTTGTGTGAGGAATATTGTATTCATTTTCATTTTTTGAAAATAATTCTGAAATCTCCTTGAACAACTGGTATTCTATTATTTTTTTCTCCAAATTTTCTATTTTCTCGAGTTTTTTATCCCTATTCAACACTGAATAGGCTTTAATTTCAATCAATTCTGTCGCCATTACCAGAAATTCAACTTTAATTTTTAGATTTAATTCTTTTTGTACATGAATATAATTCAAATAATCGTCTATTATTTGTGAAATATTTATCGCATTTATATCCATTTTCTTTTTTTCGATTAGATGAATAAGCAAGTCAAGAGGTCCTTCAAAATTTTCAATTTTTATTTGTATTATATTTTCCATATTTTACCTATTTTTCTTTTTGATATTTCTTGCGCCAGTATGATATTTTATTTTTCCAGTAATCTACATCCTTGCCTATCTGCTCTTTCAACTCATCCACTGATCCAAATTTTTTTTCGTGCCGAATATTTTCCAAAATTTCAATAAAAATAACTTTTCCATAAATATCTTTATTAAAGTCAAAAATATTAGTTTCAACACTCAATACACCTACATCAACTGTAGGATTTCGTCCAATATTCATAACTCCGTTATAAACTTTTTCATCATCTTGAATACGGATTTTTACACCATAAACTCCAAATTTAGGATAAATTTTATTTTCAAACCGTAAATTTGCCGTAGGAAAACCAATTACACGTCCAAGCTGCTTTCCGTAAACAACTTCTCCAAGAATGATAAAATTATGCCCAAGAAGTTTTCTAACTTTCTCAAAATTTCCTTCCTTGATGTAGCTCCTAACTCTTGTGCTGCTTATAATTTCTCCATTTTCATCCAAAATTGGTTCTTGTACATTTAATTTTATATTTTTTTCTCTTAACAATTTTTTAAGTGTTTCAGCACTCCCGGACTTCCCTTTTCCAAAAGTAAAATTAAAGCCGCAGTAAACTTCATTCGCATTTAAAATATCCACAAGGACTTTTTCTACAAACTCTTCAGGCGTATAATTCCTAACTTTCTCAAACTGCTCCAAATAGAGATAATCAATTCCATTTTCATTTAACAAATACGCCTTTTCTGAGCAAGTCGTTATTTTAGTCTGCTGATTTTTGGGATATTCACTAAAAGTATAAACTATTGTCTTCAATTTTTTTTCTTTAGCCTCTTTCACGGCTTTTTGTAAAATTATCTGATGTCCAATGTGAACGCCATCAAAATTTCCCAAAATAACAATATTTTTATTCTGTTTTATTTCTTTAAGATTTTTATCATAATCAGTAAATTCCAAATCATCATTATATTCCACAATATCCTTTACTTCGGACAAATTTTCTGTAATAAATTTCATTATTAAATCTCGTTCCTTTTTTATTTAATCAATTCACTTACTAGATTTTATCACAATTTCAGTTTATACTCAACCCTTTTAATATCAAACGAATAAAATTAAATAATCTTAGAATAAAAAAAATGAAGAATAATAAAAAATAGCCACAAACTCGTAAATTTATTTTGAGCCAGCGACTATAATTTCTGTTTAATTTTTTCTAATTTTCTATTTTTTTTCTTTTGGCGCTTCTTCAGTAACTTTTTTTTCTTTTTTTTCTACTAATGATGAATTTGATGTATTTTTAGATTCTTCTTTTATAAGAGCAATTTTCATTTTCTTTCTTCCTTCAAATACACCGCCTTCCTGAATTACAAATAAAGCCGAAGTTATTGTAGCATAGGCCTTTCCAGTGCTTCCTATTTCAACTTTAGTAGCTGCAATTTCTCCTGATACTTCTCCGTCTACAATTACATTTTCAGCTGTAACATTTCCTTTTACTATTCCTGTTTTTCCAATATGAACAAGTTTGTTCCCTTTAATATCTCCATTTAGGACACCGTCCATCTTGAATAGAGAGTTTGATTCGATAGTTCCTGTTATTGTTGTTTCCATTGAAATTGTGCTGACACCATGTACATTTTCTTCATTGTTTGCAGAAAATTGGCTACTAAGAGTCGCTGTTTCTTTTTTTTCTTTTACTTTATTACTAGAAAATATTGCCATTTTTACTCCTTTCTTGAAATTAAATTAATTTTTATTGTGAAATTACTCATAATGTTATTGTACTACATTTTCTTTATTTTTTCAAATGTTTTTTTAATATTTTGATGTTAACTTAAAAAATTTTATTCATATACTTAGAAATATTATCAATTACATCTGTTGCATTAACAATATACTGGCTTTTCACCAATTCATCTGCAATTTTACCATGCAAATATGCCCCAATAGCGGCAGACTGCAGCAAACTATACTTCTGTCCAGCAAGTGAACATATTATTCCTGTTAGACAGTCTCCCATTCCACCATTTGCCATATGTGAATTTCCTGTACTGTTTACAAAAAGTCTTTCTCCATCCGTAATAATTGTATTTTTACCTTTTAACAAAAGAGTTGCTCCATATTTTTTTGCAAAGTTCTTTGTTATTTCAAATTTATTTTTATTAATTTCTTCTGGGGAAAATCCTGTCAGTCGTGAAAATTCAACCAAATGTGGCGTCAAAATGCTTCTATTTCTTATTTTTTCAAAAAGTTCCCTGTTTTCTGCAAGCAAATTTAACGCATCTGCATCTAATATCAGTTTTATTGTATTCCCTTTATTGTTTTTCTCAATGCTGATCAATTTTTTAAAAATTGTAAGTACTTCCTGACTTTTCCCAATTCCTGGTCCAATTGCAATTACATCGCAGTTTAAAATTTCATTTTTTAATTTTTCGAGATTTCCATTTATATTGTCAAAATTAATTGGAAAACTCATAGCTTCTGGTACAAATATATTTAATGAAAAGTTATTTTTATCAGTAATCACAGTTGTAAGTCCTGCTCCACTTCTCACACACGATTTTGCCACAATATTCCCTGCACCATAAAATCCACTGCTTCCAGCAAAAATCAATGCTTTTCCAAAATCTCCCTTATGGGAATCTTCGTTTCTTTTTATATGAAAACTCTTTACCATTTCAGGTGTCAAATAATATTCATCAACTAAATGATTGATATTATTTTCATTCAATCCAATGTTTTCAATAATGACTTTTCCTAAACAGCTTTTTATTTTTGGATTTAAAAATCCTTTTTTGTATGTAACAAACGAAATTGTAATATTGGCTTTAACTGAAATCCCCATAATTTCTCCAGTATCTCCATTAATTCCAGATGGAATGTCAATTGAATAAATAGCCTTGCTGTTTCCTGCTACGTTGATTTTTTCGATAATTTCCCGATAAATTCCTTTTATTTCTGAATTTAGTCCTGTTCCAAAAATACCTTCAATTACAATATCACATTCTAAAAGCAACTTATCCAGTTCCTTTATTTTATAAAATATTTCAATTCCCATATTTTTACAAATTTCATAATTTACAAGGCAGTCATGACTCATATTTTCATTGCTTATGCAAAAAATTTTAACATTTTTATTTTTTGAAAATAATTGCCGTGCAATCGCATAGCCATCACCACCGTTATTCCCTTTGCCACAAATGATAAGAAAGTTATTTTCATTTTCATCAATATGTTTTACAAAAGAAATAGCAGCATTTTCCATAAGCACGATGCCTGGTATTTTTAATTCATTTATCGCGAAACTGTCAATTTTTCTTGTAGTTTCATTTCCACCCAATAACATTTTTATCGCCTCTTTTATTTTTTTCTTTTACATTTCATCAAAGCCAAAGTGCATATAGTCTCGTGTTCTAAAGTTTGCTCCCCAAATCCATCCTCTTTTTGTAAAAGCTCGTACTACATCGCCATCAGGTTTTATAGAATACGGATTGCTATTTGGCTCCCAGCTTTTTCCAACAATAGCTTTTCCATTACTGTTCACCTGTGGATTTTCTTCAGGATTTAAATCTATTGCTCGCCCTGTACTGTGTAAACTTTTTAAGCTCCCACGCCAAGAATATCCAATTAACCTTTTTATTGGAAATTTTTCCTTTCCTTTATGTATCTCGTGAAAAATCTCCTTTACCTCATCAGCCAGAACATCCAAAACTTGAAATCTCTCTCTATCAGAAATCTTTTTCCCATCCTTCAACCGCCAGACAGGCACTTCTACCCAGACTAACCTTTCTTCAGCTTCTGCTCTTGTTGAAACATCTCTTATTCTATCCTTAACCCTTTGTTTCAATTCAGAATCTGGATCAGGATTCTCAACCTTTCGCTTAGATCTAAAAGAATATAGATTTTCATAAATATTATTTGCTGTACTTAAAGTTGCTGCTGAAAGTATTAATGCAGTTAGTAATGTAAACTGTTTTATTCTTTTTTTTAAATTTATTTTATTCATTATAATTACCATTCCTTTATTTTTAATTCAATTATGCTCCCATAATTTTAAAGTATTTTTTAAATTTTTTCTTTATCAAAAGCTTCATAAATAACCATATATTTAATTTTATCCAATATTTTTTTCAAATCCATTTCAGAAATTTTGCTTTTTATAACAACATTTTTAGGAATATACAGCATTTTTAAATTTTTAATATACTGAACATATTCAATATTTTTAATCCGATTTTTTCTATAAATACAAACATCTTCCAAATTTTTCAATTTATTAAGTTCTTTAATGTCAATAATGTCATAATTTTCATCATCATAAGAAAAATCCTTGATTTGATTTCTAGTTATCGGATTTATTTCTTCAATATAATCTGTATGAATATTTTCGATTTTATTTAACGAAATGAACCATTTTAAATATCCGTACATAAAACTGTTGCTGTTACCCTGCCTTCTAATGCACGTTCTTTTTGAAATTTCATCCAGCTTGACTAATCCCATAATTCTATTGACATTTTCAAATATTTCACTTTGCTTTGCCTCTAAATCGTAAGATTCAAAATCCGAATTTTGATTTCCCATAGATTTATTAAACTTTTTAAAATTTTTTACAATATCTTTCCCCTCATCATATTCTCCAGAACAGTTTGAAAATATTTCAGATTTCATATTCAGATAATATTCATTATTAACTTTCACAATATTGCTATCCTTTTTTATTTCTTCTTCTAAATTTATTCCATACATTTTGTATCTTTCTTCCAGAGATTTCATTGTAAAATCTTTCCTGTTTACCAAAATATCTTTAACATTTTTATCAATTTCATCCTTTTTTAGAATTTCACTTTTTTCAGGAAAAATACTTCCTTTAATCACATTTACTCCCTGTACCCCTAAATCATTTTCAGAAGTTATTAAATGCTTTAAAACAATTTTATTATTATTTTCTTTTTCTAAAATCGTGCTTTCATTTAGGTTTAGTTCCAAAAGATTCTCAATTTCATTAACCTTATGGAAATTTTTAATATTTACATTGTTTAAAGTAAGTTTAATAATATTTTTCAAATTTGAAATTTTAGAAATATCTGCTTCCTCATCATTTTTGCCATCCACAGAGATGTAATAAACCTTTTCCTGCGATTTTGAAGATAAATTTTTAAAATCCTCAAAATTGACATTATAAAAACTTTTTGCACCAATAAAGAACTTTATCTGTCTGCCAACACTTTTATTAAAATCTTTTGAAGAAACAATTTTTTCATTCATAACTTTTTCAAGCAGTACGAAATCTTTAAAATCACTTTTTGCTTTAAAATTTATATCTTTATCAAGTTTTATAAAATAAGTGCCATTTTTTAATTTAAGATTTCCATTTTTCTTCAGTTCCTGTTTCAAATCTATCCCAAATCGTAAATAAGTATTTTCCAGCTCATTTGCAGAATATTCAAATTTTATCTTATTTTCTTTTCTGATGTTAGAAACAATTTTTACAGAAATAATTATAAAAATAAACATACAACATATTACAAAGAGTATTAATATATTTTTTTTATTTTATTATTTTCCTTTTTTAAATCTCAAAATCCTTAAACTCTTCACCATCCAAAATCTTCACACTTTTAAACCCAACTTTTCTAGCAATTTCCAGACTTTCTTCAAAATAAAAATCAATATTTTTAGTTTCGTGTGCATCAGAAGAAATTGTAATTGGAATATTTTTGGCTAATATTCTTTCCAGTATTGGAACACTCGGATAAGGAGTTTGTGTCCATCCTCTTGACATTCCACCAGTATTAATTTCAATAATCGCATCAGTTTTTGCTATTTCATCCAGTACATATTCTACTTTCTTTTTATACCAGTCAGCATTTTCATCAAAATATTTCAAATTTTTGTTAAATTTTCGTACTAAATCCAAATGCCCAATAATATCAGGTTTTTGAGTATGTACCATTTCCACAATATTATCAAAATATGCTTCAATGAATGTCCTTTCGTCTTCATCTGCATAATTTTTTATTCCGTATTTCAAAATTTCAGGCGTGTTATCAACACAATAATACTCGTCTTTTTTCTTATCTTTCACATAATGAACAGATCCAATCCTAAAATCAAGTCCCATTTCCTTATCAATTTCCTTGTTATACCCAGTATAAAAATCAGCTTCGATTCCAATATAAACCTGCATTTTATTTTTGTATTTTTCTTTTAGTTCTTTTAATTCCTTCAAATATTCCTGTGTTCCTTGTTCCGTCATACACGGTTCTGTATCAAATGCTGTAAAAGAATGCCCCGAAAGTCCGACACTTGTAAATCCTTTCTCTATTGCAGTTAAAATATAATCTTCAGCATTGTTTTTACCATCGCAGTAAAATGTGTGGGCATGAAGATTTGATGGGAAAATTGTTTTTTTAGTTTGCATTTTTATCAGCTCCTTCCTTATTAAAAATTAAACTTTTTTCAATTTTTTTTACACTTTTTTCAAAATCTATAATTTTTTCTAAGATAATTCTGATTTATTTTTTTGTTTTTTGTATTATTATTATTTTTCATACACTTTTTTATATACAAAAGAAAAAATAATAATTGAAATAACAAATACCCAACCTTCTATAATTACTAAATTTGTTACTAATTTAGTCTGATAAAGTCCTGCAAATATATCAATAAAAGTGTGCAATAAAATGGCTATAGGAAATAATATTTTTTTATTTTTAAAATGCACGCTGTAAAAAACAAGTATTGAACAGGCTATATGTACCAAAATTGCGCTAATTCTTTCAATTAATGAGATTTCTAAAGTTCCAAAAGAGATAGAAGCTATTAATTGAGGTATTGCTTGCAATGATTTAAGTTGAACTTGATTATTACCTGCCTGTTCCAAAAGTTTTGCAAACTGTCCTGAATTAATCATTTGGGCAAATACTAGACATTGTATACCAGCAAAAGTAAGTATAAATATCATTTCAATCCCACTATATCCTATCCCATATGAAATAGCAGTTTTCTTATTTTTTCTTTTTTTCAACAAAAATTTAAATACCACAAATCTTCCACTTTCTTCAAATATTCCTGCCAATAATGCTGGAACAATCACAAATACCCATTTATTATTCGCTATATAGTCGCTAATTGGATTTTTGACCTGAAACAAAAACACTTTAGGAATACTTTCTAAAATAATTGCAAATAAAATAAATGTAACAGCTCCAATAAATATAGTTGATATTGGCTCTTTTGTCTTAATTTTCCATATTGCAGCGATTATTAAAGGTACAGCCGTTCCAATAATAATCATTAAAATTATTGCGGTAATAGTACTAGTTCCAATATATTCATAATTCATAATTACCCCCTAATTTTTTATTTTTCATAAATAATATTCATATCTTGTTCTTATAAATAATTCATGCAAAATTTTTGCAATAATAAACAAAAAAAATATTTTTTACTTCTCACCACCCATCTTCTCCTGCTTAACTTTATGATCAATAATATGTCTTTTAGCCAATTCTTCTTTTATATCCTGTATTGTAAGTCCCTGTTCAATCATTAAAACCAAAGTATGATAATATAAGTCTGCAATTTCATATCTCAATTCATCATTATCATTATTTTTAGCCCCAATTATAACTTCTGTACACTCTTCCCCAACTTTTTTTAGAATTTTATCAAGCCCTTTTTCAAAAAGATAACTTGTATATGATTTTTCCTTAGGATTGACCTTTCTATCTTTTATTAAATTATAAAGTTTCTCAGAACTAAAATTACTGTAATTCTCTGCTTCAAATAAAGAATTGAAAAAACAGCTTTCAGAGCCAGTATGGCAAGCAGGACCTTCCTTTTTCACTTCCATAAGCAAAGAATCCGAATCACAATCATATTTTAATGAAACAACATTCTGATAATTTCCCGAAGTTTCTCCTTTTAACCAAAGTTTTTGTCTACTTCTACTGAAAAAACAAGTTTTCTTATCTCTCAAAGTTATTTCTAGGCTTTCCTTATTCATATACGCAAGTGTCAGCACTTCTTTTGTATAATAATCTTGTATTATTGCGGGAACAAGCCCCTTTTCATCAAATTTCATTTTTTCTATTTCCATTTTGTACCCTTTCTTTTCTTTATTTTATAAAAATTTTCAAATTTATTTTATTAAAATCTCTTGTCAAATTCTTTAGCATCAATTTTATAATTGAATATTCATACAGAAAATTAAAATTTACCATTCTGCTTTTCGCTTCTGTACGTAATCATAAAATTTTTTATATAACTGTCTCATCTCATCTGGCGCTTTCATTGAATGTCGATACATAAATTTATTACCAAATTTACTATTGAAGATAAATTTCAAGACAATTACCAATATGATTAATGGGACAAAACGAAATATATTCATTTTTTTAGGCGATAATTTTCCGCAATCTCTTTTCAAAAAACGAAAATTCTTTTTTAATTGTCTTGCTGTCTTATACATAATCTTTCTTTCTGTCCATACTTTTTTTGGATTACTGGCTTCATAATATGCATCTGCAATCGGCACTACTAACGCCAAATGGCAAAGCTGCCAAATATGCATATCCTTTACTTCCTGATAAGGAATATTTGCCTTTTTAAATATCATGGAAAGGGCTTCTGTTCTTTCTGATTTCATTCCAGAAATTTCAGCAAATGTGGTTGGCTGTATTAACCATGGCGTAAGTGCTCCATCAAGTACATCTCCATTAATACTGCCTCCCGCTCCTGGAAAAGCTGGAAGAATTTTTCCTTTTCCACAGATTTTCTCCCATTTGCTATAGTCATCAATAGAGTTTACCATAGTAACAATACATCTGCTCTGATTCATTTTCAATTCCTCAAGTGCCTGATATAGTTGATTTTCTCTAACTGTCAGAAAAATAAAATCATAAATATCATTATCCAGCAATTCAAAACAAACAGAAACATCTGCCTTTTTAATCTTTTTATTTTCTAAATAAAGAAGTCCTTTTGTTTTAAGAACCTCCAATCTCTTTCCTCTTGCATAAACGCTGGTGTCATAACCTGCCTTAGCAAATAAAGCCGCATAAATTGATCCTATCACCCCAGCTCCGTATATTAATAATCTCATATTTTTGTATTCCTATATAAATTTCTATAATTTATTTTCCCAATTTTTTTTAAATATATAAATATATTTTAATAAATCTTCCATTTCAAAAACAGAAGCTTCGTAAATCATTTTTTTGTTAATTTTTCTAAAATCTCTTCTTTTATTCATCTTTTTGTCCTTTCTAAAAATTTAAAATTTAGTTTTATTGTGACATAATTTATGGTATAATATAGATATAAATAATATGTAAAGGAGTGGGTTACTATGAAAATTATACCAATTCGTGATTTAAAAAATACAGTCGAAATTGAAAAATATTGTTCCGAAGAACAAGGACCTGTATTTATAACTAAAAACGGTTATGGACGTTTAGTTGTTATGAATATTGAATATTATGAACGAACTATGCGTGAAATTGAAGAAGCAAAACTTCTACTTGATGGAATAAAAGATGTTCAAAATAACAATACTTTAGACGGCAAAAATACTATTAATGAATTAAGAGGTAAATATGGAATCTAAATATTCTTATCAATTTACTAAAAGTGCTAAAAATGATTTAGAGCAGATTCTTCATTATATCAAAGTAGAATTAAATAATCCAACAGCTGCAACCTCTTTTATAAATAAATTTCAAGAATCCGTTACTAACATTCAGTTATTTCCAAATAGTTGGCCAAAAGTTATAAATAAATTTTTACCAGAATACATTATTATTAGAAAAAAATTGATTAACAACTATATTTTGTATTATTCTGTAAATGATAATTTAAAAAGTATAATTATTTTGCGTATTGTTTTTAGCCATAGAGATACTGACAATATTCTAAAAAATAAAAACTTATGAGAGGGATTTTCTCTCTTTTTTAATTAAAACCCTTTTTTGTTAGATCAATAACATTTTTCAATATCATAAGTAAATTGTAATGTATTTCTTTTTTTTTAAATTTATATTTTTTGTGGAACATCATCAAATCCCAATTCTCCTATTTGGATTACTTTATAAAAGAAATACGACGATAAAGAACTTTGTGATAAATCTTTAAGCCTTCCATACCTATTTATAGTCCAATTTTGTGAAATTGCCCTTTCTCCATATCTTTCACATCTTGTAATGACCGAATTAGCCGCTTGTTTTCTACTAACATTCCTTTCTAAACAATATCTTGAAGCATTTGAAACACAATTATAAATAATTGCAAAAATTTGTGAAACAGAAAAATCTTCTAACAAAGTTTTTAATACACTGTTTGTTTTTTTACCAACCGAAAAAGAAAAATTCACTTTTTCCATTTGATACAATAGATACTCTATGCATTCTTCTAAAGCAATTTTTTTCCAAAGATCAAATGCATCTTTTGAATATTCTTCACTATAAAATTTAGGATTTAATATTTGTTGTAATAGTTCATCATCTAAATTTTTAATATTTATTAAATAAGAAACTTTAAAAGTGTCATATGTAATCGGATAGTTTTTTTCATTAAAACTAAAACTTTCTAAGTCACTTTCAGGATCTATTAAAATTATTTTTCTGTCAACCAAATATTTATAAATTTCTAATTCAAATTCATTAGATTTAGTATAAGGTACTAATTTAAACATTTTTTCTTTTTTACTTTCTATTACATATTCATCTTCTCGCATTCCAGCTCGTATTAAAGCTCCTAAATAAACTTTTTCAAGAAAAGATAATTCATTATAATCTATACTTTCGTCTCTATTATCAAATATTTCAAATAAATTTTCCCTTCTTATGTTTTCTATTTCTATTTCCTTTAGTAGACAATTTGAACACTTACATTCTGTAAATGGTTTATGAAAACAATTTGGACAGTATAATTCATAGTTTCGATACCCAGTATTATTAGTTTTGGAATGTCTATCTGCAACAAGTATTTCTCCACAAAATTCACATTTATATTCAAAAAATTTTTTAGGAGGAAATGATTTATAAAAAACAAACTCAGAAGAATTTATGCTATATTCATTCAATAGATCTGTTACTTTAACTCCACTGTAATATTTATCCATTAATATTTCAATTTCTTTTTCCGATAAATGCTTCAAACTATTATACATTTTATTCCTACTTTCATTTTTTATTAACTTGATAAATTTTAAATCCTCATTTCCACTCCATTATCCCTCAAATACTTTTTCAGCTCCATAATTTCCACTTCCTTAAAATGAAAAATCGAAGCTGCGAGTCCCGCATCAATTCCTGGTATTTTAAATAATTCCTTAAAATGTTCCATATTACCAGCTCCACCTGACGCAATTATCGGAATTGATAATTTTTTAACCAAAATTGATAAAAGTTCTAAATCAAAGCCAGTTTTAACGCCATCCGTATCAATACTGTTCACGACAACTTCCCCAGCGCCGTTTTCCTGCCCCTGCACAAACCATTCAATTGCATCAATTCCAGTGTTTTCCCTCCCACCTTTTGCAAAAACTTTAAATTTTCCATCAACCCGTTTTACATCGACTGACAAAACAACACACTGATTTCCATATTTTTTTGCAGCTTCTTCAATTAATTTTGGATTTCTTATTGCTCCTGAATTGACACTTACTTTATCTGCTCCCGCTTTTAACACTCTGTCAAAATCATCTAGTGTGTTTATCCCACCGCCAACAGTAAGCGGAATAAATATCTGACTTGCCACTTCCTTTAAAATATCAGTAAAAAGCCCTCTTTCCTCAACAGTTGCTGTAATATCATAAAAAACAAGTTCATCTGCACCAGATTTATTATAAAACTTTGCTAACTCAACTGGACTGTCAACTTCTTTTATCCCAGTAAAATTAACGCCTTTTACCACTTTCCCGTTTCTCACGTCCAAACAGGGAACAATTCTCTTTGCAAGCATTTTTGCACCCACTTTCTTTTAATATACAATATTTACATTTTCAATTTCAATTAAACAATTTTTAAAATATTACTTGCTAACTTCCAACACTTTCTTTAAATCTAAATTTCCAGAATAAATTGCTTTTCCAACAATCGCTCCATAAACCCCATTTTCATTAAGTTCCTTTATTTCGTCTAAAAATGTAATTCCGCCTGAAGCTATAATATCTGCTTTTACTATTTTGGACAATTTTTTATAAATTTCAAGATTTGTACCATTTAACATTCCATCTTTTGAAATGTCAGTATAAATTATTGTTTTTACTCCGATATCCGATAATTTTTTGCAAAATTCAACTGAATTTAATTCAACAGTTTCAGTCCATCCCTTTACAGCAACTTTTTCATTTTTCGCATCCACAGAAACTGCAATTTTATCTCCATATTTTTTTACCATTTCTCTTAAAAACTCTTCATTTTCAACAGCAATCGTTCCTAAAATAACTCTATTTACACCTAAATCAATATATTTTTTTATTCTTTCTTCATCACGGATTCCGCCACCAACTTGAACAAAAAAATCACTCTTTTCTACAAGTTCCTTTATAACTTCATAATTTTTAGTATTTCCATCTTTTGCCCCATCCAAATCTACAATATGAAGATTTTTTGAATTATTTTTATTAAAAAAATCCAAAACTTCGACAGGATTTTTAAAAAATACTTCCACCTGATTATAATCGCCTTGTTTTAATCTAACTGCCTGACCGTTATGTAAGTCTATCGCTGGAAAAATCTCTATCATAATTAATCTCCTTCAAATATTATATACTTTTATTTTATAACTCTATTTTTTGATGTACTGCAAAATTTTTCAAAGGAAGTTAGGTCATTCCAAAACATAAAGGAAAAATCCTAATATTTGGAATATCTGCTCTAACAACCATACTCAAATTCTAACTTTGATAAAAAATCTCAAAATATTAATCAAACATTTTTATTTTATCCAGATTTTTTTGAAATATTTTCTTATTATTGTAAAAATCAGTTTTATTCGCCTTTGCCAGCTCTGATTTTATATACCAGTTTTGATACCTGTTGTAATACAATATTTCTTCACTTGGCTTATTTTTTCCTTCAAAATTTTCATAATAAAAATCAATTGCATCCTGTGTACGGTTCTCATTTAAATAAAAACTTATCGCAAACCATCCCATCGTTAATTTATATGCCCACGCTTGCTCATCAGAAATATGTGATTCTTCCGTTTTTGTTTTATCATCGCACATCTTCATAATGGAATTTAAACTTGCAAGTGCCGCTTTTTCATCGTTTTTCATAACATTCCAGATTGCATCTCTTCCTATCGTATATGTTACAGCAATTTTAGTGATTAAATAATCAGGGTATTCCCTTTTAAGTTTTTCATAATTTTTATCAAACGCTACTGTATCTCCTTTGTTAGAATAATACATATTTGAAAAAAATAATTTTGACACTTCATAAGGATTATATTTTTCATACCTCTTAAAATTATTTAATTTTTCAGCATCACTTTTTCCAAGTGCATTATAAATATTTATCAAATTTTCTGACAATACAAAATTCTTCTCATTCTTTTTCAGCAATTCTTCAATTTTCAATGCCAATTTTTTTACTTTTTCTCTGTCAGGTTCACTCACCACATTAGGTATTTCTTTATCCAGTTCTATTGTTTTTACTATTATTTCCTGAGAAACTCCTAATTTTGACAAATCCTGCCTTATCATTTCGCTTCGACTTTTAGCATTCATATTCACTATTGCAAAAATACTCATCAATAATATTATCTTCTTCATAAATACCTCTTTCTCAATTAAAAAATAAATTATCAAAACCAACCTAAAAATGAATAAATTAAGTAAAATAATTACAATTTTACTTTTACTTTACTAATTCACCCCAGTTTTTCAATAACTTCAATCCAGTATCTCCAGATTTTTCAGGATGAAATTGCATTCCATATACATTTTTATTTTTTACAATTCCAGGAATTTTTGTTCCGTACTCTGAATATGTGACAATGTTTTTTGTATCAGTTTTTGCAAAATATGAATGAACATAATAAACATATTCATTATTGTCTATATTTTTTAAAATTTTATCATCTTTAAATCCATCATTTATGGCTAAACTATTCCATCCCATATGAGGTATTTTCAAATCAGAGTTTTCTGAAATATATTTTTTTATCTCCTCAACAGTTCCATTTATAAGCCCAAGCCCTTCATATTCCCCATATTCATAACTTTTTTCAAAAAGCATCTGCATACCAAGACAAATTCCCAAAAACGGCTTCCCTTTTTTCGCTTCGCTTATCAAAGTTTCTTTTAGCCCATATTTTTCCAAATTCCCAATAGCATCTCTAAAAGCTCCAACTCCTGGCAATATTATCCCCTTAGCATTTTTTATCTCTTCAATATCGTTAGTCAGCTTTGTATCCAGTCCGACATAGTTTAAAGACGAAAGTAAGGAAAAAAGGTTTCCTACCCCATAATCAATTACTGCTATCATAAGTAAAAAAATCCTTTCTATTTTATTGTTTGTTTTAATAATTTTATATACATTTCATCATTTTGTTTTATCAATTCTATTCTTCCATTATTCAATTTATCAAATAAAGTTAGTGCTTCTATCGTTTTTATATCATTCCCTGTATTTAAAATCTCACCCATTATTTTTTGTGCTTCATCTTTTTGTTTTTCTTTATTATTCTTATCAATTTTATATGCTACATGACCAATCATACCAATTGTATTTTTTACCAAAAAAAATGGATTAACAACCCCAAAAGCAACATCTAACCCCAACATTTTTTTCATTATAAAAAATGCTATATTATCATTTAAAGCTTTTGAATTGTATACATATTCTTTTAACTTTTCGCTCCATTTTTGATGCTGTACTTTATATGTTTCACATTTTTCTATTATTTCTTTTGTTGATTGTTTGAGATAATCTTCATTATAATTTTGGCTTACTATTGGCTCAAGATATGTTGCAAAACAATACAGATAAAGAGAGTACCAGTATTCTGATATTAATTTACATTTCTCTTCTATATTTTTTAAAATTTCTTCTGCTTTATCTTTTTCTTTTGAAATATCCTTTAATTCATTGATTTGATTTTTGTAAAATTTTATTGCTTGCAGCGAATCCCGTTTTATATTTTGAATAGAAGTTATTGTTGCTTGTTGTTGCATTTCATTTTCCAAAATATAACTTAATGTTTTTTGAATATTTTTTAAAAATTCTTCATTGCCTTGTAATTTACTTTTTTTATCATTTTCAAGAAATTTTTGAATATTTACTATTCCTTTTTCAATTTTTTTTAAACTACCATTAATTTGTGCCATAAAATACTGACCTGTTATAATGGACATTACAGAAAAAATCCCACCAATAATTTGAGGAGTATTAGATAATGGCTCGAATATTGCTTGTCCTACGATTTTATTATTCACACCATTAACAATATTTCCTCTAACACCACGACCATTTTGAGCAACTTTTTGTAACGCTCCTAATCCTTTGTCATATATTGCTCTATAAGCATCTTTATTATTTTGTAAATTTACTACTGCTGGGAACATTTGCATTAAATTATCTAATTTTCCAACTAAATTTATATCTATTTTTTGATAACTATTTATATTTTTATTAAATTCTGATAAATTATCATCAATTTCGATACCTAGTTCTCGCATAGTTTTATTAGAAATCATTTTTTTATCTTTTTTTACAATTTTAATAATTGCATTCCACATTTTTTATCCTTTCTTAATATTTTAAAATCTAGTACTATAAAATTATTTGCCCTTCATTCTTGTTATACCATAAAATTACTATAAAAACAATTTTTTACTTTTTATTAAATTTAGAATTTATATCGTATAAACAAAAAGAAGCAAAATATAATCAGCTATTTTTCACTATTTTAAACTCCACTTTAGCTTTTTTCTTTACTATTTTCATTAATATTTATCCTTTTTTTTTCTTCCATATTTATACTTTTCTTCTTAAAATATTGTTTTATTTTATCTTATCATATAATTTCAAAAAAAGATAGGGAAATACTTTTGATAATTTTTTCTTATACAATAGAAATAAGTTAAAAAAATTCATATTTTTTCTCTTATAAGTTGAAAAACTTTACAATAAATGATATAATTTTCTTATATAGGCGGTGATAAAATGATAAAAAGAGAACAATATTTAAAAGAAATTAGAAAATTTGTGGATAAACCTGTAATAAAAGTTATTACTGGTATGCGTAGAAGTGGTAAATCTATGATATTAAAATTAATATCTAAAGAACTTGAAGAAAATGGTATAAACAAGGAAAATATTATTTTTATTAATTTTGAGTCTTTAATTATCTAAAAGCACTTGAAAATGCCTATATTATTTCAAAAGTTCAAAGATACGACATAAAAGGAAATTCCATTTTAGAAACGCAAGAAAAATTTTATCTTCTTGATCTAGGATTAAAACATTCTCAATTAGGATATAGAGCAATAACTAAACAATTTAGGGGAAATAAATTAATGTTATTCCCCTTAATTTTTTATTTTTAATTCTAATTTCCCAATTTTTTCTGTTCTTCCTTATATTTTTCGCTTTTCTTTATATTCTCAATAACATTTTCTAAATAATCAGTTCTCCGTTTCGTTATCTCAAAAAGTTTTCCATAATACACACCTTCATCTTTATTTGCTAGAATAAAATACATTTGTGCCTCATTTTCTCTAAATTCTAGCCACTCCCTTTGTGAACTCAACAATCCATTTGATTGTTCTGATAATGCTGGAAGTACACATCCGAGAGGAGAGCCAAATCCATACGATGAGTCATCAGCAAAAATATCATCTTTAACGAGATAATATAATTCGTCGTATTTTTTATTCATCCTATTATTTTCTTTTACATACTCTTCTTTTGTTTTTCTAATTACATTTAGATTTAAAGTTTTTTTATTATCAGAATTTAATTCGTCAATTATTTTTGCTATCTCTAAAATTCTTTTATAATCCTCTTTTCTAAAAAAAGCAGATTCAACAAAATGCCCATCTACCATAGTTATATCAGAATGTAAACCAATTTCATATTT
This sequence comes from Leptotrichia sp. oral taxon 223, assembly GCF_013394795.1. Classification (NCBI taxonomy): domain Bacteria; kingdom Fusobacteriati; phylum Fusobacteriota; class Fusobacteriia; order Fusobacteriales; family Leptotrichiaceae; genus Leptotrichia; species Leptotrichia sp. oral taxon 223. Next base: position 21,233 of record NZ_JABXYU010000001.1, read on the forward strand.
TTCACTTAAATATAATGCAAAGTGGGCTTCTTCACTTACAAAAGTGTACCAATTTTTAGTACTTTCACTAAATAGTTTATATATTCCTTCATTGTAACGATAAAATATATTTTTTTCATCATCGACTATCCTTTGTTTATCATGTATTAATTCTTTTTTTTCATGATTATAATGACTTTCCGGATATTTTTTTTCTATATCTTCTAATTTTTTTTTGATATTTTTTTCAAAAGGAGTTCCAATAAATAAATTTATTGTGTTTTCTTTTAATTCTTTTGTTACATTTTCATTAAATAATGGTTTAGTAAACGAATTTACTGAACACATCAAAGAAAATATACTTATAAACAGTATCTTCTTAATTCTCACTAAACCAAAACCCCTTTAGTCGAAGGAATCTCATCCCTATATTTCTCATCAATGCTCACAGCCTCTGCCAAAGCTCTAGCAACTCCCTTAAAAATCGACTCAATTATATGATGCGAATTTGTCCCTGCTATATTTTTTATATGCAACGTCGCATTCAAATGCCGTGTAAAGCCAATGAAAAACTCTTCCACTAATTCTGTATCAAAAGTCCCAACTTTCTCAGTCGGAATATTCACATCAAAATTCAAAAAATATCTCCCGCTTAAATCAACAGCAACTAACGTCAGGGCCTCATCCATCGGCAAAAGAAAGTTCCCATACCTTCTTACCCCCTTCAAATCTCCCAAAGCTTCATAAAAACATTTCCCCAATGCAATCCCAATATCCTCCGTACTATGATGATCATCCACCTGTGTATCCCCATCACAATAAACTTTCAAATCAAATCTCCCATGCTTCGCAAACAAGTCAAGCATATGATCCAAAAATCCAACCCCTGTATTATTCTCATATTTCCCGGTTCCATCAATATTTAATTCAACTTTTATTTTTGTTTCAAATGTATTTCTTTCAATTTTAGATTTTCTCATAACTTTATCCTTTCGTTATACCTTTAATTATAAATAGTATAATCTATTTTTTTCTCTTTTTCAAGATTGACCAAAAAACAAGAAATTTGTTTTGAAATATTAAAAACTATGGTACAATTTAGTGAGTAATTTAATGTATTCTAAAATATAGGAGGTGAAAATATGCTTACTTCTGATGAAAGAGCTGAAAATTTTATAAAAAGATTTGGTTTTGACTTTGATAAAATTGATAAAAATCAAATAATTTCTTTAATAAATGAAGAATTTGAAAGAGCAGTTGAAGAGAGAAAAAGATGTTTTTATGATAGTTCTGAATGTCTACGTGTATTGTGCGGATATTTGTTTTGTTTAGGCGATATTTCTGATGTTCCGTTATTAGAAAAAGTAAAATATAAAATTGATATGGATATGGGAGTTGCAATTGACGGCATATGGATTATTAGTTTAGAAAACAATGGTATAGAGATGAAAGAATACGACATTCCATCAAAAAAAGAAATTATAAAAGATTTTGTAGATGAATATAAAGTTTGGTTATAATATTCTGTATTAAATATGTTTAGAAATTTAACAATTTTTATTTCTGACAAGGGGAATTACCCCCTTGCATATTCAGTTTATTTTTAATTTACGTTATTTTTCCAACAAATCTTCCAATTTCTCAATAAAAATCCCCATTTCCTCATCCGTCCCAATCGTAACCCTCAAATAATTATCAATCCTATCTTTCGCAAAATATCTTACTAAAACTCCATTTTCTTTTAGCTGTTTATACAAATTGCCTGCGAAAACTTTATTGTGAGAAATAAAAATAAAATTAGCACTTGAATTTAATACTTTAAATCCTAATTTTTTCAATTTTTTAACTGTTTTTTCTCTAGTCTGAATAATTTTAGCATTAGTTTTTTCAAAATATTCATCATCCTTAAACGACTCAATTCCAGCTTCAATTGAAATTCTGTCAATCGTGTATGAGTTAAATGAAAATTTCAGTCTATTCAGCCCTTCAATTATATTTTCAGAGCCAAGTGCATATCCAAGCCGTATTCCCGCCATAGAACGTGATTTTGAAAACGTCTGAACTACAAGAACATTATCGTATTTATTTATTAATTTTACAGCACTTTCCGCCCCAAAGTCAACATACGCCTCATCAACGATAACTAGCTGATTTGGATTATTTTTTACTATTTCTTCAATTTCATCCAATTTTAAAGCAATCGAAGTTGGTGCATTCGGATTTGCAATAATTATATGTCCATCCAAGCCAAAATATTTTTGAATTTCAATTTCAAAACTGTCATTTAAAGGAATTTTTACTTCCTTTACATTAAATAAATCGGCATAAACTGGATAAAAACTGTATGTAATATCTGGATAATACACTTTATCTCCCGCATTAAAAAATGTCATAAAAATAAATGCCAGAACTTCATCCGATCCATTTCCAATAAACACCTGCTTATGTGTAACTTTATCGTTTATTTTATTAGAAAAATATTCAGCAATAACTTTTCCAAGCTCCATTACATCTGGATCTGGATACAATTTCAGATCTTCCAAATTCATAGATTTTATTTTTTCTATAACTTTCGCTGATGGCGGATAAGGATTTTCATTTGTATTAAGTTTAATATATTTTTTGTCTTTAGGCTGTTCTCCCGGTGTGTAAGGCTCTATTTCTTTTATTTTATCATTCCAAAATTTACTCATTTATATTCCTCTTTTCATTTAATCATCATTTGTATTAAACCCATTCATAATTTCATTTAGAGAAGTATTAAAATCATACTCTAATTCCCATTTTCCATTAATTTTTTTTACTTCTATTTCTGAGTAAGTTTCAACATAATCAAGATCGTTTAATTTTTCTTTAAATTTTTCATCAAGATATTTATAAAAGTTATCAAGTTTTGCTTTACTCATTTTTTCTATATTATCCATTTCTTTGTATGAAATATTAGCTTTTTCAAATGCCTCATCTAGAATTTCATCAGTATCAAAATCGTCAATATCTTTAGAGTTTGATACTAATCTAACTTTTGCTTTATTTTTTTCTAAAAATGAAATTTCACTAATCAAAATTGTTAAATTATCAATTACATTTAAAAAATTATTTTCTATAATTTTACTTGTCTTATCAAAATACTCTTTTGCAGCCTGCTTTTGTCTTTTAGGAATATTTTCCAATAATTCAGTAGATGATTTTTTTATATATTCTTGATAAAGTTTTTTTGAAATCTTTTTTCCTTCTGGAACATATCTCTCTATTATTTCTTTATTAACAAGATTCGTAATTTCTTTACTATCTTTATCAACTTCACTTTGTGAAATTTTAACCCCACTTTTTACATAAACCTCATAATTACTTTGTGCCATTCCCAATGTTCCCAAAATAAACAATTCTAGTAGTATTTTTTTCATTAATTCCTCCAATTATTCTGTTATTAATTTTTGGTTCTAATTATCTCTATTTTGTAAAAAATCTAAAATATTTAGATGATTTATTCCATCTTCGCTCAAATTTATTTCATCCATCGAAATTATAAACTTCTGAAAATTATCCTTTACTTTTTTCAATTTTTTCAAGTATTCAGTTTTTTTAATCATAAAATCACCTCATACAAAGTATACCAAAAAAAGAAAAATAATCAATTTTTTCTTTTCTATTCAAAAAACTTCCCAATTTCACAATTTTTTTCTTCTCTAAAATAAAAACTTTCAAAAATTAAATACTTTTTATTTTAAAAATGAAAAATTTTAATATTTTGAAAAAGCCTGAAAACTAGAAATTTATAATTTTCAATTTTATCAAAAAATTATTAAAAATCTGTTTTCAGACAAATTCTATTTTTTATTTATTAAATCTTTTAGAAACCGAACGAGCATGAGCCGTAAGCCCTTCATTTTCAGCAAACTTAATTACTTTATCCTTAACTTCTTCAAGTCCTTGTTTTGAATAGTAAATAAACGAAGATTTTTTAACGAAGTCGTCTACTGAGAGTGGAGAAGAGAATTTGGCAGTACCGCTTGTCGGCAATGTGTGATTTGGGCCTGCTAGGTAATCTCCGATTGGTTCAGGTGTGTTGTGTCCCATAAATATTGATCCTGCGTTTTTTATTCTTGGCAATAATTCAAATGGATTTTCTACTGCCAGTTCCAAATGTTCTGGTGCAACATAATTGCTTACAAAGACAGCATCATCCATATTGTCTACAATAACTATTCTTCCTTGAGTTTCAATCGACGCCCTTGCAATTTCTTCTCTCGGCAATTCCTTTAACTGCTTTTCCAATTCCTTACTAACTTCATTTGCCAACTTTTCAGAAGTCGTAACTAATATGCAGGCTGCCAGTTTGTCGTGTTCCGCCTGTGACAATAAATCTGCCGCTGTATGAACTGGGTCTGCACTTTCATCAGCAATTATAAGCACTTCACTTGGTCCTGCTATCATGTCAATCGAAACTTCCCCATAAACCATTTTTTTAGCCATTGCAACGTAAATATTTCCTGGCCCGCCAATTTTATATACTTTTGGAATAGTTTCCGTACCATAACTAAGGGCAGCTATTGACTGAGCTCCACCCACTTTAAAGATTCTGTCAACTCCAGAAATTTTTGCCGCAACAAGAATAGAGGATAAAATTGTTCCATCTGCAGTTGGAGGTGTTACCATTATAATTTCATCACATCCAGCAATTTTAGCTGGAACTGCATTCATAAGCACAGTCGAAGGATAAGCCGCTGTTCCTCCTGGTACATAAAGTCCAACTTTTTCAATCGGATTAACTACTTGCCCCAAAATTACGCCATTTTCCTGTCTTATTAAAAAATCATTCCTAACTTGTTTTTCGTGAAATTTCTTGATGTTGTCGTGTGAATACTGAATAACTTCCATTAATTCCTTGTCAATTGTGTCAAAAGCTTTTTGAATTTCCTCCTGTGTAACTTCCAAATTTTCCAGTTTTACACCATCAAATTTTTCAGTATATTCTATCAAAGCCTTATCTCCTCTAGCTTTAACATCTTTCAAAATACTTTCCACAGTTTCATTTACATCATCGTACGAAAACTGGCTTCTAGCAAGCTCCTTTTCCAAATCAACATCTTTTGAATACTTTATTGTCTTAATCATAACGCATCACTCCACTTCTTTTTTATTATATTTATTTAAATATTTTCATAGTAATTTTATTTAAAATAAGCCTTAAAAATTATGAATGTTTTGTGTAGCTACTATATTTTGTTTAATTTTTAGACTATTTACAAAATTTCTTTTATCTTGTTAACAATTTCCTCAATTTTTTTATTTTTAAATCTGTAACTTGATTTATTGGCAACAAATCTGGCACTTATATCTTCAATATTTGTAAGAATCTTCAAATTATTTTCCTTCAAAGTTGTCCCAGTTTCAACTATATCCATTATCACATCCGAAAGTCCCAAAATCGGTGCTATTTCAATAGAACCATTTAATTTTATAAGCTCTACATCCCTATTAATTGAGTCAAAATATTTTTTAGCCACATTAAGATACTTTGTTGCAACCACAAGAGGTCTATCGAAATTTTCTTTAAAATCCATCGGTCCTGCAATCGAAAACCTGCATTTCCCAAATCCCAAGTCCATTAGTTCGTACACATCAGGATTTTCTTCAAGCAGTATATCCCTTCCTACAACTCCAATATCCGCACTTCCCTTTTCGACATAAACCCCTACATCCGACGGCTTCACCAAAAGAAACCTAATATTTCTTTCCTCATTCACAAAAATCAGTTTCCTATTATCTTCCTTCATTTCCGAACTTTCATATCCTATTTTCTCAAATAAATTATACACTTTATTTCCTAATCTCCCTTTAGGAAGAGCTATATTTATCATACTATTCCTCCCTTTTTCAATTCCCCATTTTGAAAAATATATTTCTCATCAAAATTAAAAATTTCAAAATCACTTTCACCTAAATTCTCAATATTTTCTGTCCTTACTCTAAGCCCCTTTTTCTGAAAATCATTCACAATTTCCACCAATTTTTCAAAATCACTGTTATCATAAGCAATCAAAACCTCAAAATCCTTTTTATTCGTATCCTTATAATACCCCTTCAATCCATCAGTCAAAATCGCAAATCCAACAGCTCCGGTATCAACCCCAAATTTTTCAAACAATTTGTCATATCTGCCGCCAGTTAAAATTACATTTGGAAAGTCTTCAATATATCCTTGCAAAATAATTCCGTTGTAATAATTTAAATTTTTTACAACAGAAAAATCAAATATAATTTTTGATTTCTTGTAAAATTTCATCAATAAACTGTTTAACTGTTTAAGTTCAGATAATATTTTTTTCGTATTGCCATTTATTTCATATTTTAAAAGTTCCTTTTCAATATTTTCCAAATTGCCCGACAATTCAGGAATTTTATAAATCAATTTTTTCACATTTTCTGAAATATGTTCATTGCTTTTTAGTATTTTTTGTATATCGTGGCTGTTTTTTCTATTAATGCAATCCAATATTTGCTCTTTTGTTTCATATTCCAAATCGAAATTTTCAAAAATCGAAGAAATAAATCCCGCATGTGACAAAACAATCATACTTTTTTTATTTATAATATCCAAACTTTTTACTGCAAGATTAATAATCTCAAAATCCAAAAACGTCGATTCTTTCCCAATTAATTCAATCCCTAGCTGTTCATCCTCTTCGTAACCAACATATTTTGTTAAATTGTAGGTATTTTCCTGATAATAAATTTTACTGTATTTCAAAGACTGATCTTTAGACACCTTTTTAGCAACCGACAACGTAATATCAGGTCTCAACGCTAACAATTTTCCATTCGGACTCATAACAGTCAATACATTCCTATCAATAAAATCCTTATTTTCATTATACAAATCATATTCCTCAAAACTCGGAAGAGAAATCTTTTTATATCCATAAGAATCATACATTTTCCGTATATTTAGTAATACTAAATCTTTTTTACTCATATTTTTTATATAATTTTTCATAATTTACTTCACTTTCCACACCTGTTTTGCTTTTATCTTACCATATAATCAAAATAATTGCAAAAAAAGGAAGTTTTTACACTCCCTTTCATTCAAATATTTTCTATAAATTATCAGCTTTCTTTAATTTTTCTTTTTTTATCAAATATATTACAAACAGACTTATAGCTATCTGAACTACTACTGTAACAATACTGGCTTCAAATCCAAATGCCCCGCCACTTATAAATTCTTTATTGTCAATTGGTATCGAACTCAAAATTGACTTTAACGTACCCATTCCACTTATCTGCGAGCCAACAATATAGCCCAAAGTGAAATTCCAGAACGTGTGCATTGCCCCGATTATCCATAAGTTCCCAGTGTAATAATATATTAGGCCAAACATAATTCCAACTAAAAATATATTAAATAATCCTAGAATCTGAATATTTGGATTTAATAAATGAATTACTGCAAACAAGAAAGATGATACTATTATAGAAAATTTTATCCCCATTACCTTTGAAAACATCACCATTAAATATCCTCTAAATAAAACTTCCTCAAACATTCCTTGAAAAATAAAAAATAAAAGTATTCTTATGAATACAAAAAATTTAAGATTTCCTAAAAAATAAACTTCTATTCCTCTTAACCCAAATATTATAAAAAAAACGAAAAAAACTTCTAAAATCCCAAATAAAGCACCTTTCAAATAAGAACCAAATATCTTATCTTTAACAAAACCTAACTGCCTCAATGATAATCTTGAAACTTTCATCATAAAAAATATAGACAATCCTAAGCAAAAAAACTCATTCAATATACTTACATTTCCCTCTAAAGTAAAAAGTTCTCCCAAATTATCTATAAAAAATGGCATTAATAAAATTATTGAATAAAAATTTAAAACTAATGCAAAAAAAACAATAACAATCGGTACCAGTATTAACTTTAACTTATTATTTTCTCGAATATCATCTACATAATTTTGAAATTCGTCAGTCATTTTTCTTAATCTCCCATATATTTCTTTATTTTATCTAAAAATTATTTTATTTTTTCAAATACTTATAATACCCCTTAAATTCTTCATCAACCTCATTTTCTCCTAGCAAAAACCACTCCAATTCAGCCTTTTGCCCTTCTCTATCTTCATCCAAGACAAGTTTATACCGAAAATCAATATGAATATGCTCCCCTTCACTTTTCACAGGATTCTTAGGAATGTCAATCGCATTTACATCAATCAATCCCATATTTTTCATATTTTCATCAATTTTTGCAAAAAAACCAGTTTCTTCTACAAATTCACGGATAGCAGTGTCTAAAGGTATTTCATCATTTTCTACGTGTCCTGCTGGCAGTAAAATAGTTTTTAAATATGGATGTTTTATAAAATAACATTTATTTTTATTAAAAACAACTGCACTTGCTGATAAATGAACTTTTGATTTTCTGTTTGTCAAATCCTCTATTTTCATTTGTGATAATATTTCCAAAATTTTTTCTATTTTTGTTTTCAATTCAGGCTCGTATTCTGCTAAATTTTGTAAATGTTTTTTTAAGAAATTTACATTTTCCATTTTCAAAGTGTTCTCCTTTTGAATATTTTCTTTAATTTTAAAATTAAATTTTATTATAAACTTCTAGCATATTCAAAATATCCCTAGTTTCCTTCACATCATGAACCCTCAAAATTCTTCCTCCATCTTGCACCATCAGACTTTCAAATATTAATGTTCCCATAAGTCTTTCTTCTAGCGACAGCCCAAATATTTTCTCATTAAAACTTTTTCTTGAAATTGCAATCATTATTGGTAATCTCATATTCCGTAAATATTTTACAGACTTAATTCTTTCCATGTCTTCAGGAGTATTCATGCTATTATTTGAAGAATATCCAACTCCCGGATCTATTGAAATCTTTTCTCTTTCAATTCCAGTTTCTAAAATTGCTTTTACTCGCTTATCAAAATAATTTTCCAAATAATTTTTCAAGTTCGGAATTTCATCAAACCGTCCATTATTCATCACAACCAACGAAGGTTTATATTTTTCAACCAATTTCAATTTTCCTTCCGAAGTGAATCCATTAAAATCATTAATAATATCAATTCCCGTATCCAGTCCTTTTTCAATAACTTCCTCAGTATCACTGTCCAAAGCCAGCACAATATCTGGAAACTCCTTTTTCACAGCCTCAATATATTTTTCAATCCGATTCCATTCTTCTTCTGCCGAAATATCATCAAAATTAGGCTTAGACGATTTCCCCCCAAACTCAAATATTTTAGCTCCATTTCTAATATCTTCCTCAATTCGCTTCAAAACCTTATTTACACTTGAATTCCTTCCCCCGTCATAAAATGAATCTGGCGTAATATTCAAAATCGAATAAATAACCGACTCAGTCGTCAAATCAAATTCAAAACTATTCCCCTTCCAAATCAATCTATTTTCTTGTAAAATCTCTTCCAATTTTTCAATTCCATTTTCAAATTCAAACCTATTTTCCATTTTCAAAATTTCAACTAATTGTTTTAATTCTGAATATTTAAAAATAGCTGTAATCCCTTCATTTTTATTAAATAAAAAAATATTCTTTTCTTCCAAAAAATTCTCAAATTTACGCAGTTCTTCTTTATTTCCATTAAATTCAATAACAATATTTTTTGAATCCCTATTCTTAATTTCATTAATTTTAATCATTTTTATTTCTTTCCCTTCTTAAATAATATGTCTATTTTTTTGTTTTAATATTTATTCTGATTAAATTAAAAACATTTTTCAATAACTTTTTTTACTTCTCCTAACAAGTAAAATGATCCCACTACAAAAATACACTCATCTTCATTCTCTCTCAATTCCAACGCTTTCAAAAAAGCCTTTTCAATATTCTTTTCAGAAATTATAATATTTTTAGGATTTTCAATTTTTTTATCTTCAAAATATCTCTCCAAAATCTCTGAATCCAATTTTCTTTCTTCATTATTCGGCTCTGTAAGTATAAAATTATCTCCAGCTATTTTTAAAAGATTCACACATTTCTCCACTTCCTTATCCTTCAAAAATCCAACTACAAAAATCTTTTTCCTATTATCAAAATTCTTTTTAACATAATCTACAAAAGCCTCAACACTATCCTCATTATGTGCCACATCCAAATACACATTTTTAATTTTCTCAACTTTTTCCATTCGTCCTGCAATTTTCAATGTTCCCAAAGCTCTATCCAATATTTCCTCTGTATTTTCTACACTATTTTTAGAATCATCATAAAATCTAAAATACCACATTAAGACTGTTGCCAGATTCTCCAGCTGTTGATTGCCTTTTAGCCCAAATCTAAAAAAATACTCATTATTTTTAAAATTTTTCCCAAAATCATAATTTTTAATTATTTCAGCTTTAACTTTATTTTGAAATTCTAAACTGTTTTCAGATTTTAAATCTTCTTTTTCGTAAATATTTTGTCTATTCTCTTTTATATTTTCTACTTTTTCAATTTTTATATTTTTTTCAGCTAAAAAAATATCACAATTTTTATATTTTGCTTCTTTTTCCAAAATTTCATAAACTACATTTCTCTGATTTGGAGCAATTATAACATTGCTCTGTTTTCTTATAATTTTTGACTTTGTTCGGCAAATTTCCTCAATCGTATTCCCCAAAATATTTTTATGATCAATCCCAATCTTTGTAAAAATAGTATAATCAATTTTTGAAACTGCATTCGTTGCGTCCAGCTCCCCTCCAAGCCCACATTCCAAAATCAGAACATTCACATTCTTATTTTTAAAATGTATCATCGCAATCAAAAACACCATTTCAAAATACGATAAATCATTTTCCAAATCCAAATCCAGTTTATTCAAAACCTGTCTTAACTTATTTTTACACTCTTCAAATTCCAGTTCAGTAATTTCAACCCCATTAACCTTAATCAATTCATAAATTGTCCTTATTTGAGGACTCGTAAATAATCCAACTTTATATCCCATTTCACACAAAATGCTATTAATCATATAACAAGTCGAACCTTTCCCATTCGTCCCGCTAACATGAATAACCTGAACATCGCTCGCTGGATTATTCATTATATCCAAAATTTCTGCAAGCAATTTTACTCTTTTCTTTTCTCCATATAATGATTCTTTCATCACTTTTTTCTCCTATTTTTTAATCCTTTTAGTCATTTGTAAAAGTTTAAAAATTCCAGTAAATACAGCATTTTTAAATTTATTATTTTTCTCCACTCTCTGACAAGAAGTCTTAACCCTTGTTACTATAAATAAACATTACTGTTATTCAATTTTATCATTTTTACTTTTACAATCTATCATATCAAAAACTTTAAATTTTAATACTTTTATTTTATTTCTTTTATTAAATTATTTAGTTCAACTATATCTTTAGCTAACATATAAAAGTAAATCTTTTTATATGTATTATCGTATCCTTTAGGCTGAATACTACTATCTTCATACTCCTTGGATATTAATTTTTCAAATTTCTTTTCTTCTTCTTTTGCTTCATAAGATAAAGTTCTATTTTTGTCAATGTACTCAATAAATTCCTTTAATTCCATAATTTTTTTATCTACATTAGGAATTGATAAAACTTCTTTTTCAAATTTCTTAAATCCTTGAACATCAATTAGCAGTCCACCTTTAGAAAATGCAATCCAAATAAATTCAGAAGAGATTATATTAAAATCAGGCTTTGGAGCTGATGAAGGTAAATAATAGTTTGCTTTCATCCTTTTATAGTATTCTAAAATATTAGAATTTTTTTCAATATTTTCTATTTTTTCTCTAATATTTGACTTTTTTATTTTAATTAAATCTTTTTCATTGAAAAAATCAAATTTTTTTTCATTTATACTAATATTAAAGTTATCCAAAATGAATTTATTATCAATACTATTAATTATTTTATCAGCAAACTCATAATCATCAAGGATCCAAACGGGAATATTATTTTTATTAGCTTCTATTGTTATATTACCTTTAAATTGAATTAATTTACTGCCATTTTCGTAATAGAAAAAGTTTTCAACTGACTTAATTTATCACTAAGCCTTCTAGTAATATTTTTTACATCTGTACTAAAACCAATTAAATAAATTAAGTTAAATAAAAGAAAAATATATTTTTTCATTAATATGCACCTCTATCTTTCGTTCCATGTTGTCTTATTTTATCCCATCTAAAAACTCCTTCTTCCTATCCACATTCTCCTTAAATTCGCCACTATAAAATGAAGTTCTAGTCACAGAACCAATTTTATTAACTCCTCTCATTTCAATGCACATGTGTCGTGCCTCAACCACTACAGCAACTCCCAATGGATTCAATATCTCTATTAATTTTTTTGCAATATTTACAGTGATTTCCTCCTGAACACTTAATTTTCTTGAAATAAATTCCACAAGTCTTGGTATCTTGCTAAGTCCAATAACTTTATTATCTCTCGGAATATAAGCAACATGCACCTTTCCAAAAAATGGTAGCATATGATGCTCACACATTGAAAAAAATGGTATTTCCTTTACAAGCACCATTTCCTGCGAATCGCCTAAATCTACATCAAATAATTTATAATTTTCAAAATCATCTACACTTTTTGTACTCAGAATCTCATTATACATTTTTGCAACTCTTTTAGGAGTCTCAACAAGCCCTTCCCTATTTACATCTTCACCAATATTTATTAAAATTTCACGTACTGCATTTTCAATATTTTTTAATCTCGTTTCTTTATCTATACTTTTGCTTTTTTTCATTTTCTTAACCTTTCTTTTTTTGATTTTATGGTAGAAGTATTCCGACAATTCTATTTTGATAAATTTTTTTTTACTGTAGGAAAACTTAATTAAAGTTATTAGACCATTAGAAACCACCAATTCAACAACCTAAATTTTTATATTTCCACAAGGGCTAATACCCTTTGTTCTAGAAAATATTTGTTTAAATATATGTGTGTTTCGTATTGATATTAATGATATATAATATTATATAATATATAGAGTCCGATAATTTAATTGACAATTTTAAAAAATATAAGAGGGTGTTTCATAAGTCAAAAATAATTTTACTAACATAAATATTATATATTTCTAAAAATCAACAGATATTATTTTTATTGATTTTATAAATATAGTAAAATATATAAAATTTATGATTTAGTAATTTTATTTACTTTATGAGACAGCCCTTTTTATTATAATTCGAAAACTTTAATCTGATACAATACTAAACTCCATTAAAAAAATAGAAATTATATTTTTTATTATTTACTAACAAGAAATTTTAGTCCCTCGTAAAAAAATTTATAATTAATCTGTTATTCAAATGAGTTATTAATTTTATAATTATTAGTATTTTCAAATTTTTTCGATTTTTTGATCTCCTGCCTCAACTAATTCATCTATTTTTTGTACAATTTCTTCTTTTTCAAAATATTCTCCATCATAAATTTCAATCAATGGAACTAATACAAATAATCTATTCAATATTTCCTTATGTGGAACTATCAAATCAGGTTCGTTAATTTTTTTATCTGAAAAAATCAAAATATCAATGTCAATCGTTCTTGGACCCCATCTAATTTCCCTTTTTCTATCTAGTTCCGCTTCAATTTTATTTATAATTTTTAAGATTTCTCTTGCTGAAAAATCAGTTTCAATCTTAATTACTGCATTTAAAAATAAATCCTGTTCCAAATATCCAACAGGAGTTGTTTCATATAATCCCGATTTTTTCAATAATTCAATTCCTTCAGTTCTTTCAATTGCTTCAATAGCTTTTTGAATGTATTCTTCTCTTTCTCCAATATTACTGCCCAAACTTAAATAAACTTTGTTTTTAGCCTTTTTTATTTTATTCATTTTCTGCTCCTGCCTAATCTTTTATCTGAATTTCAACACTGTCAAAAATTCCATTAATTGGAACCGCCAATTTTCGTATATTTACTTGCACATATTCAATTTTTTGATTCAATTTTTTCATTTCTTTTATAATATCCAAAGCCAATGTTTCCAGCAAATCCACTCTGCTTGTTTTAACAATTTTCTCTATTTTTCTATAACAGTCCCCATAGCTTAATGTACTGCTTATATCATCATTCTTAATGATTTCCTTTGAAAGTGAAATGATTAAATCAATTTCAATGTTTTGCCCAATTTTTTTTTCTTCCTCATAAACGCCTATATATGAATGAAATTTCATATTATTAATCTTTATTTTATACAATTGCATCTCCTTCGTTTCTATTTAAAGTTTACGTATATTTTATCATATAAAATCTTAAAAATAAATAGTGCTCGGGTAAAAAGAAAAGAGCATAAAGCTGTCATCTTATGCCCTTAATATAAAAATTATAATTTTTCTACTAAATCTTTCAAATAATCTTTTACCCTGTCCTTCAATTCTTCGTGTCTTAATCCAAATTCAACATTTGCAATAAACATTCCAAATTTATCTCCAGTATCGTATCTTAGTCCATCAAAATTATACGCATACAATTTTTCACCATCGTTCTTCATTGCCAAGATTGCATCTGTCAATTGAATTTCTCCGCCTTTTCCAGGTTTTGTCCTTTTTAAATATGAAAAAATTTCAGGTTCCAACACATATCGCCCTAATGCGGCAAGATTGCTTGGAGCTTCATCAACTGAAGGCTTTTCGATAAAATCTTCCACCTCCACTGTTTTTTCATCAATTTGTTTTAACGGCTTTATTATCCCGTATTTTGAAACATTCTGATGAGGAACTTCCTGTACTCCTAAAATTGTACCGTTCTGCAATTCACTGTATTTTTCTACAAGCTGTTTTGTAACGGGATTCTGCCCTTTTTTCTTGTCTGTATAAATAATATCATCTCCCAGAAGCACAACAAATGGCTCATCCCCTACAAATGCTTCTGCACAGCTTATTGCATGTCCCAATCCCAGCGGCTTTTTCTGACGCACGTAATAAATATTTGACATTTCAGAAATATTGTTTACTACTTTCAGCAAGTCTTCTTTTCCTTTTTCCTCTAATGTTTTTTCCAGTTCATAAGAATAATCAAAATGATTTTCAATTGAACCTTTATTTCTTCCGGTAATAATTAATATTTCTTCTATTCCCGCTTCAACCAGTTCTTCCACAAGATACTGCAATGCAGGTTTATCAACAATTACAAGCATTTCTTTGGGCTGTGCCTTTGTTGCTGGCAAAACTCTTGTTCCAAGTCCTGCTGCCGGTATAACAGCTTTTCTTATTTTTTTTATACTCATATTTAATTTCCCTCCTGATATATGCTCAAACTATCATAAAATTCAACTGACAAGATAACATAAACCTAAAGTTAGTAGTTTTTAAATTCAGTTTTAGAATTTTTATATATAATTAGTTATTCTAATATATGTGCCCTTCATCAGAATAAGTTACTTTTGTTGAAGCTAATGGAGCAAATAAATTTATTTTCTCAAAATAATCTTTTGCTTTTGAATTGGCTACTAACTGATATTTCTTAGTTTTCAAGTCATATTCATATTTCCCAATTATAATGATACTTTTTTCATCTGGAAACTGGATATAGAAACGTACAATTTCCTTGTCTGGAAGCGGTGTTTTTCCTAAGTTTCTTGTATCAATTCCTGTAAAGAAATTTTTATAGTCATTAAATTTTTTGTAAAAATCCTTTTTAAAGTCATCATTTGACGTTGCTGGGCTAACTTTTATCACAACACCTACATTTGCATTATAATCTTCATCTTCAATGGTGTAATATGCCATTTTTATTTTGTCCCTGTCACAAAAAATATCATCTGTCCGCTTTTCAGATTGTATCTTTTTTATAACTCTATCTAAAAAAGTATCAGGATTAGCTGCAAAATTACAAGTATCACTAAATCCCTGTATCCCGACTAAAAACAAAAGTGAGAATATTAATTTTTTCATTTTATCTACATCCTTTCAATATATGCTTGAACTATTTTGAAATCTAACTAAAACAAATTAAGAATTAAATAAAATAACTTTTAAATCCAATTCTAAATTAGTTTTTTTATATAATTTCAATTTTATATAATTATATCATAATTTTTTAAATAATACATCAACATTTTTTGATTTTATTTAATAAATTTTCACATAAAATATTATTTTTCTTATCTTCTAAACAATTAAAATTTTTATTTTAAAAGCGCTTTCTTTCTTTTTTCAAATTCTTCCTGAGTTATAACCCCTTCATCCAGCAATTTTTTAAATTTAATCAGCTCATCAGCAATCGAAGACTAATTTAACAGTTTTTTCAACTTTTCAAACTCCCCATATCGAATCATTCACAGCATTTACAAATGAATAAGCGTTCTTTTCAATATATTTGTCTCATATCTATATTTTCCTTTCTCACAATCATTTTATCTATAAATCTTCTTCAAACTTAATTTGTGAAAAACAGTCAAACCGATATTTTTTGTTCAACTTAAAAATAGTATTACTATAATTGTACTATGTTTTTTTAAATTAAGCAAAACTTTTTTTGTACCTTTTAAGGAACTTTATAAAATGTTTTATTTGTAAATTTTTTAAAAAAGACTTGTAACTAAACCCTTTAAAATCTATATTTTTTTGATATTTTTATTTTTATATAAATATTTTTAAAAATTTTTGTTGCTTTTTAGGAACAAAAGAGGTATAATATACTAAAATAAATTAATTTAATTTGAACTATAAAATCATAACCATCCTGCTTATACCCCATAAATTCAAAAATTATAAAAACATTGGAGGACTATCCTATGAATATTGGCAAACGATTAAAAGAATTACGTAAAAATAATAAATTATCAATGGACACTTTAGTTGAAAAACTAAATAAAGAATACAATTTACGTATAACCAAAAGTATGGTATCCCGTTGGGAAAACAACTTATCAGAACCCAGCAGCAAATTTGTCACTGCATACGCAAAGTTTTTTAATGTTGATTTAAATTACCTGGCCGGCATAACAAATTTTGATTCTCATAATAAATATAATGCTGCTTCTCACGGAAATTTGATTCCTGTTGAAATAACCGAAATCCCAATGTATGGCAAAGCCAGCGCAGGAACAGGCTACATCAATCTTTCCGAAGAAATTGGAAGCTATTCCATACCAAAAGATATTTATAAAAATGGACTTTTTGCCATAAAAGTTTCTGGCGACAGCATGAACGGCTTTGATAAGAGTATTCCGGATGATTCAATTGCCATTGTTGATCCTGAACTGTGCACTAACCCAATAAGTCTAAATGGTAAAGTCTGTGTATTTGAATACAATGATGAAACATACATAAAGCAATTAATAATAGATAAGCAGGGAATTATTAGATTACATTCATTTAATCCCGATTATGATGATATTATTATTTTAAATACTGAATTACTATATTGCAAAGGGCGAGTAATCAGAACTTTTGTAGAAAATCAATGGTGAAAAAGTAAAATACATTTAAACTAGAGGAGGAATAAAAAATGACATTAGTTAAAGAAGCTATTTCCGCAGTTATTGATGAAAATGGAAATTTTAATTTTGAAAAAGATAGAGCAACTTATTTTAAGGAAGTAAAAACATACAGTCTGGATAAACTAAACAAGGAAGTGCAAAAATACAATCTTTCAAACGATGAACGAGTAGAAAAACTAAGCAAATGGGAAAAGATTCAATATATTAAATGCCTCATTTCTGACTCGTTTGTTTATACTAATAACGGCACTATTACCAACGAAGCCAGAAAAAAATTGTTAATTTCACTTAACAAAGTATTCTTCAAAACATTGGAAATATATAAATCCAAAAAACAAAAAAATACAGTTTAAATAATCCATTTAGTTTATTATTTCTAGTTTTAAGAAGTGTTCAAATCCATTAACTATAAATTTTTTTATAAAAAAGTTGCAATTTTATAAAAAATACATTATAATAAGCGATATAAAATTTTGAAAGGAGAATCTTTTTTAATGTTTAAAGAATTTAAGGAATTTATCTCTAAAGGAAATGTAATGGATTTAGCAGTTGGAGTTATAATCGGTGCTGCTTTTGGCAAAATAGTAACTTCACTGGTTGATGATATAATTATGCCAATTATTGGAATTATTTTAGGAAAAATTGATTTTTCAAACTTAAAAATTATTATTACACCCGCTACAGAAACAGCTCCAGAAGCTGCAGTAAAATATGGATTATTTATCCAAAACGTAGTTAATTTCTTAATCATGGCATTTGTTATTTTTTTAATGGTAAAATTTGTAAATAAATTAAGAAAACCCGCATCAAAAGCAGTTGAAGAAGTTACTGAGGCTATACCTACAAAAGAGGAAACATTATTAGCTGAAATTAGAGATATTTTAAAAAATAAGTAATTTAAATTTCAAAAGTTAATGTAAATTCATGAGATGCTGTTAATGTATCTCTTTTTTTGTTACTAATACTAACTCCCATTTAAAAATATGTTTTTTCTTTTTTAATAAATTCGTTATTTAAATGGGGTTTAATATTAATACAAAAAAAGACAGCAAAACCTAAGTTCCACTGCCCTTTCATCCTTTTTTCTTTTAAGTTCCTAACTCAAACATCTGTTACATTTTAGTTGTTAAAGTTCCTCACTTTTCCATGATTCTTTATTCTAGTAAATAGCTCTAAATCCTATTCCACCTCTTATATTGTTGCCTTTAGTGTCATATCCTCCATTTACTGTTACTCCAAATCTTGTGTTGTCAACTCCAATGTTCAAGTCAAACTTACCATTTCCTTTTCTATCCTCCTTTTCTCCTCTGATTCCAAACCAGTCTGCGCTTGTGTATCTTACTCTTCCTCTGTTATTCACATCTCCAACTTTCCCTAGTTCATTTTCATAGGCTGCTGTAAGTCCCACTGTCAGATTTGTTCTCACTGCAAGTGGCTGTACATATCTGAATTCCATTCCGACTTCCGGCTTAACTGAGAAGTAGTCGTTCCCTTTTACTTCCAGTCTCATTTCCCCTCTGTCTTCCTTGATGTCATTGAATCTTCCGTATTCCATCTTCAATGCTCCATATGGACGTAAATGTGTTCTTTCGCTCATTCTTACGTCATATCCCAAGTCTGTCTTTAATGCCGCTCCATAAGAATGATAGTCAGATTTTGCCTGGAATACGTCATCTACAACCAGGTATCTACGTTTCATATCATTGATACCTACGAATACATCTCCGCCAATTGTCCATTGCAATGCTCCATTGTAATCTTTCTTAGGTGACATTGTCTTAAAGATTCCTGCTTTAAGCTGAGTTTGATTTTCCCTTGAATGTCCTATATCCTTGAACTTGAATCTGTTGGTTACAGCTCCTGCATACCATCCGCTTGAGTTACCCATCTTGATTTTTTCATCTTCATGAACATACGCTACACCGTAGGCGTTACTTGTATAGTCTATGATTCCAGCAGTGTCAGTGTTGTACTCATCTCTTGCGCCAAATACTTTAATCTTGTTGTTTTGCTTAGATGGATTTCTCCAGTCGTGTTTCAAGTATCTGAATTCCTTGTCCAATATATTTCCAGTTGCATTGATTCTTTGTTGAAGGTTTCCATATTGATGTCCCATCATTTCATCAAAAGCTTGATATAACAACACTTCTTCGTTATTTCCTATTCCATTTAATTTTTGGAATAATTGATTTTCTCTTGAACCTAAGGCTTCCACTCCATATCTTTGTTCCAATCCATCCAAGAAGTTATATGTATCTGTACTGTTTACTGGTGTTGTTTCTTTTCCTGCCCAGTCTGTATATGGTATTTTAGCCATATATAGACTTGTTATTACTCCATTTGAATCCAATGTTGGAGTCGCTATCCATCCTATTGAGCCTGAATATACATTCCACTTGATATTTGGATTGTTTAACATTGCTCTTCTATATGGATTTATTATGTTAGGATCATTTACTAAAATGTATTTGCTAGTTGTTGATTCTGCAGCTTCAGATCCAATAATTAAATCTGCTTCACTTGTCAAATTTTGCAATCCATCTATTGATTTTGTATAGTTAACTCCTGAAGTATTTACATATAATCCAATACTAGATGCTGATACAGATATTGGATTTTTTGCCATTGTATTTACAACTACTGGTGTTTGAGGTACTCCATTTAAAGTAATTGTGGCAGTCGAGGCTCCCGCAGGTGCATCAATTTTTACTCCTCCCACTCCTTTTCCTGTTGCAGGCACTGTATATTCATAAATTGTATCTTCATCTTTTGTGCTTCCATTTACTTTTATAGTTCCGTAGTTTGCCACTGTTCCACCTTTTAAGTAAACTCCCACACCGTTTTTCGCATTTATGTCGATAGTCGCACCTTTATTATTTATCAATTTTGAATTTTTTCCAAGATATACTCCAACTGTATTTGTGTAAGTTCCTGAACCTGTTGTAATTGAGTTATTGTTTATTGCAGTTGCTCCATTATCAGCATAGATACCTGTTGTGTTACTTGCGTTCAATACGATATTTCCGTCATTTGTCGCTGTACTTCCCGCACCACTTGCATACATACCGATACTATGTTTCCCGTTTACATTAATTGTTCCTTTATTTATTATATTACCTGTATCAGTTGTTTCATATCCTGCACCCATACCTATTGAGTACAGAGGAGCTGGATTACCGCTACTGTCAACAGCTGAAATATCTGATTCTCCTACTGTGATTGTTCCATTGTTTGTTGCAGTTCCACCTTTAATACTGTAAACTGCCACATTTCCTGAACCACTTGAAAAATCAATGTTTCCATTATTTGTTACTGTTCCAGCTGAATAAATACCGTAGTTTTGTCCTCCTGTAGAAGCTATATTTGTAGAGTTTGTTACTGTTCCTGATGTATCACTCGAATACACATATACATTCTTGTCTCCTAGTCCTACATTTGAAATTTTAGAATTTATTGTATTTCCTGTCCCAACATTTACAAATCCAAATGAATTGTTTCCTATATTAAATGCAGTTCCACTATTTGTAACAGTCTGTCCGCTTCCTACTGTGTAAACTCCAACTGCCTCGTCTGTTCCTGTTGTTATTGTTCCACCTGTCAAATTTACATTTCCATTTTGAGAATATATTCCAATTGCTGCATTTCCTATCTTCAAGTTACCTGAATTTTCTGCATTATATCCATAAATTCCAATTGTATTATTTCCAGAATCTATTGTTCCAGTATTTTCAAGTGTTACAGTATTATGGTCGGTGTAAAGTCCAACGTTAGGGCTAGTAATTGAAGCTGAATCTCCCAATGTTATTGTTCCACTGTTCTTAGCTGTATATCCTGGCGTTCCAGTTGCATACATTGCCGTATTTCTATCACCTGTCATAGTGATTTTTCCTGTATTTTCCAATATTACCCCTGGAGAAAGTGCCGCATCTGGTTTGTAAGAAATTGCAACTGAATCATTTCCTGCTGATTCTATTGATCCTGGATTGTTTATTGCCTGTGTTGTAGAACCTTCTGAATACAATCCTGTTGAATTAGAACCTATTGTAATCTTACCTGCATTTTCAATCAATGAATCATCAATACCATAAATAGCAGTTGATTTGTCACCAATTGTCATAGTTCCTGTTGCCTTGTTGTATAATTCTCCAAATTTAGCATACATTCCAGTAGATCCTGCACCACTTAAGTTAATTGTTCCTTCATTTGACAAGACAACCTTGTTTCTTGCATACAGACCCCTGTTATTTTCCTGAGCCATTGCAACCTGATTAGCCTGTGTTCCTGTAATAGTCTTAGTATTTGCATTCGTTATTGACGAATTTGAAATTTCAAGCTGATTGTATGCGTCGTTGGCATCATCCAAGTTTACATCCTGATTAATTGTAAGTTTACTTAAGTACAGCATAAATGTCTTATAGTCAGTTCCATTTATATGTGCTCCTGTAGCTTTTGAGACGGCATCTCCTGTTGTATCAGACAAGTCCATTCCAACATTTTGAGCGATAAACAGTCTTGAACCTTTATTCATATTTAGGGTTAGATTTCCTAAAGTTGTACTTGTTCCATCTCCGAAGTTATGTTTTGCCCATCCTTCAATCTGAGTTTTTCCAAAGTTACCACCATTTCCTACATAATAGAAGGCATTTCCTCTGGTATTAGGAGTAGTTCCACCTTCAATTGTCGCATTCATCTTTCCATCTATCGCAACTTTTCCTGTACCATCTTCACCAAGATAGAATAGTAATGATTTTTGCCCTGTAGTTGCTGTTCCTGTTCCTTTTAAGGTTATAGTTGAATTTTTATCAGCATCATAGTTTACCGCTCCCTCGTACGCTTTTACAGTATGATCCTTAAGTTCTACTTTTGAACCTTCTCCAGCATACACTCCGATAGACTGTTCACCTTTTACATTGGCATCAATATTTGCATATGTTGTTGTTCCTCCCACAGTTTTTCCTACAAATTTTGAACCTTTTCCTACAATAAGTCCGTAAGAACCTTTTTTGACTTTAGTTTTCCCATCAGAAGCTGTATATTCATACACTCCGGCAGAACCGCCTGCACCATCATTTACCGTGATTGTACCACCTGTAGCAGTCACATCCGCTGTATTGGTGTTATTATCTCCAACAATCGCCCCAGCAATTCCCGCTGCTCCTGTAACCGTAGTGCTTCCACCGTAAGTCAATGTACCATTTGTAACCAATACTCCTGTTGAGTTAGTACCACTTACTGTGATTTTACTGTTTGAACCAAGTGTTCCAGTCGGATTGGCAGTTCCTTTAATCATATATACACCAACGTTAGTCGAAACTCCTGTACCTTTTAATTCAATTTCACCTTCATTTTCAAGTTTTCCACCACTTGTTGCCATACCAATCCCATTAATGATTGTCTTGCCACTGGTAGTCCCTATTTTCTTTCCAGCATTATTAACAACGTCTGCATTTATTCCAACCATTCCTATTGATGAATCGCCATCTAAATTGATTGTTCCGTTATTTATTGCTTTAGGTGTCCCGTTTGCATCTGTTGATACTGACCCTTTACCTACTCTCATAGCTATATTTTGTCTTTTTTCAGTACTGCTGACATTAATTGTTCCAGCCGCATCATTTGTTATATCATCAGCGGCATTCGCAATCAAAACCATACCGGTATTACCTTTACCACCAGAAACATTTATTATTCCATTATTTTTTACTCTTCCTTGATATGCTCTTATTGCACTAGCATTACTGTAACTAGAATCTTCTATAACTGCAATTCCTGATGACAATGAATTTACTGGATTATTCTTAGAATCAACTCCTGCATCCCCACTTACATTAAGTATTCCAGTATTTTCCATCGTACTATTAGGTGCTACACGTGAAGACCATTTCATACCATAGCTCGCTGTACCACCTATATTCATCTTATTTGTATTTGCAACTTCTACAAGCGAAGGTGAACCGGGAGCGTAAACTTGAATTCCTATTGATTTTTCACCACCAAAATCAATTGTTCCATTATTTGTTAATACATATTTACTATTAACTCTTCTATCGTTATTCTCATAAGTTAATATTATACCAATTTTGTATCCTGTATACCCAGTAGCAGTTCTATTTATATCAACAGTTGTCCCACCTAGTAATGGTGCAAGAGTTAATGGCGCAGAAGCTCCTTTGGCTAATCCACCAATAGTTGCAAGCGTCGTTTCAGAAGCATCTGTTATTGTTCCTGTATTAACCATTTCTCTTTTACTTCCATTTGGCCCGTAATATGTATCTGTTTGAACTTCAAATCCCACTGTCAAAGGCCCAACCAAATTAACTGTTGCCTTGTTATCAAGTTTAATATCTGTATTTGCGGGTGCATTATCCATTGTAGCTGCCCGAGAACCACCAACTAAGAAAGTTTGTGCATTATATCCTCTTCCCGCATTTCTTTCAGATTGTTTTTGAGTTTCATTAAGTGGATTTTCTGAATTAACTGTTAAATTAGTTGTTAAATTGTAATTTGTTTCTGTATCAAAGTATGATTTTAATAAAACACTTCCTGTATTAGACCAAGAATGTCTTAATGACGGATGACCATCTCTAAGTCTTCCTTTAGTACCAGGAGCATTAGCTAAAACCGAAAAAGCATTAAGATCAAAATCATAATTATAAGCTCCACCATCTACACCGCTTCCACAATCTGCCATATAATTACAGTAAGAACCTAGTTGTATATTAAAAGTCGGTGGTGATGGTAATTTTGGCAATTCTGGCAACCCAATAACCGGTTTTGGTGGTGTAAAGCTAATTGCTTCTGGTAATGTTGGTGTAATCGCACTTTTTGCTGCTATTACAATTGGCGATTTATTTATATTTCTTGGACGTATTCCTGCACGTACTTCAAAAGGTATAATTGGCTCTTTTACCGATTTTACACTGGCTATACCGTATCCTTTTGCTGAACCTGAAGCAAAATTTGCTTTTCTATTTTTATCTAATAGTCCATAGTTACTACTGTCTGGCGATATTGCTCTTTCATAAATATTCGAACTTCTTTCAAATACCCCTTCATAAGGATATTTTTCTTTTTTATCTCCTCTTCCTTTGTAAGTTCCATTCCAATTATTATTAAAATAATTAATTCCATATTGCCAACTGCTCCAAGGTGATTTTACAACATGATCTCCTTGTTCCATTAGTTGAATAAGTTCAAGATTTGTATTTTTTAATAGTTTGTTGTTTTCTCTTCTTGTTTCTTTAACCTTTTGATGCATACCTTTTATTGAAGATGAAATCTCCTGTTTCTGATTTTCTATGTTTTTGTCTGTTGTTGCTGAAAACAAATTACTTGTAATTGATACTATTCCTGTCATTAAAAATGTAACTAATGCAGAATCTGTATATTTAAAATCTTTTGTTCTTTTTGCAAACGCTCTCAAATCCTGCGAAACTTTTCTAAGATTATTTGTCATTTTGTTTTACACTCCTTTTGTTAAATAATATTTCTATAATTTTAAAATCCTTTTATTTCCAAAAAAATTTATTATTCCACACATTTAACAAACACAAAATTTGCTAAATAACCAATTTTGAACTCCTTTTATTTCATTAAACATGTGTATTTTAAAAAAAACTTTTTTAAAATGTTAAATTGTTTTTTTATTATACACATTTAAAAATAATATATTTGATAAAAATACTTAATCATATTGCATAAATTCAAATTTTTAATAAAACATCTCTATAAATTATTATGTTTTCACTATCATTTTGCTTTGAAAAACATTTAAAGTTTTTTTATTGTTAATAAAAAATTTTGAAAATTCGTTACAATATATTGTATCAAAAACAATAAAAAAATACAAGTTATATTTTAAAAATATTTAACTTTTTTACTTAAAATTTATTTACAGAAATATTAAAGTTAATTTTCAAATTATCTTATAATCAATTTCCTCTAATTTCAAACCAATAAAACTAAACAATCTTTGAAGTTAAATAATATAGTCATAATTTTCAAATTTAACTTTATAAAAAAATCGCTGTCTTTTAAAACAACGATTAATTAAGAATTTTAATTTTTGATCAAAACAATATATTTTATTTTTTCATTTCTTTTAATAATTCCCTCAATGTCTCAGAATCTGCCCTTGGTTCATTAATCACCCTTTTCCAAATCTTGCTGCCACGTACGTTGTGAAATAATCCGTGTGTGTGCATTAGGAATAGATGTGGACGAAGATTTTGTTTTTCCATATTTTCGACGTAATGAATCATTTTTTCTATAATTTCCTTACGGGTGATATTTATTTCTTTTCCATAATATTTACCAAATTCAGTTAAAATCATAGGATTGTCGTAAATTTCACGTCCTAACATTGCAGAATCCACGTATTTCAAATGCTCGTCAATTTCTTTGACACTTTTAATTCCACCATTAATTTCTATGTGTAAATCTGGATTTTCATTTTTTACACGGTAAACTTCATCATATCTAAGTGGCGGAACGCTTCTGTTCTGTTTTGGATCAAGTCCTGCCAGTATTGCTATCCGTGCGTGAATTATATATTTGTTCACTCCAGTATTTTTAGTAATATTAATAAAGTTCATCATATCTTCATATTTATCCAGCAATGTCCGTTCAAAAGTATCAGGAAGTATATTTTTCCCATCAATCCCAATTCTATGTTTTATAGATACAGGCTTGCCTGTTGCATCTTTCATTGCCTTCACAATATTTGCCACTTCTTTCGGAAATGCCATAAGATAAGCACCCATCATATTTCCTGAAACTCTGTTAGACGGACAGCCAACATTTAGATTGATTTCATCATAATTATATTTTTCAGCAATTTTTATCGCCTCATATGCTTCTTTCGGATTAGTTGCCGCAATTTGCAGCACTATTGGATGTTCTTCCACTTCATCAAATCCTAAAATATACTCCAGATCTCCATTTAAAATAGCCTGTGCTGTTATCATTTCCGTATACAGCAAAACATCTTTATTTATCATTCTCACAAAATTTCTAAAATTCCTGTCTGTTCTGTCTACCATCGGAGCTATGCTTATCTTATTTCCCACGACATTTCCTTTCATACATTTTTTATTATTTCAATTTATCTTGCCTTATAATATTTCATTGCTTCAGGCAAGAATTTTCTGGCCGCTTCAATTCTGTGCTTTCCAGACGGATGTGTCGACAAAATTTCCGCTCTCTTTCCTGCGCCTATCGAATCCATTCTTTCAAGAGCTGTAATTGCTTCAGACGGATTATATCCAGCCATTGCCATGAATATCATTCCGTATTTGTCCGCCTCATATTCCTGAGTTCTGTTAAATTTCAAAAGAGTAATGGAAAGTCCGCTTGAAACAAGGGAAGATACAGCATTTCCACCTGTTACGGCATCTGTTACAGTAGCAGCAATTCCAGCAAGAGCCTTGTTGCTTGAGGCTTCCGCATGGTGTCCCCCGATAACATGTCCAATTTCATGTCCCATTACAAACGCAATTCCCGCATCAGTATTTAGAATCGGCAATATTCCAGTATAAAAGGCAATTTTACCACCTGGCATAGCAAACGCATTTATCTCGTTAGTTCTTATCAAATTAAATTCCCATTGTAAATCTGAAACTTTTTTTGACATTCCATTTTCATTCAGATATTGCTCCACCGCTGACGAAATTCTTCCTCCAATTCTTCTCAATCTCTGTCCATCCGCCGTGTTATTTGCAAGCAGCCCCTTTGCATTTGCCTGCTGGATAAGCTGTCTATAAGCAGAAACTGAACTTTCTGCCACACTTTTATCACTCACAAGTTTAAGCTGTCTTCTCCCTGTAAGCGGTGCTACTGTACAGCTGGCAACCATTCCTAAAGCTGTCACAAAAAACAATATTTTTAAGTTCTTTTTCATAATTAATCCTCTCCTCTCTGTATTCTTATTTTATAAATTATTATTCTTTATATAATTTTACAATTTTTTATTATAATTTTCAATATTAATTCTCTTATAATTATTTTAAAATTTATAAGTTACAATAAACTTTATATCAAAATTTTTATTTGAATTTTTCTTTTTCCAAAATTTAACATACAAATAACATAAAATTCCATTGACAAACACCCCAAAAATAAAGTAAAATTTTAATAGCAAAACAAGGAGGAAACTTAATGGCAAAAAAGAGATCAGCAAAAGCAAATAAAAGAAATAATAGTAAAAGCAACGGATTAAATATGACATTTGAATCAATTTTAATTGGAATTATCGGAGCGATACTTGTATCTGCCAGCTCCTTTTATATCGTGCTTAAATTTGGGGCATTGCCATGGCCAACGATAATGGTTACGCTTTTATCTATGATGGCACTAAAATTTTTTAAAAAGACGAATAATAAGGAAATTACAATTACACATACCATTATGAGCGCTGGTTCAATGGTGGCGGGAGGAGTTGCCTTTACAGTTCCAGCCTACATTATTTTAGGCGGAAAATTAACAGACATAAATCAGCAGCTGCTTTTCATCACAATTTTGATTGGAAGCATTGCAGGTTCATTTTTGTCCTACATTTTTCGTTCAAAGTTAATTGAAGAAGAAGAATTGGAATTTCCAATTGGAGAAGCGGCATACAATCTTGTGGATTCTGGGAAAAATATTGACAGTATTCGTTATGTGGCCTTCGGAACATTATTCAGTTCTATTGTCGCCCTTTTCCGTGATTTCAGCTTTACAAAGGGAAAACCGCCCATTATTCCAGCATTAGTTTCACTAAAAAATCTGCCTTTCAGCTTTTATGTATCGCCTCTTTTAGTCGGAATCGGATATGTGCTTGGATTTGTAAATACATTTGTCTGGTTTTTAGGCGGCGCTGCTGTAATTTTTGTTGGGGAACCACTTGCAAAAATGTTTAAAATTGCTGATTTTCCCACTATGAAAAATAGTTTTGGAATGGGATTTATGATTGGAATTGGAATTGCTGTAATTTTAAAAATTATTTTTTCAAATAAATCAAAGAATAATTCAGAAAACAGAAGTATCATTACCAAATTATTTATTTTATCAGCCGTTTCAATAATTATAATAATTTTTATTTATAAACTTCCTATATTTCTTGCGTTAGTTTTAGTCCTAATATCGATTTTATGTACAATAATTGCAGGTTATTCGACTGGAAAGACTGGAGTTAATCCAATGGAAATTTATGCCATAATTACAATCCTAATAATTTCATTTTTAAATAAAATGTTAAACGGATTAAATATTGGCGGAATAAAATTTTCTATAAACTTAAATACCCTGACTCTCTTTTTACTGGCTTGCATTATAGCAGTCGCATGCGGACTTTCTGGCGATATTCTAAATGACTTTAAATCAGGCTACAAAATGAAAGTAAATCCATCAGAGCAGCTTTTTGGCGAATTAATCGGCTCAATCGCAAGTTCTTTTGTAATAACATTCTTATTTTTTGTATTTTTCAGAGTCTATAAAACTATCGGTCCAGTAGAAAATACCGATTTAATAGCATTACAAGCTTCAATTGTTGCAACGGTAATAAATGGAATTCCGTTTTTGAATATTTTCTTTATTGGACTTGTAACGGGACTGCTTTTAAGCCTGTTAAATTTACCAGTTTTAACTTTTGGAATCGGAATCTATGTACCGTTTTATTTAACTTCAACTGTATTTTTAGGCGGACTTGCAAGTTTTTTTGGAAACAGAATTTCACAAAAATCTCACTCAAACCTGCTTTTAATTTCTAATGGATTAATGAGCGGAGAAGCGATTATAGGCGTTATTTTATCAATTGTTGCTTATATTAAGCTGTTTGTAAAATAAAAAAAATATCTTTAATATTTAAATTTAGACAAGATTTTGAGTTTAATCTTTTAATAAACTCACTAACGGAAAGGAAAAATAATGATTTTAGGATTTGATATTGGAAATACACATATTATACCGATTTTTTATAATGAAAATGGCGATATTCTAGCAACATTCAGAATACCGACACATCTGGAATTTACCGAAGATACTCTTTTTGTAATGTTAAAGGAATTTGCAAAAAACAGCAATTTAGAAATTTCAGATATTAAAAATATTGTTATTTCATCAGTTGTTCCAAATATTAACGAAAATTTTACAAGGCTTGGAAAAAAATATTTTAACATCAATCCAATGTTTGTAACATTTGACAATGTAGAAAATGAAATAAAAATTTTGCCAAATATGGAACGTGGTCTCGGTGCAGACAGGATTGTAGACATTTTGGCGGCAAAAAAACTATATCCAGAAAAGGAACTTTTAATAATTGATTTTGGTACAGCCACAACTTTTGACATGATAAAAGATTCCACTTATATGGGCGGTTGCATTCTTCCCGGAATCACTCTTTCAATAAATGCCTTGTTCAGTAATACCGCCGCTTTGCCAAAAATCGAATTTACCAATCCTGAAACAGTTTTGGGAATAAATACAATTTCACAAATAAATGCCGGTATCTTTTACGGAAATGTTGGTGCAATAAAAGAATTAATTTTACAATACAAAAATTCCTTTCCAAACGCTTATGTTATCGCAACTGGCGGACAAGGACAGAAAATTTCAGAATATATCGAAGAAATTGATGAATATGTAGCAAAACTTGGGGAAATGGGAATTTTTGAATTTTATAAATTGAACTGCAAAAAATAAATAAAAAGGAAAATAATATGAAAAAAATAGCAAAAAATATATTAATTGGCTCAATAATTACAGTAGCTGGACTTCTGTATCATGAATATAAAATCAAGACGTATTATGAAAAAGATGATAAAGCTCGGAAAAATCAGGATTTTATGGTACTTCTTCACGGTATTTATGGGAAAAGTTCGGATATGGAAAGCATTGCACAAAAATTTAAGAATGATTACAGGATTATCAATATTCAGTATCCTACTACTAAAGAAACTGCTGAAGAGATTGTTGAACTTTATATAAAGCCAAATATTGAGGATATTAACGGGCAGATTTATGCAGACAATTTGCATAGAAAAATAGACAATCAGTATTATGAAATTGATGAAAATGGTAAACGAAAAGATAAAAAAAATGATGAAAATACACAAAAAAATATAAAGATTAATTTTGTAGCACACTCGATGGGAACTGGGATTTTGCGATATTATTTAAAGGAAAATCCTCTTGAAAATTTAGGAAAAGTTGTATTTATTTCACCACCATCGCATGGAACCCATTTGGCAGATGTTCCATTTGTAGACAAACTCCCAGTTATGCTTGGAAAAGTCGTTCCACAATTTAGCACAAAAAAGGATAGTTTTGTAAATCAGCTTGGCGAACCTGATTACGATTATATGATTCTGATTGGAAATAAGACGAATAATCCGCTATATTCAATGATAATTCGTGGGAAGGATGATGGAATGGTGCCTTTGGAAACTGCAAAAATGGAATCTGATAATTTTAAAATTATTAACAATACTACTCACACCAGCATTTTGAAAGACAGCCGAACAATGAAGGAGATTTCTGACTTTTTAAAAAGTTCTGATATAAAAGAAAATGATGACAAAAAAGACGACAAGACGAACTAACTACACAACAAAAAAAACTTCAAGAACAAGGAATATTCCAAAAACAGAGCAACCTTTCTTAGAAGGGATTTCCTGTGATATCTATGTTGGAAAAAAGGCTGGCATTAGCGTACGAAATGCAATCCAAAAAGCCAAGAAATCAATCACGGTAATTTCTCCTTTTTTAAGCGGAAATATGATAACTGAAGATATTTTTAGTTCATTAAATAAAGACGTGCAGGTAAATATTATTTCAAAAGATAATGAAAAAATTTACCCTTTTTTACGAAAAAACTTATTTAAATATCATTCAATGCCAGGTTTTGGAAAATTTATTATCCTCTTGGGAAAACTTATACTGATAATACTCTATTTAATTTTGTCGATTTTAATACTGGAAATTTTCACATTGTTTTTCTTTGATGTTTCCTTTACAAAGTCTGTATTTCCAATTACAAAAAACAATCTTTTAGCTTTAACAATTTTTCTAGGACTTTTTACATTTTTCTTAAGAACAGTAATAAAAAACAATGAATTTTACTATTCATTGCGTGATAATTTTAATATTCATATTTTAAACAAGAACTACGATCTTCACAGCAAAATCTACATAATTGACAATAAAATTGCATTTTTAGGATCCTTAAACTTTACCGACACAGGATTTATGCTAAATCACGAAACTTGCATAAAAACAACAGATAAAACTGCAATTAAGCACCTAAATAACGTTTATAAAGATTTACTAAAAGTAAACCCAATGTCACTAAGAGAATTGAAATATAAAATTAGCAAAAAAAATTAGAGTTGCCTAGTTTAACAATTTAGACAACTCTTTTTTTTAATACAATTAATCTATCGGATTATAGCTTCCGTCCCACTCCAACCCTAAACTGTTAGCATAACTAATGTTATCTGTTGCAAGTTTACCAGTTCTCTTATTTACAGTATAACTGAACAAACGTGGCTCAATATTCGGATCTCCACCACATTTCGCATTATTACTTCGCACATCAATTTCAAATTCCTCATCAGTTTCATCAACATAAAATCTCATGCATTTTGTCCCTTGACTACCACCAAATTTATGCTTAGCTATTGAATTTTGCACAAGTCTCACTGCTTCATTCTCACTTCTCACAGGTGCAGCATTTACCAATCCAGCACATACCAAAGAGAAAATCAAAACACCAATCTTTTTATTAAAAATTTTTTTCATCAAAATCACCCTCTCTTTCAATCTTTTTTCATATTAATTATACCATATTTTTTTGGGAAACAGAAAATTATAAAAAAATTATTTTATCAGTTTAATATATTTGGTACAAAATCCTACTTTTTCAAAAATCTACTCATCTTTCAACTGACTTAACAATTCCCCAACATCCTCAACATCAATTTTCTTAACTTTCCCATTTTTCAGAAAAATCTCAACACGGCGATTATTGTATCTTCCAATTTCCGTATCATTTGTATCAACTGGATTTTCAGAACTTTTTCCAGTTATTTTACTAATTTTTATATCTTTTCTCAATCCATTTTGTTTCAAAAATTCAGCCATTTTCTCAGCTCTTGATAAAGATAATTTCTTTTTATTTTTTTCAGTTTCATCAGCATACCCAACAATTACAAATTCTTCATTCTCAAGAAAAACATTTAATAAATATTCTATTTCGCCTTTAATTTCCCGTTTTTCAATCTCAGTCACTTCTTCTTTATTAACAGGAAACCCTTTTATTATCATTTTCACAATTTTTCCATCTTTATCTACAAATCTAATCGTAGTCCAATTTTCACATATCGCTCCATCAGGACACAATTTCGGAAATTTATTCGCTATCTCCAAATTTTTCTTAGCAATTTCAGAACCATTTTTTATCGCCAATCTATAATATTCTTTCGCCTTAGGAATATTACGAGAATTTTTATCTTTTGCATACAAATTCCCCAAATTATTAATCGCCTTTTTATCTCCATTTTTTATTTTTTCTTCCAATTGCTCTACTTTTTGAAAAAACTCGTCATATGGTGTATTTGAAAATAAATTAAATTCTAAAATTATTGTGAAAAGTAAAATTATTTTTTTCATTTAAATTTATCCTTTCTTAATAGATTAAAAATTCAACGGCTCTGTTTTCATTACCTTTCCCCATTCATTCAATTCGAGAGGCTTTTCTTTGGAATCTTTAAAAAAGGCATAGATATATTTATATTGCTCTTCTGTTAAAAATACTAATTTTCCGTCATTTCCACCTGATATTAAATAAATTTTTTCATTTATTCCTTTTTTTTCAAGTTCTTTATTTACAGCATGTGCTATTCTCATAGGAGCTTCTCCCCATCCACTTTTTTTAAAATTTTTAAAAATTTCATACTCTGTGCCATTAATTTTGATTTTGGTGCTTAATCCTTTTTCGTCATCCCATTCTTCTGAAAAACTGTCAATTTTTATTTTAACTCCAAATTTTTCAAATGAAGGTTGTAGATCATTTATCAAATCTGGTATTCCATCCCCTTCAAAAACTGTTTCCCCATCACAAAAATAAAATCTATAATCTTTTGCTACATTTGCATTTTCATTCCATAGCGTAGTTAATGTTCCTTCATTTCCATATTTTCTTATCATCTCTAACATTTCTTTCTTTAAAGAAGGAGCATCTTCTCTTTTAGCATACTTAAAATATCCTAATTCATCAAGTTTATTAACAAACTCTTTGGCTGTATGTTCTAAATCTGATTTTGCCTTTATTTTGTATGATTTAGCAAATATTATAATTAAAATTATTATAATAATTAAAACAAAAAATATTTTTTTCATAAAAAATCCACTCCTTCATAATATCAAAAACTCAGAACCATACTAAAACAGTTCTGAGTGTGAACCTATTTTTTTATACACCAAGTGCCTCTCTCAACTCCTCTATGCTGTCATATCCCTTTACACTATCATCTCTTGCAATTCTATCAGCTTCTCTCATCGCTTCTAAAGTTACTTCATTTGGCTCTTCTTCCAATTTCAATTCAAAAGGGATTCTATTTTCCCTAATTGCAGTTTTTAAGAACATATTTACTGCCGTTGTCATTGTCAAGCCAAATTTGTTAAATAATTCGTTCGCTTTTTCTTTTGTTTCTTTATCAACTCTAATACTTAAATTTGCATTTGCCATAACAAATACCTCCTTTTTTTCTTCATTGTATCAATTTTTAATTACATTGTCAATACAACATCGTACAAAATAATAAATATTTTCTTTTTCTATATTTCAATATATTTCTACAACTTCCCAATTTCCACTTCCAATTTATCTAACAGCAAATCAAACTGTTTCGCCACAGCCTCAATTGTCTCAATTTTCGATAAATCAACTCCTGCTTTTTTCAATTGTTCCATTGGGAAGTCATTTCCTCCTGAGCTTAATAATTGAATGTATTTCTCTAGTGTTTGTTTTTTCTCGCTTTCATCGTTTGAATTTATCATTTTTTCATATAAAATCGCTGATGAGGCAAAGCAAGTGGCGTATTGATAAACGTAAAATGGCGAGTTGAAAAAGTGTGGAACTCTTGCCCAGAAAATATAGATTAAATCATCTTTTTCGATTATATCGCCATAATATTTGTCAAACAAGTCTTCCATAATTTTGCTCAAAACTTCCGCTGTAATTGGCTCTCCAGCTTCTGCCAGCTTGTGTGCCTGATATTCATAATCTGCTAGCAATGCCTGAAAATAGAATGTTCCAACAATATTTCCAATTTCCTGCTCCAATAGTGCGATTCTTTCTTTTGGAGCATTGGTATTTTCCAGCATATAGTCAAGCAGTAATCTTTCGTTAAATGTAGAAGCCACTTCCGCTACGAAAATTGTGTAGTCTGCCATCGAGAAAGGCTGATTTTCATCTGAATAAAGAGTGTGCAAAGTATGTCCCAGTTCATGTGCCAATGTAAATACGCTGTCTAAAGTCTTGTTGTAATTCAGAAGCATATATGGGTGAACTCCGTAAACTCCTGCAGAATACGCTCCCGTTCTTTTCCCTTTCGCTTCAAATACATCCAGCCAGCCTTCTAAAATCGCTTTTTTCATTTTTTCTACATAATCTTCTCCAAGTGGAGCAACTGAATTTAATACTATTTCCTTAGCATCATCATACTCGTATTCCTTGTCAAATTCTATTAGGTTAATTGAGCCATCAAAATTATAGTATTTTTCAAGTCCTAAAATTTTCTTTCTCAATTTTAAATATCTTTGCAATGGTTTTGTATTATTTTTCGCCGTATTGACAAGATTTAAGTAAATTTCTTCTGGAATATTGTCACTCTCCAGATGGCTTAACAAAAATGAATCGTAATTGTAGGCTTTCTTTGAAGCAATCCCTTTTTGCAAAATTGAGTTATAAATTGCAGCAATTGTATTTTTTTTCTTTTCATAAATTGTATAAAACGTCTGAAACATCAGTTTTCTGTCTTCCTGATTTCTATTTGTAGACAAAATTTTAGAATAATTGGCAGGCGTTACATCCACTTTTTCTCCAGAACTAAGCGTAACCTGAGGCCACTCCACATCCGTAACCGTAACTTCAGAATAAATGCTTCTCGGTGCTGAAAAGAATGAACTGTAGTACGACAGCAGTTTGCTTTCCTTTTCTTCCAGAATATGCTTTTGCAACCTAAATAAATTTTTCAGTCCAAATCTATAATCATCAAATTCTTTTTTTTCAATCCATTTTTCAATATTCTCACGATTATCAACCAGTTCCGAATTTACCCAGGACAATTCAGTAGAAATCTCTGCAAACAAAAACTGCACTTTCTGCAAATGCTCCACAGCCTCCTTATCCGACGAGTTCAAATCCCTCGCAAGCTGAGGATATCGATACAATTTATAAGAAATCTTATCCATCTCCTCCTGCTTCTGAAAAAACTCCAATAACTTTCCTTCATTCCCAAATTGCCCTTTAAATCCAGCCAATTCTTTTTTCAGCTCACTAACTTTCTCAAAATCCTTCTCCCAAGTTGAATAATTTTCATAAATATCTGATAAATTCCATTTATATTCCTGTTTTATTTCACTTCTTTCCATCTTTTCATTCCTTTTCTGTTTTTATAATAATACTTTTTCAAATCTAAATGTAAAAGTTACATATTTTCAAGCGCTAAAATTACTTAATAAAAATTTTTTAAAAAAAACTATTTTTCTTTAAATTTTTCATACAAAAATAATATCAACGCAATTGGAATTATCCATATTGCAACTGATAAAAATACTGCAAGTGCCAATTTCAGCAATGCAATCACTGCCACAATCCCAATTGCTATTACAAAACATCTTATCAATATTTCAAAATTACTTTTTGGCGTAACATCTTTCATTTTTCTACCTTCTTTCTTTGATTTAGAACATTTAAATCAAGTTATCAATAAATCTATTTTTATTATTCCAAGATTCTAAATGTATTTCTTCACAAGTATCCGTTCCTTCCCCTTTTTCGTTTCCCCCTTATCCAAAAACAATTTATACTTCCCAAACCCTCTAATCGTAATCAAACTGCCAATTTCAAGCATTCTAGACTTATCCTTTTCTTCCACATAATCAACTAGAACCTTTCCTTTTTCAATCGGCTCAATTACTTTTGTCCGAGATAAATTTGTAATCGTTGAAACAATGCTGTCCAAACGCTTGGAGGGAACTGTGATTAGCTTATCATCATATTTATATTGCGGAAGAATATTTTTATTCTTTGTGTCAATAATTTTAATTTCACAAGATGCTTTTCCAATTTGCTTTAATTCCGAAATAATATAATCCGCAATTTTCTCTGATACTGGAATATACCCTGATATTTTCCTGCCCTCATTTTCCAAAATCAAGTCTCCCATAAGCTCCCTTTTTA
The DNA here is from genome assembly GCF_013394795.1 of Leptotrichia sp. oral taxon 223. NCBI lineage: Bacteria > Fusobacteriati > Fusobacteriota > Fusobacteriia > Fusobacteriales > Leptotrichiaceae > Leptotrichia > Leptotrichia sp. oral taxon 223. Next base: position 58,130 of record NZ_JABXYU010000001.1, read on the forward strand.
TATTAAGCCCCATAAGACTTCCTAAAAAATCCTTATGAAGATATTCACGAAATCTTGAATCTATTGATATTTTTAACAATTTATTTGGAAATTGAAAACTATTCTCATTAAACTCATTATTAAAGTCCGCATATTCTTCAAATTTTTCATCATCTTGTACCAAACTTTTGCCATTTTTTGCAAAATTATCATAAACATCTCTATTTCCAGCTATAAAATTATCAGGCACAAATGCAATTTGCCGTCTATCACTATCCGCAAAAACTCCATCACAAACAACATTAAGTCCATCCATCCTTTTCCCCAGATTCTTCCAAAAATTCGGCGTATAAAATTCCTCAGTAAAGCTCACAATCTCATATTCCTTCGCCACTTCATAAGAATTATACAATTTACTAGCCAAATACTCCATTTCTTTTGGAAACTGCCTCAAAAAATTTTCTTTTTTCATATTTCTCCATTCTTAATCCTCATTCACAACTTGTAAATTATCCCAATCCACATTCCTGTCCTTCTCTTCCCTTTTTTTCTGAAGCTCAAATTTTTCATATTCAGAAATCAAACTTCCCAGCTTTGAAATCACATACGCCACAACACCTATATCATCACCAAACCCAATAATCGGCAAAATATCAGGCACTGCATCAATTGTCGAAATCACATAAACAACTGCTCCAACAATCTTTATTTTATCCAACGTTGGAATTTTAAATTCCCCTTTCTTATCCGCCTGTAACATTCTCACAAAAAGCCCAAACTTTGATGCAACTGCTCCTAAATTATTTTTCAACTTTCCAGCCTTTTTCAAATCTTCTGCTGTGATATTTGTCTTTTTATATTTCTCATATAATTTTTTCGCTCTTTTTAACATAATTTCTCCCCTTTCGTAAATGAAACTTTCATTTATCTAATTATACTAAAAAACTTCTTATAATTCAACTTATACTAAACCTCTTTTGAAAATAGGAATAAATTTTTATAATAGGATTATTTGATAGCTGATTCATAATCATTCAACTAATTCTATGTTTTTTCTTTTTTATTTTTGTAGGATTGCTCATTGCCGCAAATCCTATTTGCCAGCACAGAAAAATGCTCCGACGGATTAGTTTATAAAAAATAAAAATTATATTTTAATTATTTGAAAATATTAGGTTTATATCCTTTATTAGAAAAGTTTGTAATAAATTTATTATTTAAATGAGGTTTCGTATTAAATAATTATGGATTATTTTAATTAAATTATAAAAGTTCCGTCGATTTATTAAAACTAAAAAATTTATTTTGTTAAAAAAAATATTTATTATAAATTTGAATATAAATAAAATAAAAAAAGCGATATTTAAAAGTTTAAAACTCTATACATCACTTTTTTAAATTCTTATAATTTTATCCATTTAATCTCAATAGTAAATTCAATATACTTCATTTAAGTTCCATTATCATTACTTTCAATCCTTCATCAGAAATAATATGCTCCAAAAGTTTAAATCCAAAATCTCTATAAAAATTAATCAATCTAGATTCATTCTGACATTCCAACCAGACATATTTAGTATTTATCAATTCCTTTATCTTCAATAACAAATTATATGCCGAAGTTAGTAAATCTTTTCCTGTAATTTTTTTCAAAATATCATCTGAATAATTTTTCCCCAGTTGTCCCAACAAAAAACTACTTGTCATCAAATCACCATTTCTTAATACACTTCCGCTATTACTCAGTTTCTTTTGCTGTGTTTTTGAAAGCACATTCAATTCTTCTTTTGAAAGAATTAAACTTCTATTTGCAATTGTAAAATATCCTAACATTTCTTCAATATTATCATCAAATATTAAATGGGTTGTAGAAACACATGATTTTTCGAATCTAATAGATTTTTCTTGTAAAAATATCTCAATATCATTTTTAGGATAAACTGAAATACTTTTAAATTTTTTTAATTCTTTTATAACATCTAGTTCGTCATATTTATTCAATAACTCCTGTAACCTCATTCTCTTCAATTGCTATTTCCCCTTTTTTTCTCAATTTAAATTTTTTACCTATTTCTTCTATATCAGCTTCCTCGCATTTCAAATCTTCATTTTTATTTACAGTAAATCCTTCTTCCATCATTTTGATCAGCTCTTCAGCCGCTTCTTTATTCAATTCTAAATTTTTGAAAAAACTGCTTGTAGCCATAACTATCACCCCTTATCTTTTATTTCCTGATTAAGATAATTATACCACATAAGAAATAAAATTTCCACAAAATTTTAAAAAATAGTTAAAAAAATTAATACAAAAAAGAGAACTACATATTAGTAATTCTCTTTAAAAATATTATTTATTCAAAATATTATTTATCCTAGCCAACGTTCTTTCTTTCCCAATAACTGCAATTACTGTGTACAAATCCGCTCCTCTGGCTTTTCCTGTAATAACTGCCCTAAGTGGCATCAATACTGCTGCTGGACCTTCTCCTATTTCATCTTGTAATTCGTGCAGGATTTGTTTTGCTTCGTCTTCTGAAATTTCTTCATTTAATTTATTGATTTTTTCAATAAACATTTGGATAGATTTTTTACCAGTTTCTGTTTCAAGCGAAGAAGTTAATCTTTCAATTGATTTTCTTTCCTTTTTATTCATTCCCTCTTCAATTACCGGCAATTCAAATTCATCTTCAAAGTAAATTGCTGCATTTACTGGCAATTCCTTTAATGTTTGTGAACCTTCCCTTGTAATTTCCACAATTCTTTTTAATTTTGAAAATTCTTCATCTGACAAGTTTTCATTTTCATAATAACCAGCTTGTACAAAATATGGGATAGCCAATTTTGTCAATTCATCCAGATCCTTTAATCTCATGTGATGATTATTTACCCAGCCTAATTTAACTAGGTCAAATACAGGCCCTCCAAGAGAAATTTTATCAAATGAGAAATTTTGAATCATTTCATCAATAGTAAAAATTTCCTTGTTTTCTCCAAAGCTCCATCCCATAAGTGCAAGGAAGTTTAGTAATCCTTCTTTTAAGTAACCTTCTTCTTTGTAATAGTTCAATGAAACTGGATTTTTTCTCTTAGAAATTTTAGTCTTATCCGCATTTCTCAAAAGTGGCATATGATACCATTTTGGCTCATCCCAACCAAACGCTTTGTACAATTGAATATGTTTAGGCGTAGATGAAATCCATTCTTCTGCTCTTATAACATGAGTAATTCCCATCAAATGGTCATCCACGATATTAGCCAAATGATAAGTTGGAAATCCATCAGATTTTAAAAGTACCTGATCGTCAATTTTACTATTTTCAAATCTAATTTCTCCTCTTAATCCATCATTTACAATAGTTTCTCCTTCATAAGGCATTTTAAGTCTAATAACATAAGGCTCACCAGCCGCTAATTTTGCTTCAACTTCTTCTTTTGACAAGTTTCTGCAATGACCGTCATATCCAGGTGCTTGTTTCATTGCAGCTTGTCTTTCTCTCAACTTTTGCAATCTATCTGGTGTACAGAAACAGTAATACGCTTCACCTTTTTCCACCAGTTTTTTGGCATATTCCTTATATATTTCAAATCTTTCTGATTGTCTGTAAGGACCTCTATCCCCGCCAACATCTGGACCTTCATCATAATTAAGCCCAAGCCACTTCATCGCATCAAAAATTTGCTGTTCTGAATCTTCAGAAAATCTCGTTCTATCTGTATCTTCAATTCTCAATAAAAAATCTCCACCATTATGTTTTGCAAATACATAATTAAAAAGCCCAATGTAAGCAGTTCCCACATGTGGATCTCCAGTTGGAGATGGTGCTATCCTAACTCTCACTCTTTTGTTATCACTATTTGACATTTTCTCTCTTTTTCTCCTATCTATTTGTTATTCTTTTTATATTATATAATAAAATAAATTATTGTGCAACAATTTGATTTTATGATACAGTAATAAATTTAATTTATTTATCTCTTTTACTCTAAATTTTTTATTTTTATTATTTTCAAAAATTCTTTAGGCAGTTTTCTTACTTTTTTAGGTTGTTCTTCATCCCTATACCCAAAACTTACCATCACTGAAACTCCGTATTTCTTCAATTCAAATACACTTTTTTGGAAAAATATTTTCTACTTTAATATCTTATAGCTCTTTTATATTTATCAAAAGCATCACTTATTGCCTGCTTGTATTCTTCCTTTTCATAAAGGTTTTCCAAAATATATGAATAATATATGGACTCGCTAATCCGTTCTTTCTTATCCAGATCAAAAAACTGAACAATTACAAATTTATATTCTGTTCCTTTGTCTTTACACCATTTCCCAATAGTTTCAATAATATCCACTCTATCAATAATAATTTCCTTAGCAGTTTCTTCTTTATTTGTAGGATCATTAACTGCTTGCATTATAAAAAAACGTCCATCATTTGTTACAGCAGTTATTACTGAATTTTTAAATTTTTTTTGGATAATCTGCTTTATTTCAGTCACGTCTTTATCACTTAATTGTTTATATTCAGAACCTCCATCTACCTTAACTTTCATTAAATTCTTTTCATAAGCTGTTTCTGCTTCTATTCTTTTTTTCTTCGTTCCTTCTGATACCTGTTCTGAATTTTCTTGCTTTTGGCTCGTCTGTTCAGATGTATTATTTGGTTTATTTTTATTTTCATTTTGATTATTTTTATTACCACACGAAAATGCCGTTACCAGCAACATCATTACAAAAATTTTTTTCATAAAAATCCTCTTTCTGCAATAAATTAATTTTACGATTTGAGTATATCATAAATTCAAGTGTTCACTAACTACTCAACAACCTCATAAACTTCCGAAAGTTTTCTTCTAGTTTTCGGAGTAATGTCTTCATCTCTATATCCAAAACTTACGAAATATGAAATTCCATATTCCTTTAAATCAAACACACCTTTTTCAGAGAAGTATTTTTCAGCCATTTCTTTATTAAATCCTTCAATTGCACAGCTGTCAATCCCAAGAGCTGCAGCCATATTCATCATATTTACTAATGCAATGTAAGTCTGTTTTGAAGCCCAGTCAAATAATGCTCTTTCACTTTCTAGCAATTTAAAATGCTCTTTTTGAAATTTTATAAAAAATTCTTTTCTAATCTTAAAATTTTCATCTGAAATATTTATTATTTCCTTCCCAATTCTCTCAAAATACTTGCTATCACCAGTAACACCTTTTCTAGCTAACACCATAACAATATGGCTCGCTCCATTCAAGCTGTTAATCGCTCCCCAAGCAAACTCTCTCATGTCATTCAGCATTTCCTCATTCTTCACAAGAATAAATTTCCAAGGCTCAAGCCCAAATGAACTAGGAGAAAGTCGCCCAGCCTCAATAATTGCCATAAAATCTTCGTCTGAAACAACTTTTGTCTTATTATATTTTTTGCACGCATATCTTCTGTTAAATATTTCAAACATTTCCTTTTTTGTTAATTCTTTATCTTTTAGCATTTTTATCACTTCTTTCTATTATTTTATCATTGCATCTTCTACTATATCTTCTTCACTATACTTATCAAATTCTTCCATTTCTTTTCTAACTTGATCTGTCGTCATTTTATATTTCTTTCCTAATTCTTCCAATTGTTCTTTATATAATTTTAATTGTTCTTCACTTGTTAATTTCATTTCTTTTTCTCTATCTCGTTCAAACAATTTAAAATAATCTATCCTAATATTCACAGCTTTTTCAGAAGGTTTTGACTTTTTAGTTCTAAAATAAGTATAGCCTTTTTCTTGATCTTCGTTAATTTTTTCAATTGACATATTTTTCTCATAAGTATATCTTCCATGAGTATTTCCTGCCAATCCTAAATATCTTTCATCTCCAAATGCTTGTATTGTTACAGATTTTGCATTTCCAAGATTTTGAGCTGCTGCTTCTCTCATTAATTTTACCAGATTGTCTTCTTTTATTTCATTTTCAACTACAATTGAGATTATTTTGTGTCCGTCAGATTCTTCTAAAGCAATAATTTTGTATTTTCCACCTGAAGTCGTTTTTGTCTCTTTTTTTAAGATGATTTATTTCCGCAACTAACCGTTAAACATAAAACTAATAAAAATAATCCTTTTTTTACCATACATCAATTCCTTTCATATTTCAAACAATAATAAATTTTACTGATTTTTGATTTTTTCCATCACATTTTCATCAAACTTGCCAGCTCGCAACATCTCAATCTCAAATTTATATGGCGGAACTTTTTTAGCCTTTTTATCATCGCTCAAAGCCACATAAGGCGTTTCTAGAATTTTTGGCAAATGAGAAAATTTTTCAAAATGTGCAATTTTATTTAACACTTCAAAGCCAATGTTTCCAAATCCTATATTTTCGTGTCTATCTTTATGTGCACCACACACATTCTTACTATCATTCAAGTGAATTACCGAAATTTTGTCAATTCCTACAATTTTGTCAAACTGTTCAATAACTCCTTCAAAATCGTTTACAATATCATATCCAGCGTCGTGAACATGGCAAGTATCAAAACAAACTGTCAGTTTTTCCTTCAATTTTACACCGTCAATAATTTTTGCAATTTCTTCAAAACTTCTTCCACATTCTGTACCTTTTCCAGCCATTGTTTCAAGCGCCACAGTAGTTTTCTGTTCTTTTGTCAAAACTTCATTCAATCCTTCAATAATCTTATTAATCCCAACTTCTTCACCTTCCCCAACGTGAGCACCTGGATGAAGAACAATTCTTTTCGCTCCAATGGCATCTGTCCTTTCAATCTCTGTTCTCAAAAACTGCACTGCAATCTCAAATGTTTCAGGCTTTACAGCATTTCCAAGATTTATAATATAAGGGGCATGAACAACGATATCATTTATATCAATACCATTTTCTTTCATAAGTTTAAGCCCAGCCTCAATATTCAGCTCATCAATCGGCTTTCTCCGTGTATTCTGCGGCGCTCCAGTATATATCATAAAAGTATTCGATCCATAAGAAACCGCTTCCTTAACCGATCCCAAAAGCATATCTTTCCCACTCATTCCCACATGTGATCCAATTTTAAAAATTTCTTTTTTCGACATTTCTATTTTACCTTTCTATTATTTCTTTTTTTTCTTCAAAACAGGAAGTTCATCATACATCGCTTCAAATAAATTCTTCAAAAACTCTTTATTTTCAACATCATCAACCAGCAACATTTCCTTTGCTCCTTCATAAGGAACTTCATGCAAAGCATTCGGCATAAGCTCTTTTGCCGATTTTACAGCCTTCACAAGAAACCTGTCATCATAAATCCCACCAATAACTTTTTTCCTATAATAAAGAATATATTCCCCCATCATCGCTCTATATCTAACATTTTCCACTTCCGACAACTGTTCCAATACAAAATTTAAATATTCTTTACTTGAAGCCATATTTAATTCACTCCTTGCTTTTTTCTTCATCTTTACAATTTTTAACTATATCAGGAATATCTTTTACTACATCCTCAATCAATTTAGAAAAATCTACTGCATTTTTAGCTGTAATAACCGATTTTCCAGTATCTGCTTCAATCTCTTTTCTAGTATTTCCTGCTATTGTTCCACCTCGTTTTGCAACTTTTTTATTTTCTTCCAAGCCATTTGGATTATGAATATTGGTTAATTCTGTTGTTGTAGCTTCTGCAAGCATATTAAGTACAAGTTCTAAAGTTGACATATTATCCCTTAAATTCTCTTTTTTTAATCCTTTTAAATCTTTATATTCTCTAGTTGACATCCCAGACCATGCCTTTGAAATTTCATCTATTCTATCTTTTCCCACTTGTGTCAACCACATTTTAAATGGTTCTGCCTTAGGAGACAGAATTGACTGAATAACACGGAAAATACCTTGTATATCAGCAACATCCGTTAATCTCATTTTTCCATCAGGTGCTTTTAACTTCAACTGTCGACAAATTGTCGACAATTCACTTTTTTCCTCATCTGTCATTCTTTTTTTCATTTTATACCAATAATCTCTAGCATTTACACTATCCGTTAATGCTCCTACAACATCGACAACAGAAAAATACCATTCTTCCTTTTCATTATCCCAAACAGACCTAATTTTTTTACCTTCAAATATTTGTATATTATTCTCCATTATTTCCCACCCCTTATGTAGTTTTTTGAACTTTATTAATATTTATATTAATTTTCATAATCACAAAATTTCAAATGTCCATAATCATCATATTTGCATTTATATCCTCTTTTCCTTTTCATTCTCTCCCATTCACTATTTAATTCCAAAAGTTTATCAAAATTTGCTACTATAATCAACAATACAATAAACATTATTATTTTTCTCGTATTATTATCTCCACAATTTTTATAAGCCTTGCAGTTTCTCCCTCATCTTATACAAAAAAATCCCTGCCGCTACACTCACATTCAGTGATTCTATATTCCCATAAATCGGAATAATTGCCTTTATATCAGAATTTTCTATCAGATAATCAGACACTCCTCCACCTTCGTGACCAAAAATAAACGCATTATTTTTCCGCAATTCTATTTTTTCATAGGAAATAGAATCTTCATGTAAAGCAGTTGCTATTTTTAAATAATTTTTATTATTCAAAAATTCCACAATTTTTTCAGGTGTTTCATAAATTATGTTTAACTTGAAAATCCCGCTCATTGTAGCACGTACTGTCTTTGGATTATAAACATCGACAGAACCCTTTGTCAGAATTAAATTCTGAAAGTTTGCAGCAATCATTGTTCTAATGATAGTTCCAGCATTTCCTGGATCCTGAATATCATCTAGAATTACCACGTCTCCCTTTATATCCTCAATTGTATTCAAATTTTTAGAATATAAAAAAATTATCCCTTGACTATTTTCCTGAGTTGAAACTTCATCAAACAGATTATCCTTCAAAATCGTCAAATTATCATGCTTAGAAATTTCATATTTTTCATCAAAATATTCAAATTTCGATTCCTTTACAATAATTTTATTAAAATTAATATTCTCATTTAAAAACTTTTCGCCTTCAGCCTTAAAAATACTATTTTCATCACGATACTTCTTTTTATCCAGCTTTTTCAACAATTTATAAAATTTGTTATCTGGACTTGCTATTACATCTCTCATTTTATATTTTCCGCTTTCTACTTATTTAAAAGTACAAAATCCCAATCTATTCAATTTATCAAACTCAATTTCAAAGGGTTTTATACACTCTAAAATTCTTTATAAATTTTATTTTTATCTTTTATTACATATTCACCATCTATAGTAAACACAGCAAAACTCTCAGCATCTGCACCTTCAACTTCCTTAGTTCCACAATATACTTTATTTTTATCTTTTGCATAACCTGCCATATATTGTACAAATGATGGAATATCAGCGTTTTCAACTTTAGATAAAATATTATTTGGAGTTAATTTAGCCAATCCATCAAAATAATAAACTCCATTTTTATCTTCAAAATAACCAGTATAATTTAAATTAGTCAATTCATAAAAACCATTATTAGAATATTTAAAGGACTTGCTGTCAACTTTTAAAGGTATTATTTCATATTTTTCATTTCCAATTTTCCCTTTCAAATAATAAACATTATTTTTATCTTTTATGAAAGAAACAAAATCTTCATGATTTTCAAATACAAATTTGTTTCCAACAAACTCCAATCCATCTGGACTTACACCGTTTATTTTATTTCCATAATAATAAACATTGTTTTTGTCTTTTGAAAATTCATCATTCAAAACCTCAAAACTGTTTCTATCTGCACCCGCTATTTTTTTCAAGCCCATTTTATACAATTCATTTTCGTAATACACGTTATTTTTATCACGGAAATAATTTTCCCAATGGTCAAACAGTTCAAAAGTTTTAGAATCTACTTTAGGATTTTTTACAACAGCTGTTTTTACACTTTTCAACTCTCCAGTTTCTTCATCAAATACATCAATAAGTTTATATATATTTTTATTATCATTTAAAAAATTAATCGGTAAATTTGGTCTATTAACAAGTCTTGTAACTTTAAAGCCGGCTGAACTTATATCATTTAGTTTTCTTCCTGCGTAATAAACATTTTTCTTATCATATGAAAAACCATTTTCTTCTCCAATAGCAAAGCTGTTTTTATCTACATCTTGTAATTGCACAACATTATATCCTGCATAATAAACATTATTTTTGTCTTTTGAATATCTAGTATCTTTCTCCATTACTTCAAAAGTATCTTTATCAGCATTTTTTATAACCTTGAAATATCCATGCTTTTCATCTGACGTTACTGCATATATATTTTCATCATCTTTTCCATAAAGAATGTATTTATCATCTGAAACTTTTATTGATTCAAATTTTTCAGGATTTTTTATATTCACTTTTTCTCCCAAATAGTACATTTCATTTCCATTTTTAACTAAATTATTATCCAAAACTTTAAAATCTTTTTCATTTATTTTCCCAAGGTTTTTAACATCTCCAAAGTAATAATACAGGTTATTCTTATCTCTGGCATAATTTGTTTCAGGAATTCTTCTAAAAGTTTGAGGATCTGCACCTTTTATAATGTCTACTGCAGCATAGACATTCTTATCATCCTTTGAGTACATTCCATCCGAAATTATTTTAAATGTTTTTGGATTCGCACCTTCAATTTTTTCTCCTGAATAATAGACTAAATTTTTGTCTTTTGCATGACTATGGTCTCCCTCCAGAACCACAAACGAATTTATGTCTGCATTTAAAATTTTATCTGAATCATAGAATACATTTTTATCATCTTTTGAATAATATTGATTCAAAACTTTTATTGTTTTTGGATTTGCCCCGTTTATTTTCCGAATCCATTCATTAATTGGTCTATAAACATTATTTTTATCTTTTGAATAATAGTTTGGTAGCACTTCAAAAGTTTTACTGTCCACATCTTCAAACGATTTATTTCCTGAAAAATAAACGCTTTTACCATCTTTCGCATATTTATCATTCAATATTTTAAATGTGTTCAAATCCACATTTTCAACTTTAAATCCTGTTTCATCTTCTTTAGAAAATTTATAATAAATTTCATTATTCCTTTTCACGTATTCTGCCATTCCTAAATTAGCTAAAATAAATATTCCTAATACAACTTTAAAAAATTTAGCCTTCATAAATTTCTTTCAACTCCTTTTACAAATAATTTATTCAATAAATGTTTAAAAATATTTAAAACTCTTCAAAATTGAACTAGATAATTTAAAAGAATTTTAGTAAGATAATTATGATTTTCTAAATTCTTTTTTAAAGCAGTTTTACCAAAATATAAATAAAATAATTTTTATCCTTTATTCACAATTATTTTCATAAGTCCTATTCTTATCTTTAACTACAATTTCCTCATCTGCATAAAATATAACAAAACTTTCTGCATCTGCACCTTTAACTTCCTTATTTTTACAATACACTCTATTCCTATCTTTTGAATATCCAAATTGAAGTTCCCTGAATGTCGGAACATCTACGCCTTCTATTTTAAAAAATAGTTTATTTTGGATATCCTCAGTTTTCTCGGTGTCCAATTTTTCCAAATTTGAATAACCAAAATAATAAATCCCGTTTTTATCTTTAAAATATCCACTGCGTTTATGAACAGGCTTAAAGGAACTGCTGTCAAAATTTAAAGGAATAAGTTTATATTTTTTTTCTTCATTTTTAGCTTTCAAAAAATAAACATTATTTTTATTTTTAAAAATTATAGCATTTTCATCTAAAATTTCAAATCCATCAGAATTTACGCCTTCCAATTTATTTCCATTATAATAAATATTCCTGTTATCTTTTCCAAAGTCTGATTCCAAACTTACAAAACTGTTACTGTCAGCTGCTTCCAGTTTTTTCAATTCTTTGCTAAAATCCGCATCATAATAATAAACAGTATTTTTATCTCTATAATAAGTATCAAAGTTTTTATTTATCACTTCAAAACTTTTAGTATCCACTTTTGGATTTTCTATGGTAACTAATTTAGTTTTTGCAATTTTACCACTATCTCCATCAAAAATAGTAATCAACTTATATAAATTTTTATTGTCAGTCAGGAAATAGAAAGATTCATTTTTATTATTCAAATCTATAATTCTAAATTCATTAGAATTCATTCCATTTATTTTTTCCCCCATAAAATATACACTATTTTTATCATAAGAGAAATCGTTCTCATTTTCTTGAATAACAAAACTATCTTTGTCAGCACCTTCCAACTTTACAACATCATTTCGTGTAAAATAAATATTATTTTTATCTTTTGTATACATATTATTTTTCATTACTTCAAAAGAATTTACATCGGCATTTTTTATTATTTTGCTTGAATAAGTTTCATCAAATTTTGTTGATTTTGAAATTACATACACATTTTTATCGTCTTTTCCGTAAATTAAATTTGGAACGTTATAATACTTGCTCAAAATTATTTCAAAAGTTTCTGGACTTTTTATATTCAGTTTTTCCCCTTCTGCAAAAATTCTATTCCCATTTTTTACCACGTCAATTCCACCAGAATACAAAATTTTAAGATTTTTCTTATCAATTTTATCAATTTTCAATTCCCGATAGTAAAGATTATTTCTATCCTTTGAATAATAAGTTGTTCCAGAAAGCCTTTCAAAAGTTTTCAAATCAGCCTCTTTTATTTTTCGACCTCCAATAAAGACGTTATTTTTATCTTTTGAATACATTTGAACAAGATCGCTAGGCTCTAAAATGACTTCAAAAGATTTTGCATCAGCTCCTTTTATTTTTTCACCAAGATAGTAGACATTATTTTTATCTTTTCCATAAGCTCCATTTTCTCCTATTACTTCAAAAGTAGCCGCATCGGCATTTTTTATCTTCTGTCCAAAATTCAGAAATACATTTTTATCATCCTTCAAATAAACCTGATTTAATATTTTTATCGTATCAGGATTCGCATCCTTTATTTTATCATAGCCACTGTACACATTATTCTTGTCTTTTGCGTAATAATCAGGCATTATTATCTGAAATGTACTTTTATCAACATCATATATCGGCGTTCCAGCATAATAAATATTATACTTGTCCTTTGAATAACCCTGATCAATTACCTCAAAACTATTCAAATCCTGAACATATTCAACTTCAAGAAAACTTCCTCCAATATACAGTTTACCATTATTTCTAAAATACAAAAGTTTGTCCTTATTTCTATAAAGTTTGAAATCTTTCGGATTTATCTCCATTTTTTCATCATAATTATAAATATATTTTTTATCTTTTCCATTGACTTCCCCAATTACCTGAAAAGTCTTAACATCAGCATCTATTAACTTCTTATCAAGATAAAAAACACTTTTCCCATCTTTCCCATAAATATCATTTAATTTTACAAATGTCTTAAAATCCGCATTTTCTACTTTTCTCTCATCAGCCTGCTCCGTTTCATCCTTATAGTAAACAGCATTATCTTTTTTTATATATTCAGCCATTCCCAAATTTGCCACAAGAAAGATAAGCATTACAATTTTAGAAAATTTGCTTTTCATAAAATTTCCTCCAACTCCTTTTATAAACAATTTATCAAAAAACATTTAAAAATATTTAAAACCTTTCAAAATTAAATCAGATAATTAAAAAGAATTTTAGCAGGATAATTATGATTTCTAAATTCTGTTTTAAAGCAATCTTACCAAAATATAACTCAAAATAATTTTTACTTGTCACTCACAATCATTTTTATAAATCCTATTTTTATCCTTAACTACAACTCCCTCGTCTTCCAGTACAACAGTAAAACTTGAAACATCCACCCCTTTAAGTTCCTTATATTCACAATAAACTCTATTCTTATCTTTGGAATACCCATATCCAAATGCTTTAAATGTTGGAATATCAACTCCTTCGAGTTTAATAAAGGCATTTTGTACATCCTTTGATTCTGAATTTAACAATTTACCGTAATCAAGATAATAAATTCCATTTTTATCTTTAAAATAATTGCTCGTATCCTTATTCGCTATATCAAATGAAGCACCGTCAAAATTTAAAGGTACTATCTCATAGTCTCCTGTCCCAGTTTCATCTTTCAAAAAATATACACCATTTTTATTTTTTGCAATATCTGGACCAACAAATTTAAACCCTTCTGAGCTGATATTTCTAATCTGCTTCCCAAGATAATAGACATTTTTATTATCCCTTGCGAAAAAATTATCCATTTCGACAAAGCTGTTTCTATCACCACCTTCGACCTTTCTCAGTTCTTTTTTATTCATATCATAATAAAAAACGCTGTCCTTGTCTTTATAATAACTTCCCGTGTCTTCTTTAACAATCTCAAAACTCGGAGCATCTACTTTTACATTCGTTACAGTAACCAATTTTGTATTTTTCAATTTATACGTTTCAGGATCAAATTCATAAATAAATTTATATAAATTTTTACTGTCTGTCAATAGTGCAAATGTTACAGAATCCCCAGAATTAACAGCTAAATCAACAATTTTAAATCCTTTTGGACTTATGCCATCTATCTTTTTTCCATAAAAATACACACTGTTCTTATCGTATGAAAAGCCATGTTCTCCAATAGTAAAACTGTCTTTGTCTACATTTTTCATTTTCACAACATCAGAATGCGTAAAATAAATATTATTTTTATCCCGTGAATATGCACCTATTTCCATTATTTCAAAAGAGTTTATGTCCGCATCTTTTATTACTTTACTACGAATTTTTTGTCCATTTCCTATAATTACATATATATTTTTATTGTTTTTTCCATAAATTACATTTGGATTATTGTAATAATCATTTTTTATTATTTTAAAATTTTCTGGATTTTCTATATCAAGCCTACTTCCATTAGCATAAATTTTATTTCCATTTATTATAATATCAAAGATTCCTGCACTCATAATTTTTAAGTTATCTCTAATTTCATCAATTTTTTTCCCAGAATAATACAAGTACTTTTTATCCTTTGAATAAGACGGCTCTTCTTTTATAATTTCAAAAGTTTTCGGATCTGCTCCTTCTATAATGTATGTTTCCAAATAAACATTATTCTTATCTTTTGAATAGTGATCAAAAGATTCTTCTGAAATTACCTGAAAAGTTTTTACATCGGCTTTTTTTATTTTTTTTCCCATTAAATACACATTGTTTTTATCTTTTCCGTAGTATTGTCCTAATGCTTCAAAAGACTTAACATCTGCATTTTTAAGTGTATTACTAAAAGAAAAATCTGAAAAAACAGTTTTATCGTCTTTTATATATGCAATATTCAAAACTTTTATTGTTTTTGGATTTGCCCCTTTAATTTTTTTATGTCTTGAATACACGCTATTTTTATCTTTAGCATAGTAATTTGGCATTATTATCTGAAAAGTATCCATATCCACATCAGACAAAGTTACTCCACCATAATAAATATTATGTTTATCTTTTGAATATTCATCATCCAGTACTTCAAAAGTATCTACATCCTCAATTTCATTAAGTTCATTTAATCCTTTTAAATCATATATTTTACCATTATTTCTAAAATATACTATTTTATCCTTATTTTTATAAAATTTAAAATCTTTTGGATTTATTTTTACTTTCTGGTTATACCAATAAAAGTTATCTTTGTCTTTTCCAATATTTTCCCCAACTGCCTGAAACGTTTTAAAATCGGCATTTTCTAGTTTTCCATCTTCATAAAAAACATTTTTACTATCTTTCCCGTAAATCTTATTCAACTCTACAAATGTCTTAAAATCGGCATCATTTACCTTTTTCTCATCTGCCTGCCATATTTCATCCTTATAGTAAACAGCATTATCTTTTTTTATATATTCAGCCATTCCTAGATTTGCCACAAGAAAGACAAGAATTACAATTTTAGAAAGTCTACTTTTCATGCACTTCCTCCATAATTTTAGAAAATTTGACTATTTCTATTTTAATTTAACTGGCAACTTTTCTCCACCTAAAATATGATAATGAATATGCAAAACTTCCTGTCCGCCATTTTCTCCAATATTAGTTATAACCCTATATCCATCCTTATCTAATTCCAAAATTCTAGCCACTTTTGCTACCGTAAGCTGCAATTTTCCCAACAATAAAGCATCTTCTTCAGTTGCTGCATCCAAACTTTTGATTTCTTTTTTTGGAATTACAAGCACATGAACTTTTGCCGCTGGATTTATATCATGAAAAGCTAAGAATTCTTCATCTTCATACACGATATTTGCTGGTATTTCCTTATCTATTATCTTTTTAAAAATTGTTGACATAAAAATCACTTCCTTATTTTATAATAATATTTGTTTTGCTAAACCTTAGTAATTTCCAGACAAGTCTAACAAATATTTAGCGATAAAATTTTAATTAGAATTTTTAAGATATTTTCTAAATTACAATTCTATTTTTCCGACTCTTTTAGCGTGTCTACCACCTTCAAATTCTGTATTTACAAATGCCTCAACACAAGCCAGCCCTAAATCTTCACCTAAAACTCTCGCTCCTAATGCTATAATATTTGCATCATTGTGAAGTCTTGCAAGTTTTGCTGTGTACTCATTGTGGCAAAGAGCTGCACGAATTCCTTTTATTTTATTTGCAGCAATAGAAATTCCAATTCCAGTTCCACAGATCAAAATTCCAAAATTTACTTCTCCAGCAAGAACTTTCTCACCAACTTCTTTTGCAATGTCGGGATAATCAACTGAATCTAAAGTATCAGTTCCCACATTCACAATTTCATATCCCTTGCTTCTCAGTTCCTTCATTATTTTGTTTTTAAATTCCACTCCTGCGTGATCATTTCCAATTGCTATTTTCATTTTTAATACCTCTTTTCTTTTTATGAGTTATAATAAATTTATTTTATAAATTTAATTTTATTTCACAAAATTACTTTAATAACAATATAAATATTCCAAACAATTATTTATTTAGTAAGTTTTTCCAGCAATTCATTTGAAATTCTCTTTAATTTTCCATTTTCATCCACGAAAACATTTACAGTTTCAGCCTTTGCCTTTAAAACCCCGTCTGAATTATACATTTCATAAGAAAATCTGATTTTAATATTGTTTATTTCCTCAATTTTCACAGAAATTTCAATTTCCTCGTCATACTTTGCCGAATTAATATATTCAATATTTAACGTCTTTACTGGCAAAATAAATCCCATATCTTCCATATTCTTATATGGAAAGACATCCCTAAAATATTCAGTCCGTGCCATTTCCATCCATTTTAAATAAGTTGAATGGTACACAACTCCCATTTTATCAGTATCATAATAATAAACTCTAAGTTTAAAGCTTTTCTTTTTCAAATCAGAAGTTTCCATAAACTCACTCCTTAGATTGACAAAATTTTATTAAATTTAAATACAACAGTTCTAGGTTAATCTACATTTCCTTAACTTCAATTTTTACACTTTTTCTATCCTTTTTTGCAACTGAAGACATGAGAACCCTAAGCGCTGTAATAATTCTCCCATTTTTTCCAATCACTTTCCCCATATCATCTTTTGTAACATTAATCGTAATATCCACAAATTTCCCTTTTTCATTACTCTCAATCGTATAGCTTTCAGTCGAATCCAATAAATTTTCAACCCAAAAATCCACAGTTTCAAAATATTTACTCATTTTATTTCTTTCCTCCATTTTTTATTTAAGATTTTATTTTCTTACAATTATTATAACACAATTTCAATATTCTTATCAAATTTTGTTTATTAATTTTTTGAAGAAAATTTTTTGGCATAAATTATTATAAAATTTAATTGTAAATATCGTTTGTATGTATTTGTTTGTTTTTATAATATATAATTAACCAAAAACGTCCGATAATATAAATTAGTGATATTAAAAATTTAGTATTGATTTTTTACACAATATTATGTATAATGAATTTGAGGTGATATTATGCCAATGAAACCAAAGGAAATGATTAAATTTTTATTGAGAAATGGTTTTGTTGAAATTAATGGCGGTAAAGGTTCTCATAGAAAATTTTTCAATCAAAGTACAGGCAGAACAACCTTAGTTCCATATCATTCTAAAGAATTGAAAAAAGGTATGGAACATACAATTTTAACGCAAGCAGGGCTTAAAAAATAGCCTTGTTTGTAAAAAAGAAAAAACAGGAGGTATCGAAATGCTAGTATATCCAGCAATATTCCACAAAGCCACCGAAGGTGGATTTATAGTTGTTTTTCCAGATTTTGACAATGGTGCAACTCAAGGAGAAACATTGGAGGAAGCAATGGAAATGGCTCAAGATTATATAGGGACTTATTTATATAATGATTTTATAAATAATAATGAACTTCCTAAAGCCAGCAATATAGACGATGTTGAAATAAAGATTGGAAATGATGAAAAAGAATTTTATATTCCAAATCAAAGTTTTAAATCATATGTAAGTTTAGATATGCAAAAATATGTGAAAGAAAGCAAAAATCAAATCGTAAGAAAAAATGTATCAATTCCAAGCTGGCTAAACGAAATGGCAAAAAGAAATAATATAAATTTTTCAAACACTCTTCAAAAGGCTTTAAAACAAGAGTTAGGTATTTAAAATTCATAAAATCACAGTTATTTTGACTGTGTTTTTTTATTCGAGATTTTTTTATACATAATTTTAATTTATACTTTTAAACTCTTTAAAAATAAGGTTTTATTTGATATAATATACAAATAAATTATGTTTTTAGAAAGGACTGAGAAATATGAAAAAAATGTGGGAAGGGCGATTTCATAAGGAAACTAACAAATTGTTAGAAAAATTTAATGCGTCCATTACGTTTGATAAACGAATGTATGAGGAAGATATTACAGGAAGTATTGCACACAGCAGAATGCTTGCTAAACAGGGGATTATTGCAGAGAACGAGCAAAAAGATATTGAAAATGGGTTGCTTCAAATAAAGGATGAAATTAAAAAAGGAGAATTCGAGTTTAGAATTGAAGATGAAGATATTCATATGTCGATTGAGAAAAGATTGACACAGATTATTGGATCTGTGGCTGGGAAACTGCATACTGCTAGAAGCCGTAATGATCAGGTGGCTCTCGATGTCCGTATGTATGTGCGGAAAGAAGCCCGTGAAATTTCAAAATTGCTTATAAAAATGGAAAATGTACTGCTAGGACTTGCACAAAAATATAAAAATGTTATTATTCCTGGATATACACATTTACAAAGGGCTCAGCCAATTTTATTTTCTCACCACCTGATGGCTTACTTTCAAATGTTTAAAAGGGATATTTCAAGAATTGAGGACTTTCTCAAAAGAAGTGATGAAATGCCACTTGGAGCAGGAGCTTTGGCTGGAACTACATTTAATCTTGATAGACATTTTGTAGCAGAAGAACTTGGGTTTTCAAAGCCTACGGAAAATAGCCTTGATTCTGTAAGTGACAGGGATTTTATAATTGAGCTTGCAATGATTATTTCAGTAATTTCAATGCACTTGTCAAGATTTTCAGAAGAAATTATTATTTGGTGCACATCTGAATTTTCATTTATAAGTCTAGATGATGCCTTTGCAACTGGCTCTTCAATTATGCCACAGAAAAAAAATCCCGACATTGCCGAACTTGTAAGAGGGAAAACAGGCAGAATCTACGGAAATCTTATGGGCATTTTAACAACAATGAAGGCACTTCCACTGGCTTACAACAAGGATATGCAGGAGGACAAGGAAGGAATCTTTGACTCTATTGACAATATCAAACTGTCCATTGAAATTTTCTATCTAATGCTTGATACAATAACAGTAAATAATGAAAAAATCTATGCTTCAATGCGAACAGGATTTCTAAACGCAACAGATGTAGCCGATTACCTTGCAAAACACAATGTTCCGTTCAGACAGGCACATAAAATCGTTGGAGAAATTGTATCCTATTGCGAAGATAAGAAAATCGCAATTGACGACATGAAACTTGAAGAATTTCATAAATTCTCTGATGTTTTCAAAGATGACATTCTTTCAGAAATCACAATTGAAAACTGTGTAAACAAGCGAAATTCATTTGGCGGAACTTCCATAAAAAATGTTGAAATGCAAATTGAAAATGGAAAAAAATTTTTAAAAAATAGAAACTATGTTAAGAACAAGAAGTTTTAATTTCTTGATAAAATATATAATTTAAAATTTATTAAACATTCACTATTTAAATAGGAAATAATATTAAAAAAATTACATAAAAATACAAATAAAAGGAAAAATTATTACAATGAAAGAAATTAGACTTGCACAAGAAAAGGATATTCCAAAAATAGAAAACTTGTTAGAACAAATTTTATTAATTCATCACGAAGGGCGTCCTGATATTTTCAAGGCAACTGGAAAAAAATACACAGCAAAAGAATTAACAGAAATGTTAAACGACTCAAACAAGCCAATATTTGTAGCAACTGATGAAAATAATAACATAATTGGCTATATTTTCTGTATTTTCAAGCAGCAGACAAATCACAATGTTCTAACTGATATAAAAACATTATTCATTGACGATCTTTGTGTCGATGAAAGCACACGTGGGCAGAATATTGGAAAGAAATTATACGATTTTGCTTTAGATTTTGCGAAAAAAGAAGGCTGTTACAATTTAACGCTGGATGCTTGGGCTGATAATGCTGGAGCTGTTAGATTTTATGAAAAATTGGGAATGAAAGTTCAGAAGTATGTTTTTGAGGAGATTTTATAATTTTAAAATCAATTTTTAAATTTTTTAAAAATATGCTATAATATGCTTAAACTCTTTAGATTAACACAAAATAAAAAATTAGAGTTTGAATAAATGGTTACAATTTTTAAATTCAGTTTTAAAATTTGTTACTATAAAAATTGGTAAATTTAAAAAATTTAGGAGGAAAACTAAAATGTCTGAGGGCAGTTTATTATTACAGATTGTAATAATAATAATTTTAACGGGAATTAACGCTTTCTTTTCCAGTGCGGAAATGGCGATTGTTTCGTTAAATAAAAATAAATTAAAAATATTAATTGAAGAGGAAAATAAAAAAGCAATTTTACTTGACAACTTGCTGCAGGAACCGAGCAAATTCCTGTCTACTATTCAAGTTGGAATTACTTTGGCGGGCTTTTTTGCGTCTGCATCGGCAGCAACCGGTTTATCCCATTATTTGTCAAGTGCATTGC
Source organism: Leptotrichia sp. oral taxon 223 (assembly GCF_013394795.1). Classification (NCBI taxonomy): domain Bacteria; kingdom Fusobacteriati; phylum Fusobacteriota; class Fusobacteriia; order Fusobacteriales; family Leptotrichiaceae; genus Leptotrichia; species Leptotrichia sp. oral taxon 223. The sequence continues at coordinate 79,295 of NZ_JABXYU010000001.1, forward strand.
AGCCTTTGAATATTCCTTACAGCAATCAAATTTCGATGATTCTGATAACTTTTCTGTTGTCATATATCACGCTTGTTTTTGGGGAACTGATTCCAAAAAGAATCGCACTTAGAAATTCAGAGAATATCGCATTATCGTCAGTTGGAGTTGTTGTATTTATTTCAAAATTATTTTCTCCATTTGTAAAATTTTTGACATTTTCTACAAATTTGGTTCTTACAATTTTGAAAATGAAGGAAGATAATATTGAAGAGAAGGTTTCTAAGGAAGAGCTGCGTTCACTTGTGGAAGTTGGGAAGGAACACGGAGTTATTAATGAAACTGAGCAGGAAATGATTGAAAATATTATTGAATTTGACGAAAAAATTGCACGGGAAATAATGATTCCGAGAACAAAAGTATTTTTGATTGATAAAAATATTTCGATTCATGAACTTTTTGAAAATAAGGAAATTGGAAAATATTCACGTATTCCAGTTTATGAAAATGAGGCTGACAACATTATTGGAATTTTATTAACTAAAGACTTGATGATGGAAGCCTACAAAAAAGGCTTTGATAACATAAAAGTGGCTGATCTGCTGCAAGAAGCATATTTTGTGCCTGAAACGAAAAATGTAAACGAACTTTTTAATGAAATGCAGCTTGAGAAAAAACATATTACTATTCTGATTGATGAATATGGCGGTTTTTCAGGGATTGTTACGCTTGAAGACTTGATTGAGGAAGTGATGGGAAATATTGCTGATGAATTTGATGACGAAGATTTGTCAATCCGTCAGCTGTCGAAAAATAAATATTTAATTAGCGGAGAAGTTTCGTTAAATGACTTGAATGACAACTTTCACTTTGAACTTGAATCAAAATATTACGACACTTTGAGTGGAATTTTAATTGAAAATTTGGGGTACATTCCTGAAGATAATGAAACTATTGAGCCAATCACAATTAATGGCGTTGTATTCAAGCCACAGCGAGTCAGAAATAAAAAAATTGAAAAAGTTGTTATGACTTTTGATAAAAATAAAGATAAAGAAGATGATGAAAAGGCTAAAACTAAGCCGAATGAAGATGAATGATATTTTATAAAAAAATAATACACAGAAATGGAGTTGATTAATCAAAATGAACATCACTAATGTTCAGAAGACAAGCGGACTTAAACGGCTTTTTCCGCTTCTGGCAAATGAAAATATCAATATGAAAAGGGAAATCATGGCAGGAATTACAACATTTCTTACAATGGCGTACATAATTGCCGTAAATCCAAATATTTTATCAAAAACAGGGATGGATGCAGGCGCATTAGTTACAGCTACTTGTTTTTCAGCTGCACTAGGTTGTTTTCTTATGGGCCTTATTGCAAACTTGCCTTTTGCTCTTGCCTCTGGTATGGGGTTAAACGCATTTTTCGCATTTACAGTTGTATTAAAAGGCGGTATCAGCTGGCAAACTGCTCTGACTGCCGTATTCTGTGAAGGAATTATATTTATATTTTTAACGCTTTTTAAAGTTCGTGAAGCCGTAGTAAATTCTATTCCAGAAAATATGAAATACGCTGTTACTGGTGGAATTGGAGTATTTATCGCATTTGTCGGTTTTTCAGGCAGCGGGCTGATTGTTTTAAACGAATCGACAAAAGTCAGCATGGGACACTTTTCTCCAGCCGTTATTATTTCATTTGTCGGTTTATTTTTAATAGCAATTCTGGATAAAAAAAATGTACGTGGTTCAATCCTTTATGGAATCGTTTTAAGTTCCCTGCTAGCTTGGGGATATGCTCTCATAAATCCTGCACATGCAAAGGAACTGGGAATTTACTTACCAGCCGGCATCTTTAAATATGAGTCAATGATGCCTGTTATGGGAAAATTGGACTTTAACTTATTTACAGATTTTAAAATGTTTGGAAATTTGTTTGTCATAGTTTGCACATTCTTATTTGTAGACTTTTTTGATACTGTCGGAACATTGATAGGGGTATGCTCAAAAGCAGATATGCTGGATGAAAATGGAAATGTGCCAAATGTAGGCAGAGCCTTAATGGCAGACGCAATCGCAACTACAGCCGGTGCCGCACTTGGAGTTTCAACAGTTACAACTTATGTAGAAAGCTCAACAGGAGTTATCGCAGGTGGAAGAACAGGATGGACAGCCATCACAACAGGTTTCCTATTTCTAATATCAATGTTTTTTTCACCAATATTTATTTCAATACCAGGATGTGCTACAGCTCCAGCCTTAATTTACGTTGGCTACTTAATGCTAAGTTCAGTTAAAAACATAGATTTGCACGACATTCTTGAAGGTGTACCATCTTTTATCACAATCACAACAATGGCTCTAACTTACAGCATTGGAGATGGATTAACATTGGGAATTTTATCTTACGTATTGATAAATCTTCTTTACAATTTATTCTCAAAAAAAGAAGACAGAAGACACGTTTCATGGGTGATGATTATTCTAGGAGCATTATTTATAGTTAAATTGTTATTTATGTCATAATTACTAATCAAATAAAAAAATTTTTATAAACAAAAAATATGATTTCTTGTACATTAATCTGTATTTGAAATCATATTTTTTATTATTTTTAAATAAAATAATTTAAAAAGTTACTTGTAGTGATTGGCACAGGCTATTATTATAACTTCATTTTCAGTTAATTTATAAATAAATCTGTGCTTATCAGTTATTCTTCTGCTCCAATAGCCACTTAATTCATGCTTTAAAGCCTCTGCTTTACCTATTCCTTCATTTCCATTTCTCTGAATATCTTTTATAATTTCATTTATCTTTTTTATAACTTTTTTATCTTGAGCTTGCATTTCTACATATTGTTTCCAAGCTATACTTGTCCATACAATATTCACTTTAGTCCTCCTCAATTAACTCATGAGCTTCTAATTTCCCCATTTCTGCTTCCCTTTTACTTTTCAACAATTCATTATAATAATCTTCATTAGACATAATATACAAATTTTCCATAAGATTATTGTATTCTTCTTCACTCATTAATACCACATTTTCATCATTTTTTCTAGTTACAATTATTGTTTCATAATCTCTTGTGGCTTTGTCACAATACTTTTTAAAATTATTTCTAATATTAGAATAATTTGTAGCTATCATATTTCTCACTCCTTATATCTTTTGTTCAATTTATTGTACAATAAATAAAAGAAATTGTCAACAATATTTATACAGCTAAAAATAGAGAACTTGTTTTTATCAAATTCTCTACTTATGTTTTTCATATTTAAATTTTTTATTGTAAAATCTAGAAAGTAACTCCTCTTCTAAATTTACCTTCTGACTCAATCGGCTCTGTTCCAGCCTTAAACAATGCTGTCCGCTTATTTACGCCATCTCTGTCAAGCAATCCGATTTGCAAGTCAATATCTCTTGTCGTTAAATCTTTTCTTGTTATATAGTCATCTATAAACTCAAATACTCCAACATTGTAATTTGGTAAATCCACTACTGCCTGCATATAGTTTTTCCAAATTGGTGCGGCGGCAGCTCCTCCTGTCATTCCAGGCCCCATTGACTTGTTATCATCATTTCCAACGTAAACTACTGTGGCAAGAGTCGGTGTATAGCCTGTAAACCACGCTGAAACATAATCAGAAGTTGTCCCTGTTTTTCCAGCCATTGGGATTAATTTTCCATCTTTAAATACTTTAGCTGATTGCCCAGTTCCATAATTTACAGCGTTTTCAAGCATATAAGTTAATATTGCAACATCTTTTGAATCATAAACTTTTTTCATTTTTGGCTTTGCTTCATAAACAACTTCCCCATATTTATTTTCAATTTTATAAATATATTGAGGCTGTACCTGATAACCTCCGTTTGCAAGCGCTGCATAAAACATCGCCATATCTACTGGCCTTGTGGAAATTGAACCAAGTGCCAATGTGTAGTTTTTTGGAAAATCTCCTCCTACAATTCCTGCATCACGCCATACTTTTTCAGCCGAATTGATTCCAACACGCTGTAGCAGTTTTACTGGTATTATATTATTTGAAATTTCCAACGCTTTGGCAAGTGTCATGCTATCCCTGAAAACTCCATCATAGTTCTTAGGACTCCAGTTTCCAATTTTTACCGGTGAATCTTCCATAACACTGTTCATTGCCATATTTTTTTGCAGTGCTGCAAGATAAATTACTGGTTTGTATGATGAACCCGGTTGTCTTAATGAACTTAATGCACGGTTAAAGTTTCCTTTTTTATAGTTTTTCCCTCCAACCATCGCCTTTACAAATCCATTGCTCGGATCAATTGAAAATAATGCACCGTTCAAGTTTGCACGGCTCTTCAAGTTATAATTATTGTTAAAGGCTGAGTAGGCTGCCCTTTGTAAGTCTAAATCAACTGTTGCATAAATTTTATAGCCGTCAAACAGGAATTTCTGATCCTCTTCAGGTATTTTCAATATTTTTCTTACTTCACTTAATACAACTGTAGTAAATTCAGGCGCCACATTTGAAGTCGAAATCTGTTCCTCTTCATTACGGCTTTTAATATTCCCATTTACAAATGTAATTTTCTCATTAATCGCCTCGTTATATTCTTCATCTGTTATAAATCCAAAGTTTCTCATTTGATGAAGTACAATTTTCTGTCTTTCCAATGCATTTTCTAATTTTGAATATTTTGTCGGTGACTTAGGTAGGCTCGCTAAAATTGCCGCTTGTGCAATGGAAAGCTGTTTCGGCTGCTTATTAAAATACTTTATTGCCGCATTTTTTATTCCATAAGCCCCTTGCCCAAAATAAATTGTATTCAAGTAATTTTCCAGAATTTCGTCTTTTGTATATTTTCTTTCAATTTCTATTGCTAAAATTGCTTCCTTAATTTTTCTTGTTACTGTCTGTTCCGGCGACAAAAAGGCATTTTTTGCAAGCTGCTGGGTAATCGTGCTTCCACCTTCACGCCGTCTTCCTGTAATCGTTAAAAACAGCGCTCTTGCCGTTCTTACAAAGTCAAATCCGTGGTGAGTCCTAAATTTTCTGTCCTCTATTGCCAAAAAGGCATTTTGTACATGCAGAGGAATTTCTCCAATACCTATCGGTGCCCTGTTTTGAACCATTATCGTATCTATCTGGTTTCCATTAATGTCATAAATTACCGAAGGCGACACAGGTGCATAACCATCTATTAAATCAACTGGCGTTTCCTTGCTCACTGTATAAACAAGATAAGCTCCAGCTCCAAATGTAATTATAAACAAAAATACAAAAACTTTGAAAAAAAACGACAATAGGCTAAATTTTTTTCCAGGTTTTGCAACTTTTACTTTTTTATTATTCTTTTTCATTACTACCTCTTTTCGTAACTATTTCAATATTTATTTAAATATTCTGAATAGAATCCATCTGTTTTTTTGCCTTCAACTGTCCGCAAGCTGCCGCAATGTCCTGCCCTTTAGTTTCCCGCAAGGTTACATTAACATTTTTATCTTTTAATAATTTATAAAATTCCCTTTGTTTTTGTTTTGATGGCGTTTTGTAAGGCTTTCCGCCAACAGGATTATAAGGGATCAAGTTCACTAAGCACGAAAATGAATTTAAGAATCCAGCCAGCTCTCTCGCATCCTGAGGCTCACAATTCAAGTCATCAATCAGGATGTATTCAAACGTAATCCGGTTTTTAGTCTGTTTCTGATACTCCAGAAGCGACTCCTTCAACTGCTTTACTCCCCATCTTTTATTTATCGGCATAATCTCGCTCCTTACATCATCTCTTACTGAATGCAATGAAATCGCAAGATTTATCTGGCTCTCATTTTCTGTAAATCTTTTTATCCCGCTCACAATCCCGCTTGTAGAAATCGTAAAATTTCTTTTTGAAAAATTCTGTCCTTTCGGGGAATTTAATATATTAGTTGAACCAAGAACTGCATCATAATTTAAAAACGGCTCTCCCATTCCCATATAAACCACATTTCCCAGCTTTTCTCCACGCTGTAGCAGATGTTTCTGCACATAATAATATTGCAGTAAAATTTCAGAAATTGACAAATTTCTTTCATAAGTCATTGTCGCTGTCGCACAGAAATCACATCCGATAAGACAGCCAATTTGCGAAGAAACACAAAGTGTATGCCGATTTTTATGAGAAATAAGCACACTTTCAATTAGCCTTCTGTCTTTCAGTTCAAATAAAAATTTCTCAGTATCCCCATCTTCTGAAACCTGATGCGTCTTAAACTCAAGTTTTGCCACATAAAATTTTTCTTTCAAAATTTCCCTGTCTTTCTTGGAAATATTGGAAAACTCATCAAAATCAAATACCAATTTATTGTGTAGCCAGTCAAAAACTTGGCTTGCATTAAACTTCTTCATCCCAATTTCAACAAATTTCTCCTGCAGATTCTCCAAGCTCATTCCCAGAATATCAATCTTTTCAATTGTATCTAAATTTTTTCCATCTTCATTTATCATTTCGTTATCATTTCTCTCCATATTTTTTAATCTTTTCAATTTCCTCCTTTTATTTTTCCAATTTTTATTGCCTATATCATACCATATTTTACAAAAATATTATAGTACAAAAAAGAGAATTTTTAAAACAAAAAAAATGTTCAAAAATTTAATCTAATTTTAGATAACCTATTTCTGAACACTTTTTCTATTTCAATTTTTATACGTTAAATCTAAAGAACATAACGTCCCCATCCTGCACAATGTACTCTTTCCCTTCGAGTCTCATCACGCCTTTTTCTTTTGCTCCGTTCCATCCGTTCAGTTCAATAAATTTATCAAAGGATACAACTTCGGCTCTGATGAATCCTTTTTCAATGTCTGTATGGATTTCACCAGCTGATTTTTGGGCATTTGTTCCTTGTTTTATTGTCCAGGCCCTCACTTCTTTTTCTCCGGCTGTAAAGTATGTGATTAGCCCTAATAATTTGAAGCCTGCCCTGATTAGCCTGTTTAGGCTTGGTTCTTTTATTCCCAGTTCATCAATGAACATTTGTCTTTCTTCTTCGTCTTCAATTTCGATTAATTCTGCTTCCACTTTTGCTGAAAAAGTTACTACTTCACTGTCATACTGTTTTGCAAATTCACGCACTTTTTTTACATAATCGTTTTCAATTCCAGCTGTCAAGTCCTCTTCTGAAATATTTGCAGCAAACATCATCGGCTTTACTGTCAAAAATTGATAAACTTTTATTAATTCCTCTTCCCTTTGCGTAAATTTCAATGTTTTTAATAACTTGAATTCTTCCAGATGAACTTTACATCTTTCAAGAACTGCCACCAATTCTTTCCCTTCTGCATTTCCTCCACGAGCCAGTTTCTGATTTTTCTGAATCGCCCTTTCAACTGTTTCCAAATCAGCAAAAATCAGTTCTGCATTAATTGTTTCAATATCTCTTATAGGATCAACGCTTCCTTCCACGTGGATAATATTGTCATCGTCAAAACATCTTACAACTTGGCAAATTGCAGCTGTATTTCGGATATTGGATAAAAACTGGTTTCCCAGCCCTTCCCCTTTTGATGCGCCTTTTACAAGTCCTGCAATATCTACAAACTCAACTGTCGCTCCAACTGTCCTTTTTGGATTAACCACTTTTTCCAAATCCTTTAAACGTGGATCAGGCACGCTTACAAGCCCTACATTTGGCTCAATTGTTGCAAATGGATAGTTTGCCGCCTCTGCATTCTGTGTTTTTGTTATTGCGTTAAACAATGTTGATTTTCCCACGTTTGGTAATCCTACAATTCCTATTCCTATCATTCTTTTTTATTTCCTTTCTTCTTTTATAATTTTTCCAAAATTTTTATTAATTTCCATTTTTCCTTATCTGTCGCCTTAAACAAATAGGAAATGTCATAAATCGGCACAATCTTAATTTCTCCATAAAAATCAAACACTTTCCCCACCAGATCCATTATATCCTCTTTTTCCACATCTTCCAGAAGCGATTTAGTTGCCCGTTCTCCAACTGTTATAATGTACTTTGGATTAATTAGAGCAATTTGCGCTATAAGAAACTCGTGGCACTGTAAAATACTGTCTTTTTCAATTAAATTGCCGTGTGAGCTGCATTTTGTAAGGGCTGTAAAATAACATTTCTTCAAATCCAGCTTTGAATACTCCAGAAACTTTTTAAAATATTTCCCATTTCTGTCAATCAAAAGTTTCTGCTTTATATCCTCTTCCTCACTTATGCTATCCAGCACAAACAAAATTTCCGCCTCTTTATTTCCTTCGCCAACAATTGGATTAATTCTAGTTTTTTCCAAAATGCATCTAGTGCAAATGTCAATTTCCAGTTTTAAGTCATTCCACATAACTTTTTCCTTATTCTTTATTCTAATATTCTATATTTTATAAATTTCGGTTCCTTCTTCATTAATAATTTCGATTTCCAGATGGCTTTTATTTTCCCGCTCCAAAATTTGATACAGCGAATTATAAGCTAGCTCTGGCGTATTATTATCTTTGCTTATATGCATTAAATAAACCTTTTTCAGTTTCTCACTAAGCACCTGTCCAATCAGCTTTGATGCTTCTGAATTTGACAAATGTCCATTTCTTCCCTTCACACGGTTTTTGAGTTCCCAATGATATGGACCTGTCATCAGCATATTATAGTCATAGTTACTTTCCAGCACGATTACATCGCTATTTTTCAGATTTTCCTTAATAATATTATTTACACAGCCAACATCACTGGCATAGGACAATTTCTTCCCTTCATATTCAAATGTATATCCCAAACATTTTTTTGCATCGTGCATTACTTCAAAATTGTTTATCACGCAATTGTCAATTACAGTTTTTTCATCTTTTATAAAATTCAAATTCTTTTTCTCAATTTTTCCAATTTTGTCCTTAATCACACTATAAGTTACTTCATGAAGATAAATTGGAATATCGTATTTTCGTGAAACAACTCCAAGTCCCTGAATATGATCAGAATGCTCATGTGTCACAAATATTCCCCTTATATCCTCAATTCTTTTTTCAATACTGTTCAATTTTTCTGCAATTTTTTTGCCACTAAATCCTGCATCTATAAGAAATTGATTGCTGCCCATCTCAATATAGCTGGAATTTCCGCTACTTCCGCTTCCCAAACTTGAAAATTTCATTCTTTTACTAATCTTCTTTCTAATTGAGTTTTTTATTTAACTCCCCCCATTTTTTCACTTTAGAATTTTAAATATTTGGTGAAATTGTCCCCTTTAACTGATCATAAACCCATCCACCTTTTTTATCCTTTTTCGTTACAATTCTATTGCTTCTTTCCCTCGAATCCTTTATACTTTCAGGAATTTCATAAATTTTATCACTTCCATAAAAAGTCCCAAAATTATATGCTCCATCTGAACTTTTTACATTTTGCAAGCTATCTTCAAGTCCTGCCAAATTTGGATTAGAGCCTGTCTTTTCATTAAATTTTTTAATTGCATTCTGTAATTTTACAGTTTCTACCCGAATGTCAGCCGCTATAAGTTTGTCCACTTTTCTTGAAAACAAAATCACAACGTTAAATATCGCAATAAATACAACTACAAGAAAAGTTATACCACGAAGAACAATTTTTTTTGTCACCTTTGTCCTGCTATTTACATAATAATCGTTATCAAAAGCCATTTTCCCGCATGAAATTTACAAAATTTCTAATTTTATAATTATAATGATGTAAAAAATCACGCTCTCCTTCCTTCAGATTTTTTTATATCTCAAATTCTATGTTTTTCCTGCCTTACTTTTTCAAAATCAAATCTTCAATAGATTCAAGCTCCTAATAAAATAATCTCTTAAATCTATTTTTTATTTCTAAAAATTGACGACCTAACAACCACTTTCACATTTTTAGGAACTTTCAGCTGCACCTTCAGCGGACCTCTTTTAACATTTATCCAGCCCAGCCCTGCAATTACCAGCTCTTCATTTTCCTCAATTTCCACTTCATGAGTCACAAATTCATTTTGAAAATACTTTTCTTTTTCAGCTCCTTGTAAAATTTCAAAGTAATTTCCATTTAGCAAGGCTTCCACTCTTTCCTCACGAGCCACGTGAAACTTCACACTTTTTGAAGCATAAGCAGAAAAAATAGGTTTGCTTCCACTTTCCAGAAGTTCATTTCCCAATATTTTAAATCTGCAGAAAACATCAAACATAAATACCTGATTTTCTTCAAGTTTAAAAGTTTTTCGTGAAATTTCCCCAGCTGGCACCAGCTTTAACCCATTTTCAACACTAATCAAGTCAGAAATTCTTCCATCTGGAATAAGTCCAGGTGTGTCAATTATTGTGATTTCACTATTTGGAATTTTATTGTTAATTGATTTTAAAGTGGTTCCAGAATATTTAGAAGTTGTTATTTTATTGTTCCCAAGAAGTAAATTTATAACTGATGATTTTCCAACATTTGAAACTCCAAGGACAGTTGCCTTCACTTTTTTGTTATGAAAAATATTTTTGATTTTTCTGATTATTCCATTTATTCCGTATTTATTTTTTACACTGATAAAAGCAATATCATCAGGCACAATGTCCTCTTCGGCAAGCCTATTCTTTACCCAGTTAGAAATTTCAGTTGGATGTATAAAGTCAGGCAGTAGATCTATTTTATTAATTAAAATTATTGATCTGTAATCTCTTAAATAATCCAAAATTTCCTCAGTAAACGAGCCTTCAAAATCAATAATATCAAATATTGGAAGTATTATATCAGATTTTTTCACACTTTTATTCACTTCCTTCAAATAATCTTCTCTGCTAAAATTATTTACAAGATTTTCCCCATAATTCTTAATTTTAAAACATCTCTGACAAAGTAAATTATCCTGCGTAATAAACTTTTCCTCTGGAACATACCCTTCCTTATTTTTATCCTCAAACTGCAGTTCAATTCCACAACCACTACATTTTTTTATAATCAAAATTTCCTCCTATTTTTATCATTCCTCTTACATTAAAATTCAATTTTCTCAAATTCATTATTCCTTAGCCAACGGGTGAGTGTTCATATAAATATCCCGCAAGAACGCCTTGCTCACATGTGTATAAACTTGCGTTGTAGCAATACTGCTATGCCCAAGCAATTCCTGCAAATATCGGATATCCACGCCGTTATTCAAAAGTTCCGTTGCAAATGAATGCCTAAATACATGTGGAGTTATTTCCTTTTGTATCCCCGCCTCATGTGCATGTGCCGAAATAAGCCTTCTTAGCGAACGTGTCGTCAATTTTTTCCCTTTACTGTTTACAATCAGTACTTCCCTGGTGTAGTTTTCATATTGCCTTTTCTTTTCCTCAATATATTTTATAAGCCATTTCTTAGCATTTTCACTAAAAAAAGTTATCCGTTCCTTATCACCTTTTCCAATAACCCTGATTTCCCTCTCTTCAATATCAATCATAAATTCACTTAGATTAATAAGCTCCATCGAACGAAGTCCACTAGAATAAAGCAGTTCAATAATCAACCTGTCTCTAATCCCAGTAATTTTTTCCGTACTTATAACATGCCTTAACCTGTTCAAATCATCCCTGTTCAATACATTCGGCAGTTCCTTCTCAAATTTTGGCACATTTATATAAGCCGCCTTGTTCGTTTCAATTACTTTTATTTCCTGAAGATATTTAAAAAATGTCCTAAGTGCTGAAATCTTCCTATTTATAGTTCTTTTAGACACAGGCTTGACGCTTATTTTTTTATTTATTTCTTCCATATCCTCAATACTTTTTATCTTATCAATCTCTGTTTCTGTATCTTTAATTTCTACATTTTCAGCACTTTTCTCCGAACCTTGTTCCTTGTCCTCATCTTTAGTCAGTCTTTTGGGAGAATTTAAATACGCAATAAAAGATCTGAATGTCATCATTTCAATTTCTTCAAAATTTCGAATTTCCTCATATTCATCCAGATATTCCATAAACTGCAGTAAATCCCTCCGATAACTTCTAATTGTATTAAAGCTCTTACCAAGAATAACCTCTTCGTAATACAAGAATTTATCCACATACATCACAAGATTTTCATTTCTTATATTGTCTTTATTTCCAATGTCCTTTTCTTTCTCAACGTCTTTGTCACTATTATTCATTAAAACTTCTCCATTTATTATAACACAATCATTCACAGCAATACAAATTAATTCACTTTTTTATTTAAAAAAATATCTAAAATCATACTTAAAATCTATGACAATCTGTATTATTCAATTTATTAGTCCGATAATAAAAAACGAAATAACTTTAAACTTAAATTTTAATAAATTAATTATTTTTTCTGTTATTTAGATTTCTTCACTGTAGATTTTCTAGTTATCGTTGTCTTTTTAGCCTTTCTAGATGTAGATTTTGCTTTAGTTGCTGTTTTTTTAGTCGCTTTTTTTGTAGTTTTCTTAGTTTTTTCAGCTTTTTCAGTCACTCTTGTAACTTTCCCAGTTTTTATATTTTTTATCGTTTTACATTCAGGATAGCCTGTACAAGCCAAAAATTTTCCAAATCTTCCAGTTTTTATTTCATACGGTTTTCCGCAAAATTCACAGACTCCTGCTTCTTCTATTATTTTTCTGTCAATCTCCTGCAACCGTTTCATTTCATCATTTATTTGTAATACTCCATCTAGCTCTATTACTGCGCCTTTTTTATACTTCTGCTTCAATTCAACTGGCAGCGACATTCTCTTTTCATCTTTTTCATAATTTTCACTTTCAAGATATTCTCCAAATCGTCCAACTTTCAGCACATATCTGTTTCCATCCTCATCAAAATAATCAGTCAATATTCCCTTTTTATTATTCTGAAGTTTCTCCACTTCCTCTTTTACAAAGATTTCTCCCTTTTTAAGAGCCTCAGGCGATACTGCAATTCCCTTTAACGAAATTTTTTCCTTCTCATTTGATTCACTAATCAAGTATTTTCCATAAAGTCCAGTTTTTAAAACCATAGGATTGCCCTCTGAATCCAACACATCTGACACAACTCTACGATTTTTTATTTCATCAATTTCCTTCTCAAACTTGTCAATATCCTTTTCCAGCGAGTCATAAAAAGTTCTCAAAAGCTGTATCCACTCAACTGTCCCTTCCTCAACCTTATCCAGCTCCTTTTCCATATTCGCCGTAAATTTCACATTCATAATGTCCTTAAAATTCTTGACGAGCTCATCCTTTACTTCGTATCCTAAATAAGTTGGATAAAAACGTTTTTCAATAAGTTCCACATATTCCCTTGCTTTCAGCGTTTCAACAATTGAAGCATAAGTTGATGGACGTCCAATCCCTTCCGATTCCAGTTTTTTTACAAGTGTCGCTTCGGAAAATCTTGTTGGAGGCTTTGTTATTCCTTCTTCCACATTCAATTTGTCTATTGGATGAACACTGCCTTCCTTTAATTCTGGAAAATCCCCAGTCTTAATTTCATCCTCATCTTTAAAAATCTTGTAATACCCATCAAAAATTACCTTGTTAATCGTCCCACGGAAACTGTAATCTCCATTCACGGCATTAATCTGCATCTGCTCATACTGCATTGCTGCAAACTGCGAAACTAGAAATCTGTCCCAAATCAATTTATACAGCCTGTACTGATCATTTGTCAGATAAGCTTTTATATTATCTGGGACTAAGTTAATATCAGATGGACGGATTCCTTCGTGGGCATCCTGAACATTTGATTTTGAATTTTTTACAATATATTTCCCTACATATTTTTCACCATAATTTTTTGTAATGTAATCCTTTGCCATATTTATGGCATCGATTGAAATTCTCGTAGAATCGGTTCTCATATAAGTTATAAGCCCTTTATTTTCACCATTAATGGCAAGCCCTTCATACAGCTGTTGTGCTATTCTCATCGTTTTACTCGCACCATACCCAAGATATGATGAAGCAAGCTGCTGCAAGGTACTTGTCTTAAATACCAGCGGCGGCCTTTGAGATTTTTTCTTAACTTCTATTTTCTCAAGCGTCAATGATTCATTTTTTAAGTCTTTTTTTAATTTTTTTACAACTTTTTCATTAAAGATTTTATCCACTTTTTCATCTACAATTTTTACTAAATTAAGATTAATATCTTTTTCAATTAATGCACTTACTTCCCAATATTTTTGCGGTATAAACGCATTTATCTCGTCTTCCAGGTCACAAATCAGCTTTAATGCAACCGACTGTACACGTCCAGCACTGGCGTTACGATTAATTATTTTCCACAAAAGCGGACTTATTTTATATCCCACAATTCTATCGAGCAATCTTCTAGCCTGCTGTGCATTCACAAGATTGTCATTAATATCTCTCGGATTCTTAATCGCATTATTTACAGCCGTCTTCGTTATTTCATTAAACTCAATCCTTTTTACTTTATCAGGCTGCTTAATATAATTAGAAATGTGCCAAGCTATCGCTTCCCCTTCCCTATCCTGATCCGATGCCAGATAAACAGCACTTGCACCTTTCGATTTTTCCTTTAATTTCTTTAAAACTTCACCTTTCCCCTTTATAACCTTATACTGTGGCTCAAAATTATTTTCCACATCTATCCCAATTTTTGTTTTTGGTAAATCAATAACATGCCCATAAGATGCAACAACCTCATAATTTCTGCCAAGTATCTTTTCAATGGTTTTTGCTTTTGACGGTGACTCAACAATAACTAACTTTTTAGCCAACTCTATTTTCTCCTTATTCCTTTGTTTATTATAAATAGTTTTTATTTTTAAAATTATTTTCTAAATTCTTATAATTTCACTTTATATTTTCTATTTTCTTCAATTAAATATACTGGTTCTATTCCCATTTTTTCCATTAATTTTTTTAAATTTTTCCTGTCTTCCTGCATTTCCTTATACTGCATTCCTTCAAAAAATACAAGTGGAGAGGCTTTAACTATCGTATCTTTTGGTAATCCAAAATCTTTTAAAAGTTTATCTTTATTTACAATTTTTAAATAGGTATAAACTTCTAACAGACATTTTAACATAGTTTCTTTACTATCAGATTTTTTTAATTCTAAGATTCTCAAAGTGTTAGCATCTTCATTATAGGCAAGCAAATCTATTTTACCAGCATCATCTGTTTGTATATTTTTTAAAGGTGTCTGATAATCTATAATTTTCCCAATTTTATCAAAAATTTCTCCTTTATTTTGCGAATAATCAAATAATTTCATAGCAATTTTTTCTTCTACACGATTTGAGTTTTGATTTTTAATTTTTCCGTCATGGCTCTCTATTCTATAACTTCCTTCTCTATTTATTAGCTTTATCTTATTAAATAATTCAACGTGACTCAACAGCCATTCTGCAGCAATTTCTGTATAATATTCTTTTGAATCTTTTGTTTTCCCTGCATAGTTTACAAACTCTTGTTTATAAAAGCTTCTAATATCAGATTTTATTTTCTCCATCATTTCTAAAATTTCATTTTTTGAATACTTGGTTGCCATATTATTCCTTCCCTAAATCTCGTATATTTTCTTGCTCTAATTATACTATCCTTATATACTTCGCCCCATTTGTTTCTGTAATTAATCCTCTTATTTTCAAGCTCATAATTATTGAAAACAGCTTATTTTTCTCAATTTTTTCTTTCACATTCTGCAATATTTGCTCAAAGCTTGTTTCTTCGGTTATTGCTTCAAATACAGTTTGTTCCTCTTCTGTCAGTTTTTGTAATTTGCTTTTTTCTTTTTTTATATCCCACAAAAACTCTTCAGCAATGTCATTTCCGCAAGCTACTAACTTTGCCTTATTATTTTTTATTAAATCGTTACAGCCTTCAAAAGATGGGTAATTTATAAATCCAGGTACGGCAAAAACTTCACGGTTCATGCTAAAAGCCAGTTCCGCTGTAATTAATGCGCCACCTTTTTTGAAACTTTCGGCTACGAGAACTCCATCTGACATTCCTGCTATAATTCGGTTCCTTCTGGGAAAAGTCCATCTTGTAGGCTGCGTTCCGAGCGGATATTCGCTCATAATTGTACCAACTTCACCTATTCTTTCCCATAAACCACGGTTTTCGTATGGATAAACTACATCCAGCCCTGTTCCTACCACTGACACAACTTCTATTCCCTTATCCAGTGCAGTTTTTAGCGCAATTGTATCTATCCCGTCAGCAAGTCCGCTAATTACAGTTACATCATAGTTTACAAGCTCATTTACAATTTTTTCACAGGCTGTCTTTCCAAATTTTGTTGCCCGCCGTGTTCCCACAACTCCGATATTTCGCTTATTATCTACTAAAATCTTACCTTTGTCAATTTTTATTTTATCGTAATCTTTTAATTTTTTCCCCTTTAAATACAAAAAGACTGGAAAATCTTTTATTTCCTTCAATTTTTTTGGATATTCCTTGTCATTTGCGCTTATTATTCTTATTCTGTTTCGTTCGTAAAGCTCCAGCCTGTCTTTCATATCAATTTTCATTGCTTCTTCCAGCTGATTTTTTAATTCGTCATTAAACAATTTAAAATTTTCTTCATAAAATAATTCTTCAAAATCTTGAAAAATTAACATAAGTTTTTTTATATGAGCATTTTTCATCCCATATTCCTTTAGTCTAAGCCATTCCACAATAATCCCCCCTATTTTTTATTTTGAACCAGCTAATATTTCATTTAATACTGCGATTTCTTTTTTTACCTCGTCATTAGCATATTTTGAATTATAATCTCGCAAATATCCTAACGCCTTTGAAAAATCCCCTTTTGATTTGTAGGCAATACCTATCCCAAGTTTTGCTTCCGCCTGATTTTCATCCTGCGATAATATTCTAGTATAATAGTCAATTGACTTGTCATTATCTCCCATTAATCGTGAACCAATTGCAATTACATACATTACAGGAATGTCAGGCGCCTCATCCTTTAGTGCCAGATTTACTGCTTTTTCATAAAGTCCGTCACGAAAGTAAAGCTGTGCCATCCTGAATGTGGCTGATGAACTTTTTTTGGCAAGTGTAGCATTTTCATAATTGGCATAGGAATCATATTTTGCCTCAGTTGATATGTCTTCAGTCTGTGTTGCCGGCATAGTTCCTGTGTCAACAGTCTTTTTTTCCTCTTTAGGCTTACTTTTCTCATTCCCATGCTCAAGCGCCTTTTTTGTATCGTCATCAGCTTCGGTTGTTGGCGGTACTGCCGGCACTCTTTCCTCTTCAACAGTTGTCGCATCACCGCCGCTATTAGTGCCTACGTTTTCTGCAATGTAGTAGTTTGCCTTTACTACAGTTGTAAAGGAAAGCAGCAGCATTCCCATTATTATTCTTCTTAATTTCTCCATTTTTCCCTCCTGACTGCATAATTTTGATATTATACAACATCCTAAAATCAATAAATTTATTTAATCAAAAATTTTAATTTCAGATTTCAAAGTATTCTCACTTAAATTATACACAAAAAACACATCTCTTATATTTGTCTTTTCTTTGAATATGGTTTTAATATTTTGTCAAGCTGAATTTGAGGATTAAAGATTAAATTAGAATTCCAAATTTTTAGTAGTTCTTGGGAATGGAATCACGTCTCTTATATTCGTCATTCCAGTAATGTACATAAGCATTCTGTCAAACCCAAGTCCAAATCCTGAATGTGGCACGCTTCCATATTTTCTCAAGTCTAAGTACCACCAGTAGTCTTCCTCTTTTAATCCCATTTCGTGAATTTTTCCCAAAAGAGTTTCATAATCATCTTCCCTTTGACTTCCTCCTACAATTTCCCCAATTCCTGGCGCCAATAAGTCAACCGCCCTTACAGTTTTTCCATCTTCATTCAACTTCATATAAAACGCTTTTATGTCTTTTGGATAATCAGTTACAAATACAGGCTTTTTAAAATGTTTTTCCGCCAAATATCTCTCATGTTCAGTTTGAAGATCAATTCCCCATTCCACTTCATATTCAAACTTCTGTTTTGAATTTTTCAAAATTTCAATGGCTTCTGTATAAGTAATCCTTCCAAACTCATTATTTACCAAAGTGTCAAGCCTATTAAACAAATCCTTGTCTACAAATTTATTAAAAAATTCCATTTCTTCCTTGGCGTTTTCCCTTACATAAGTTACGATATATTTTATCATTTCCTCAATGACATCCATATTTACATCCAAGTCTGCAAATGCAATTTCAGGCTCCATCATCCAAAACTCCGCAGCGTGTTTTGGAGTATTAGATTTTTCAGCCCTGAATGTAGGCCCAAAAGTATACGTATTTTTAAATGCACTTGCAAAAGTTTCAACATTTAACTGCCCGCTCACTGTAAGATTTGCCTCTTTCCCGAAGAAATCCTGCTTAAAGTCAATGCTTCCATTTTCAGTTTTTGGAACATTGTTTATATCAAGTGTCGTAAGCCTAAACATTTCTCCAGCACCTTCCGCATCGCTTCCAGTAATTATCGGAGTTTGCACATACACAAAGTTCTTTTCCTGAAAGAATTTATGAATCGCATAAGACAAAATTGAACGCACTCTGAAAGTTGCAAAAAACGCATTAGTTCTAGGACGCAAATGTGCAATCGTTCTCAAGAATTCAAATGTATGTCTTTTATTTTGCAACGGATAATCTGAATCAGCTTTTTGGTAAACAGAAATTTTTGTCGCCTTAATTTCATAATCCTGCCCTTTCCCCAAAGATTCCACTACAATTCCTGTAACTTTAACAGAAGTCGAAATTGTAAGTTTAGAAATTTCCTCAAAATTTTCCAGCTCTTCATCAAACACAACTTGTATCCCTGTAAAAAAAGTCCCGTCATTCAGTTCAATAAACCCAAAGTTCTTCTGGCTTCTAATCTTTTTCACCCATCCATTAATTTCAATTTCTTTTACCAAATACTCTTTTGTATTCTTCTGAAGTTCTCTTAATTCTAACAACATATATTTCTGCATGAAAAATTATAATAATTTATACAAAATTCACACAGCTCCTTTCTTTAATTTTTACTCTATAAATTTTTATTTATTCTTCTATATTTTCATATTATAACACAAATTCCTATATATTTTAATAATAAATTTGAAAATTTGTTTCATATTTGAGGTTGAAATTACACTGTATCTCTATTTTTATACTTTTTATCATAAAATTAAACTCATTTTTTACATGATTATGCTATTATATGACCTATGTAACTATTAAAATATCCTTTAATTAAATTTAATCATTAAGTATCCATCTTAAAGACATAAATATAATAATCTTGTAATTTAATATGGAATGTCGTGATTTTTTTGGAATGAAAACGATTAAACACATTTATGTGTTTCTTTCGCCAAAACCTTTATAACAAATATGTTTTATAGAGTTGTTCTAATCTTTATTTGCGAAAGTGAGCGTCAGCGAGTTTCGTTTTTGTTTCAAAAAAATGCTTAGACAAGCCAGGGATAGTGCGTAGCACTTTCGCTATTCTCTTTAATATGTCATTATTTAAATATGTTAAAATAACTGTTATTGCGAAATAAAGGGAAATGGCGATTGATTTCCCTTGCTTATATAAAAAGAAAAAACATGAAATTATGAAAAACATTTATTAATAATAAGCAGTTTTTCAAAATCTAAATAAAAATCCCTTATATGAATACTTAAAAATTAGATTTGATTTTCTTAACAAGGCTATCAAATTAATTGTTATAGAATTTTATTTCTATTTTTTAAATAGGGTTTAATATAAATAGACCAGCATTGCTATAAAACAGAAAAAAGAACAGCAAAACCTAAATTTCACTGCTCTTCTTATTAGTGGTTTTTCATACAATTAGTAAATAGCTCTAAATCCTATTCCACCTCTTATATTATTGCCTTTAGTGTCATATCCTCCATTTACTGTCACTCCAAATCTTGTGTTGTCAACTCCGATGTTCAAGTCAAACTTGCCGTTTCCACGTCTATCTTCCTTTTCCCCTCTTATTCCGAACCAGTCTGCGCTTGTGTATCTTACTCTTCCTTCGTTGTTCTTGCTTGCCATCTTGCCTAATTCGTTTTCATAGGCGGCTGACAATCCTACTGTCAGGTTTGTTCTCACTGCAAGTGGCTGTACATATCTGAATTCAACTCCAACTTCTGGCTTAACTGAGAAGTAGTCGTTTCCTTTTACTTCCAGTCTCATTTCTCCGTTATCCTCTTTAATGGTATTGAATCTTCCATATTCCATCTTCAATGCTCCATATGGACGTAAATGTGTTCTTTCGCTCATTCTTATGTCATATCCCAAGTCTGTCTTCAATGCCGCACCATAAGAATTGTAGTCAGATTTTGCCTGGAATATATCGTCTACAACCAGATATTTACGTTTCATATTATTAATTCCAAAGAATACATCTCCTCCAATTGTCCATTGCAATGCCCCGTTGTAATCTTTCTTAGGTGACATTGTCTTAAAGATTCCTGCTTTAAGCTGAGTTTGATTTTCTCTTGAATGTCCTATATCCTTGAACTTGAATCTGTTTGTTACAGCTCCCGCATACCATCCGCTTGAGTTACCCATCTTGATTTTTTCATCTTCATGAACATACGCTACACCGTAGGCGTTACTTGTATAGTCAATGATTCCTGCTGTGTCAGTGTTGTACTCATCTCTTGCGCCAAACACTTTGATCTTGTTGTTTTGTTTAGATGGATTTCTCCAGTCGTGTTTCAGATATCTGAATTCTTTATCCAATATGTTTCCAGTCGCATTTATTCTTTGTTGAAGATTTCCATATTGATGTCCCATCATTTCGTCGAATGCTTGGTACAATAATACTTCCTCGTTGTTTCCTATTCCATTTAATTTTTGGAATAATTCACGTTCTCTTGTACCTAAGGCTTCTACGCCATATCTTTGTTCCAGCCCATCTGCAAAATTATACGTGTCTGTACCATTTACAGGTGTTCCTTCATTTCCAGCCCAATTTGTGTATGGAATTTTAGCCATATATAGACTGTTTATCGAACCATTTGAACGATCTAATGTTGGTGTAGCCATCCATGTTAATGAACCTGAGTAAATATTCCATTTTATATTATTATTTTGCAACATAGCTTGTTTATATGGATTTATTATATTAGGATCATTTACCAAAATATATTTGCTATTTGTCACTTCTGTAGCTTCTGTACCAACAATTAAATCCGCCTTGTTTGTTAATTTATTCAATCCATCTATTGATTTTGTAATATTTACCCCTGAAGTATTTATATATAACCCAATACTCGAAGCTGACACTGTTATTGGATTTTTACCTGTTGTATTTACTACTGTTGGTGTTTGAGGTACTCCATTTACAGTAATTGTGGCACTTGTTGCTCCTGCAGGTGCATCAATTGATACTCCACCAACTTCTTTACCTGTTGGAGGTGTTGTAAATTCTGCTTCTCTTTTCGCTCCTCCAGCCACTGTTATAGTTCCATAATTTGATACTATTCCACCTTTTAGATAAATACCTGTTCCATTATCTGAATCAATATGAATTGTACCAGTATTATTAAGTGTTGCACCTTTACCTAGATACACTCCAACTACTTTTGAATGTGAACCCGAAGTTGTAATTGTACCTCTATTAATTGCAGTAGCTCCATTATCAGCATAAATACCTGTGGTATTGTCTGCATTTAATGTTATAGTCGATCCTGTATCATTTATAGCCTGACTTCCTGAGCCACTTGCATACATCCCTATACTGTCTTTACCATTTACAGTAATTGTACCTTTATTTATTATAGTTCCACGATCTGTTGTACCGTACCCTGCACCCATACCGATTGAAAATAAATTATTTTTTGAATCTGATTCCCCTACAATTATCGAAGAATTGTTTGTCGCATTGAAAATAAATTATTTTTTGAATCTGATTCCCCTACAATTATCGAAGAATTGTTTGTCGCAGTTCCTCCACCAACACTATATATTCCAACATTTCCTTTACCATTTGACAAATTAATGGTTGCATTATTATTTACAGTTCCAGCTGAATAAAGTCCGTAGTTTTGGTTTCCAGTTGAAGAGATAGCAGTATTATTTGTTACTGTTCCTTTAGTGTCGTTTGAATAAACATATACACTGTTGTTTCCAAGTCCTATATTTGAAATAGTTGAAGTTATTGTATTTCCACTACCTACATTCACAAATCCGAATGAGTTATCACCCAAATTAAATGTCGTTCCATTGTTTGTAATATTTTGTCCACTTCCAACAGTATAAACTCCCACTGCCTCATTAGAACCCGTTGTAATTGTTCCTCCAGTTAAGTTTACATTTCCACCTTGAGAATAAATTCCAATTCCACCATTTCCAACAGTAACATTACCTGAGTTATCTGATGTATAACCATATAATCCAATTGAGTTTTTACCTACAGTAACAGTTCCTCCATTTGTTAATGTATGATTTGCATTGTCAGTATAAATTGCAACATTAGGATTTGATAATGAAGCAGAATCTCCCATTGTAATTGTTCCTGCATTTAACACATTATATGTAGCAGCTGCACCTTCTGTAGCATACAACCCTACATTTTTATCTCCTGTCATTGTAATCGTACCTGTATTTTTTAACATATCTGTTCCAGCTGCTGAAATTGCTTTAGGTTTATACGATACTCCAATAGAATTATTACCTGAACTTGTAATTGTTCCATCATTTGTAATTGCCTGATCAGTGTCTTCCGAGTATAGTCCTGTTGAGTTTGAGCCTATTGTAACTACACCTTTATTAGTAACTATTGAATCGTCTTTCCCATATATTGCAGTTGAAGAATCTCCCATTGTGATTTTTCCTGTAGTATCATTATTCAATATTCCATATTTAGCATACATACCGGTTGACTTTGCTCCTGACAAATTAACTGTACCATAGTTATTTATTGTAACATCAGCTCTATTTGTATGTGCTTTGTTTTCCTGTGCAAGTGCTACCAATCCAGTTTTAGTTCCTGTTATTGTTTGACTGTTATTATTATCTATAGAAGAATTTGCAATTTCAAGCTGATTAAGTGCATCATTATCATCATCAAGATTTACATTTTGATTTATAGTAAGTTTACTTTTGTACAACATAAACGTTTTATAACCTGTACCTTGTATATTTGCTCCTGTAGCTTTTGAAACAGAATCCCCTGTTGTATCGGATAAATTCATTCCCACATCTGAAGCCACAAATAATCTTGAACCTTTATCCATATTCAATGTTAAATTCTTTAAACTTCCATTAAAGATACTATTTGCCCAAGTAGTTATATCTCCTGAATTAAATGAAGCATAATGTGAAGGGGCAGTATAGTAAAAAGCAGTACCTCTACTATTAACATCACTACCTCCTGCTACATCGGCAGTCAATTTACCAGCTATATTAAATTTTCCGCCATCTGAATAAAATAACAATGAACCTTGTCCAGTTTTAGCAGTTGAATTTTTACCTGTCGCAAATGTCGTAGTTGATGAAGTATTTTTTCCTTCAAAAAAGTTTACAGCTCCATCATTAGCAACAACATTTGTTTTTCCTAATGTTAAATTACCATTTGAAAAAGTTCCTATAGATTTATTACCCGTTACAGTTATATCAATTTCTCCATTTGTACTATCTAAAGTTCCACTTTCCATTGGAGTCGCATTTCCAACTATAACTCCAACTGAACCGTTTCCAGCACTGTTAAGGGTTATCTTACCTTTATTTGTAAATGAACCCGTTCCTTTAGTTACAACTCCTTGTGAAACATCAGAAGAAGTGACATTAATTTCTGCACCACTTTCATTTTTTCCTTTTCCAGTACCATAAACAACCATACCAACATTTTTCCCAGCTGTTACATTTACTTTACCTGTATTTATAACCGTTCCGTTACTTGTATAAAGTCCTATATTTGTATTACCTGTACTTGAAATGTTTATATTACCTGTATTTGTCATACTACTGTTTGCATCATTATCAATATTATTATTTCTAAGTCCAATCGAATTATTTTTTGAACCTGTTATATTTATATCTCCTGCATTTGTAACATTTTGATGTAATTCCGAATACATCCCAAAAGAATTTTCTCCACTTACATTTATGGTTCCACCACCGGAATTTTCAACTGTCAAGGCACGACTAGGATCAGCTTGTTTTTGTACCGCTATTCCTCCTGAATTATCT
Source organism: Leptotrichia sp. oral taxon 223 (assembly GCF_013394795.1). NCBI lineage: Bacteria > Fusobacteriati > Fusobacteriota > Fusobacteriia > Fusobacteriales > Leptotrichiaceae > Leptotrichia > Leptotrichia sp. oral taxon 223. Next base: position 103,391 of record NZ_JABXYU010000001.1, read on the forward strand.
CCACTGATGTTCATTATTCCACCTGATGCATTTTGAAATACTGAACCTGCTGCTACATTATTATTTGCAGTTCCTCCGCCAGGAAGTGTAGCTTTTGTACTTAACCCTATACCGTAGCTAGTATTACCAGCCATAGTAACATTACCTTTATTTATAGCTTTTACAACCCATCCTGGACTTTTTACATAAAAACCGAATCCCGTTGAAGTGTTTCCCGTTAAACTGATGGTTCCACCTGTTTCATTTATTGCTGTATATGTTCCTGTAGGATTTTGTTCCTGAGTAAATGTAAAAGCTGATTGTCTATCAAGCTCCCCATTTATTGTACCATTATTTATACCTGTTACATTTATACCATTTTCTTGTGTTGTAAGTTCCATTCCTGCTGTATTTGTAGCGTTCAAGATAATTTTACCATTATTTGTAAATTTACTATAATTAAGACTTTTTGTGTTTTCTATAGGATCAAAAGATAATGCTCTTTCTCCTGTAGCATTTACAACAAAAGTAACATTTTTCCCAATTGAATATTCTCCTGTATCAGTTATCTCTAATATTGCATGGGCTGCATTTTCTCCCGAAGGACAAGAAGGTGAACAAAGTCCAAGATCTCCTGTATTTAAAGTGTATGTGTTATTATCATTAATGCTAAAATTTTTCCCTAATTTCGTTTGTCTATTACTATTCCAAAAAGGAGTTAATGCCACTGCTGTTATATTTACAGGAACAGTATTTATCGTTGGCACATTTGGTGCTACTGGGCTAAAATTAACTGGTGTTGGTGTTTGCGGTGTTGTTGCTTGTTTTGCTGGAATAGTTATCGCACCTTTTTGTACTTGTCTTGGCGTTATTCCCGCATTTACTTCAAATCCTACTATTGGTTCCTTTACCACCTTTGTACTTGCTATCCCATAGTTGCCAGCTGATCCTGTAGCTGATTTTAGACCTCTTGTTTTTGAAAGCAACGAATACTTATCACTATCTGGCGATACAGTTCTTTCATAAACATTTGAACTTCTTTCAAATATCCCTTCATATGGATATTTTTCTTCCTTATCTCCACGTCCTTTGTAGTGTCCGTGCCAGTCGTTATACATATAGTTCATTCCAAACTGCCAGCTGCTCCAAGGTGATTTTACAACGTGATCCCCTTGTTCCATTAATTGGATAAGTTCAAGATTTGTATCTTTTAGTAATTTGTTGTTTTCACGTCTTGTTTCCCTAACTTTTTGGTGCATCCCTTTTATTGAGGATGAAATCTCCTGTTTCTGATTTTCTATGCTTTTATCCGTAGGCGCAGAAAATAAATTACTTGTAATTGACACCACTCCTGTCATTAAAAACGTGATTAATGCAGAATCTGTGTACTTAAAATCTTTTGTTCTTTTTGCAAATGCTCTTAAATCTTGTGAAACTTTTCTAAGATTATTTGTCATTTTGATTCTCACTCCTTCTTAATTAAATCTTTGTGATTTCAAAAAATTTTTCATATTTAACAAATTAAAATTTAAAATAAATGACCAGTGATTTCATTTTAAGATTAGATAGGTTATTTGTTAAACATTCATATTTTTTATGTTTTTTAACTTTTATTAAATCAATTTCTCAACTTTCCTATTAAAAATCACATAAAACCGAACTTAAAAATCAAACAGCCTCTAAAATTTAACATTAAATTAATAAAGCACTTCAAATTTTTACGTTCAACTTTACAGTAATTTTTTACAAGCAGTCTAACTATAATGCAATTTATTACAATTCAAACTTATTTAAATTATAAATTTATACTTAATTCACTTTCACTGCAAATAAAAGTTTTAAAAAACTTATTATTCTTCATTTTATCAAATTTAATAAAAAAATACAATACTTTTTTCAAAAAACCTGTTTTTTTTAATATTTTTTTATAAAAACAGTTATATTTTTTAACTAAAATGAAATATTTCTTTAAATTTAAGCCAAATTTAATTTAAAAAAAGCATACACCTTTTTTCTTGACAATCCCCCAAAAACTTGGTACAGTCTATTTATGATAAAATTATTTTGAACCAGAATCCAAATTATTTGATTTTTATTCCGATTCCAAAGTAATTTACGCATATTAAACGTTAAAAATTTTAAAAGGGGGAGCAGCTGATATGAATAACGAAATAATTATTTATAATACAGAAGACGGAAAGGCACGGATAAGTTTACGCCTGGAAAACGGCATGGTTTGGCTAAGCCAGTCTGAAATAGCCGAACTCTTTGACACAACTAAACAAAATATAAGCAAACATATAAAAGCTATTTTTGAAGACAGTGAACTCTCAGAGATGTCAACTGTCAACTATCAGTTGACAGTTCAAAAAGAAGGAAAAAGAGAGGTTAAACGTCAGGTTGCCTACTATAACCTTGATATGATATTAGCCATAGGTTATCGTGTACGTTCACCTAGAGGAATGCAGTTCAGGAATTATGCAACAACAATTTTAAAAGAGTATCTTGTCAAAGGATTTGCTATGGATGACAAAAAACTTAAAAATTTAGGTGGCGGAAATTATTTCAAAGAACTGTTAGACAGAATCCGAGATATTCGTTCAAGTGAAAAAGTTTTTTATCGCCAAATTTTAGATTTATTTTCCACAAGTATTGATTACAATCCTAAAAGTGAAGAAGCAAAACATTTTTTCGCTACTGTTCAAAATAAAATGCACTTTGCCATACACAGCCACACAGCAAGTGAATTAATTTATAATCGTGTTGATAGTGAAAAATCATTTATGGGGCTTTCGACATTTAAAGGGGAGCTCCCTACTCTTAATGAAGCCAAGATCGCTAAAAATTATTTGACAGAAAAAGAACTTAAAGGGCTGAATCAATTAGTTTCGGGATATTTAGACTTTGCAGAAAGACAGGCAGAAAAAGAAATACCAATGACAATGCAGGACTGGGTAAATCATGTAGATAAAATCCTTACAGCTTCTGGAGAAAATTTGCTTTCAGGAAATGGAGAAGTTTCACACACTCAAATGATAAAAAAAGTAGAAAATGAATATAAGAAATATCAATCAAAAACTTTAAGTAAAGTTGAAAAAGATTATCTCAAAGAAATTAAAAATATTGAAACAAAAATAAATAAAATCAAAATTTAAAAGGAGGTGCAGATAATGAATTTAGAAAATATTGAAAGCTATTCTGATAATGAGAATACAATGGATAAAGAACAACTAAGTGCTGACAAGATTGCTTCCACTTCTCTTGGAAGTGCAGTCTGTGAAACGATTTTGCCATCTGTTCCGCTTCAACCATTGGAAACTATTGAAAAAAGTATTCAGAAAAAATACCGTTCAGCACTTTGGGCACCATTTATAAGGGCTTTGAAGGAGTTCGAGATGGTAAAGGATGGGGACAGGATTGCAGTTGCCATTTCTGGCGGAAAGGACAGCCTTTTACTTTCCAAACTGTTTCAAGAACTGAAAAGAGCCAGCAGAACTAATTTTGAGCTAGTGTTTATTTCAATGAATCCTGGATTTAACCCTGCCAATTTGAATAATTTGAAAAAAAATCTGGAACATCTGAATATTCCGTGTGAAATTTATAATGATAATATCTTTGAAATTGCAGAAAAAATTGCAAAAGACTATCCCTGCTACATGTGTGCCAAAATGCGGCGTGGAAGCCTTTACACAAAAGCAGCTTCTCTTGGATGCAATAAACTGGCACTTGGACATCATTTTGACGATGTCATCGAAACCACTCTGATGAGCATCTTTTATATGGGAAAATTTGAAACAATGCTGCCAAAATTAAAGTCCGATAATTTTGAAATAGAATTAATCCGTCCATTATTCTATGTTGAAGAAAAAGCAATTATCAAATGGGTACGAAATAATGGAATTTTGCCAATGAACTGTGGCTGTACAGTAGCCGCCGAAAAGACTTCAAGCAAACGACGGGAAACAAAGGAATTAATCGCACAGCTTGTAAAAACCAATCCAGACATAAAAAAACGTATAGTTCATTCAGTACAAAATGTAAATTTAGAAAAAATATTAGGCTGGAAGGACTCTAACGGGAAACACTCATATTTAGACAAATTTTAAAAAGAAAGGTAAAAAATAAAATATGAAAAATGCAGAAAAGCAAATAAAAAGCTGGGAATACATTATTCAAACAAAAAAAGAGTACATCGACTTTATCAATAAAATCATAGAAGCATATGATGGTTTAGGAAATGTAAGGACAATCGACAACCAGAACGGTTTAATAAAGATCCTCACAAATTCATGTCTTCTGGACGATATGGACAACGCAATCGAAACATTACACAAAAAAAATATTGAAATAGAAGTTCTGGAAAGAAGAGAATGGCTTGGAGTATTATAATTCCAAGCCTTTTTATTTACAAATTTTTTAATAGTAAGTAATTTATATCATCGCATTATACACATATACACATACGCACCTTGACACACTAAATAAGATATGATATTATTTACATATATTTATAAAGAAAGCAGGAAGTATTATGAATGAAGCTGTTAATGTTCCAAAATCAGGAAACAAAGTTCGAAAAAACATAACTTTAAATGCTGAGCAATTTTATACAATGGAAAGATTTGCAAAAAAAGTTGGCATTTCTTTTTCTCAGCTCGTAGAAAAAGCTACATACGACTATGTTCAGGAACAGGAAAACTTAGATTTAGCAGAATTTTTGCGTGCAAACTGTAATCCAGTTCCAAAAGAGGAAGAAAATGAAATAATTGAAGTCTTAAAAGAATATGACAAAAATGATCCAGGAAGGGAGCTAACTCTTGAAGAGCTATTATAAAGTTTTGTATTCTAAAAAAGCTGAAAAATTTATGAAAAGCCATAAAGAATATGGAATAAGATTTTTTAAAAATTTTACAGAATTGTCAAAGGACTTTTATAATAACTTCAATAATTTTGATATTGATTATTATGAAAGTTTTCAAAATGCCTATCGAATGCGTATAGGAAAATACAGAGCTATTTTTACAATCGAAAATGAGGAAATAAAAATTATTAATGTAATTGATATTAATAGTCGTGGAGATATTTACAAAAAATAACAAAAATAAATAATTAAAATGAGGGTGTCTCATAGGTCAAAAATAACTTTACTAACATAAATATTATATATTTTTAAAAATCAACAGATATTATTTTTATTGATTTTGTAAATATAGTAAAATATATAAAACTTATGATTTGGTAATTTTATTTACCTTATGGGACAGCCCCTTTTATTATTAAAAACTACCCTTCCAAAATTTCAATAAAATCAATAAATTCCTGAACAGAAAATTCCTCAGTCCGTGCAAGTCTTGTCTTTCCAGTTTTTTCCAGCGCATTTCCCACTACATCCTTTGAAAATCCTAATTTTATCAGATTATTTGCAATGCTCTTTCGTTTATTGGAAAAGGCTTCTTTTAAATATTTAAAATATTTCTCTTCTGAAATCTGGCTTTCATATCTTTTATCTTTCAAAATTTTTATTCTTAAAAATGCTGAATCAACTTTTGGAACAGGATCAAATTTTTCTTTCGGCACAGTAAACAGATACTCCGCTTCAGCATAAAATTGAACTGCGTGTGTAAGTAAGCTCATATTCTTACTATGAGGCTGTGAGGCAATCCGCTCTGCCACTTCCTTTTGCACCATCAAGTAAATTTCATCAATATTCTCACGGTATTTCAAAAGCTTATTAATAATCGGCGAAGTTATATAATACGGAATATTTGCCACAACTTTAACATTTTGCCTGTTTTCAAAAAAATTTCCTAAATCTGCTTCCATAAAATCCTGATGAATCAATTTAAAATTTTCTTTTTTTTCAAATTTTTTAGTTAAAAATGGTATCAAATCATCGTCTATCTCAAAGGCAGTCAAAAATTTAGAATTTTCAATCAGTTTTTCTGTCAAAAATCCCAGCCCCGGCCCAATTTCCAGCACTTCTGTTTTTTCATCAATATTCGCCACATTCAAAATCTCATCTGACAAACTGCTGTCATTCAAAAAATTCTGACCGTATTTTTTCTTAGCCTTATGATTTTCATTCTCAAAATGTTTATTTTTCTTTTGGTATTTCTCTTTTTTTCTTTTCAATCTTTCTCCTTATTTAATGTGCCCTAGAACTATTTTAAAAATAAATTACAAATTTATTCAAAAACTGACGGTTCTGCTATTCCCACATACTCAAGGTTTCTGTAATTTTCATTAAAATCAAGCCCGTATCCCACAACAAATTCATTTGGAATTTCAAAGCCGATGTACTGCACATCAATTTCAACTTCTCTTCTTTCAGGTTTATCCAACAATGTGCACAAGGATACTTTCTTGGGATTTCTGCTTCCTAAAAGCTGTAATACTTTTTTAAGTGTAAACCCTGAATCAATAATATCTTCCACAACTAGCACATTTTTCCCGCTGATTGTGCTTCTCAAATCCTTCAAAATCTTAACTTCCCTAGAACTTTGAGTCCCTTCTCCATAGCTGGAAGCCTCAATAAAGTCAATTTCAAGCGGCAACTTTATTTCCCTGATCAAATCAGCCATAAACACAATCGAACCCTTTAAAAGCCCAACAACTATAAGCGGCTCATTTTCACCTTTAAAATCCTCAGTAATTTCTTTTCCCAATTCCGCTAATCTTTTCCGAATTTCCTCTTTCGTAATCAGCTGCTTTTTTATCCCAAATTCAACATCTCTTATCATCAGTTTTCCTCCATCATCAATTTTTTTACTGCGATACCTGCTTAAAAACAAATACACGTTATAATTTCCCTCAATCTCTATTTTACCTCAAATTTCAATAATTTCAAACATATTTAAAATTTTTTACATCCTATCTCAAGAATAAAAAATAGATATTTTTGAAAAACTTCAAAAAAAATTTAAAATTATTTAATTTATGCTATTGACTTTTTTAACTTTCGTGTTATAATGATATTGTCAAAGGAAAGTTAATTAATACTTAACAATCATTTGGCTGTATAGGGGAATTTGTTTTTTTGAATAAAAGACCATTTTATGAGATAGCCCAAAAAAACATTATTTATTTAATTTCCCTATATAAAAAGGGCTATCTCATAATTCACAACTTATTTTTTTTACAAAGTTTACAAACATAGCCTTTTCTAATCAAATCTAATTTATTTAGTTTTTTTTTATTACATAAGTTTTTTATATTTTAACTTATACTAAACCCCATTTAAAAAATAGTAATAAAATTCTATAATAATTAATTTGATAGCCTTGTTAAAAATATCAAATCTAATTTTTTAAGTATCCAGTATCCGTATAAGGGATTTTTATTTAGGGTTTGAAAAACTGCTTATTATTAATAAATATTTTTCATAATTTCATGTTTTTTCTTTTTATATAAGCAAGGGAAATCAATCGCCATTTCCCTTGCAACCCTGGCTCGTCTAAGCATTTTTTTGAAACAAAAACGAAACTCGCTGACGCTCAGACAGTCGTTTTCATTCCAAAAAAATCACGACATTATATATTAAATTATAAAGATTATTATATTTAAATTTTAGGCTTTTACATTTGAAAAATATCAAATAAGCAAAATTTCGTTAAAGGAAAAATAACTGTCTGAGCGTAGTTTTACGAAGCGAGTTTTATTTTTTCTTTATAAGAAAGTTTTGCGTAAGCGGGGTTGTAAGGGCATGGCATCTGATGCCCTTACATTAAAAAACATATAAATAAAATTACAAAAGGCTTTAAGATGGATACTTAATGATTAAATTTAATTAAAGGATATTTTATAGTTACATAGGTTGTAAACAGTACAATCTTGTAAAAAAGGCTTTAATTCCATGAATTTTCTGATTTCTACTATTTAAATGGAAAATAGTATTAAAAAAATTAATACCCAAATAGGTGATTTTATTAAAAATTACCATTTGAGTATTGATTTGTTATTTATTTCTATTTAACTTTTTCTACTAATTTTGTAAATTCAGCAGGATTATTTAATGCTAAGTCTGCTAAAACTTTTCTATCAAGTTCAATTCCAGCTTTTTTAAGTCCGTTCATTAATCTTGAGTAAGAAATTCCGTTTAATCTTGCGGCAGCGTTAATTCTGATAATCCATAATTCACGCATTTTTCTTTTTTTCAGTTTTCTATGTTCAGTTGCGTAAGCCATAGCTTTTTTAACTGCTTCATTAGCCTTTTTATAATTTGTTTTTATGGCTCCTCTATAACCTTTTGCTTCTTTTAAAACTTTTTTATGTCTTTTTCTTCTAACTATTCCTGTTTTTACTCTTGGCATATTCTTTCCTCCTTGATATTTTAGCCGTTTTCTGTTCCTTATATTTAGAACTAACTTTTGTCAATTTTTAATTTTTTAAATAAAAAGCCGTTGATTCTTGTTTTAAACTGCTTTTTTTATTTTACTTTTAAATAAAAGTTATAAATTTTGTTAAATTGTTTTTTTCAAAATAATTTTAAAACAATTGCCGGAACTATCTTCCTTCTTGTCCAGCCAATACTTTTTTGATTTTTCTTTCAGCACCTTTTGGAGCGATTGCGTCTTGTCCTAGACGTTTTTTTCTTTTATGAGTTTTTTTAGTCAAGATATGGCTCTTTCCAGAGTGTCTTAAAGAAATTTTTCCACTTCCTGTAACTTTAACTCTTTTTTTTGTTCCTCTATGTGTTTTCATTTTTGGCATTTTCTTTCCTCCTAAATCACTTTTCACTTTTTTAAATTTTGCCTTTATTTTTTAGGCGATAATAAAATAAATTTTTGAACCTGTTCTTTCCCGTATTTTTTCTCAACTGTTGCAATTTCTTCAAAATGGCTTGCAAACTCGTCTAATACTTTAATAGCAGATTCTGCGTGCAATCTTTCTCTACCTGTAAGTCTTAAGCTGACTTTTACCTTATGCTCCTTGGCTATAAATTTTTCAATCTGAGAAATTTTTGTTTCCTTATCATGCTCGTCAATATGAGGCTTGATTCTAATCTCTTTAACAACGACATTTTTTTGCTTTTTCTTATTTTCCTTGTCTTTCTTCGTTTTCTCATACTTGAATTTTCCATAGTCCATAATTTTGCATACAGGCGGTGTTGCATTTGGTGAAATCTCAACTAAGTCCAATTCCTTTTCTGCAGCAAGTGCCAACGCATCTCTAGCTGACATTACTCCAAACTGTTCTCCATCATCACCAACAACTCTAATTTCTCTTGCTCTAATTCGCTCATTCATTCTTGGCTCATCAGATCGGTTATTTCCTCTTATAAAAAACACCTCCTAATTTTTTTACAATAAAAAAACAAGATATAAGAAACCTTGCTCAATAGTTATCATATAAATAAATCCACAACAAAATCAGTATAATAAAAATACCTATTTCATTATAAAATATCAAATAACTAATACCCAACTCATCCTGAAAATAGAACTAATTATTCTATTTTTATTTGGAAAATCAATCCAAAACCTAAATATATTGATGGAAAGGTGAGAAACAATGTTTCTACTTCTAATTTAATTACTAAAATAGTTTATCATATTTTATTTTATTTTGCAAGTAAATTTTGAATTTTTTTTGACTTCTTGTTCTTGACATTTTATGAAATTATGATATAATTAATTTAACAAGATAACTTGTGAAGGATTAGTGCTGGGTTCCTGGATAGGAGTAGGATTAAAATCTTAGAATTCCTTTGCCCCTGAGGTTATCTTTTTTTTTATTTCAATTCCTTTTTTCAAATTTTCATAAATACTTTTTGGATCTTTTTTTATTTCATTTATTATAAATTCTGCTGCATTTATAGAATAAGTATATTGACAACTCTCTCCTATAACATGTTTGAAAGAAAATTTTTCATTATTCTTCATATCATAAAATTGGATAAACAAATTTAATGTGTTTGTAGTAAAACTTTTTTTTATTTCTCCATTACTTAAAGAATACTCAAACAATATATTTCTTTTTTCTAGTTCCTCTTTTATATATTTAGTTAATTTTCCATGTGAAAATATATGTGTATTGTTAGGATTTCTTATTTCACGAATAATTGTTCCTTTAGAGTTTGAATTTCTATCCACTGATATTTTGAAATCAGCATTTTTAGGATTTTTTGTGATATACAAATAATGATTTATAGTAAAAGCAAAATTATTATTATTCTGCTTTTCTAAAACTTGAATATTATTGTTATTAAAAATCAATTTTTCTGCTAATTCAGGGGGATATTTTGCTAATAGTTCAGTTTCATCAAAATCACTAAAAACTGTTCTCAATGTTAAAAAATCTTGAGCTATTTGATTTGTAATATCAATGTTATGAAATTCTAATAATTTATCACAATAGTTTTTTACACATGCTTGAAATAATGGTGCATAAATTTTTTCATAATCTTCTGTAATAAAATGTGTACTTGTATTTCGTAGTTCATTTATTGTTTCTAAATTAATTCTTAAAGGATTTTTGTTATTTGTGAAAATTAATTCAATAGCTCGTGTTAAACTAATTGTTCTATTAGGCTGATTAGAAAAATATATGGATTTTTCTTCTTTTAATAATTTTGCTTTCAACATCAATTCCCAAGCATTACAAATAAAAAAACTAAATCCTTCTACTCTATATTTTATTGTAGGTTTATTGTAAATTTCTAATCCCATTATAAACGCCTCTGTTGATTTTTCAATCAATTTATTTATAAAATTAATAGTTTTTTTCTCCATTTACTATCCTTCCTGTATTATTTTTATCAAATTTTAATATAATTATACTACATAATTTCTTATTTTTCAAAAAATTTTTAGATTTATTCTATAGAAAAAAGCCCTCCAAACAGAGAGCTTTATATTAATTTAAATTATAATTTCAGCCTATATCGACTTCTATTTAAGAAATCATTGATATAGTACGATCCACATATTATTTATAACACTTTTGTTACTTTTTGTCAACTATATTTTTTAACTTTTTTTAATAAATCCCAAAACCTCCTCAATCCCCTACTTTTTTATTTTCCTCGACCTTCCAACAAAAAAAAATTACTTCTATTTTAAAACCTGATTTTTTTACTCTGCCTTTTTCTATATAAAAATTTTTAAAATTAATCTTAATGAGGTATAATACATATAAAGATTCGTAATCTTTAATCTTTAGCAAAGGAAAATAACTTATGAAATATATTTATAACGTTGATAAACTAAAAAATCATAATGAAAATACAGTATTTGAGGAAAAAATAGGTAAAAAAGCACAAAATTTGGTTGAACTGGCTGCTGCAAGCTTTAATGTTCCTTATTTTTCAGTAATTACAAATAGATATTTTAAGGAAATTGTGCTAAAAGAAATTGAAGAGGATAATCGAAAAGCAGGGAATAATGATGAAATAAAGGACTGGGATGATGTATTTAGTGGAAATTCTGAAAGAAAGATTGAAAATATAATTAGAATTATAAAAAATCATAGAATTAAGGAAGAATTTCAAAAGGAAATAGAAAATACGCTAAATGAAGAAAGCTATTATGCGGTGAGATCGTCTTCGATTGAGGAAGATAGCAGTAATTTTTCATTTGCGGGGCAGTTTGAGACGTATCTTTATGTGAAAAAAGAAAATATGCTGGAAAAAATAAAGGAAGTATGGATTTCGTCCTTTTCACCGCATGTGATGAAATATAGGAAGGAAGGGAAAATAAATAACGAAATAAATGTTCCGGCGGTAATAATTCAGGAAATGGTTAATTCTGAAAAGGCTGGAGTTGGATTTAGCGTAAATCCTGTAAATAACAATTATGATGAAGCTGTCATTTCTGGAACTTATGGACTGGGGACAAGCATTGTTGACGGAGATGAAAACGGGGATCTGTTTATTTATAATAAAAAAACGAAGGAAATTAAAAAGGAAATAAGAACAAAGAAGATAAGACAGGTTTTAGATTTTGAAAATCAGAAAATAAAAGTAGAAGAAATAAATATTGAAGAGGAAGTTTTAAGTAGTGACGAAATACGTGAACTAGGTGAAAATATCATAAATATTGAAAAATATTATGGAAAGCCTCAGGATATGGAATGGGCATTTGAAAAAGGGAAACTGTATATATTGCAGTCAAGGCCCATAACTACATTGGAAAAAATAAATGAAAAAACGTCCAATACAATAATATGGGATAACAGCAACATCGTAGAAAGTTATCCTGAAATTACATTGCCACTTACATTCAGCTTTATAAGAAAGGCGTATTCTGATGTATATAAAAGATTCTCAGAAATTACAGGAGTGCCTCCGAAGGTTGTTGAAAGCTATCAAGTTGTGTATGACAATATGCTGGGGCTTCTAAAGGGAAGAGTTTACTATAACCTCATAAACTGGTACAAACTTCTAATGCTGTTTCCAAATTCCAAAGGCAACAGCAAGTTTATGGAACAGATGATGGGGGTAAAAAAGGAGCTGTCAGAGGAAAATCTTAATGAAAATCTTCTGGAAGCAGAAGAAAAAATGACAGGCTTGGAAAAATTTAGGAATAGACTGGAAAAATATAAGGAAGGATTTACACTATTTATGAATATGTTTCTCATAGAAAAAAAAGCTGAGAAATTTTATAAAATTATTGATGAAAATCTTAATGGGAAAAATAGTAATCTTGATAATAAAAATATAAAAGAACTGAAAAAATATTACAAGTTTCTTGAAAATAAGTTTCTAAAAAATTGGGAAATCCCCATTATAAATGACTTTCTTGTGATGGTATGGTTTGGGCTTTCAAAAAAGATGGCAGAAAAATATATAAAAGAAAATTTTGAAGAAAAACATAATATTCTTATCGCTCAAGAAGGAAACGACATGATAAGCGTCGAGCCTTCAAGATACATAAAAAAAATGAGTGATATGCTAAGGCAGGATAAATCTTTACAGAATGAAATAAAGGATATAATAAAAAATGATGGCAAATTAATGCCTGATGTGTTAAAATTAACTAAAAATGCAAAATTTAATTCTCTTCTGAATGAATATATGGAAAAATTTGGCGACAGGACAGTCCACGAACTGAAACTGGAAGCACCTACATTAAAGGAAGAGCCAATATTTCTGATAAAAATGATATTTTCTCTTTCAATGACAGAAAATATTCAGGAACATTCTAAAAGAAACATATCGGAAGAACAGAAAAAAATATATGACAATCTGAAAATAAGTCCTGTAAAGAAATATTTATTGAAAAAAACTGTATTTTATGCGAAAAAATTTATAAGACTGAGGGAAAATCTAAGATATGAACGGACAAAGGTTTTTGGAACAGTAAGAAAAATTATGAAAAAAATGGGAATACACTTGAAAAATGACAACCTTATAAACAATGAAAAAGATGTATTCTACCTTACTGTTGATGAAATTTTTGGACTTGTTGACGGCTCAATAATTGATGTTGACTTAAAAAAACTTATAGAACTGCGAAAAGAGGAATATAAGAAATACGAATCGGCAGCAATTCTTCCTGACAGATTTTTAACAAGAGGATTCCTAGGAGAAAACTTTTATTATGAAGATCTGACAGGAAATTCACAACTGGACGAAAATACTTTAAAGGGAACTGGATGTAGCAAAGGAATTGTAAAAGGAAAAGTAAAAATTGTCCTAAATCCCATGAATACCCAGGTTGAAGATAGAGATATAGTTGTAACAAAATCCACAGATCCAAGCTGGGTTATGGTTTTTCCTTTATTAAAAGGACTTATAGTGGAAAAGGGGAGTCTCTTGTCTCATAGTGCAATTATTTCGCGAGAGATGAATATCCCTGCCATAGTTGGAGTACAGGGTGCAACAAGCATTCTAGAGACAGGAGATATAGTTCAATTTGACGGAAGTACAGGAATTATTAAAAAATTAGATGACTGATTTTTATTAAAAATTTAAAACTACAAACAAATTAGGAGGGAACATAATTGAAAACGGAAGTAAAAGAAAATAAGGTTGATTTTTCTTTGATAAGATACTCCCAATGCTGGGAAGATACTGAAATATTGCTTGAAAGCCTTGATATAAATGAAAAAGATGTGTGCTTTGGAATTTTGTCAGCAGGGGACAATGTATTTTCGATGCTTGCTAAAAATCCTGAAAAAGTGGTGGCTCTTGACATAAGTTTTCCCCAGATAGCTCTTGCCAAACTTAAAAGAGAAATATTTAAAAGTTTCTCATATGAGGAAATGCTGAAATTTATAGGGATAAAAATTTCATCTGAAAGAATTGAAATGTATGAAAAAATAAAGGTAAATCTTGAGGAAGATGTGAGGAACTACTGGGATTTTAATAGGGAAGCGATTGAAAATGGAATAATCCATATTGGAAAATTTGAAAAGTTTTTTAAAATTTTCAGGGAAAAAATACTTCCTTTTGTGCATAGTAAAAAACGGATAGAAAAACTTCTTGAAAAAAAATCAAGGCAGGAAAGAATTGATTATTATGACAGACATTGGAATAATTTTAGATGGAAACTGATGTTTAAGCTGTTCTTTTCAAAATACATAGTTGGGAAACTGGGAAGGGATAAGGCATTTTTCAGATATGCAGAAAAAAATATTTCTGAGGAAATGAAGGAAAGAAGCAGATATGCCCTCTGTGAACTGCCTCCATATGAGAATCCTTACATTTGCTATATTCTGACAGGAAATTACCGTTTGGAACACCTGCCTTACTTTTTGCGAGAAGAAAATTTTGAAAATATTAAGAAAAATCTTCATAAATTGGAAATTGTTCAGAATTCTGTTGAGGAATATCTTGATGGGATAGATTTTAAAATAAATAAATTTAATTTAAGTGATATTTTTGAATATATGTCTTTGGAAAATTATAGAAAATTAATGAAAAAAATTTATGATAATGCTGATAATAATGCAATACTGGCATACTGGAACTTGATTGTGGAAAGAAATTCATCAAAATTAGAATCTCTAAAGAGAAAAGAAAATATAAAAAACAATTTTCACAGGCTGGAAGAGCTCGATAAAAGGCTTCATAAAAAGGACAAGACGTTTTTTTATACTGATTTTGTAGTTGAAAAGGTGATAAAATATGGAAATAGTTAAAATGACAGCTGTTCTGGCAGCTTTTATCCTGTTTTTCCTTTTACTGAACCAACTTGAAAAAAGTGAAAAACTAAATTCAGAACTTATACGGAAAATCCTGCATATAGGCTCAGGAATCGGAGGGCTGGCACTTCCTTTTATATTTGAGGAAAAAAGTTCAGTTATAATACTTGGAGCAGTTTTTCTTATGTTACTTATTTCCATTAGGATAGTGAAACATAAAATAACAGGATTGAAAAAGGTGCTGGAAACAAAAAACAGGAAAACTTTTGGAGATATATATTTTATTGTGAGTATTCTTGGATTATGGATTGTATCAAGCGAAGACAAAGTAATGTATTCCCTCCCTCTTATAATTCTTATGTTTTCCGATGCCTTTGCCGCTCTTATAGGTGAATTTTACAGCAAATACAGGTTTAATACAGGATTTGGCACGAAATCAATAGAAGGCTCAATAACATTCTTTCTTACAACATATTTTATATGTATAAATTTCTTTTTATTCTTTAGTGATATTGGCAGCATAAACATCGTGCTTGTTTCCCTGCTTTTAAGCATTCTTACAATGATTCTTGAAGTTATTTCGTGGAATGGACTGGATAATCTTTTTGTACCGTTCTTTGTGTATCTGTTTCTGAGGTTAAATTTGTATTTGACAGCACAGGAACTGATGTACAAATTTTGGGTAATAATGATACTTTTCATAATTATAATTTTGAATAGAAAAAAGACTACGCTTACAAGGGTTGCACAAACTGCAAGTTTATTTTTTCTTTATATCGTAATGATAATTGGAGGGATAAAATGGCTTATTCCGCCACTAATAATGTATCTTGGCTATTATCATTTCACGCCAAAGGTAAGGGGGCAAGTAAAAGATTCACTCAGAGGACTTCTGACAATAGCATTTACCACAGCAATATGGCTTGCTATGAGTATTATACTTGATAAAAATAAAATGTACCTTATTTATATCTTTACCTTTTCACTGCACTTTGGAATTATAAATTTAATAAGAGATAATGCGGGAAATGTAAAACGGGAAACATTTAGGATGAACTTTCTGATGGGAAGCATAGGAAAATCGTTAGCTTTCTTTATAATAAATTATCTTGCTTTGTCAAGAATTTTAGATTTTAAAATGCTAATTGGAATAATAATTCTTATATTTGGCGGCATATTTACTTATGAAACAAGCATGAAGATTTTTTATATTATTGAAAAGGAAAAGGAGCTTAGCGGAGAAACAAAAGTATTTATAGCTTCTGGAACAGTTTTTATCTGTTCTATGCTGCTATTAGGAATTGGAATGCTCTAAAATTGTCAAAGGTATAAAATTTTAGCATTTAAATATGGTAAATTATCAAAAAGGAGAAAATTTACAAATGAAAATCAAGCGATATGTAATAACAGAAAATAATCAAATAAATAAAATCAATTTAGAAAAATACATTACGGAAAATAACATTTCACAAAATGAAATTCCAAAAATACAAATAGAACATCCATCTGAAATTATTGTTTTTTATAATGAAAATGAAGAAATGGCTGGAAGTCTTAATTTATGGCACAATCGCCCTAATTACAACGGAAAGGCAACATCATATATTGGCAATGTAAATATTTTGGAAAAATATCGGAAAAACGAAACAGAAATATTTAATGAAATTTTTGAAAATCTTAAAAAAGATTGTATAGAAACAATAATAGGCCCTTTAAATGGGACTACTTGGAATACATATCGGTATGTTACGGACATGGGAAATCATCCCCCGTTTTTGCTGGAGCCTTTTAATGAAGAATATTATGTGGAATTGTTTGAAAAAATTGGATTTGAACCACTTGCCTACTATATTTCTACAATAATGGAAAATATGAATCCTGTTCAAAGGGGAAATTTGTCTAAAAAAATTGAAAAGTTGAGAAAATTTGACTTTTATAAGGACATCACGGTAAAATCTGCGGAAAATGAGGATTTACTCGTTGTGCTGAATAAAGTTTACGACTTGACGATTGAGGCATTTAAAAATAATTTTCTATATTCTAAATTGGATAGAGAAATATTTTTGAAAATGTATATGAGTTATGAAGATAAAATTGTAAAAAAATTCTTTAAAATGCTTTATTTAAAAGACGAATTAATAGGCTATGTATTTGGAATACCTGATTATGCCGAACTTCAATACAAGGAGAAAATAAAAACTATGATTCTTAAAACGATTGCAATTTCTCCCAAATATAATGGAAAAGGGATGGGGTATATTCTGATAGATGAACTTGTGAAGGAAGCGGAACGTTCAGGCTATAAAAATGTGATTTATGCCTTGATGCACGAAAAAAATATATCAAAAAATATCGGCTCACTTTTAGGAGATGAGTTAAGAAGATATGCCCTGTTTATAAAGGAACTTTAAATAAAAGGCGGTGTAGAATGACAATAATTGACAAAATTAAAGATTTGAGAAAACAATATCCAGACAATACAGCATTATTTGATTTAAAGACAGGAAATAAGATTACTTTTACCCAAATTGATACAAAATCAGATGAAATTTGCAGCTATTTGATACAAAAAGGATTTGAAAAAGGAAATAAAATCGTCGTTTTTGTTCCCATTGGCATAGAATTTTATCTTATTCTGACGGCTATATTTAAAATGGGACTGCAGGCTGTGTTTATTGATCCTTATGCTGGTATTGAGCATATAAATAAATGCTGCGAAATGATTTCTCCCGATGGAATAATTGGAAGCGGGAAGACGCTTTTAAAGGGGTTCTTTTTGAAGGGAATCAGAAAAATTGGTAAAAAAATTAATTATATTAAAATGATGGAAGATTCTGAAAAATTTTCAAAGTATCAAAAAAACGGAAGTCAAAAGGGAAATGAAAAAACTACAAAATTTGAAAAAATTGACGGAAATACACCCGCTCTTATCAGTTTTACAAGCGGGAGTACAGGCTTTCCAAAAATTATTATGAGAACTCACGAATTTTTACTTGGACAGCACAATGTGCTTGAAAAAAATCTAAAATTTGAAAAAGAAACAGCTGTTTATTCTTCATTCCCGATATTTCTTCTTTCACATATGGCAACAGGAACAACTACCTTTATTCCTGATTTGAACTGGCGAAAACCTGTCGAGTCAGATTTTGGGAATATTATTAAGCAAATAACACAAAATAATATACAAAACATCATCTTGCCTCCTGCAATATTTGAGAACATCGTGAAATTTTGCAAAGATGAAAAAATAATGCTTGAAAATGTCCAAAAGGTATACACAGGTGGAGCACCTGTCTTTTACAGCCTTATGAAAAAGGTTAAAGAAGTTTTTACAAATGCTAAAATTATAGCCTTGTATGGAGCGTCAGAGGCTGAACCCATATCAGTATTAAATTTTGAAGACATAACAGAAGAAGATATTGAAAATATGAAAAATGGCGAAGGGCTTCTGGCTGGAAAAATTGTTAATGAAATAGAACTTAAAATAGAAGAATTAGAAAAAACGCCTGAAAAAAATAAAATCCTAAATAATAACAATGTTGAAGATTTTTCAGCATTAAAAGGTGAAATACTTGTAAAAGGAGAAAATGTAGTTAACGGTTACTTAAATGTTGAGAAAAATTCCAATGAAAACTGGCATAAAACAGGAGATATGGGATATATTAACAAAAAAGGGCAACTTATACTGCTTGGAAGGGTTAAAGGGCGAATACAGATTGAAGAAAACATTTATTATCCTTTTACTGTAGAAACTGCTTTTTCATTTTGCAAAAACTTGAAAAAGTCAGTCCTTACTTCCAAAAATAATAAATTATATCTCTTTGCCGAAAGAAATCCTGAATTTAAAGGAAATTTATCTGAGGATAATGAAATTAAAGGGCTAAAAGAAAAATTTGGAATATTTAAAATAATCGAAACTGAAATTCCTATGGATAAAAGGCATAATAGCAAGACGGATTATAAAAGGCTGGAAGAGATAGTTAAAAAAATTTAGAAAGGAAAAGGAAATTTTATGAATAAAGAAGCAAAAGAATTAATTCAGGAAGGATTAAAATTATTTTCATCATACAATAGAGATACTTTAAAAATGTTTTATCGTTCGGCAAAAGAAAACGAAGCGGATCTATCACATCTTGATAAGAAATATCAAACTTATACACGTGCTAAGGCAAAAGGAATGTTTTTTGACTTCGCATTAGGATTTCTTGATGCTGTCGCAAGTGCAGGAAGTCCTGTAATGGTAATAGATAACACAAAATCTGAACGATATAATGAAAAAAAACTAATATTAAGATACAAAATTAAAGATTTTCTTGAAGAAACAAATGTAGATGATAATACTGGATATTTACTTTCAATGGTTGAGTTTTATTGCCAGTAAAATAAATATTGTAAGAGGAGAAAATAAAAATGAACGAAAGTAATATAAATTCAAAAAAATCAATAATCCAATATATAAAAAACTTCAAAATATATTTGAATGAGCGATTCCCATTAGGAAAAAACTCTTTTTTCGTATTGATTTTTACTCTGTCAGGATACATTTATACAAGTTTGTTATACAATTCAAAAATTATGTATCTTTTTACAAACGGAGTTAAAATAGGGATATTTCAATATAAAATAATCGCTCTATTTATCATAATTTTTATGTTTTTCTTTCAATTAAGAATTACAGATGAATTTAAGGATTATGAAGAAGACTTAAAATATAGGGCTTACCGTCCTGTTCAAAGAGGTATAATTTCCTTAAAAACATTAGGAAAAATAGGAATTGCAACTGTTATAATACAAATAATGCTTGCACACGTTATAGATCCTGAAATTATCTATTTTATGATATTTGTATGGATTTATATGTTCTTAATGGCAAAGGAATTTTTTATAAAAAAATGGCTTACAAAAAGAATTTTGATTTATGCTCTCTCCCACGTTGTAATAATGGTATTCATTACTCTTGTTATTGTAGAAGCTACACAATACATTGTACCAAAAAATATTTTTGACGTTTTTATATTACAATGGTATAAACATAATATTGATTTTGCGTTAATTCCTCTTTTCGCATTAAATTATTTAAATGGAATCGTACTGGAAATAGGAAGAAAAACGAGAAAGAATGATGAAGAGGAACATGGAGTGCAAACATATAGTAAACTTTGGGGGAGAAAAAAGGCTGTGGTTATTTTAAGTCTACTTTTTGTTATTGAATATTTTCTTGTCATTCTTGGGCTTGCCCATACTTATGAAAAATATTTTTTATTCAGCGGATTAACATTGCTTGTAATATTGATAGTTTCAATATATTTTATGGTAAAATTTTTGAAACAGGATTTATCAGGAAAAATTGTTGAGGCTGTGTCAGGACTTTGGATTATTTTTTCAAGTATGAGTATGGGGCTTCTTCCGTATTTATTTTTTAGTTTAACAAAATAAAAAATGATTTATCTGTTTTTTATCAGTTACATCGAATAAAAAGTATAAATTTTAGAATTTTGTCAGTTATATCGAATAAAATTTTAAAAATAACTTTTTTATCAGTTATATCTGTGGTTTTTAATAAATAAATTTAACAATCACAATTTTAATCATCTATAAACAAATAAGGGAATAAAAAATAATTATTCTCTTTTTTTATTTTTTTATAACGTAAGAACATCAGACGCCATGCTCTTTTTCTCTCTTTTAAACAATTTTTTTAGAAAAATTTAAAAATAGACTTCCATTTAATAAAAATCGAGTTATAATTATGATATATAAAACTAATTTTGGACTAAACTTAAAGGGTGTGATAAATAATGATTGAACTGGAAAAATTGTCTACCGAAGAGAATAATCCGAATAGCAAGGATATTGAACTGCAGGATAGCCTTGAGATTGTGAGAAGGATAAATGAGGAAGACAAGAAAGTGGCGTTTTGCGTAGAAAAAGAATTAGAGAACATTTCACGGCTGATAAATGCCATATTGTCAAAATATAAAAAAGAAACAAGAATTATATATATTGGTGCAGGAACATCGGGAAGGCTTGGAATTCTTGACGCTTCAGAATGCCCTCCTACTTATGGTGTTTCCTTTGAGAAAGTTCAAGGGCTGATTGCCGGTGGAAACGAGGCGATATTTAAGGCTAAGGAAAATGCTGAAGATAAGCCAGAACTGGGAAAACAGGATTTGCTAAATATTAATCTCACAGAAAAAGATGCAGTTATTGGGCTTGCCGCTTCTGGCAGAACTCCCTATGTTTTAGGGGCAATAGAATATGCAAACAGCATTGGTGCAATTACGGGAAGTATAACTTGCTCGAAAAATTCTAATTTATCTAAAGTTAGCCAGTATCCAATAGAAGTTCCCGTTGGAGCGGAAATTGTTACAGGCTCTACCAGAATGAAGTCTGGAACGGCACAGAAAATGATACTTAATATGATTTCCACAACAATTATGATAAAACTGGGAAAAGTATTTTCAGGCTACATGGTGGATGTAAAAACTTCCAATCAGAAACTGGTTGAGCGGGCGAAAAGAATAATAATGAAAACTACTGGGACTGATTATGAAAAGGCAAGTTCTGTTTTGATGAAAGCTGGAAATGATGTGAAAACTGCCATTGTTATGATACTTTTGAATATTGATAGGGAGATGGCAATGGAAAAATTAAAACAATATGATAACAATGTGGCAAAATTGGTACATGAATATTCTGAAAAAAATATTTAGCAATTTAGAAAGGATAGTAAAATGGAAAAAAGGGATGGAATTAAAATTGTAACGATTGGTGGAGGCTCTAGCTATACTCCTGAACTGATAGAAGGATTTATCAAGAGAATAAAGGAATTACCAGTTAGGGAAATATGGCTGGTTGATATTGAAGAAAGAAAAGAAAAATTAGAAATAGTTGGAAATTTGGCTAAAAGAATGGTGGAAAAGGCTGGTATTGACTGCAAGGTTTATTTGACGCTGGATAGAAGAGAAGCTATAAAAGATGCGGATTTTGTGACTACTCAGTTTCGTGTGGGACTGCTTGATGCGAGAATTAAAGATGAAAGAATACCATTTGAAAATGGACTTCTGGGGCAGGAAACAAATGGAGCTGGGGGAATGTTCAAGGCATTTCGTACAATTCCTGTGATACTTGATATTGTGAAGGATATAAAGGAACTTGCTCCAAATGCCTGGCTTATTAACTTTACAAATCCTGCGGGAATTGTGACAGAAGCTGTCCTAAATTATGGAAATTTTGAAAAAGTTGTTGGGCTTTGCAATATCCCAGTACATACTCAGATGGATTGTGCAAGCCTTTACGAAAAAGATATTAGCGAGTTTAAATTCCAATTTGCAGGGCTAAATCACTTTGTCTGGTACAAAGTTTGGGATAAGAAAGGAAATGAACTTACGGCGGATTTATGGGATAAAAGGCAGGATAAGGAAAATCTCGGTGTAAAAAATATTGTCAGCATAAATTATGATTATGATCAGATAAAAAATCTAGGAATGCTGCCTTGTGATTATCATAGATATTATTATTTGCAGGATGAAATGTTGGCGGAAGGATTGAAGTCATATAAGGAGAAAGGAACAAGAGGGGAAATTGTTA
This sequence comes from Leptotrichia sp. oral taxon 223, assembly GCF_013394795.1. NCBI lineage: Bacteria > Fusobacteriati > Fusobacteriota > Fusobacteriia > Fusobacteriales > Leptotrichiaceae > Leptotrichia > Leptotrichia sp. oral taxon 223. Next base: position 126,044 of record NZ_JABXYU010000001.1, read on the forward strand.
AAAGAGTTGAAGCTGAACTTTTTGAACTTTACAAGGATGTAAATTTGAAGGAAAAACCTAAACAGCTTGAACAGAGAGGTGGAGCCTATTATTCTGACGCAGCCTGTGAATTGATTAGTGCGATTTATAACGATAAAGGCATAATAATGGCTGTAAATACTAGAAACAAAGGGGCTATTGCAGATTTACCGTATAATTCGGCAGTTGAAATTTCCTCATACATTACTGCAACTGGGCCAAAACCAATAACATTTGGTAAATTTCCAAATGCTGGGCAGAGAGGATATATTCAGCTAATGAAGGCAATGGAAGAACTGACTGTAGAAGCGGCTGTTACAGGAAATTACTACACTGCGTTGCAGGCTTTCACTACAAATCCACTAGTTCCAGGAACTACAATCGGAAGAAAAGTTTTGAATGAGCTGCTGGATGCACACGAAAAATATTTGCCACAGTTTAAGGACTATTATGAAAACAGAGAAAAATATCAAAATGGAGGAAAATAAGAAATTATGGACAAGGAACAAATGGAATTAGTCGTCTTTGAAATTGTAAATAGTGCTGGAATGGCAAAAGGACTGGCTTACGAAGCGTTAAGCGAAGCAGAAAAAGGAAATTTTGAAAAAGCAGAAAATTTATTGAAGGAGGCTGATGAGGCACTGTTATCCGCTCACAATATTCAGACGGAAATAATTCAGGCAGAAGTAAATGGGAAAGGTATCACGCCTTCGGTTTTATTCGTTCACTCACAAGATCATTTAATGACAGCAATTGAGGCAAAAACGTTAATTGAGGGTATGATAAAAATGTATAAAAGAATTGATAAACTTGAAAAGCAATAGGTTTATAAAACAGATAATTGGAAAACTAACACTATTTTGAATAGAATTGATACAAAAACTATAAAAATTGAAAAATAAAAACAAAATTAGGAGGATTTTATGAAAGTATTATTTGTATGTTCACTAGGAATGTCTAGTGCAGTAGCGGTAAAGGCTCTCGAAAAAGAAGCAAATGCAAAAGGTGTGGAAATTGAAGTGAAGGCTGTAAGTACGCAGCAATTTGAAGAAGAAGTAAAAAATGGATATGACGTGGCAATGGTTGCTCCTCAAATAAGACACAGATTTGACACATTAAACGCTCAGGCAAAAGATGCAGGTGTGCCGTGTGCAATGATTACGCCGCAAGGATACAGCCCGCTTGGAGGTCCAAAACTGTTAAAACAAATTCAAGAGCTGTTATCAAAGTAACAAATTTTAAAATACCAATACTAAATCCCATTTAAAAAACAGAAATTATGTTTTAGTCATTTGATAACAGGGGTATTTGCACCTTGCTAAAAAGATTTAGAACTGATCTGCTATTTAAATGGACATAGTATAAAATTCAAAAAAAAAAAAAAAACAATATTACAACAGGAAAGGAAGTAGAATTATGGCAGTTTTAGAACAACTTTCAATAAAAATGGCAAAAATATCAGAACAAAGACATTTAAGGGCGATACGGGACGGTATAGTTTCCACATTGCCACTAATCATTGTCGGATCAATATTTTTAATTTTAGCGTTCCCGCCTTTTCCAAAAGAATGGGCAATTTCAATTTTAGCGAAAAAACACGCAGTGCAAATGCTGCTCCCCTATCGTATGACAATGTTCATAATGGGACTTTACGCAGTTATGGGAATCGGTTACAGTCTTGCAAAATCGTATAAGTTAGACGGAATCACAGGGGCAATCCTCTCAGTCTGCGCATTTTTGCTTACAATTATGCCTAAAATGATTAATCCGATTGAAGTGATAAATCAAACTATTGGTGGAAAAGCGGTGCAGGTTATTGTTGAGGAAGGAACAAAAGGCTCTCAACTTATTCAGGAAGATATTGGGTATGCCCTGCAAATGTCAAGATTAGGCTCTGCAGGTTTATTTGTAGGAATAATAGCAGCAATATTTGCAGTTGAAGTATATAGAATGACTACAACAACTGGATTTAGAATAAAAATGCCTGAAGCTGTGCCAGAATCAGTTGCACGTTCATTTGAAGCCTTGACTCCAGCAGCAATAATCATTTTCACATTGACAATCTTAACTTACTGGCTAAATATCGATTTACACGACATAATCGGCTCAATTATAAAACCCATTCTGAAATTTAGTGATTCATGGTTTTCTGTAATACTTATCGTATTTATGATTACGTTTTTCTGGAGCTTTGGAATTCACGGCGATTCAATCGTGGGCTCAGTTGTACGTCCATTATGGCTTATGCTTCTTGAACAAAATGCCACAGCTCTAGCAAACGGACAAAATATTCCTCATATTGCGGCAGAACCTTTATACCAATGGTTTATCTGGATTGGCGGTTCAGGAACGACAATAGGATTTGCACTATTGCTACTGCTTAAATCAAAATCAACTTACGGTAAGACTCTAGGAAAAGCAGCAATCCTTCCTTCAATATTCAACATAAACGAACCAATTATTTTTGGAGCTCCAATCGTATTGAATCCTACATTGTTGCCACCTTTTATAATTGTTCCAATCGTTAATGCCTCAATCGCCTATTTTGCAATGGTAGCAGGACTGGTAAACCGTGTAACTTCAACACCACCTTGGACTCTTCCAGGACCAATAGGAGCATTTTTAGCAACAAATGGAGATTACAGAGCTGTGATTTTAAACATACTTCTAATTATAATTTCCGTTGCAATTTACTATCCTTTCTTTACAGCCTACGAGAAAAAATTGTTGGCAGAAGAACACGCTGAAACACAAGAATAAAAAAGAAGGGAAATAGTACAAAATGAGAAGATTAGGAATTTCAATTTATCCTGGAAAGACAACTGAAGAAGAACTGCTAAATTATATTGACAAAGCTTTTGAGGCTGGTTTTCGCCGAATATTCAGTTGTCTGCTCTCTTCTACGAAGAATAAGGAAATAATTTTAAAAAAATTTAAAAAAATAAATTATTATGCTAAAGAAAAAGGATTTGAAATTATTCTGGATGTAAATCCAAAAGTTTTTAATGACCTCGGAATAAGTTATGATAATTTAGCATTTTTTAATGAAATGGGAGCTGACGGGATTAGGCTTGATATTGGGTTTACCGGCTTGCAGGAAAGCATTATGACATTTAATAAGCAAAATTTAAAAATTGAGGTAAATATGAGCAACGATACCCATTATATCGACACGATTATGGATTACTGCCCAAATAAAAGCAATCTAATAGGATGCCACAATTTTTACCCTCATATTCACACAGGACTTGGATTGGAATTTTTCAAAAAATGCACAGAAAACTTTACAAAACATGGCTTAAAAACAGCGGCATTTATAACCTCACAAGCCAAAAACACTTTTGGGCCTTGGCCAGTAACACAAGGGCTGCCAACTTTGGAAATGCACCGTAACTTGCCGCTAATAGTTCAGTTCAAGCATTTTATGGCACTAGAAACAATTGACGATATAATTATTTCAAACTGCTATCCAACTGATGAAGAATTAGAAGAATTTAAAAAAGTGCGTAAAGATATGGTAAGTTTTTCAATCGAGCTGGAAAAAGATGTTCCTGAAATAGAACAAAAAATAATTTTTGATGAATTTCACTTTAACAGAGGCGATATTTCCGAAAATCTAATCCGTTCCACAAGTAGCCGTGTTAAGTACAAAGGACATAATTTCAAAATTTTTAATGCTCCTGAAATAATAAGAAAGGGAGATGTAATTATTGAAAGTAGCGAATTTGGACATTATGCAGGCGAACTTTTAATTGCAAAGACAGAGATGAAAAATACTGGAAAGTCAAATGTTGTCGGGAAAATAGCTGATGAAGAAATATTTTTACTTGACTACATCAAGCCTTGGCAAAAATTTTCTTTTTTAAAAAAATAAAAATGCCTCTATCTAATAGATTTATCTTTAACTATTCAATTAAAAGATTTTGAAACTTCAACTTACAAAGGAGATGGGCATTATGGATACTAAAAAAACAGCACGGGAAATTTATGATATTTTAGGAGGCAAGGAAAATATTGTTTCAAATGCAGTCTGCATGACAAGACTTAGAGTAAAAATTCGGAAAGATATAAATCTAGAAAAATTAAAAAAAGTTGATGGTATTCTGAATGTTGTAAATTCTGATACTTTACAGATTGTATTAGGTCCTGGAAAAGTAAACACTGTGGGAGATGAATTTTCAAAACTTAGCGGTATTGCTCTAGGATTTTCAGACAGTAATGTAAAAGATGTGGCAAATGAAAATAAGAAAGCCAATAGACAAAAACATAACGGACCTGTTCAACAATTTCTTCAAAAAATTGCAAATGTATTTGTGCCTTTACTACCTGGAATAATTGCAGCAGGATTAATAATGGGACTTACAAATGTGACAAATGTTGCAACTAAAAATGCTTATAGTACAGTATGGTGGTTCGCTGCCATAAGAAGTATCGGATTTGTAATGTTTGCTTACCTTGCAATATATGCAGGAATGAATGCATCAAAAGAGTTTGGTGGAACAGCCGTCCTCGGTGGAATTATCGGCTCTATATTCATAGCAAATCCTGCTTTGCCGCTACTTTTAAAAGTTGAAGAAAAAAACGCAATTATGCTGCCTTTTATTAACCACCCCTTTACACCAGGAATGGGCGGATTACTTGCAGCTCTTTTTATGGGAATGATTACCGCATTTCTGGAAAAGCAGATAAGAAAAATAATCCCATCAATGCTCGACACTTTCTTTACCCCCCTTTTAACATTAATAATCGGGATATTTATTGCCTTACTCGTAATTCAGCCTTTAGGAAGCGTTATAACAGAATTTATATACGCTATTCTTGATTTTACGTACAATAAATTAGGAATTTTGGGTGGCTACATCTTGGCAGCAGGATTTTTACCTCTAGTTTCTGTAGGATTACACCAGGCATTAACTCCTATCCATGTAATGCTTAACAATCCTGAAGGCCCCACAAAAGGTATTAATTATTTACTCCCAATTCTTATGATGGCAGGAGGAGGACAAGTTGGTGCAGGAATTGCAATTTATATAAAAACTAAGAACCAAAGGCTTAAAAATATGGCAAGAGATTCCATTCCAGTTGGAATACTTGGAATTGGCGAGCCATTAATGTACGCTGTAACTTTGCCATTAGGAAAACCATTTGTTACAGCCTGTCTAGGTTCCGGGATTGGCGGAATTCTTGCAGTTCTATTCCATTTAGGAACAATTTCTCAAGGTGTTTCGGGCTTATTTGGGCTGCTTATTGTAGTCCCAGGAACTTGGATTTACTTTATGATCGCAATGCTTGGAGCGTATGCAGGAGGATTTATCCTAACTTACTTCTTCGGAATTGATAACGAAAAGATAGAAGAAATGTACGGTGAACAATAAATTTTTATTTAATTTTATGCCGACTTCTGATAAAATAAAAAAATATCAAAATTTTTAAGGAGCAAAAACAATATGAAAATCAGCAGATTATTTGAAATTGTTTATCTATTACTTGAAAAAAGGACTATTACTGCAAAAGAGCTTGCTGCACATTTTGAAGTATCAGCCAGAACAATTTACAGAGATATTGACATCCTCTCTTCTGCTGGTATTCCAGTCTATTTTCAAAGAGGAAAACATGGCGGAATAAAATTAATGGATAACTACATAATGAATAAATCCCTACTTTCCCAAAAAGAGCAAAACGAAATACTTTATGCCCTCCAAAGCCTAAATGCCACAAACTATCCCAACAACAATAAAACTCTTTCAAAATTAAGCGCCATCTTCAAGCAAAAGGCAGACAGCTGGATAAAAATAGATTTCTCAAGATATAGCTGTGATAACAGCACTTTATTTGAAAAAATTAAAGAGGCAATATTAACTAAACAAACCGTAAAATTTGACTATTTCAACACAAAAGGCGAACATTCTGAAAGAACAGCAGATCCTCTAACTTTATGGTTCAAGGAAAAAGCGTGGTATTTATTTGCCTATTGTCATGATAAAAAAGACATCAGACAGTTTAAAGTAAGTAGAATAAAAGACTTGATTCTTACAGAAAAATATTTTGAAAAATCAGCAGAAAATTTTAAAATTAATGATAAAAAAGACAAGGTAAAAATTGTAAAAGTTATAGTCGAAATAGATAAATCACAGGCATATCGTGTCTATGATGAATTTCCTGAAGAGAATATAAGCAAAATGGAAAATGGCAATTTTGAAGTTATAATGGAATATCCTGAAAATGAATGGGTTTATGGTTATTTACTTTCGTTTGGAGAATATTTGAAAGTGAAGGAACCTGAGAGAATAAAGAAAATTTTATTTGAGAAAATTGAGAAAATGAAGGAAAATTATAAATAGGAAAATATTATTCACAGATTTTTTCAAGAATAAAATGTTATAATTTATTAAAATATTAAAAGTGAAAGGAAGAGTTGCAAATGAAAAAAAATTTAACTATAATATTATTATTTTTAAGTATTTTTGGATTTTCTAATGCTAAAACCAAAACTTCGAATGACGAAAAGCAGTCTGTCATTAACAGTTTCTATGAATTTATGAAATTTCATACAAGTCCTGAAAATGTCAAAAAAAATGTTTTTACAAATTCTGTGGAAAGTACAAATGAAATTTTGGGAAAAAACGTAGGCAATCAACATAAAAAAAATTTAGAAGACATTGCAGCAAGCCAAACAAATAAATCATTAAAAAATGCTGCTGATTATTTAGTAATTGCAAACTCAAAAATTTCATACAAAGTATTGAATGCCGAAATCAAAAACGAATCCGCTGTATTAACTGTTCATATCAAAGGTCCTAACTTTACAGCTCACGGCTCTGAACTAGAAAATTACATAAAAAAAGTTATCAACGAAGACAAGAAAAAAATATCAAAAATGAATAACCAACAATACCAAAGCTTTCTGCTAGAAAAAATTTCCGAATTTTATTCACAGCTAGTTAAAAGAAGCGATTTGAAATACATGGAAAGTGATATCAAAGTATATGTAAAAAAATACCCTAATACATGGGGAGTAATTCAGGATTACACTCTAAATAATGCTATTTACAAGTATCTAGGCTTTGGCTATGGTCCAGAACTAATAAGATAAATTATAAAAATTAATAAATATGGCAATGTGTTATTGTCGTATTTTTTATTTTGAAAAATTTACTTAAATAAAAATACTTCTTATTATAATATACTTCGTTTAAAAAGCGAAAATTATATTTTAATTATTTAGAAGTACCAGTTCTTATACTAAATCCCATTTAAAAAATAAAAGTAAAATTCTATAATAATTAATTTGATAGATTTGTTAAAAAAATCAAATTTAATTCTTAAGTATCCATCTTAAAGACTTTTATAATTTTATTTATAAATATTATGACTAATAATAGTTTTTTATATTTTTTTATTCAATTTTTTTGTAACGTAAGGGCATCAGACGCCATGCCCTTTTTCGCAATAACAGTTACTTTAACATGTATAACTGGTTACTGTTTAGAGATAATGGCGAAACGTTCTACGAACTACCCCGCTTACGCAAAACTTTCTTATAAAGAAAAAATAAAACTCGCTTCGTAAAAACTACGCTCACTTTCGCAAATAAAAGTTATTTTTACATAAATAAGTTTTATTATTATAAAAGTTGTGGCGAAAGAAATACATTCGTATTTAGTTATTTTTCCTTTAACGAAATTTTGCTTATTCAATAATTTTCCAAATTTAAAAACATAAAAACTATAGGAAAAATATTTATTATAAGCAATTTTTTTTAATAAAAGTCCCTTATATGGATACTTAATGATAAAATTTAATTAAAGAATATTTTAATAGTTACATATGTTGTATGATAGCATAACCCTATAAAAAATGACTTTAATTTCATAAATTTTTTGCTTTTTACTATTTAAATGGAATTTAGTATTAAAAAACAAAATTTTACTTTTTAATATGACATACTTTCGTCATATTATACCTGCTATAATTAATTTAATTAAAATTAATAGAAAAGGTGGTATAGCTATGAAATATGAAATAGTAGAAATTAAAGAAAAAACTCTTGTTGGATTTAAAACAAGAGTGAAAGATGATGAAACAATGTCTGAAAAAATTTCAGATTTATGGAAAAAACTATATTCTGAAAAAGGTGTCCAAAATATAAAAAACAGAATAAATGACAATGCTATTGGTGTCTATTATAACTACAGTAATGAAAATGGCTTTGAATATGATTGTCTTACAGGCTGTGAAGTGAAAAATAAAATTGATGCAATTCCTGAAGATATGATAAAAATAAAAATTCCCAAAGGAAGATATGCAAAATTTGTGATTTTTGGTGATCCTGTAAAGGCTGTTGGAGAATTTTGGTATAAATTTTGGGAAGAATTTGGGAAGGAAAAATCTGATATAAGAAATTATACTTATGATTTTGAAGAATATATAGTAGGTAATGATTATGAAAATATGGAAATTCACATTTATATCAGCATAAAATAATAACTAGGAGATGATAATTATGGCATTTGATTTTAAAAAGGAATTTAAAAAATTTTATAAACCGTCGGAAAATCCTGAAATTATAGAAATTCCTAAAATGAATTTTATAGCAGTACGGGGAAAAGGAAATCCAAATGAGAAAGGAGGGGAATATCAGAAAGCTGTTGAAATGTTATATGGAGTTGCCTATACCCTTAAAATGAGTTACAAGACGCAATATAAAATTGAAGGATTTTTTGAATATGTTGTTCCTCCTTTGGAAGGGCTCTGGTGGCAGGAAAATGTAAAGCATGAGAATTATCTGTTAAACAAGGAATTATTTAACTGGATTTCTTTAATTAGAGTGCCTGATTTTATTAAAAAGGAAGATGTAAAATGGGCTATAAAGTGTGCAACTGAAAAAAAGAAAAAAGATTTTTCAAAAGTTGAATTTTTCAGCTATAATGAAGGGGTTTGTGTACAATGCATGCATATAGGAAGCTACAATGAAGAACCTGAAACTATCCAAAGAATGAATGAATTTGCACAAAAATGTGGATATAGCATTGATTTAACAGGTGAAAGGTATCACCATGAAATTTATTTAAGCGATCCAAGAAAAACAGATATAAATAAAATGAAGACAGTGATAAGACAGCCTGTCAGAAAACAGGGAGAAAATCATTCAGAAAAATAGAGCTTAATATCTGTTCACTAAAGAGAGGTAGTTTAATTGATTCTACCTCTTTTATCACTTCTTCACATAAACATATTTTCTTTCATCCGACATTTTTTCACTAAAAACATACCCATTCAAAGTAATGTTTTTCAATTTTTTCACATCACTAATCTTATTTTTCACAATATAATTCAAAGTAAAACCTCGTATTTTCTTTGAGTTTGTGCTTACTTGTTTCAATTTGCCATTGGAATCTTCCCAAAATTCAAAGTCAATCAATTTATTAGAATTTATAAGTTTAGAATATTCCTTTGAGGCAAGATTTAAAATAACATCTTCATTTTCAAAATATTCATTCACGCTAGTTTTCCAAACCTCATAAAGCGACTTATTCTTAAAAATTGAATTTGTCATATCAAGACGATACTCCTTCACATTTGTATAAGGTGTCAAAATCTCATACAAAGCAGACAAAATAACCAAATGCGATTCCAAATATTCAAAATCACTTTTATCAAACGTTTCGATTTTTATAGCCTTATACGCAACACCAGTATAGCTTGTCAAAGCATTTCCACTTTTCTCATTCTCATAGTTTTTATAAAATTCCAATAACTTTTTTGCCTTTTCATTTTTCAATTTAAACTTTTTCTCAATTTCCTCTACAGAAAAGATTTTTATTTTTTCAATAATTTCCTTCGTTATTTCCAAATAAAAAGGCTCTTTTTCAATCAAGTAACTATCATCTTTTATTGGTAAATTATTAATTTTTTTAGTTTTACTTGGTGATATTATAATTTTCATAAACTAAATCTCCATAAATTTTATCAGTATATTTCATTTTATTTTCATTTAAATCATTTTTTAAAGAAATTGTTTCAAATATTGAATTTAAAGGTTTTCTCATCCAAATAGTTTATACCACATTTTTTATGAAATAACAAACTTTTACAAATATTATTTAAAAAAAATTTTTATTACTCTAATTGAATAATCCTTGCATTTTGATTATATCATCCACATTAATCCTTTTCCCCCTTCTTGTATAATCCTATTACATTATGTTTATAACCTGTTTTGAAGGATATTTAACTTATTTTTTACAAGCAAAAAAATTATTGTTATAAATTCATTTGACAAAATACATTTTTTTATATATAATAAGTTATATTTTGCGAATGATTTGCAAATTTGCTAAAATAAAAAACGTTTTTTATTATTAGGAGATGTTATTATGAAATTAACTAAGAAAAGGCAAAAAATTTTTGAACTTGTACAGGCTTCAAATAACCCTGTAAATGCAAAATTTTTGAAATCAAAGGTAGATTTTGACTTATCGACAGTTTACCGGGCTTTGGAATTTTTAGAGAAAAATAATTATATTTTTTCGTTTGACTTTGAAAATGAAAAATATTACTTTAAGGAAGAAAATGCCAATTTTTTTATTTGTGATTCTTGCAAGCATATTGAAACTATGCCTGAATTTTCAAATGAAGAAACAGAAAAGGAAAAAAGTGAATTAAAAAAACGAGGCTTTTCACTATTGTCACATCTTTCGATTTTTAAAGGAAAATGCAACGATTGTGATTAAATTTATGATTTACAAAAAATACATATAGGAGGAATTAAAATGAAAAAATTATTATCATTACTTTTATTATCAGCTCTGTTTATTTTTTCTTGCGGAAATAATTCAGAAACTAAAAAAGAGCAAGGAGCTGCAGGAGCAAAGGAAAAAATTGTAACAAGTGTACCGCCTTTAAGATGGCTTGCTCAAAAAATTGCAGGAGATGATTTTGAAGTTATTTCAATTGTGCAGCCAAATATGAATCACGAACTATTTGAGCCAAAACCTTCAGATTTGAAAATTTTAGAAAATTCAAAAGTATTTTTCACTTATAATATGTTAGGATTTGAAGAAACAATTTCTGATAGTCTAAGCGATAAAAATAAAATTGTTAATGTTTTGGATGGTGTTGATAAAAATTTATTTATCAAAGGGGATCATGATCATGACCACGAACATGAGCATGGACATGAACATAGTAAAAACGAAGAACACGAACATCATCACGAGCATGAAGGACATGGTGGAATTGATCCGCACGTATGGTTCTCGCTTGATATGATGCCTAAAGTTGCTGAAAATATAAAAAATGAATTGTCAAAACTTTATCCAGACAAAAAAGAAACTTTTGAAAAAAATTACAATGCTTTCATTACAGAACTTAATCAAGTAAAAGCAGAACTTTCACAAAAAATGGCTTCAAAAACTAAAAAATCATTTATGATTTATCACCCTGCATTAAACTATTTCCTAAAAAATTATGCCATTGAAGAAATTTCAATCGAGCAGGAAGGAAAAGAACCATCAGCACAGCAAATAAAGGAAATCATCGACGAAGCGAAAGAACATAACGTAACTACAATCTTAGTTCAGCCTCAATTTCCAAAACAAAGTGCCGAAGCTATTTCTAGAGAAATTCCTAACTCAAAAGTTGCTGAATTTAACGTTGACAAGGAAAATGTCTTTGAAAATCTAAAACAGTTTGTAGATTATTTAAATTAAAAATTTTTATTCAATAAAAAAGAACGATAAGAAAAACGAAAGGATAAAAATTTGATGGCTAACGGACAGAATAAAAAACTTGTGAGCGTACAGAATCTTAATTTTAAATACAACAATGATTATATTTTGAACGATATAAACTTAGATATTTTTAAAGGAAAAAATGTCGCAATTCTGGGAAGAAATGGTGGCGGAAAATCAACTTTGGTAAAAGTTATGCTTGGATTTTTAAGAAAAAATTCTGGCAGTATTGAATTTTTTACAAGTGAAAACAAAATTGGGTATTTGCCACAAATAAGGGAGTTTGACACTTCCTTTCCCATTAATATTTTTGACTTGGTAATATCGGGATTGACTAATAAAAATAATCTTTTCAGAAGATTTAACAATGAAGAAAAAAAACGTGCTGAAATACTCTTGAAGGAATTTGGTATTTTTCATTTAAAAAATAAATTAATAAATGAAGTGTCTGGTGGACAACTTCAAAGGGCATTAATTGCACGTGCCTTAATTTCTTCACCAGAACTTATTTTTCTTGATGAGCCGGAATCATTTCTGGATAAGGAATTTGAATTTAAACTTTTTGAAAAAATAAAGGAGCTGTCAGAGTCTACAATAGTTGTAATTTCTCATGAACTGGAAAAAATTTACGACTACATTGATTCAATTTTTGTTGTGGAAGGCAATATTCGAGTTTATGAGAAAAAGGAAGATTACGTGTGCAGCAATCCTTATTTACATTCACATAAATAAAATTTAAAAAATTAAAGAAAAATTATTAAGATTGGGGAAATATGGAATTTATAAAAATTTTTGAATACGCCTTTATGAGAAACGCCCTTATTGTAGGACTTCTTTCAAGTATATGCTGCGGAATAATAGGAACTTATATTGTAAATAAAAAAATGGTCTTTATTTCATCAAGTATCAGCCACGCATCTTACGGCGGTATCGGAATAGGAATTTATCTAATTTATTTCTTTAACTTGCCAATAAAAGATCCGCTGTTTTTTGGACTAATTTTTTCAATATTGTCAGGTGTACTAATTTTGATTTTAAAAGATGCCCTGCACGTTGACGGTGATTTGGGAATAGGTATCGTTATGTCAATGGGAATGGCTATCGGAATTATTTTTTCCTTCTTGACACCAGGCTATCAGTCCGATATGTCAACTTACCTATTTGGAAATATTCTTTTATCCAATACCCTAAACATAATTTTACTGCTAATACTGGACATAATCACAATCACATTTTTCATCATCTTCTACAAAAGTATCGTCTACACCAGCTTTGATGAAAACTTCTACAAAATCCACAGCGTCCCAGTAACTTTCATAAACTACTTTATGATAATCCTAATATCCTCCGTCATAATAATAAACATAAAAACAATAGGAATCATCCTAATAATCTCAATCCTGACAATCCCACAGGCAATCGCAGCCTCACTCGCAAGGAAATACTCAACAATCATAATTCTATCCATAATTTTCTCATTTATAGGAATACTATCAGGACTGTATTTTTCCTACACGCTGAATATTCCGTCAGGCCCTTCGATTATTGTGTTACTTACAGTTTTGTTGGCGTTAGTTAAGATGGGAGGATTTGTGAAAGGAAAATTTTTGAATTAATTTTTATTATAAATCAAATTAGAATCAGAACTTTTAAAAAAGTCAAGACTACCTCTAAAAGGGGCTTCATACTTTGCGTACTCAACTGACTGACTAAAGTCAATAATTAAAAACATGAGGTGAGCGACTATTACTCACCTCCTTACAATTACTAGACTTTATTTTTGTAACATTAAGACATTAAACACATTTTCTAAATCTGTTTTTGCACTTAAAATATTGCTGGCGCTCATTACTACATCCTGAATATTCTGATTTTTTACACCTGTTAGCATTTTTTGCATATTTTCTGATAACGTTTTTGAACTTTCCTTTATTTTTTTGAAATCTGCCTCGCTTATGTTTTCTTTTTTAGCATTTTCTAGCGTCATTTCAGATACTGCCTTGTATGCACTTTGTACGTCGTTATTTGCCTCTTCCAGCATTTTTACTTCATTTTCATCAAAGTTTAAATTGTTTTTTCCGAAGGCTGTTTTTCCAAATTTATCTACTGAATTTACAAATTTCAAAATATTTAATTTTACTGTTTTTCCATCTTTCTGTAATTGGTTTTCCATTTTTTGATTGATTATCTGAGCAATTTCATGTAATGAATTAGCAAAAATTTTGTAATTTTCCTGTCTGTTTTGCAATACAACTTTGTATTTATCATTCAGTTCTCCTGCTTTTGCCAGTTTATCAGTTTTATAATCACCTTTTTCAAAATAATCATTAATTTCTGTCAATACCTTTTGTTCCTCTACCAATGAATTTATCAGATTTTCAGCATTTTTGTCAATTGCTTCCATTTTTGGATTTTTTTGCATTACATCTGTAATTTCTTTTATATATTCGCCAGTCAGGTTAATTGAATTATTCAGATTTCCCATAAATGCAGGTACTTCTGAAATATTTTTTATATTTCCAGCTTCATTAGTAAATTCATCTTTTTTTATTTCTGTAAAAAATGTGTTCCACTCTTCAGAATTTGGCACATCGCTTAATTTTGAATATTCATTATATTTCGCAATTTCCTCAGCCGAAATGTCCCTTTTCACATCCGTTACTTCCACTTTATCCTTGTCATTCTTGCCATTGCCCTTGTTATCACAACCAGCAAGAACCAGCAATGCCATTATTCCAATCAAAACATATTTTTTCAATTTCATTGTCTTCCCTCCAGAATATTTTATTTTTATAAACTTATTATTTTCACAATACCTGTTATTATACCAAATTTTTATTTATTTAACAAATTTTATACTAATCCTGCAAGCTTCAAAATGTAAAGCCATCCCGTCAACGTAAAAATACTCATAATTGTCGTAACCATGACAGTTCCCGAAGTTACAGCCCCATTATGACCCATTCCTCTTGCCATCGTAAATGAAGTCGGAGTTGTTGGGCTTCCCAGCATTCCAAGCACAGCAACCAGCTTTTCGTCCTTAAATCCAAATTTTATGGCTATTGGCAAAAATATCGCCGTAAGAATTAGGAGCTTGAATGAAGACGAAACTAATACAATCTTCAGTTTTGAAAAAACTTCCTTTACATCAAAACTCGCTCCAAGTGCAAGCAGCCCAAGGGGAGTTGCCGCAGCAGAAAACGTTGAAATTGATTTCTTCATAATCACTGGCTGCGGGATTTTTAATAATGCCCAAACCATTCCAGCCAGAATTCCAAGTATCAGTGGATTTTTCATAACTCCCTTTAACGTATTTTTCAAAACTGTTCTATTCAATTTCCCCTGCTTTGGACGCAGCAGCATCAAAATTACAACCGAAGCGACATTGTACAAAGGGACAGCTCCGATTACCATAAGTGCTACAATTTTAGCCTCTCCATACACATTCTGCACAAAGGCATAAGCAAGCAGAGCAGCGCTGCTTCTAAATCCCGCCTGAATAAATTCCCCACGGATTGACTTATCTCTTAAAAAAATTGAAACAATGCACATTATCGTTATCGAAAAAAATGTTGCAGAAAAACAAAAAAGCAAATATTTCAAATCCCAGATTGCCGAAAAATCAGACAGCGACAATTCCTTAAATAATAGCACAGGCAAAAGTGCCAGAAATACAAATCTATTCATCTTATCTGCAAATTCCAAGTCTATAATCCCTATTTTTCTAAAGACGTATCCAAGTATCATCAGTAAAAATACAGGCATTGTTGCATTCAAGCAAAATATTAATTCTTTCATTTTCCTCCTTAACTTCCACACACTACATAAAATACTGGAATTCCGTCTTTTTCATTACCTGAATCCATACCTTCAAAAAATACATGATCTCCTAATTCTTTATTCGCCTGCTGATTATGAACTTTTGTCATTAATTCAAGACTTGTAAAATATTTTCCATTATCAGCCTTTAACAATGCTCTTACATCAACTTGAAAATAACCATCATCTGCATATTCTTCCGACAATCCTTCTTCATCAGTCGTTTCATTTTCCAGCAAGTCTTCTTTTCCCTTTATCCATGCCTCATAATCAACATAAATTTCTGACTGGTTAACAGCTATTTCATCAGGATTCCATTCTCTATCAACATATTCACGCATTCTGTCATAATATGCCTTAATATCCTTATTAAATTCTTCTGAATTTTCATAAATTTTCTTACTAAACGTCCACATAACATCATCAAGTGCCATATTTTCTCCACCTTTCAAATTTTTATATTTTACATTAATTATTTTTAACAACTAAATATTTTTAATTTCTGAATCATAAATTTTAAATTTTGAATAAACTCTACTAAACAAAACTATTTTATAATTTTATCAATAACTCCTCCGCCAAGACAAACTTCACCATCATAAGCAACCACAATCTGCCCTAGCGTTACAGCCTTTTGCGGCTCATCAAAAATCACTTCATATTCATTTTCATTCAGCTTATTAATTACAGCTTTTGTATCTTTTTGTCTGTATCTAAATTTTACGGTGCACTCCAGCGGAAACTGCACTTCATTAATAAAATTAAAATCAGTTGCAATTAAGCCTTTTGAATAAAGCGCTGAATTATCACCCTGTGTTATAATCAGTTCATTTTTTCCCAAATTCTTGTCCACAACAAACCAAGGCTCTCCAGTACCTTCCTTTGTATTTCCAATTCCAATTCCCTTTCTTTGTCCAATTGTGTAATACATAAGCCCATTATGATGCCCCAGCACTTTTCCTTGTGTATTTACAATATTTCCACCTTTTGCAGGCAAGTATTGCGATAAAAACTTATTAAAGTCACGTTCTCCAATAAAGCAAATTCCTGTGCTGTCTTTTTTCTTCGCCGTTGCCAAATTATATTTTACAGCTATTTCACGAATTTGCGGCTTTGTAAATTCTCCCAATGGAAACAGCACTTTTTCCAGCTGTTCCTGATTTAATTGGCAAAGAAAATACGTCTGATCCTTGTTATCATCAATTCCTCTTAACATAGTCGATTTGATTTTTCCATCTTTTTCCTCGTGAACAATTCTCGCATAATGCCCTGTTGCCACATAATCAGCCCCAAGTTTCATTGCATAGTCCAGAAATGCACGGAATTTGATTTCCTTGTTACACATCACATCAGGATTAGGAGTTCTTCCCTTTTTATATTCATCTAAAAAATACGTAAAAACCTTATCCCAATATTCCTTCACAAAATTCACCGAATAATAAGGTATCTCCAACTGCTCTGCCACAGCAATCACATCCTTATAGTCCTCTTCCGCCATACAAACCCCATTTTCGTCCTTCTCTTCCCAGTTCTTCATAAAAACCCCAATTACATCGTATCTCTGTTCTTTAAGCAAAATCGCTGCAACTGAAGAATCTACCCCGCCCGACATTCCTAACACAACTTTTTTTCTTCCCATAATATTTCCTTTCCTTATATTTCCAAAAATTTAAACTTCTTTCAAAACCTTTCTTTCTATAAAAATAAGTATATCACAATATATTGCAACAGACAAGGAAAATAATTTGAGTAACAGGATAAACAAATTGATTTCCCAATATTTCAGTGTTATACTTATGTTATCAGATTATTGTAAAAAATAAATTTAAAATATTATTTAGAGGTGATTAATTATGAAATCAGGCTATGAGATTTTGAACAATCCATTTCTCAACAAAGGAACAGCTTTTACCAAAGAAGAGCGTGAAAAATACGGACTATTAGGACTTCTGCCACCACATATTCAGACGATAGATGAACAAGCAAAGCAAGTTTATGAACAATTTCAAAAAAAAGATACATTAATTGAAAAAAGACATTTTTTAATGGAAATTTTTAATACAAACAGAACATTATTTTATTTTTTATTTAGCAAGCACGTAGTTGAATTTATGCCAATTGTTTACGATCCTGTAATTGCAGAAAGTATAGAAAATTACAGCGAACTGTTTGTAAATCCTCAAAATGCGGCTTACTTGTCAGTAAAAGAGCCAGAAAATATAGAAGCTGTTTTAAAAAATGCAGCTGATGGCAGAGATATTCGTCTAGTTGTTGTTACTGACGCAGAGGGAATACTTGGAATTGGAGACTGGGGAACTAATGGAGTAGATATTTCGGTTGGAAAACTTATGGTTTATACTGCCGCCGCTGGAATTGATCCCGCCACTGTCCTACCAGTTGTGATTGACGCTGGAACAAATAGAAAAGAACTGCTAGAAAACGACTTGTATCTAGGAAATAGATTTGAGAGAGTTCGAGGAGATGAATATTATAACTTTATAGACAAATTTGTAAAAACAGCTGAAAAACTTTTCCCAAATTTATATCTTCACTGGGAAGACTTTGGAAGATTAAATGCGGCAAATATTTTAAATAAATATGAAAATGAAATCGCAACTTTTAACGACGATATACAGGGAACTGGAATTATCACTTTAGCTGGAATCTTAGGCGCATTAAAAATTTCAGGCGAAAAGCTTACTGAGCAAGTTTATATGTGTTTTGGTGCAGGAACTGCTGGAGCTGGAATTGCTAGACGTATTTTTAATGAAATGGTTGCACAGGGTCTTTCTGAAGAAGAAGCAAAAAAGCGGTTTTATCTAGTTGACAGACAAGGCTTATTATTTGAAGACACAGAAGGACTAACTCCAGAACAAACTCCTTTTGCAAGAAAACGAAGCGAATTTACAAATGCAAATGAATTAACTACTTTGGAAGCCGCTGTAAAAGCTGTAAAACCAACTATACTTGTCGGAACTTCCACAGTGCCAAAGACTTTCACAAAGGAAATCGTTCAGGAAATGGCAAAACACACTGCAAGACCAATAATTTTCCCACTGAGCAATCCCACAAAATTAGCAGAAGCCAGTGCAAAAGATCTTATTGAATGGACAAACGGAAAAGCTCTCGTTGCAACAGGAATACCATCAGATCCAATAGAGCTTAACGGAATCACCTATGAAATTGGACAAGCAAATAATGCTCTAATCTATCCTGGGTTAGGACTTGGAATTATCGCAACAAAATCAAAGATTGTAAACGACAAAATAATCTCAGCAGCCGCACATTCACTAGGTGGAATCATCGATACAACAAAACCTGGAGCTGCTGTACTTCCTCCAGTATCAAAACTGACAGAATTTTCTGAAACTGTGGCACTGTCAGTTGGACAAAGCGTACTAGATCAAAAATTAAATACAGAACCCATAAGCGATTTAAAAGAAGCAATAAAAAATGCAAAATGGATTCCTGAATACAAGGAGATGATTTTATGAAAATAGCAATGGCTGGAGATCACGCCGGATTTAATTTAAAAAAAGAAATTAAGGAATTGCTGGAGTCACAAGGTTATAGCGATTGCTGAAAAGCATATTAAAAAAGATGTTTAATTAAAGATTTATTTAACAAAAAACGGAAGTTAATCCAAAATAGATTTTCTTCCGCTTTTTTTTAATCTTTTTTCAAATAAATTAAAACCAATAATTGTTATCTAGGTTATACTAAATCCATTATTTTAATGGAAAATAGTATTAGGCATATCTGATTAACTTCTCAGATTTAAGTATTTCTAAATGTTAGTAAATAGCTCTGAATCCTATTCCACCTCTAACATTGTTACCCTTAGTGTCGTACCCAGCATTTACTGTCACTCCGAATCTTGTGTTGTCAACTCCAATGTTCAAGTCAAACTTGCCGTTTCCTCGTCTGTCTTCCTTTTCTTTTTCCAAGTTATACCAGTCGGCTGTTGTATATCTTACTTTTGCTCTGTTTCCTTTTTGAAGTTTTCCAATTTCGTTTTCGTAAGCTGCTGATAATCCTACTGTCAAATTTGTTCGTACTGCTAATGGCTGAACATACTTAAATTCCATTCCGACTTCCGGCTTAACTGAGAAGTAGTCGTTTCCTTTTACTTCCAGCCTCATCTGTCCGCTGTCTTCTTTTACGCTGCTAAATCTTCCGTATTCCATCTTCAATGCTCCAAATGGACGTAAATGTGTTCTTTCACTCAGTCTTACGTCATACCCTAACTCATTTTTAAGAGCGGCACCATAAGAATGGTAAGTAGATTTCGCTTCAAACACATCATCCACTATCCAGAATTTACGCTTCATGCTATTAACTCCAGTAAAGACATCTCCAGCAATTGTCCATTGCAATGCTCCGTTGTGATCAGCTTTTGGTGACATTGTCTTGAATATTCCGAGTTTAATCATTGTCTGATCTTCTCTTGATTTTCCTAAGTCTTTAAATCTGAATCTATTTGTTACAGCTCCTGCGTACCATCCGCTTGAGTTACCCATCTTAATTTTTTCATCTTCATGAACATAGGCTACACCATACGCATTACTCTTATAATCGATAATTCCCGCTGTATCGGTATTATATTCATCTCTTGCTCCAAATACTTTAATTTTGTTGTTTTGCTTAGTCGGATTTCTCCATTCATTTCTTAAATATCCAAATTCATTATCCAAAGTATTTCCAGTGGCGTTGATTCTTTGTTGAACATTTGCATATTGATGTCCTTTCATTTCATCTACAGCCTGTGTAAAGATATGCTGTTCACCTTTTCCAAGATCATTTAATTTATTAAACAGTTCCTTTTCTCTCGTACCAAGTCCTTCAACGCCGTATCTTTGTTCCAGTCCATTTAAGAAATTGTAAGTATTAGGATCTTTTTCACTTACAAAGTCTGTATATGGAATTTTAACCAAATATACTTTGTCATACAATCCTGTAGCCGCTGATTTTGTTGGTATCGCTAACCATGTAAGGCTGCTTGAATTAGTATTTAACACTGTTCCAGTTGTAACTAAGCTTGCAAGTGCATCGTTATATGGTTTTATTATATTATCTCCCAGTTCTATCGCTCTAGCATTTGTATATCTTGCAGCTTCCGTTCCAAAATACAGGTTAATATCTGTAAGTCCTGCTAAATTACTTAATCCTTGAATAGGATTTGTATATTTTATTCCAGATGTATCAACATACATTCCCACACTTGTTGCTTTAGATCCTGAAGAGAAATTCATAAGACCTGATTTTGCAAGATCTAATACTGTAACTCCTGAAGGAGATGTAACTGTTACTTCGGTTGCTGAAGGCGAGGCAACATTTGTGTCAACGCCTGTTATTGGAACTTGCACTCCATTTATTGTAACTGTTACTGGAGTTGCCTTTGGCGGAACTTTTATTGTTACGCTTCCTTCGACTTTTTCGTCAGTTGGCTGTGATTCATATACATTTTTAAAAGATCCTGTATTTACGGCTCCAGGCCCATCTATACCGTCAGCAGACACTACACCTTTATCAGTATAAATTCCTATACCTTTATTTCCAGTAATTTGAATTGTACCGTAGTTTTTGAATTTACCTTGATTTGCCACTACAACACCTTTCAAATTATCTCCGTTACCTGTAATAGTACCATAGTTTTCACCTTCCGCTTCCTGATCGATGTACATACCAATTGTATTTTTACCGCTAAGGTTAATTATTCCTCCAGCGGCATTAATTGCTTTAGAACCTCTTCCAACTGCATACATTCCTATACTATTTTCTTCTGTTACATTAATTGTGCCTTTATTTATAATAGTTCCTTGATTTCTTGATGAAGTTCCATCATAATAACCTGTTGCCATTCCTATTCCGTATGATTTTGTACTCTTATCAGTTTTACCTACATCAATTGTTGCCCAGTTTGTTGCTGTTCCAGCTGTAGAATATATACCTATATTACCGTTTCCATTTCCAGATTTCAAGTCCATATTTCCATAGTTATCGACTGTTCCGGAAGAGTAGATTCCGTAGTTTCTGTTACCTGTCGCTTTTATTGGAGTATAGTTTTTAATAACTGAAGAATTATTATCAGAATAAGCATAAACAGTTTCATTATCCATAGTTACATTTGAACTTGCATTTGTAGTCAATGTTCCAGGAGCTTTTATTACGTATCCAAATGTCCAGTCCTTAAGATCCATTTTTGAACCGTTATCGTTTATATTTACAGAATTAGTTCCCGCTGTAAATACTCCAACCGCTTCCTTACCTTTCACGCTGGCACTTGTTGTAATTTCAGAACCCGAATCCAATGTTACAGTTCCTGTCCCCGCTGTCCCTTTCGAGAATATTCCAACTCCATTTTGAGCAACTTTAATCTTAGAAGTTCCATAAGCATGTATATTTTCTCCGTACATTCCATAAGAACTATCCTTTATATCCAATGTACCATAGTTATTCAACGTTACGCTGTCAGCCGTATACATACCGATATTTGGAACATCCGAAGCAGATGAAAGTACAGAATCCCCTACAATAATATTTCCAGTTGCCCAGTTTGTCATGTCTGAATTATTGATTCCATACATTCCAATTTTTGCATTGCTTCCTGTTTTTAGATCGATAGTTCCATAGTTATTTAATGTGGCTTTATCAGCATACATTCCAACCGCTCCAGCTCCAGACATTGTAATTACGCCGTTAGCTTTATTTGTAGCAACACTGTCTGCAACGCTTGAAGCACTGTTATTATTTTTTACAAATACACCTTTAGCGCCAGTACCGTCCAATGTTATATTTCCATCATTATTTATAGTTGCTTTTCCTTGGCCAGCCACTCCTCCAAATTCATTTAATACTGGATTTCCAGCAGCGTCTTCCCTGTATGCAAGTCCCAAAATACCAATTGAGTTATTTCCGCCTACATTTATATTTCCGCTGTTATTATTAACTTCTGAACCATTTACAGCATAAACTCCCACAGCCTGATCATTCACAGTGTTAGCAGTGTCTGTTTCAACATTCAAAGTTCCGCTGTTTATATTAATCTTACCAAAATTTGCATACAATCCAATTGCGCCGTCGCCTGCATCCGTTCTGTCAACCGTTACAGTTTTACCGTTTACATTAATTCCTGTTTCCGCATTACTTGCAGCCCCAGTGCTTGAACTAATGTCAAGTCCGATAACCGGTGCGCCCGAAGCAACATTTTTAATTGTATTGGCATCTGCTGAACTTAACACTGCTTTAACATCAGCATTTACATCCAATATACTTCTTTGAATTAGCAAGTTTCTTGAAAATTTATAGCTTTGTGATGTTGGCGTGCTTACAGCTAGACTCTTATTAAAACTTCCATCTGAACTTAAAGGATCATTATCCAGAATAAATGATTTTCCACCGTTCAACCCTTCAATTACCGCTAATTTATAATTTGGCGCAGCAGTTGCATTAATCATAGTATTTGTCAATCCTCCTGCAGCAGATAACAACGTACTGTCAAAAGTGCTTAAATTTAATGTAGTCGGATGAGTTACACCCATAAGAATTACATCATTTGAAAGAATTTTTACTGTTGAACCTGTACCAAACGTTACTCCTGATGAATAACTTCCACTTCCTCCGTCAACGACGAATCCAACCGCCTGTCCATCAAGTGTTAATTCTGATCCTGTCATATCAATTTTACCATTATTTAGCGTATAAAGTGCATACCCTTCACCATTATATGAAACCTTTGAGTTATTTTTTACACTTATTGTTCCAGTTTTTGCTACAATTGCCGAAGCTCCTCCATTTACATCAACTTTAATTCCATCAAGGTTAACATTCGTCGCATCTGAATAAACTCCAACTCCTTTTTTCGTGCTATCAACCACATTAACTGTCAATTTGTCTGGATTTACAAAAGTTCCTCCAGCTGTGTTATAAATTCCATTTGCACCATTTTTAGCAGTTATTACAGTATTATTAGTCAATGTAAATGTTCCTTTGTTAAAAATTCCGTTAGATTTTTCTCCGTCGACAGTGATATTTCCTTCTTGGCTAAATGTTCCTGAATTGTAAATAGCAGTGTTGTTTTTCCCTGTCATAGTAACCTTGCTTGCAGTATTAGTTCCTTTTCTATTATTATCTACTGCTATTCCAATACTATTTTTAGCAGTCATATCAATATCTCCTGCTGTTTCCAATTCAGCAGTTCCAGTAACACCATCAAATCCTGCTGTTACACCATAAACAGTATCTCCAGAAGTAACTGTTATTTTACCACTTGTGGTTGTTGAAACTTTACCATCTTTTACAGCCTGTAACACGGAGTTTCTAAGTGCACCAGTTGGTGTTGATACTGAAATTGCCTTAGCCAGTTCTACTTTACCAGCTGCACTTCTAATTAAAGCATTGTCATAAGTTGCACTATTTCCAAACATAATATTTCCAAGTTTTGTAGAATCTAAGACAATTTTATTAGCATCATTCGCAGTAGCAGGAATATCTCGTAAAAATCCTACATTTTTAGTTCCATTTACTGTAATATTTATATTTTGAAAATTACTGATAGGATCTCCTGTAGACTTTCCTTGAAAAATAGCCATTCCAACATTCTCTTCACCATTTATAGTAATACTCCCATTTGAACCACTAACTGTATTCATATTATCATAATATGCATTGTTTGAACCATGCGAATTACTGTAATTAGTATAATCACTTTGTCTATAACCATAACTTTTTTTACCATCAATTATAATATTCCCAATTTTTACAGAACTATTTGGAGAAGCTGAATAATAAAAACCATAATCTATTCCGACACTTTCACTAGCTCCTGCAGAAATTTTAATTATATTTTCATTATTTGTTTGAGGAGTCTTTATAAATCCATCTCTTGCTTCATCTCCTTTACTGTATTCTGTATCAATCATCATACCAATCATTTTTTTACCACTGTTTAACTCAATAACTCCTTTATTTTCAGCTATTGATGTTACACTACCATTCAATACATTTGTAAAATTTTCTCTTCCTCCTGGACCATTAGCAAGTAACTGATGCTCAAATCCTACTAATGTACTTGAACCATTATTATGCAAAACTGCATGTCCATTAAATGAAAATTTATGATCCGTGTTGGTATTTCTTCCATATTCATATGGATTTAGACTTATAAAAAGCAAATTATGACTTGCTGTTGAAGTTACATCATAATTTCCATTTACATTTACATCATTATCTTGTACATGACTTATAAAAGCATTGAATCCTCCTGATTGAACTACATCATTGCTATTATTGTAAACAGTGTCTGTTCCACCTGTTAAACTCATACTTCCTGAACTAATTGATCCTTTTGTATTTGAAAGTTCAACAATGGCATTATTTCCAGTATAACTTGTAAAATTTTGTGCATAAACTCCTTGGAATGAGTTTTGACCTATACTTGTACCTTGTCCAAATCCTTCTCCTATAAAAACTATACTCGGTGCCGGACTTACACTTATCGTTGGACTTGTTGGAGCACTTGGTGCTTCTGGCGCCTTTACTACTCTTGTTGCAAAATTTGGAAAGCCTCCTCCTGCTCCCTGTACTGTAAATGCTGGTGCCACTTTATCTACGCTCTTTGGTGTCAGTGCTGCTGATACATCCATTGCGGCATTTGGCTCTCTTATCAGTCCTAATGTTGTTGCTCCGTATTTTGTTTCAATTCTTCCTGGGTAAACGCTTCTGTTTACGATTGAGTCATCCCTTTTGTAAACAAAGCTGTCTATCTTGTCCCCTCTGCCTCTATAATGTCCATGCCAGTCATTATAAAAATAGTTTATCCCGTATTGCCAGCTGCTCCAAGGCGATTTAACTACGTGATCTCCCTGCTCCATTAATTGAATCAGTTCGAGGTTTGTTCCTTTGACTAATTTATTGTTTTCTGCTCTTGCACGTTTAAAATCTGTTCGTATCTGATTTATTGAGGTGCTAATTTGGTGCATCTGATTGTTAATTGTAGAATCTTTTCTTGTTTCTGCTGCAGATAAACTGCCAAAAGAAATTAATAATCCACTCAATAAAAAAACAAGCAATGCAGAATCTGTGTACTTAAAGTCTTTACATCTTTTGGCAAAGGCTTTTAAGTCTTTTTTTAACTGTAATAAAGTTTTTGACATTGATACTCTCCTTTTCATTTTTAATTTTGATAATTTAAAATTTAAGTTTATAAATTATCAATTGAAATTTTTTAAATAACAAATAATTTATAATACATATAAAAAGCTGATTTAATAGTGATTTTAGTGATATAGACTTTTTTACATATTAAAATTAAATATTATTTTTTTAAAAAACTATTCTAACTCTAATTATATCACTTAAAAAAAAAACATCAAGTAGTTTTTAGAAAAATAATCTTTTTTAAATTTATATTTAATAAACTTATGTTATCAAAAAAAAATACCATCCTATTTCTAAGACAGTATTTCAAAAATATATTATATAAGTTTGTTATTAAGCTTCCACTCTTTCAGGATAAATACTTACTCTTTTTTTACCATTTCCAAATTTTTCAAATTTTACATATCCATCAGTTAATGCGAATAAAGTATAATCTTTTCCTAATTTAGCATTAGTTCCTGCGTGAAATTTACTTCCTCTTTGTCTTACAATGATGTTTCCAGCTTTTACAGCTTCCCCATCATATTTTTTTATTCCTAAATATTTAGGGTTAGAATCTCTACCATTTCTAGTTGATCCTTGCCCTTTTTTTGAGGCAAATAACTGTAAGTTTAATTTTAATAACATTTTCCAACCTCCTCGATTTCTTTTTCATATTTTATTTCTTGGATTTTTTTCAAATCTTAGTTTGTAAACTTAAATTTATTTTTTATTTCTTTAAGTTTTACAAAATCACTATAACTTTTTGCAACTTCCTTCAAATATGAATACATTGATTCAACCAAAATATCCGCCTTTTCCAGTTCATCATCAGTCAATCCAGAATTTTTCAAATCACAGACAATATAGCCATCTTCCTCAGTAAACTTCAATTTTTTCTTAAGTTCCAAAGTTTCAATAAGTCCGTTTACCGTGATTTGCCCTGCTGATGAAACGGCTGCACAAATTACATCTTCTCCATATTCTGAAAAATCTGCATGCCCTTCTATTTCAAAATAGATTATTTTATCTTTTTGTCTTTGAATTTTTATATTTATCATTCAAATCACAACATCTTTCACAATCTAAAAATCATATCTTAACAAAATACAACTAAGCATTAATTGATTTAATTTCAATTGCTGTAAAAGATTGTCTGTGCCCTTTTTTTCTGTAGTAAGTTTTTTTGTTATATTTAAAGTTGATTTTTTTGTCACCTTTTCCATGTGATTTGACTGTAGCCACAACTTTGGCTCCTTCTACAACTGGAGTTCCAACTGTTACGTTTTCTCCCTCTCCAACTAATAGAACTTCGTTAATTTCGATGTCTGAATCAACATCAGCTGCTAATTTTTCAACTTTTAATACAGTTCCAACTTCTACTTTGTACTGTTTTCCACCTGTTTTAATTACTGCAAACATTTATGTTCACCTCCAAATAATTTATCGCTATCATTGGTATTAGCCACCAATTTTATGCGTATATCTTAATTAGTTTACTATATTTTCACTAATTTGTCAAATTATTTTTATAAATGGCGGAAGTAGAGGGACTCGAACCCACAAGACGTTTAACCGCCCACAGCTTTCCAAGCTGCTGCCATACCATTAGGCGATACTTCCACTTCCAAAAAATAATTACAAACTATTATACTAAACTTATTTATAAAAGTCAATGAATTTGTTTAGCGTATTTTTTACATTTTTGTATAGGCGTATAGATGCCAATATTTGCTAATAAATTCATTATCACACAGCATTATTTATTTTGTTTTTTTCTATAAATATTAAATCCAGTCGCCTGATTTGTCGCCATTATTGTAATATCCGAAATTTGTACGTGTTTTGGCTGGTTTGCAATATAAACTATTGTATTTGCAATATCTTCCGGCTTTAATGCCTCAATTCCTTCGTAAACTTTTTTAGCCTGCTCCATATTCCCATGAAATCTTACGTTGCTAAAATTTGTTTCTACAATTCCAGGCTGAACAGTGGTTACTTTAATATTTTTATCAATTGTATCAATTCTGATTCCATCACTCAAAACCTTTACAGCCGATTTAGTCGCACAGTACACGGCAGCCCCTGCATAAGCATAAATTCCAGCAGTTGAGCCAATATTTATAATGTGCCCCTCATCATTTGCAACCATGCTTGGCAAAATCTGTCTTGTAACATACAAAAGCCCCTTTATATTAGTGTCTATCATTCGTTCAATATCCATAATATCATAATCCTGAAATTTATCCAACCCCAAGGCAAGCCCTGCATTATTTACAAGAATATCCACCTTTTTCACATCATCCAGTATTTTCTTGCTAAATTTCACAACATCATTATACTTTGTAACATCAAGCACAAAAATATACGCATTAGTCCCATATTTTCTATCAATATCCGCTTTTATCTCCTTCAATTTATCCGCATTTCTAGCACACAAAATCACATTATCCCCATTTTTCGCAAAAGCATAAGCTGTTTCCTTCCCAATTCCACTTGTAGCTCCAGTAATAAAAATATTTCTATTCATAAAAATTCACTCCCTAATATTTGAATTTATCATTATTTATTTTAAAAATGATTTTTTTAATTTATTTAAAATCAAATATACTTTACTTCTATGCTCTATTTCAACAGCTAAAACTATTAATTTATCATCTTGTATTTCAACTATTATCCTGTAATTTTTTAATGGTTTATACTTCCAATATCCTTTTAAATTATGGCTCAAAGCCTCCCCTTTGATTCTTGGATTTTCAGAATTATTTATTTTTTTCAAAAAATCATAAATTTTTCTACTTGTATTTTTATCCATCTTTTGTAATTTTTTTGCTGCATATTTGGATAACAATACTTTATATTTCACTTAAAATCCCATCTCTTTTCCAAAATCTTCAAGAGACGTCATCGGGAATTTTTTTGCCTTTTCTGATAATTTCAGTATTCTTTTTACTTCTGATTTGGAAATTTGTTCATTTTCTTCCATTTTATCTAATTCTTTTGATATTAAGTCATTGATAAAGTTGTTATCGTATTCTAAAACTTCCTTTAACTGTTTTTGTTTTCTTTCATTTAATTCAACATCTATAATCATCGTACTTTCCTCCTAAAATAGATTTTGTAATTTTTTTAGAATTCAAATTCAAATAATTTTTAAGTTTATTTAAAATATCCACATTTTTATTATACCACAAAATTTTAATTTAAGTGTTATTTTATGTCCAATTTATTTTTCTGATGAAATTTTTGTCTCAACTTCAGTTTAAAAATCCCTATCCCTTTCTCAATGCTCATTTCCTGCGAAAAATTATACACAAACATATTTGTAAATTTCAAATCCATTTTTTTATTTGAACCCAAATCAACAAACATTTCCAAATTTCTGTAATCACTTTTTTCGAGATAGGATTCAGCCCATTCCACTAAATCTATTATATTCTTTTTATTTTTTTCATACAAATCATCATTTATGCTCTCATTTTCCAAATTATTTCCTGTATTTTCCAAGTTTGAAATAATTTTTCCGATTATTTCCATTTCCACTGTGCTTCTGCTATTTGCCAAATTTGTATCTTCTGCAAGCCCAATTTTATATTTCACTTCCATAATCTCGTCTTCACTTACATTTATTTCCTTTTTATTTTCCTCATCTGTAATTTTCAATCTATATTTCATTTATTTCACCCCTTCATTTTTTCTAAAAAACTGCTATTTCATCGATTTTTACTGTTTCACCAACATTTACAACTCCAAAATGATTTTCCCAAAATACCTTTAATTTCATTTCAAACTCTAAAAATAGTAATTCCAAAGTCTTTATTTTTGCAACATTTACTTTATTTTTTGATTTATTTATATAAACTATTATTTTATTTTTTTCTGATTTTTGTCTATAAATAAGTGAATCAATAAAAAAATACTTTATTCCCAATTTAAAATTTTTCATGCAATTTACATTATTTATTTTTTCATTATAAATTAAAAGCGCTACATATTCCTGCTCTTCCCTGCTCAAAAATAAAAAATACTTTTTTAAATCTATTCCTAAAACTCCATTTTTTATATCCTCCGAAATTTTTTCACAAATAACGTCAATCACTGTCGTCCCACTCACAAAATCAAGTTCCCGTAAATAATTTATCACATTATTTTCAATATTTTTCTTAAAATTTCTTAAAATAGATATATTTCCCTTTTCTTCTTTAACTATGTTGTTCCTACGTCTAAAACCATTTATTTTAGACTCTTTTTTAGGTACATTCTCCATTGTCAGATTTTTAATTTTACTATCTTTCTCCAGTTTATTTTCAAACTCGAAAAAACTATCATAATAATTTACAAAACTGGTAAAAATTTTATTAAATCTCACATACGGATTTACTTTTATAGCCTTCTTTTTCACAATTTCATTATTCAAAAAATCTGCATTTACCTCAATATATGCTGAAACACTATTTTCCAGTTCAAATTGCATATTCAGAGGAACTGCCCATATATATTTGTAGCCTTTTTTATTTTTATTCGCCATACAGGTACCCCCTGCATTCAAATTCGTTATAATCATTCTGAATTTCTGAAATTAAAAAACTTACTTTATCTTCCGAATAATCATCAAAATCCTTTATTTCCAGAAGAAAATTCAGTTTTGGCTTTTTATTAGAATATCCCTTTTGAAATTCATTTTTCAAGCTTTCGTTGCAGTCATAAGTATCCAGATTTTTTTCAATATTTTCTTTAAAATTAATATCTTTTAACAAAATTTTATCTTTTGTAAATTCATATTCCAAAAAATATTTTTCTAAAAATGCACGGCTTCTAGTATTTTTATTTTTCTTTCGAATTTTATCAATAAAGCTATTATTTCTAAAATTTGTAAAATGAAAATAATTTTCTTGATTTTCACCATTTTTCTCATAAATTTCAAGCATTTTTCTACATTTTTCGATTGATTTTATTGAAAATACATCCCAAACATCGCCTGTATTTTTCTTTGAAACAATGTGTAATTTATTTTTCCCGCTGTAATAGCAGCATAAAATATCCTCATTCTTATGATTTGATACCAAAACCTGCTCATTGTCTTCAAAATTTATTGTATATTCAAAGGATAAGTCAATTTTTGTCGGACGTACAAAGATAGTGCTTATAATCTTCTTCTTTTCAATATTCCAAAGTAATTTCCTTCCTCTTAGAACTTTATCCTGAATTTCTTCAAAATCATAAGTAAACTCATATTCTCCATTTTGAATTTTTTCCAAAATATTCTGAGAAATGTCAAAATCATGCTCAGTCAATTTAATTTTGTAACACCTCATAAAATGTGCCATATTAACAGTTTTCCAGCTTTTCCCGTTAAGCTCAAAAGAACTATGCAGTTTCTTTATTTCATCAAAATACCTCTCATCTTTTACAAGCCTCACCTTGATCTCATAATTATCCCCGTCAACATCAATCCATCCCAAAAACTCCCTTTCCAAAACCTCATCAATCTTACGCAAGCTCAAATTCAAATAAACATTTTCCAAATAAATATCCTCATAATTTTCATCAGGAATATCCCTTCTGTCAATCACAGGAAAAAATGCCCCATCCATTTTAAACACATCTTCTTTTTTCACCAGCACCGTTTCAACAAAAATATCTTCATCTCCTGAACTTTCATTAATTTTTGCTTCCAGAAACTTATTTTTAATTTCCTGAAACCTCTCCTGCATCTCCGCATTCATCTCAAAAAACATCTCTCTCA
This sequence comes from Leptotrichia sp. oral taxon 223, assembly GCF_013394795.1. Lineage (NCBI taxonomy): Bacteria > Fusobacteriati > Fusobacteriota > Fusobacteriia > Fusobacteriales > Leptotrichiaceae > Leptotrichia > Leptotrichia sp. oral taxon 223. The sequence goes on from NZ_JABXYU010000001.1 coordinate 157,496, forward strand.
GACTTTTCCCAAGCATTTCCTTCTCAAAAATTTCATTCTCTCTATTCATAACCCCTCCAATATTTAACTATATTTTAATTTTACCATATAATTAAAATTTTTTCAAATATTTTTATTGAATTTTTAATTTTTTGAAAATATATAATTTTAAACTTTTACATTGTTGTAAAACTGTAAAAAAAATGCTAAAATTATTTAAAAAATATAACAAGATACAATTCTTCTAAAAAATTCAAAAATTACTAAAATCTATTCAGGAGGAAATATTTTTATGAGCTATCAAACTATAATTGTCGGAATTGCTGGAGGGACTGGTTCTGGTAAAACTAGCGTAACTCAGGCTATAATCAAAAATTTGGAAAGAACAGGGATTCATGCAATTTTACTGGAGCAGGATTCTTATTACAAAAGGAATGATCACTTGACTTATGAGGAACGTACTGCCTTAAATTATGATCATCCAGATTCGATTGACTTCGATTTGCTGGAAAAGCATATATTGGCATTGAAGGACGGAAGATCTATCGAAAAACCTATTTATGATTTTCAGGTTCATAACAGGGTTAACGAAACTCAGCATATTGAGCCTGCAAATATAATTATTGTCGAAGGAATTTTAGTGCTTGCAATAGCAAAAATTAGAAGTCTTTTTGATACAAAAATTTTTGTTGACACTGACGATGATGAAAGGCTGCTTAGAAGAATTGAGCGAGATCTGAACGAGCGGGCAAGAAGTTTTGAAAGTATAAAAAATCAGTATATAAATACCGTAAAGCCGATGCACTTGGAGTTTGTTGAACCTTCCAAAAGATACGCCGATGTTATAATTCCACGTGGAAAAGATAACAAAGTAGGTATAAATATGGTAGCAAGCAGACTTAGATATCTATTTAACAAAATGAATCAAAAATAAGAATAAAAAAATGAAAGGAGTGTATGATTTTATAAATTATCATACAAAAAATATTATGAAAATAGTTGTAATTGGAGGCGGAGCAGCTGGAATGATGTTTTCGACTCAATATAAAAAAGCAAATCCCGAAGATGAAATTATTTTATTTGAAAAATCATCTTATGTAGCTTGGGCAGGATGTCCAACACCTTATTTCATTGCTGACGAACTGAAAAAAAGCGATGTTCTGCACGGAACACCTGAAGATTTTATAAAGCGTGGAGTTAACGTAAAAATTCATCACGAAGTTACAGAAATAAATTTTCAAAATAAAACTGTAACAGTAAAAGGCGACGAAATTAATGGAATAATTTTTTATGATAAACTGGTTATTGCCGTCGGAGCAAAATCATTTGTACCAAATATTGCTGGATATTCAAAAGATTTAGAAAATGTGTTCACTTTATCACACGCAGAACACGCCTTTAAAATAAAAGATTTTCTTAATGAAAATAAATCAAGATTGAAAAAAGCAGTTGTCGTAGGAGCTGGATTTATTGGACTGGAAATGGCTGAATCATTTAGAAAAAATGGATTAAATGTTACATTGATTGAAAAAGCTGATCAAATTTTTCCAAATGTGTCTGAAAATTTGAAAAAAAGAATTTATAAGGAAATAGAAAAAAATGATGTTACGTTAAAACTAAATTCAGGTGTTTCAGAAATAATTTCTGAAAATAATGTTGCAAAATCGGTAAAATTGGATAACGGCGAAACTGTAGATTTTGATATTGCATTATTTAGTATCGGAATTACTCCAAACATTGATTTCTTGCCGAAAGAATTAAAAACCGATTCTGGAAAAATTGCTGTAAATGATAAATTTGAAACAAATATTAAAGATGTCTATGCAATTGGAGATTGTATTTTTAATAAATATTACAAAACAAACAGAAATTTATACGCTCCATTTGGCGATGTGGCAAACAAGCATGGGATGTTCCTTGCAAAACACCTGTCTGGAAAAAATGTGAGCTGGAAAGGGCTAATCCGTTCTTTTGCAACTTCATTTTATGATGTAAAATTAGCACAAACTGGACTTTCCCTAAAAGAGGCCCTGCAATTAGGATACAATGCCGATGTAGTTTCAATGAAAGCAATGTACAAAAATTCTGGCTTTGAAGACTCTGTTCCTGCAAGTGCCGAAATTATTTACGATAAAGATAAAAAAATTGTTCTCGGCGGAGCAATGGTTGGAAAAGAAGCTGTTGCACAATTTGTCGATCAGATGGCAATTGTTATCACTCTTGAAACGCCTATTGAAAAATTTATAGAAATTGACTTTGCATATTCCCCAACGAATGCAAGTGTTTGGAATCCATTATTAGTAACATATCGAAAAGTTATTAAATAACGGGAGTTTTTATGAAAAATAAAATTGAAAATTTGCATAAAAATAAAAAATTCAGGATAAGTTATCAAATCATTTTTATTTTTTTGGCAGTTTATAGTTTTACTACGACAATTTTAGATTTACATGGCGATATCCATATTTTTGGAAATCGATTTCTTGAATTTATTGACATGTCAATTTATCTAATTTTTGCAATTGACTATTTTGTTCGGTTTACACTTTCAAAAGATAAATTGGATTTTATTGAAAATAATATTCCTGATTTGATTTCGATTATTCCATATTATTCCATCTTCAGATTATTCAGAATTTTTAAAATAAGGCATTTTGCCAAAGTTTTTAAACATTTAAAATTAACCAAGACTTATTTGGTTATCAAAAGATTTCGTAAAAAAATAAAAGATTTTTTAAAATTAAATGGATTAATTTATTTACTAATTTTCGCAGCGCTAGGAATAGTTGTATCAGCAATAATTGTTTCCTATGTCGAAAAACTGTCTTATTTTAATGGCTTATGGTGGGCATTTGTAACCGCAACTACCGTTGGCTATGGAGATGTCTACCCACACACATTTATCGGAAGAATAATCGCTATTTTTCTGATACTCATTGGAATGGGGACTTTTGGAATGATCACAGGAGCAATCACAAGTTATTTCTTAAATCGGCAAACTGATTTAATTCCAGATGATGATTTAGACGAATATGTTTTAAATTCCCAAAACTACACAGATACAGAAAAACAGGAAATTATAACTTTTATACAATTTATAAGAAACAAAAGAAAAAAATAAATTATACTAAAATCTTTTCAATACAGGAAGAATAGTAAGTTTTAACTAACCTTATTATTCTCCTGTATTTTTTATTATTAACTACTATTAATTACTGTGAACTTTTTTCCCTTTAATTCTCACATCTGAACTCAGCGATTCCATTGTTATTTCCTTCTCTTTCCCAATAATATTTATCTTAGAGCCATAAAAATCCACATCTCCAATCGACTCTATCCCCAAATAATTATTCGAAGCCACTATCATATTCTGATCAGCCTTATTTACAAAATTATCTGCATTTTCAACTATATTTGGCGATTCCACACTATATTTTTCAGCCGTTTTCACTTCAAAAGTGTTCAAATTCAAGCTAAAATTAAAATCGCTCTGATTAACCTGAAAATTCCTTTTTGTATAATCGCTAAATCTTCCATTTCCTCTATTGTTTATTGCCCACGACACTTTTGCAAACCGCTCGTCTTCATTTGGAAAATATACTTCCACAGTATCATTTACTTCGGGAGTGCAGAAAAATCCAGTATTTGTCTGCGAATAAAAAGTCTGATAACTAAGCGGAAATCTTTTTATCCCATAATCATCATAAGCTTTATCGTTACTTTCATCATTGCTTCTTTCCTGAACAATTTTTTTCAGCCCCTCTCCAAATTTGACTTCCATTTTCGCAATTCCACCATCTTCAAACACCCGCTCAACATCAGCTTCAATCCTACACCCTTTAATTTTTTCATTATACTTCTTAAATATATGATAATTGCTCATATCCGTTGCCAAAAATTCACTTTTCAAAATAAAATCCTTCAAAAATATCCTAGTTTTTAATACAGAAAAATTGCCTTTATTCACACTAGAATCTTCATTATTTCCTTCATTTTCTCCAGCATTTTTAGAAATGGAAACAGTATCTCCCAAATTTATTACCTTATTCGACTGCACTTTATAATACAGATTTTTATAATCTCTCACAAGCGAATAATCTGAAAAATATTTATTTTCCTTCTTAACTTCCCCCATTTCCACCATTCCAAACAATATTATCCCCTGCTCAACCACAAACATTCCAGTTTTCAGTTGACTTGCAAGCCTCACCAAAAATTCCCAATCCGTTTCATCGAACTGGACAATAAGAGTACCAATCTGCTTTTTCGCAATATCAGAATACTTTATTTCCAGCTTTTTCTCAGCATAATCCTTATTAATCTCATCAATTATATCTGAAAACATTAAATTCCTATCCTGAAAAACCCGATACTTTTTCTCATTTTTCCTGTCAAAAAGCACACTTTTAGAAAACGTCTTCATCAAAATCCTGCACCCATAACTCCCATAATCCAGTATCTCAAAATAATCAACAATTCCACTAAAAACTTTCCTTTTGACATTCTCGCTTGCCTCTGCAAGTTCAATTACAATTTCAACACCTTCCTTTTCAATAGTTCTTTCCAAATTCTTCCTTTGCTCATCATCCATCTCCAGCTGCATTTCCAGTTTCTGATGTTCATTAATATTCTCATTCAGCACAAATTCCCGAATCACGAAATTATCCAGATTTTTCTCATCCAATACAATTCCAATATTTTTCCCCTCGTACATATTTTCAGCACTTACACTTTCACTGCTCATTTTACCACCTCAATTATTCCTTTTAAATTTATTCAATAATCCATTTTGAAAATTTAATCCTCAAACATTATTAACTATCTTAATTTATAAAATTTACAAACAATCGTTAATCTAGTTATTTAAGAACATATTTCAAAATAAATTATTAACTAATTATTAATATATATTTTATTATACTATATTTTTAATTAAATTTCAATAATTATTTAAAAAATAACTGCTGCCTTTTACAACAACAATTATTTGAAAGTATAATTAAACAATATATTTTTTTTCTTTAGGAAGCATAAATTCTGAAAAAGTTCCATTTTGAATACTATTTCTCATCTCAATAACTTTATCAGTTATGTCAGTTATATTTACAGTCCAGTCATTTATATATTTTTTCACAGTTTCGCCTTTTATACCTAGCTGTATCGCTCTTCTTCCTATTGGATTACCATAAATATCCCTATCTGGATCCCATTGACATCTTACTTCTGAATTTTCCAATTTTTCTTTCCATTCTTCCTTAGACAAGTCAGAAACTTTCCTAAAAGATGAAAATACAGAATTTCTCACTATTTCATCAAATCCTTCCCTTTTCAGGTCAATTGCCAGTATTCTTTCCTGCCCTTGCTTAGTAGCCCAGCCACTTCGGTACATCATCTATAATAGTTTGATTTAATCTAAATATTTTGTTTATTGCTTTTGAGCGTGCTTGTAAAATACAAAAGTACTAAAAAGGTACTAAAATTTAAAAAGAGGCATATTTTAGCCTCTTTTACTTTATTCTTTGTTCCCTATAAAAGTATAACATAAATCTCTTATCTGTCAATCTTTATTTTTGTATCCCAACGATTTCAACAAAGCATCCGTGTCAGTTTTTTCTTTTTCTAATTTTTGAATTTTATTTTTAGGTCTTCTAACTCGTTTTTTATATTATTTGTTCTATCATTTAAATTAATCATACAACAATTATAATTATCTCGATCTTTCTGATTGTATTTATCACTAGGATATATCAAATGATGAGGATCTAAAAATAAAATGTCATAGACATTGTCTATTTTTTGAGTAATTATTCTTAATCCTTCTATTCCGAATTGGTAAAATTCGGCATCTTCTGAAACTTCTTTTTGGTTTCGTATTTTTCTCACAATTTCTCTACATATTTTTTCATTTTTTCCTTCTATTCTATGGTAATGATTCCCTTTATGTTGTATTTCTCCAACTTTTTTATTTTTCATATGTTTAAGAAATTTATCAAATAATAACACAAAATAATTATGTACTTCAAAGATATCTTTTAAATAATTGGTAAATCCACTATTTGTTTTTATACTCTCAAAACTAATATTGTCTAATCTGAAATGTACACTTCCGTTATAAGGTTCAGCTGTTTTTATATTATTTGAACTTTTAGTGTTTGTAATTATTGATTTGTTTAGTTTTCTATTTTCTTTAACCTTTTTTTTCATTATCTCGTCGCATACTCCATAAACATATCTATTTCGCTTATTTTTTTATTACTTGATTCGTACGGCTCTAAACCTATTCTTGCATTTTGCCACGGTTTTTCTTGATGAGAAATAGATTCTAATTGATCACCATTATATCCTCCATAAACTTGCCAAATGCTTTGTAAATACTCATTTAAATTATTCAAATTGTTGGGAAACTCATCCTTTTTAGGTATTTCTTGCCAACCGTAGTGTGAATATTTATTATACAATTCTCTATTGACAGGACCGTGAACCCAAGCTTCGAAAATATAATTAAATAATCTATTTTGTATGTTATTATAGTCATCATTATTTAGGTAAATAAACCAACTATAAGCATAGTAACACAATTTCTGTAATTTTTTATGAGTCATCGATTCCTGAAACAAAAACCATTCTGCAACATCAAATATAGTTATATCCATAAAAATCTCCTCTTTTCTTTCTTATGCTTAATTAAGTATAACATATTTTTTGAAAAATTCCCTTAGAATTTCAAAAAGATTTTTATCAATGTTCTATTCCTTTGATTTGTAATACCTTCTCTTTTGTTATCAAAAAAAGAGGGTAGCCATCTCTGACTACCCAAAATTTTACAAAAATAATTTTACAAGTTTTTTCTTATTCTCCTTTATAGTTTCGTCACTTTCCTCGAATACTCCAAATCTATCAAATCCAGCAATAGTTATTAATGCTATTAAATTCGTTCCTATCAAAAGCCACATATCCTCTCTCTTTGAATTTTCCTCCACAGAATCAAATATTCCTTTGTTACTTTCGTTCTTTAATTTACTTCGTAATAAATTTAAATTCTGTCTTCTTTGATAGCCTCTTAATTTTAATGTCATTACTGAATTTAAAAATATCAATGCTAACATAACAATTACAAATTTTCTACTTCTGTGATACATTTTCATTTTTACCATCTCTCTTCTTGACAAATCCGAGCTTTTCCAGCAGAAGTTCCAAAAATCCTGTACTGATACCATATCTTTTCTGGTTTACTGTTTCCAGCAAAGCCTCTCCAAAAAATCCCAAGACAGGACTCCAAGGATATAAAAATCCAGCATTAAAATGTCCTACAACCTTATTAAGGGATAGGGCAATAGCCATTGTCATTCCAGCAACGGCTATACGCTTGATGTACGGCTTTACTGGCTGATTGTCTATCATCTTCTGTGCCACTACTCCAAACAGCACTCCTGAAAAGAACAGTATAAGGAAAAGTCCGTGATTGTCTATTATTACCTTTAAATCCTCTATCATTAATTATGCCTCCAAAAATTATTTCCCGTCAAAGTAATAGATAAACCCCGCCCTTGCCATTACTTCCCTATCCCCTCTAAAGTTGTCCCTATAATTAATATCGGCATACACATTGCTTCTGCTATAATCACGCCTGTAATCAATTATATTAAAGTCCATTCTGTTATTGACAACAGAGAACTTTTTGTTCTCCACTACCTTTTCTACAACTTTATCAACTATTTTATTCCCGACAGCGGAAGTTATTTTTCCATTGTCGGCTTTGCTAAACCCTCTTGCTTTTCTTTGTTAAGCTGTCTTTCTATCTCTCTTGCAATTGCTTTTTCATCAAACAGTTTATCCACCGTTGGTCTTAGTCTTTCAGGAAACATTTTTAAAACCAAGTTTTGCACTGTCAATACAGCCTGCACCAGTCTTTCCTCATTGGGCTTGACTCCCTTCAACAGTTCTCCGAATGCAATCCCGTTTGGTATAAACTGTGCTATGTATCTTGCCATTTTCTTTTTAATCAAATATCTGTATCCTTTTACAAGATATGCTGAAATTCCCTTTACTACAAATCCAGCCAATGCTACCGCCACTAGATTTATTATATTTCCTCCAAATTGATTTAATACTGTTGTTATCACGTTCATTTTACATCACTCCTTCAAAATATTCTTTTATAGATTTTTTTATCGCTTCCACATATTCCCGTTTTTTCTCTTTTCCGAGCTTCAAATCGCTATCGTTATCGATGAAAAACGGTTCAATAATGTTACAAGGGGCATTTGTCCTATAAAGCAAGTAACTTCCCCTTGTTTCCATATCTTTGAATTTAATAGGATTCCGTTTCTTAATTTCATTTGTAACTCTTGGTTTCGCTCCTCTGTTGTGGATTCCAAAAGTTTCAGAAATATTTTTACTTAATATCTCTGCCAATTTTTTAGATTTCTCACTTGAATACCAGTAAAGCGCTTCTGTTCCTGAAGCAATTCCGTTAAACGAATTACAGTGCAGCGATAAAATCAAGTCTGATTTATAACCATTGACTATCCCAATATTTTCAACTTTGTTATATCCCCTGTTATATTTTACGACTTCATACTCATTTTTTAATGCTTCCATAAGCATATCAGCAAGTTCGGTATTGTAAGCAAGCTCAGTCTCTTTTGTATGAGGGTTAATTGCTCCACAATCGTTTCCGCCGTGCCCAATTATTACACAAATTTTTTTCATCTTACACCATCTCCTTCAAATATTTTTCTTTTCTATCAACACGATTCAACCACCCAGTCAAAAAAACTTTCTGTGTTGGATTATATTCAACTATAGAATGATAAAATTTTCTCTGTATACTGTGATAATCTCTCAAAAATTCTTCTGATTTTCCTTGTTCTTCCACTTCATTCAAGGCTTTTATGGTCTTGCTTCCAAAAATACCATCTACAACTAGATTATAGCCAAAATATCTGTTTAATGTTACCTGTGCCTTTTTAGTTGCCCATTTTCCTGAGTTAAAACTCCAGTCACATATTGATAATGCAACCTTGTCATTTTTTACTTCATTCAAACGATTTTTCAGGTAATAGTCTTTTTCAAGTATTCTTTTTGCAAAATCTTGTGTTAAATTTTTCATAGAGCCATTGTATCCGTTTCTTCTTGCTTCATCTTTAGTAACTCCCCAAGTTGTTTCTCCACCCTTATCATTCTTGTCGTTGGTATAGCCACCCTCGACAGCCAACATAAAGCTGAAAATTTTGTCAAATCTATTCATTTATACCACTTCCCATTCTTCACTAAATAATTCAATCATAGTTTCTTTCCAAGGCACTCTACCGTATCTAGATTCCACATATAGATATGGAGCTGTCATTTTACTATTTTCGTCAGGAAATTGTGCTTTTATCACTACATCCTTGCTCCATTGCGGCAATCTCATTGCTTTTCCTTTTTTTACTTCTTCAAATGCTTTCCCAAAATTCATCTATGCCACTTCCTTTTCTACTTTTTTAATTTCTTTTGTTAATTTTGCTATTTCAGTTTTCAATAAATCCATTTCGGACTTTATCTCTGTTATCCTTTCCTCTGTTTCGGTTATGTCAAAGCCTAGATTTTCAAATTCTGTTTTTTCTTCTTCTTTTTCTTCTAGCTCTTTCTTATATTTAACAAACTCTTGTTGTTTTTGATACCTCAACTCCTTTAAATATTTCAGTTTTTCTGCCTTATCCTCTACCCAAGTATTATTCTTGTTGTCCCAAGTGCTATATGGATTTGGTTTTTCAATAGTTTTTACTTCTCCGTATTCCAAATATTGTCCATCTGTCAAAATCACAATTCCAGCTTGAACTTGCTCTGATATAGTCATCTCTCTTACTTGTCCATCTTCAACAATAGGATTCTTTATTTCAATATAAGAAATATAATTTTCTCCCTCAATATATTCGCTACAATATTTTAATTTGTCAGCTTCAAACTCTTTTTGTGATGGTGCTAAATATATTCCAATCAATTTCCCATTTTTATCATATAAATATATTTTAAATCCTTCCATTTTTTATTTCTCCTTTTCTCATTTTTCTTTATCTAATTTTTCTGCTAAAATCCAGCTTTTTTGCGAATCTCTAATAATTTGCTTTTCCTGTCTTTTGCAGTTGTTTTTTTGATGTAGTGCTTTTTAGTAACATCTACTCCATTGTGATTAGCAAATTCACTTGCTAATTCAATCCCACCGACTTCCGCCAATAAATTAATACTAGTTTTCCTTAACGTGTGAGGATATAAATTATCTATTCCTACAAGTTTTCCTATTTTTCTAACTCGATCACGTATAGTTGATTTGCTCATTTGCTTAAATACTCCGTTGTATTTAGTAACAAATAAGTATTCTATGTTGCCTTTCCTACATTTCAACCACTCCTTTATCAAATTTAACGTGTTTTCAAATATCACAAATTCTACAATTTTTTGTTCTTTTTCTACAATTCCATTTATTATCCCATTTTCTAAATCTAAATTACTCATTTTAATTGAATGTAATGCCGATATTCGACATCCAGTATCAATAATAAGATTGAATATTATCTGATCTTGCAAATCATATTTTTCAGACAATTTCATTTTCACTTGTATTTCCACTATTTCCTTACTGTTTAAATAATAGCTTTCTCTCCTCTTTTCCACATCTGTAACTTTTAATCTATCTAGTTTATCCCGGAACGGATGCACCTCCACTAAATCTCTTTTAACAGCCCATATATAGAAACTACTTATTGCTGTTATTTTGTTGTTGATAGTCCTTGCATTGTTTCTTTTTACTTCCCTGCAGTATCTTATGTATCGTTCTAAAATAACCACCATGTTTTTGGAATTTTTTCTGTTCAATAAATAACAATTATTTTCATATCGTCGTAAATACTCAATAAATTGTTTCATACTGTTTGTGTAAGTCCTATATGTTGTGTTTTTTACACTTTCATTTCTCACTATACAACTGTTCAGATATTCCTTGTAGATTTCCCAGTTTTTATTCATTTGAATCACTCCTATACTTTTATTTTAAGTATAGCTTTTTTGAGTAAATTGGAAAATTTACACACAATGGGAAATAATTATATTGAATTTCCAGATGGTCTAATAATCCAGTGGGGAGAAAACTATTTTGAAGGACTTTCAAGTACACCTGGGGCATCTATTACTAAAAATATTAATTTCCCAAAAACTTTTAAACAGAAATGTGTTAATGTCCAAATTTCAGGGATTTACAACTATTCAGATGAAAGTTTGGAAGTTACTTTTGTCTCGTCAAATATCACTAAAGAAAAATTCTTACTGCAAGTAATGCGACAACGTGGCGGCGGTGGCGAAAAAGCTGGATTTTTCTGGACTGCTATCGGGTATTAACTAATAGCAAAAGGAAAGCTAAAGCTGAAACTATATTTAATATTTGCTGTTATAGTTCCATCTCCGACGACTTTGACTTCTCCGTTTTTATTGACTGAAAATCTTTCAGCACGAAGATTATTCTGAATGATTGCTGCCGTACCTTCGAATGCTGAAATTGGAGAAACAGGAAGTTTGCAAATTGTAGTATTTCCGTTTGAACTCACGGGGGAAACGTCGTGAAAATGGAACATAGCGATTATTTCCTATAGTATACCCATTTGCATTTCCGTGATTCACGTTAGTTAAAGCTAAGTTCTTATATTCTGTAATTTTGAATAAATTTTCCAATTTATCCGAAAGTCCAACATTCGTAATATCCGCAAATTTAGTAATATCGAAACTTGTACTTGTGTGACTCTGTATGCACTTGTATATTTTTCCATCAGTCAAATCATTTATATACCATTTCCCAGCTTCTTTATTTTCAACTTTACTTACATATCCACCTAATGTTTGTCCTATTGCTTGTTTCCAAGTTTCCGCATCTATTGCATTTCCTGCTTCTGTACCGAATTTTACAATTCCTGCTTTTTCTATTGTGGCGTTTGAAGTCTGATTATCCAAATGCTCCAATAGTTCATATAATTTCATGAAATTTCTTGAAACTTTTCTTAGATCAGCAACTGTGTCTAATTGGAACAACTCGAATAATTCATTTTGAGTAGCCGCAGGTATAAAAGTATTTTCATTTATATTTTTTATTAAATCTAGTGTTGTTTGTTTCATTTTTTCTCCCTTCATTTAATATACAATTTTTATGCCGTACCAAATTGGTATAACTTCATAAATCAATTCTAACCAGTAATCTAAATACTCTTTATCTACAGTGCTAGAATGAAAATCTACAATATACTGAAAATTATTTTTATCATTCGTTATTGTTACGTTGCCGTTATAGATAAAATATAGTTTCATTGTGTCTTTGAAATTCTGTAAAGTGGTTGCACGCCTTAAAATACGTTTGGAAATAATTCTGTTTATTTTAAAAATTGTCGATAAATTTTTACTTGATATTAATTTATAATGTTCTTCAAACTCTTCTAAGACTTCATTTCTTGCCGTTATAAATCTTCTGTTTTTTACTAATGTTCCAATTATAAATTCCAGTGATTTTAATTCAAGATCCGCAAAATGAAATACATCTTGTATAAGATTTGAATTTCTGAATATTCCCGGAAGGGAATTTATCATACTGTTGTAGTAATCATTTTTAGCAAGATTGTATATAACATCAGCATAATCATTGTCGTATGAAAAAATTAACGGGAACTTTTTTTCAGTAATTTTTTGTGTAAAGTTTACATAATCATCCAATCCAATGAAAAATGAAAAATCACTCACTTTATAATTTAATAATTCTGATACTGTCATTTCAGATAATTTATTCGTATGTTTCACAAAATTTGCTACTTTAGGATTGCTTTTGATTAAAGCAAAATCATTATTTCTACCATCATTTACGAAATCTTTTACATAGAAATTTGATAATTCGCTTATATTAAAATTATCTTTTATATATTCAACTGACTTCTGGTGTACATTTTTTACCATTAATTTCTAAATCCTATCACATAAAAGTTTTTTGCTATTTCATACTGCATTAAAGCGTAAATTATTACCTCATCTCTTGCGTCAAAAGTAGCAAAATTTATTAAATTTCCATCAGTCAATGAATCATATATTCCAATTCCTATAATACGCCCCCAATCTTCCCTTGCTTCAGGAAATTTCACAGAAGCCACGTTGCTTGTTTCGTTTGATGAAGTTGAAGCAAAGTTTATAGCTCTTCTGGCATATGAAGCTGATACAAGTTCTGTTGCATTCTCTTTTCCATTTGTTCCCGTTGTTATAGCCGTCAAAAGCCCCGCATAATATGTTTTGCCTTCAAATAAATTGTTTAATATTTTTGCTTTTGCAGCCATTGTAAATCCGCTCATTTTATCCTCCTAATCCAAAGTTTTTAATGTTATATTCAAGACACTTGCTAAATCCTCGTCATCCAATACAACATCCTCTTTTGTATTATTGATGTCTATATTTGATATTTTCTTAAATGCTTTTATTTCCAGCAATTTATCAATTATTTCTGCATAATAAATTCTATTTTCCTCAAATAATTTATCCAAAAATACTTGATTTAAAGTGTTTTTTGTAAGTTCAATTGCACTTTCTTCGTTATATTCCTTATTTAACACAGCTTCAAACGTAAGATTTATACTTTTTCCCTTAATTGTCTTTATAGTAAATTCGGCATCCGTTATAATTTCATTATCCAGATACGCTTTTATCGCATTCAGCTCTTCATCTTTTAGTTTTATATCTGATTTGCCGATTCCAATAATCTTAGCTGTGCCCTTGCCATTCCATCTCGGAATTATTCTTAATTTTTTGATATTTTCAAAATTGGCTAATATCATTTCTCTTATCATATTTGCATTATAATTCACGGTCGGACTAGATAATATCTTTCTTCTACGTTCCCGCAAGTCTGCGTCACTTTCCTCATCTGCTCCGTTTGAAATATTACTAAGATTTTCCACCCTTTCAAGTCCTGCATAATTTTTGGAAAATTTATTTATCTCTCCAATTCCGCAATTACCAATTTCTCCAGCAGTATTTGCAACTATATTAACATCACTATAACCAACTGTTCCAGTTGATTTATACGCAACTATTTTTGTTTCAGTTATAGTATATGTACAATTATTGCTTGCAACAGTCATTCCGTTTTCAATTAACGTTCCACTTGTCCCGTAAATCCTAACCATTCCAGTTGCAGCAGTTGCTTTTTTTCTAAAAATATAATCTTCGCTACAAATACTATCAAGATATATACCTTCAGCAGTTGCAACATTGTATTTTTTTGACATTTCCTCATATAGTTTCTGCTGTACAATTAATTCCGTTGAAAATGCTCTCACAATATCCGCTGTAAAACTTCCAACAACATCACTATACTTACTCATAAAACTTCCGTTAAAAATATTATTGACAAGTTCGTTTGTATCTTCCTCGTAAACATCTATATCTTCCCTTGTAACCATAAATACCCCCTTTCACTATAAAAGTTTGTCAAATTCAAAAGTTTCACTGATATTTAGAGTTCCTTCTTCATCTTTTAGAATTACATTAAACTCAAATGTCAGTCTATCCTCTTTAAAATCTGAATAATAATTATTAATAGATTTTATATACTCATGTTCTTTAAGTGCAGTTAGTATTTCACGTTTTATTTCACTTTGTGCATAATCCTGATAAAGCGGATTTATTCCACGATACTTATTTATTCCAATACCAAAAGGAAAAACATCCTTATAGTAAACTCTCCAAGCATTTTTAGTAACAATTAAGCACTTTATAATCCACTGCTTTACAATTTCTTTCTTTGTTGTTAAAAGAACAGGGGTACCTTTTTCATAAACAAAATCACCTTTTTTAAAATCCCATTTCAAATCAAAATAAATGTCAGAATTATCATACTCAATATTTTTATTGCTAGAATATGTATCAAGTGCTGTAATTGCTGAATTAGGTAACATTTCTACTCACCTGCCTTATAATAATAAGCCTTGTCTACCAAATAAAACTTTTTCTGATTCTTAAATTCGTTTAATATGACTTCATCGCCAACCTTTAATTCGTCAGTCCATTTATTCGTTCCGCTGGCTTTATATGTCCCTTTCGCCTTTATTTTGTTATGAATATTTCCGCCAGAATCTTGATTTTCACTATCAGTTACATCTATTTCAATATCTCCCTTAACTTCAAATTCTCTAGTATATCCAGCCACTTTCTCCCAAGCTACAACAATTCTATCTGTTTTTAATATTATTCTTTCATCAATTTGAACTTCCAAGTTTGGAGGTGCTTTTACAATTTTTCCTAAGAAAGGACCATTCCAGTCAGGATTATCAAAGTTCTCCCTTAAAATTTTAGCTAAATTATCAAATGCCTTGCTAGGCTCAGAATATTTTGCCTCATCAGGTTGTAATACTTTGTCTTTCATGCTTATTCCTCACTTTCTAACTCTTTTACCAGTTCCAAAGTTAAACTCATAAAATAAATATTTACCCCATAAAAGCTGTACTTTTGGCTAAAATTATGATTAACGCTTTTAACTTCAAATATTCCAGCAATTCCTGTACTGTTTTTAGGAATACTTACTAAATCCCCGGCACGTAAAATAGGTATTCCTGGAACGGTTAAAGTAAAAGTCTTCTCAAGTTTATTTTTCTCTTTTAAGACATTTGCCGCTTTTATTGGTTTTTTCTCTTTTTGCTTTTTTTTACTTTTTTTAGATGTTTTAGAATTTTCAGTCTTTTTACCTTTGTTATTGCCATCTTTTTTACTTTTTCTGTTACGTTTTGAATTTCTAGTTTTTCCAGCCATTATTTTTTGCCTTTCTTAGCTGTATTTTTGTTACGTTTTGAATTTTTTGTTTTTTTACCTTTATTATTTTTATCTTCTTTCTTACCTTTTCCATCTTTTTTATTATTCTTATCCTTGCTTCTACCTTTTTTAGCTGATTTATCTTGATTATTTTTCTCCTGTTTAACAACATACTGCAATAATCCATATTTTTTAATATTTTCGTTGTCTTTCGCTGTATCAACCTTATTCATTTTTTCATCATCACCATCAACTACAATTATGCTATTTTTCATATTTTCAAAACTTGATGTATAGCTTGCGTCTTTAATAAAGTTAAAAATATTTACATATCCATTTCCAACATATACTTGGTATTCTTTGGGCTGTGTTTCTCCATCCAAGTATTTATCACTATTTCTTTTGAAAAAATGAAAAGCATTGTCTTTAAAATAAAAATGCCAGTTTTCACCTTTATCCTCTTTTATTGTTTCTATAATTTTTTTTATTATATCCGCAATAGTTTCCTTATAATAATACTCATCTATTTTCACATCACAGTTTTCTATAGTTCCAACAGGCATATCAAACTCTTTGAGCATTTTTGTTACACATTCTCCTGCTGGAAGTTTATCAAATTGAAATATTTCAGAAATACGTGATATATAAAAACTTGGATCGTATGCTGTAAACTTAGGACCTTTATTATTAACACTAATTTTAGGGATAATACCTTGAAATATTAATGTATCAGCGTTATCATAGAGTTCTACAAAATAAGCCCCCTTATCCAAGTCAATCGTATGATATGGCATATTTTCTCTGTAATTGTAAGCCAGTTCAAATTCCATTTGAGCCGTTATATTTTCAATACTGCTTGAAAGTTGTATATTATCTTTTACAATACTTGTTAAATCATATCTTTTCTCATCAGGATCTGTTACAATTATTTTCATACTCTATCCACTCACCTTGTAAAATAATTTTTCTTCCGGATTATCAGCTTCTGTGATGTCGCTAAACTCTGGATATTCCTCAAATTCAATTTCAAAGTTCAATGTTCCTGTAATGTCAAAATTGGCTTCAAATTTATTCACGGTTGCTAAAAAATTCAAGTCCACAGGATTTAAGATTGATGTTAATGTTCCTTTACCCAATTTTCCAACTAAAATTAGTCGTATAGGCTTATCTGACATCTCTAGTGATTTAAACAGTAAAAAAGTAGTAAAGGGATCTAACAAATGATGTGTTGCGAAATTATATTTCTGTTCCGGAATAATAGAAGAAAAAGCCAGAGACTGCAATTTATTTTTATTTTTGAGCTTTAATATACCGTTTACCGTATCAATGCTTTCCCAGCCACCAATGCTTTTAAACTTCAGTTCACTTGGAGGTACTGGGAATAAATAAAACTCTTTTAGTTCCGCCATTTTATCATTTATTTGAGAAAAAATAGGATTTTGTCCGCTTACGCTGCTCATCTTATCTGATAGCATCTTTTTGGCTTTTTCAATGAAATTATTATCTCCTAATTTTTGATTTAAAAAATCAATTGTATTAAAAGAATTACTGCCCAAAAAATTCAAGTCCTTATAATTTACACTTTCATCAAATTTTATATACACTTTATAATCTAGTAACCCCATAACCTATCCTTTCTGCAAACTTGCTGCAATTTTATTCGCTATTGCATCTCCACTTGGAGCAGCAGGCACATTCACATTAATTTTTATAGCATGGATTGCTCCCACAACTTCTCCTAATTTTCCAACAATAGCACTTTTAGTTGCCGCCATTTCTGCTTTCAGCGCACTCATTTCTGCTTTCAATTCACCAAGCAAACTGTTTCTAGTAACATCTTGTGGATTACCTTTAATGTCACTGCTAACTTGTTGAACTGCTTGTTGAACATTGCTAAATGCCGATGGATCAATTTTCATTTGGGTATTTGACAGACTAGCTGGATCAATAGGAACTTTTGCCGTTGGATCTAATTTTATAGTTTGGGGCTGTGCAGGTGTTGCCACTTGCGGTACTTGTTGCATACTCATACCTGCAAGTTGTCCGTTCGCTCCCATTTGAGCCATTTGGGTGTTAATTTGAGCATTTATGTCAACTTGTTTTTCAGTTGGTTTCGCAGCTTCATTGTTTAATTCTTCCATTCCTTTTTTAACTTCATTTATTGCTTCAGTAGCCTGTTTTGCGTCATCTTTTCCAAATAATTTTTTAAAGAATCCACCAACTTTTGAAATAATTTTTCCAAAGAATAAGAATGATTCTGTGATTGCTCTCACTGCAAATCCAAGTACACCTCCAATTATTTGTGCTAAACCTGTTAAAAGTGGCATTATAAATTGCAACGCACCACCTACAACACTTGCTATTGTGCTAAAAGCTCCTGAAATTGTACTTGCAAAATTTTGCCCCTGTGAACCAGCAAGTCCAGCAGCGCTCATAAAACTACCCAACAAGTTAATGATAATCCCAAAAACAGCATTAAATATCGCTCCTATAATTGATATTGAAGCACCAATAAAAGAAAATACAGCTGTCAATACGTTGCCAATTCCTTGAAACGTTGCACTAAACTGACTTCCGTTTGACTGTATAGTTTGAAAAAATCCGCTGATACTACTAGCCCAGCCACTTATAAGAGGCAAAAAAGATTGCCCCATGCTTGCAAAAGCTGAACCTATTGCTGGAAAAGCTCCTTCAATCCCTTGAATCACTTGAGAAGCCATTGGAGTTATCGCTTGTCCTGCTTCTATCATACCTCTAGCCATTGAAGCCTTCATTCTTTCCATCGACGGACCTATGCCTTGATTCATTTGTTTAAATGCTTGTTCAGTAGCACCATCGGAATTTTGCATTTCTTTCATATTTTCTGCAAAAGCTCCTGCGTTTTTCCCAGTAACAGATAATGCAAAAGACCCAGCTTCTACGCTTCCAAAAAATTCGTTAATATTTTTACCACTTTTTTGTGCATGCTGATCTAACGCTTGCATTGCAGTCTGTAAATTTCCACCTTGTGCTATAAAATCTTTAAATGATTTTCCTGTTGCTTTTTTAAATTCCTGCGAAGCCTTAGATGAGCCTTTAGAAAATTCACTGAACGCCGCTTTCATCTGTGTCATTGTTTCGCTTGTTGGCGTCCCTTTTGCTGTCATAGTTGCCACTACTGCTGTCAAATCACTAAATTGAACACCTAAGCTGCTCGCAATTGGTGATACTTGGGCAATACTTCCAGCCATTTCACCAAAAGTAGTTTTACCTTTTCGTACAGCTGTAAACATTAAATCACTAGCTTTCTTCGCACTTATATTTTCTTTTCCAAAAGCATTTACAACTGAGCTTATTCCATCTACTGCAATTGCTGTATCATTCAATCCAGACGCTATTGTTGCTTGTTGTGCAACATCCAAAAATCCTCTTATATCATTAGTGGAAACCCCAGCAGAAAGAGCCTGGTACATTGACTCTGATATATTTTCAGCTGCTTTCCCATACTTTTCAGATAAATCTAGCACATCTTTACCTAATTTGTCTTTGGTTTGTTGCGAAGCGTTAGGCAACATTGTATAAACCATATTCATTCCTTTTTGGAATTCCCCTGAAGCCTTTAATGCTTTTACACCAAATCCTGCTGTAGCCGCAGTAAGTGCACCAATAGCAAGAATAGTTGCCCCAATAGGACCAGTTGCAAGCCCTACGAGTCCGCTAATCGCACTACTGATAGCACCAAGTCCGCCACCAGTAACACTAGCCGAAGATACGATATTAAAAAGATTTTTCAATTTAGAACCCGAATCACTAATTTTTCCGCCTATACTATTTCCCAAAAACGAAAAAGCCTTTTTACCAGCCTCTCCTACTTTTTTCAACGGACTAATCAATCCGCTAAATTTACTCCCGATTTTACTTATAGTATCTGGTATTTTATTACCTAAAGATTTTGATAGTGTTTCTCCCACATCTCTTCCAAGCGTGTTCAATTTCTCAAAGGCTTCTGCTGTTTTATCACTACTCATACCTAAATCCTCAGCACCATCTGCCGCCTTTTTAGAACTTTCAGATAATTTATCAGCGCTTTCAGAAGCCTTGGTGTTACTGTCGGCTAATTTTTCTACATCGTCTCCAGCTTCATTTGCAGCGTTCGCAACTTCACTTAAGCTATTTTCTAGCTCATCATTTCCGCCGGTTGCTTCTTTAACAGCATTCGCTACACTTTCCAAGCTATTTTGCAAAGTTTCGTTACCACTTGTACCTTGTTGTGCTCCCTGTGCTAGTTTTCCAAAACTTTCAGATAACGAATTAAAATGAGATATAGCACTTTCTATTCCGTCTACATTTACCTGTATTGCTATAACATTATCCGCCATATCCCGTCACTCCCAACCTTGCATGTTCGTTAAATTCCTCACGTTTCTGTTCCTGCGCAATTTCATAAGCGACTACATAATAATGCCACATATTTTCATTCTCTATATCTGAAAAATCCTTTGGTGTCCAGCCTTTTTGCATATAATAAATTATTGCATTAAGTTCAACATCCGTCTTATTTTCATCTATTTTTTTTTTAGCTCAACAATATTAGGATTTTTATTATCATTAAACATTGCAGTTTGCTTGTTTACAACTAACGTGAATATTTCTAAAATTTCTTCATTATCAAAGAAATCTTTAAATACAGCTATTCGACTTTGAGCATTTAATTCCGCCATTAGTTCTCCTGCAAACTCTGTAAAGTTTGGCTCAATAAAAGTATCAAAAAGATATTCGCATATAGCAGAGTTTGACTTAGTAACTTTTTCAATAAATATCTGTTGCATTTCTTTTTTACTGGCATTAAAATCAATGCCTATTTTAGAGCAAAAACTTACAAATCCCTGAAAATCAGGAACTTTTAACTTAAATTTAGTATCTTTATAACTTTTTAAAGTAAATTCTATTATTGATTTTTTTTCTCTGTATTTACTTGCTTCTTCACGTTTTTTCAACAATTCTTTTAAATCCATAACTTACTCCTTTCTTTCTAAATTAACTCAACAGCTTTAAGATTTATTGGAAGATATCCAATTTTTAGCTCTTCATTCATTTCTTCTCCACGCTTAGCTTCCAAAGAAAATCCATCCTTATTCCAGCAATCAGTAATTCTTATAGCTTCTGCTCCTGCTACATCAGGATCATCTATTTGGAAATACAATTCAAAATATACCTCATTTCCTTTAGCTAATTTCGTAAACTTTTTAAACCAGTTTGAGTTCAACTTGTATCTTTTAATAGTGCCTTCCCCACTAGCACCAACAATTTTTTCTCCTTTTTGTCCCCCAGGAAGCCACACTTCTTTTCTTTCTATTTTTGTTTCTATTTTCACCTCAGATACTTCTGCAAATACCTGTCCATCAATCATAAGAGTACCGTGCGAGCCAGAAATTACCTGATTTGCCTTAAATATATCCATTCTTTATCATTCCTTTCCTAACTTTGAATTATCGCTTTTCCATAAAAGTCTTCCATACAATCAAGCGGCATTAATTCATCACATCTTGCATAAACAACATCAACCGTATTAATTCTACGCAATCTTGCCTCACTCATTTTATCCACTTCGTCTCTTGATATACCTTTTTCTGTCATTAAATAAAGTTTGTGCTGCTCTATATCAATATCAAAAGTATTTGAATAATCTGGATCAAGTATTCCCTGGTTCATAAGGCTTTGAGTATAAGCATTAACCGCATTCAAAAAAGCCATTTTATTTAAATAACCATTTAATCTCGCACCTTTATAATCATTCCAAGATTTTTTCAAGTCTTCAGTAATTATAAATAAACTTCTTACAACTTTAACTTTACTAAATCTACGCTGTTTTTTTGTGTCAGGTGTTATAAATGAAGTAACTCCACGATTAATTACATAGTAGCTAATACCGCTGTCGTCACGTTGAACGCTAACCGCAATTTTACCTTTTTTTGTAATTTTACCTGGTTCTGCTGGAATATCACATTTATCCAAGAATCCCATTTTCATATTTGTAATACTTCTTGAAATAGGACATCCTGCCTCTAGACTTGCTATAGCCAACGCAAATTCCTTATCACTGTATTCATGTCCATTTACAACTGCTCCTGTTATTCCATTATTTATAATAGCGTGATGATCTGGCACTTTATCGCTTGCTACAAACGTAAAAAAATGTGCCTGATTAAAGTCTAAAGCCAATTTACCAAGTTCTGTATTATGCCGACTTTTTGCATAGCTAATTAAATCATCTGTCTCACTTTCGGTAGCTTTTGGTATAACAATGCTGTCAACATCATTTTCTAAATCACTTAATATGTCAGTTATTTTTACGCTATCTCTAGCGTCTTCTTTCACTCTACGAACTATAACCTTATATGGACTTCCTACAAATGCCAAATCTTTCAAAAGATTGTAATTGTCATTATCCCAGTCTGTCTGCAATACGTCTCCTCTGCTGGCATAGACGTGTTTTTCTGTGTCTTTCGTGCTATCGAACAGTACTACACCAACAACGCCCTGTTCACTTCTTGCTATTGCTGTTCCTGCTCTTTCTTCAATTTCCAAAACAAATTTTGGACTTCCATTCATTTCCAATCCTCTCCTTTGTCAAAAAGACTGAAATTATCCAGTCTTATGTTATTATTTCCCGTTATTCAGATATATATGCTCAATAGGTTTGTATTTCTCTTTATTGTCAATTACATACTTTATTGGAAAAGATGTATCAAATACCCCCGTTATTAGGCATACCCTTAATGTCTCCTTTTTTTCTTTCGCTCTCAGTTCCCCAAACTGCATTTCCATTTTAGGTGCAAAAAATATTTTTTTATTCTCATCTAAATCCTGTATTTTTCTTTGAATATCCAATGCCTGTAAAATAAAACTTCCTAAGTCATCTTGAACTTTTGGTTTTGTGATATAAAAATTCAACATAGCGTTATAATGTTTTGTATTGCTAATTGTGATATTGGATATTTCACATATTACAGAAATTATTACAAAATCTTCCGCTTCCAAGTCATCCGTTATGTAAAATTCATAGTCAGGATAATCTTTTTTTAGTTCTTCCTTAAATTTTTGAAATATTGTGTCAAACATTCTATCAACTCCTAAAACCTATAAATTCTACCGTATCTATTATCATTCAAAAGACCCGAGCCACTGTTTTCAGAACTTCCTTTTAAACTTTCCAGCAATTTATAAAGCGTATCTCTTTTATCTTCTGATATTTTCTCTTTTTCCAAACTTTCATATATTTTCCAAGCCACATAAAGCTCTTGCAATATTCTTTTTGTATCAGAATCTAAAAAATTATACTTTTCTCCACCTATAAATACCGTTACAAAAGTTTTACAATCTGGTATAAGTTGATTATCAATATAATCAACAAATTCTTGTGCCGTTCTTTTGGAATATCTGCAAACTTCAATTGCTACCACCTTTGGAATATACGAAACTTTTTCAAATAGTTTTTCATCCAGTTTTGTTTCAGAAGCAACTCCATTTTCAGAAGTTACTCCCACTTTTTCCAACATTTCTACCACCTACTATTTTGAATTAGGCACAATCGATATACTATCAGTATTTTGAATCTCATATCTAACAATTAAATCTTTAAGTGCAACTACTGGAGCAAATGCTGATTTACAAAACATTTTTGCTCTTGCTGTTTCTTTGTTAGCAGGCGTTTCATCTAATATTTCTTTTCCAACAAACACAAATGGTTTTCCAGATGTATCCACTGCCTCAAGTGCTGCAAATACAGGAACCAAAGCATTGTCATTTGAAAGGTAAATCATATTATCTGTCGGTATGTTGTTACCATTAAAGTCCTGTGCTGTTCTTAACTTAGATATTCTTTGCCCCAGCAAGTCCAAATACACTTGTTTTTCATCAGCAGATAGCCCAATTGAATTAGAATAAGCCTTGGCTATTTCAATAAATTCATTGTTCTTAATTAATTTATCAAATAATGTTCTCCCTAATTCTATTCTGTCAGGCATTACTCCGTTCACTTTCTCGTAATCGTCAATTATGTCAAAGAAAAACGTAACCCAGTTATCAATCTTTTTAGCATCCTTTTTAGTTGGCGTGTTAAATTCAAAGTTGATTTCCGTACCTGAATTAGCTTGTATGTATTTACCTTGTAAGAAAGCATTTGCAGCCATTTTTTCTTTTGTTTTCAGTATCGCATTTTTCAATTTCAGCAATAATCTGTCTTCCTGATATTTTTGAGGATCTATCATTTGTCCATTAATAAATGTGGCAGTTCCTCCATTCATTATTGGTTTTAATTCATAAGAAGCTGCAACAATATCTGGTGTTATTGCCAAACTGTTCATATTATTTACTTTTATAAACGGTATTTCGCTCCCTCGCTCAATAATACTTGCTTCTACTAAATAGTCATTCAAATCTTTCAATAATATTGTTTCATTATCACTTAAATACTCTGGATTCGTATTTTCAAACCTTGTCAAATAATGTGTTTGTACTTTCGGTTCTACTACAGCAAATAATGCCATTAATTTTAATTGAATATCACTTAACATTTTTTATCATCTCCTATTTTTTTATATTATCAAATCTAACATTAACACCATATTTATCTAAATTATCAAGTGCTGCATAGTCTGTTTCAGTTACTCCAATTACAAGAGTTCCGTCAATATCACTAGCCCTTACAACTTGTATTTTCAAATCTTCACTTGTTGCATCCACATCTTCATCCACACCAACATAAAAAGTTTTTGGCAATTTACCTCCAGGCGTACCAGATTCATATTTCTTATATTTTCCAGTAGCTGTATCATAAATTAACGCCTGCCCATACTTTATAACTTCACCTTGTGCCAATGTCACTGTTTTTCTTGGTATAAATTCATTCAGCACAATGTCTTTCTTTTCATCTTTACCTAAAAATTTAACTCTATTTCTCATTATTATTACTCCTTTACTTTAAATTATTTTAAGCCATTTCTAGCTTTATATCCTGCTATTTCATCAGCTATCATTTGCTGCTGTCTTGAGATATTATCATCATCGCTGCCAAATTCTAATGGTTTATGTCCGCCATAACTTGGTAAATTTTCAAATAACTTAGATAAAATATCACTTGATTTTACTGTTTGGCTATTACCATTTTCAGAAAATTCAATAACTCCGTTATTACTAGCCAAAGACTGTTTAACAAACTCTTCAATCCCTAATTTCTTTAAAGCAGGCGTTATTTTATTAGAATTTTTTAACATAAATTCTTTTATTTCCTGTTCTCTTGCAAATTCTTTTTTAACTTCCTCTCTAATTTCATCTTCTGTTTTTTCAGACTCTTTATCTTTAGGAATTTCAATTTTTTGTAATTCCTCCTTTGAAAGTGTTTTTAACACTTCGTTGACTGCCTTTATCTTATCTTCGCTGTCTGATTCCAATAATTTTTTCAATATTTCATCAAAATTCATTTCACCATTTCCTCCATCATTATTTTTATTATTACTAAATTCAATTATATTTTTTTGGTTAATCCAATCCATTTCAAAGCCCTGTGAAAACTCACCGTTTGCAAAACTTCCGCTATTACTTACAGCAGGTTCTACTCCTACAGGCAATGCTCCTACACGTGTTATTTCTCCATTTTCTATTTCCACAGAAAGCCTGTCAACTTTACGATTTTTAAATTCCCCTCTGTCAAATATCTCGACATCATTAGCGATTATTTCATCATCTTTTACAGAAATATTTTTAAACTTCCCGATAACAGGTATTTCATTCCTGAGCATTCCTAATTTTGTAAATTCGCTTGTATGAAACGGAATCACATCCAATTCCTTTTTATTATTTATAAGATTAGATAATTGCTCATTACTCCATTTCCCTTTTGTTCCATAATCCCCAGCTTTAAATAATACAAATGGCATTTTATTCCTCCTCTCTTTTAAAATTTCTATATAATAAAAAATTCAGCTATTAACCGAACTTTAAATTTATATACATAATTACAAAAATAATTTCTTATTAACGAAATAATCATTAAGAATTTTTACTAAATCCTCTCTATTTTTATCACTTACACCACTAAACTGACGCTTAGGAATAGTGACAGACTTGGCAAAATATTCATCTTTTCCTATTTTCCAATGTAGAGCCTTGACATTTTTAGCTTTGATAACTCCACCTTCATCGTGAATCTTTGCATAAACCAAATTACTAAATACAGAAACACTATTTCCCTCTATTTTAGCTATTCCCAAAGAACCTTTAAGTGCTCCTGTATCACTTAGGATTTTTCCTTTTCTCAACTTTAATTTTTCCCAAGCGTTCCCTTCGTAATCAGTTTCAGTATCAAATCTTTTCCGCATTTCGTTTTCCATATAGAATGCCACTTCATCAAGCATTTCTTCTTTATTAATGCTCCTCAATTTTTCCTTAAAACTTGTACTTACACTATCAAGATTGGTTGTTATACTAATTCTCATAATAATTCCTTTCATAAAAAAATCACAGAAATTTTATCTCCTGTGATTAATTTTATCGTTATTCATATGTGCATTCTTTCTCTTCTTCCTCCGTTAGAAATCCCTCACCACTAAACTCAAATATTTCAGCAATTATTGCTTCCGCTTTCTCTTTTGGTGTCATTTTATCAAATCTCGCATTTCTTTCTTCTTGAGTTTCTTCTGGCTCAAAACCTCGCTCTTCCGCCCTCTTTAAAGCCTCTTCCAAATCCTTTATAAATTTTTCTTTTGCCACTCTTTCCACGACCTTTCTATAAATTTACCTACTTTTCTTGAAATTTCTCGTGGTTTTGGATTATTTTTATATTCACTCCATGCTTCAGCTATAAACTCCTCAACTTTTACAGTTGCATATTTGGAAAGATTTTTTGATATTACTGTTTTATTGGTTTCAAAATATTCTTTTACATCTTTGGATTTAGAAATGCCCAGTAATTTATCAATTTGATGTCCAAACTCATGATCAAAAATAGATTTCATCGTATCACAGCCAACAGGTTTCCATCCGTTAGTTACTTGTCTTTTTCTTTCAGCAATAACATTATCATAATTATTATAATAGTTTGAGTTCAATGATATTCCAGCATACTTGTTTACTATTTTTATAATTTCGTTCTCATCTGGATTGTTTCCTAATCTAGTAACATGAAAAGATTCCGCTGTTCGATTGTTTTTTATATTCAATTTACCTAAAACATAATCAAGCAATTCTTTAGTTCCTTTTGCCAATTTATTATTCTTAGCATAATTTTTTAATTCTGCTTTCAATAATTCATTTCTCTTTTGCATACTTCCAACGAACTTAATTTGCTCTGCAACTTCTGGATATTTATTTTTCATAGCTGCAAGCCCACGATTCCACTCATTAGCACAACGTACATCAATACTTGTATAATCAGCTTTAACTCCTAATACTTTTTCAGCATAATTATTTGCTTCTTTTACTGTTTTTATTGTATCAATTATACTACTGTTGCCGTCTTTTTTCAATGGTTTAGTAAGTACAAAATCAGGAATATCATATTTATCGGCAAATGTATCTACTTTTTGTTTATAATTCTTTTCAAGCGTTGCTATGTACTCATCATTTCCAATATTACCAGCAAAACTTCCTACATCTTGGTTTATATCTCCGTTACCTACAACTTCATCAGGATTTACCTCATCTGCTGTCAAAGATACTGTGTAACATCTACAATTAAATCCGTTTGGCGGAAAATATTTATCAGCTTCAAGTGTTCCTATCTTAAATATTTTCCCATTCAATTCTCTTGTATGTTCCTGTTCCCTGCCGTCCAACGTTCCACAATATTGATAATATGGATAACGTTCCTTGTATTTATCCATTTTCATATATATTCCCGCATTGTAAGCGTGATTCATGTTAGTTCTGAATACTGTTTTCAAATATCCCTCATTTAATGTTAAACCACTCTGAGATAAAATGTTATCCACGTCTTTTTTCCACTCTTTAAACGTTCCACCATTTTCAAGAGTATTTGACATTTGTTTAAAAATCTTTTCAGTAACATTTACATCTGTGACTTTTTTTATCCAAAAGTATTTTTGTCGTGCATACTCCATTTCGTTCTCGATATCATTATACAAAGCAGGGTATTTTTTCAGGAAATTATCAAGCGCTGCATTTCTTGTAGCCGTCCTAGTATTTGAAAATTCCACAATTTCATTATCAATCATAACAGCGTTATCAAATCCTTGCAGCATTGACATTAACAACATATCTTCTAGTGTATTATCATAATCAAACTCTAAATCATATAAATCAGAAATATCATTTGCCTTTTCTATCTTTTCACGAATAGCTTTTAATACATTTTTTTGCCATTTCTTGAAATTGTTATCAATAAATTTATCAAATCGTGCTTGATTCTTTTCTATCAGTTCACGCTTTTTATTTATTTTA
Organism: Leptotrichia sp. oral taxon 223; assembly: GCF_013394795.1. Classification (NCBI taxonomy): domain Bacteria; kingdom Fusobacteriati; phylum Fusobacteriota; class Fusobacteriia; order Fusobacteriales; family Leptotrichiaceae; genus Leptotrichia; species Leptotrichia sp. oral taxon 223. The sequence goes on from NZ_JABXYU010000001.1 coordinate 185,720, forward strand.
TTGATATTTAGTTTTTTTTTAGGTTTGGAAAATTCTAAATTGCTACTTTCCTTTTCAACTTCTATTAAATCAGCTTCCTTGACACCTAATATCTCAGCTATTTTGGTTTTTGTAAAGGCATAACCGCTTTCAGATATTTTCACTATATAATTTACTTTTTCTGATATAGTTTTTGTCCTTTTGTCTTCCAGCTCAAGCGTTTCAGTTTCATCTATTTCTTCCACAAACTTAAAATAGAAATTTCCTGAATCATATCCATAAAGCTGTGCATCTATTTCTATTAATTTTTGAATCCAGTCCCTAATCTTTTTAACTTTAGATTCTATCTTATAGTTCTGTTGCTCCTTATGAACTTCACCCAATGCTCTGTTTCCACTATTTCCGTCCACTCCAACAACAAGCGTACTTCCAAGTAAATATCTTTGCACCGATTTTGCTTTTTCGTTTAACAGTTCCTGGTAAATTTCAGGCTTCAAATCATCCAGCTTTATGAATTTTATAAAATCGTCCAATGATTTTTCCCCAGCACTTGGAACAGCCAGCACATCCTTACCTTTTGCAGCCTTTAAATCCTTAGCCTGCGCCTCCACATCTTTCTGTCTTGCCTTAACAACTTCTGGTGGATCTGTTTCGGCGGATGGCTCATAAGCAAATACTGTAATTATATCTCCGTATTTATCAATAATTGCATTTAATTTCGATTCCAGCCTTTCCTTAGCTGTAAATACAGGAACAAGTGGCAACAAATCCGTGCTTCCTTGCAAATTATCTAACCGCTCTTCATTAACGCAAACTAAAAAACGGCTAGGTTCACCCGCAATCGTAATTTCGCTATCACGAGTTTTAACAACCCAACCGCTATCTTTATCATACTTTATATATTTGTTTGGCAACAATATTAAATCTTTAATTACTGTATTTCCTGTATTATCTTTATCATATATTATTTCAAATATTGATTTCTTATATATTTCAGCTCTCAAAATATTTTCCAGTAACTTTGATATATTAAGATTGTTCAAACGTCGTTGAATGTTCTCGGCAACTTCCACATATTCTGGTACATCTGTTTCAATTTTCCACTCTTTAGATGTAACCGTTTGTGTCATAAGCTGTAATGCCTGAGCAATATCCATATCCTTTAACATCTGTTCCAATAATTTATCATCAATGTTCTGTTCTCCGCTCGAAATCGAACCTAATGATATTATCTCTTTTACTAATGCACTTACTACATTTTCCCTGATACTCACATTTCCTCCTTTCTACACGCTTATAAATTTTCTAATATACCTTTTTGAATTTTGTATTAAATCATTTATAACAATTCCAGCATAACTGCATACATCAACAGCGTCATCGTGTACAGCATTCGGAAATTTTAACAACTGCTCTTCCAGCTCCAATAAATTCTCTAAATTCTTATTGAAAAATACTTTTCCATTTTCAAACATGACTGAAATATTTAATGCTCTAGTCATCTTGTCTGTATCTGCCTTTAATTCTTTTAATGGCATACCTTCACGTTTTGCCTGCTGCATTATTCCAATACCGCTACTCTTACTCTCTATCGCTTGGAATCGTAAATTATATTTATGCCTATACTGCTTAATTACATTCCATTGATCTGGTACTTCTAATCTTTCAAGCATTAAATCAACTAAATATAAATTCCATTCCCTATCACAAACAAAGGTTGCTATTGCCGTAAAATCATTGTTTTTATGTGTACTCATTGCTGTATCTATCGTTTGAAAATAAAAACAGTCTTTGATATTAACATTTTTATTATCAGCTATAATAAAATCATTTTTTATATCAAAATATTTAAAGTATTGACGCTTAAATAATCCACCATCCTCAACTTGCGGCTTTTGCTGATACAATGCTGAAAATTCACGACTTCCTATTGCCTTTTTTATATTTTCCAGTTCATCAATTCCATATCGTTCTTCCCACAATGGCTCGCCTACTTTTCTTCCAAGAATATCATTTTCTTCTGCAATAGCTGGCAAAACGATACTTTCAAAAGTTTCTCCAGTCCCATTTTCCATTTCCTTGACTATTCTACCAACTAAATCATCTTCATGCCATCTAGTCTGAATTATTATTATTCCACCTCCAGGTGCTAACCTTGTACGAATAGTTGATTGATACCAAGCCCAAACCTTATCACGCTGTAATCTGCTGTTTGCGTCTTCCCTATTTTTAAACGGATCATCTATAATTGCAATATGTGCCCCTTTACCTGTTGCACTTCCACCTACTCCTGTACTGACAACAGCCCCTCTGTGTTCTAAAATCCCCCAGTTATCACCAGCACTTTTATCTCTATCTATAACAGTGTTAAAAATCCCTGTCCCACTTTTACTGTGTTCTCTATAAGTATCCCTAGCTATTTTCCCAAAGTCCCTTGCTAAATCCATTGAGTAACTTGCGATTATAATTTCAAAATCAGGATTATTCCCAATTACCCAAGCTGGATATTTTTTAGTCATAGTTTCAGATTTTGAATGTCGTGGCGGCATACTAACAAATAATCGTGGACTTTTGCCATCCTTGACATCTTCTACAAATTGCTGTGCTTTATCCGTCAAAAATTGTATGTGCCTTGCATTATTATATCTTCCGTTTCCGTCAAAAATAAGAAAATCCAATAAATTTCTACGTGATAGCTCCTTAACAGCTTCTAATCTTATCATTTCCATTTTATCCATTCTTACCACCAGCTAATGCTCTTAACTCCTCAGTAGTAAGTCCTGAAAGTGGATTGGTATTCACTTGTCCAGACAATTGCATTTTCTCGATATATTCACCATCCATTTTATTTAAAATATCTAATGCCTTTAATCTGTCCTGTACCTTTTCATTTCCATTTTTAATAACTTCTGTTAAAAACTCTCGTCTTTCAACAGCCGTCATTATTCTGCTTGTCTTTGTTTTTTCCTGTAATTCTTTTATGTATTTTGATAACGTAGTATTTTGTAGTAATTTTGGTGCATTTTGTCTTGCATACTTTTCTTTATACCCTGCCTTTATTGCGGATTCAGTAGCATTTCCACTAGCTACATAAAACTCACAAAAAGACTTCTGCCTTGCATTTAATTTCAATGCTACCACCTCCTTTTTGTAACAAAAAAAGACAGCCTTTAAACTGTCTTATGCTTATATAAAATCAAGGATTCAATAATAAGTACTCAACTCATACTCTTACATCTTGACATATTATAACATATTGAAAATTATATACAATATCAAAAAAGTATCATTTTCAATTTAATATATTTTTTATCACATCATCCGAAAATATAACTAGCTGTAACTGCCTAATCATTTTATTTTTGTATCTCTTTGCAGTTATAACACTTATATTTAATTTTTCGGATATATGCTCAAATGTTAATTCATCAAAATACTTCATCTCTATTATATCGTAATACTTGTTATTTCTAATTGTATCTAAAGCCCTTTCGACCATATTAACCACATTTTTTATTCTTGCAATTTCTTCCTCTAATTTTTCTATTTTATTTTCAACCTTTTCTAGTTCGGATAAATATACCTTACTAGCCTGCACATTAACGCCTGTTTCCTTTTTCTGAATTGATATACCCTCTTTCTTTAAGTCCTCTATAAGCATATTTTTAGAATCAATAGCACCTTTCAGTAATGCTAATTCAGATAATAATTTTTCTGTCTTTTGAAATGGTGTTAATTGTTTCTCTGTTTTTATTTCTTTATCATTTTTCATTCTTTCTATTATTTTGTCCGCTATTCTGTCTATGTCTTTTTCGTTCATTTAATTTTATTTTCCTTTCCATTTTTATTTATTTTCCCACAAAAAAAAGACCAATTTTATTTGGTCTTATTTTCTAAATTTATTATTTTACTTTCAAGATTTAATCTTTTTTCTAATTCTATTTTATTATCTAATTCTTCTATTTTCTTTTCTAAAATTTTTATTTCTTTTTCAATTTCTTCATTATTTTTTGCAGGAACATTCATAACCCCACCAAATATCATCATAACCATTCCTATTATTAACGGAATTAAAAAACCCCAGTTTTTAGATATTATAAACTTTTGGTTTTCAAATTTAATCAAATAGAATAATGCTGTCATTGTAATTAAAATAAAACCATTCATCATTAATAATACAGAAATATGATTATTATGTAAATTCAAAACACTAGAAGCACTTATACCGATAACTGAAAATATAGCTAAAAACATTCCCATTATATCCAATATTTTTTTATCATAAGCTTTTTGTTCTTTTATCAAATCGTCTATTTTTTCTAAATTTTCCAAACCATAAAATACTTTTTTTTGTAGTAAGTTATTTCTTATTGATGTCATATCTATTAAAATTCCTTCCAATTCATTTAAAAATGGATTTTCAGTTTCTAGATCAAAATACAGTATTCCCAATCTGTATATTGGAAGAAAATACTCGACTTTTTCGATACTTTCGCTATATTTTTCTTTAAAATCAAAATAATCCCATTTTTTGATTTCTGATTTTAAAATTTTTGTTGGTTCATAAGTGTTATTTTTTATCTTTCTTGAAATATATATAGCATTTTCGAATTTCGAGCTTATTTCAAGCATATCTGATTTTATATATTTGTATTTTTTGTAACATTCTTCAGTTATACCTTTTTTGAATTTTTTTGATATTTCTTGAAATTCTATTTTTTCATCTTCTTCCAAAGGTTCATTTTCAACATTCTTTTCATTACTATAATATCTTTCAAACATATTGGATATATTTTGCATAAATATAAATTCTTTCATAAATCCTCCTAAAATATAATAATATATTATACCTCAAGACCAAAAATATTCAACTGTCATTGTCCTAATTTCCAAAACTTTTTCTAAAAATCACATTTCTTCAATTTACGATTTTCTTCTATATCCTCATATTTTAATATTGGCGATACCTCGTGTATGCTTCCGTTTTCAAATTTCAGATATATCTTTTTACTTGTTTTAGATTTTAACTTTTTGATAACTTTATATTGCCTACACTCTTGCTGAAATTTCTCATAATATGTACTACAACTTATAATTACTCCTAAAAATCCTATTAACAATAATTTTTTCATTTTTTCACTCTCCCGATTTGCCATTTTCCCTGCACCATCCAAACGTTCTCAACACCATTTTGCCGACATCAACAATATGCCTTTTGTTGACTTCAACAAAATGGTTTTACCCTGGATCTATTATTTTCTAAAGATACTTTATAAAAATATAAATTATTAAAAACATCAGTAAATACAAAAACGTCGAATAAAGTACACGGAAATAATTATTCCAATTCTTTGTTTCACTTGCAGCGTCAATTTTAACGATAACAACAATTACCATCACTATCGTTGTTATTACTTTTAAAAACATTTCTCCTCCTAATTCTTTTCTAACTCAATCGACTTTCTGCGACTGAACTTTATTTTTCTTCGTAAATTTCTAAAGTTCCACGAAATTCATCGCTTTCAATTACAAATGTCCTGCCATTTGCAGTTTTGTAATAAAATAATGTGAATCCACCTTTTAATTTCTTTGTTTCCTGCAATTTTAACAATTGACACATATCCATCAATAAAATTTTTTCCAATAAATTGTTATCCCAAATTTCTAAAAATATATTTTCATAGTTACGTCTTTCTTTTTGTGTCATTCTTTATCCTCCTTAAATGCCTTAAAATGATTTTTGTAAATCTTTTTCAATTCCTTTATCTGTTCATCATCTAAATAAATACCCCTCACATCATACTTTCTTTCAAATGCTTCCACTCCAATATCGTGCTTTTCGGTATGATGTTCCCTACAAAGTGAAATATATCTTCCTTGTCCTTTATCATTCGCATAACCTCCCAAACTTCCAGCCGACTGCCAATGTTCAAAGTCAACTGGAGTTCTATTGCATACCGCACAACGTTTATATTTCAACTTTGCATAAATATATTTTTCTTCATTCTGCTGTTTATATAGCATTTGCATTTCTTCCCACATTGCTATATCATTTTGGAGAAAATAATCAAATAAATAATTAGTAAAGGCTATTGCTCCATTATTGCTCATCATATCAAGTTTTAGACTGAATGTGCCTGTAAGAGTTAATAAAAATCTTTGCATTTCTTCCCGGACAAAATCTATCAAATCATTTGTTACAATATTTATCTTGGTTTCCTTAGTATAATTCTTATCTAAAACTTCGTTCAGTCTGATTCTTAACTTTTCTTCTATATTTTTAAAAGGCTTGTAACCTTTCAAATTAATTCCGCTATGCTTAATATAAAGTTTTTTCAAGTCTTCCTTTGCCTTGTAAAGAAAATAATCAGAAATATTTGGTTTTTCCTTGCTACTTTTCCAGTTAATATCTACGCCTTTTAATTTATAGGCGTAACAATCTATAAACCAGTATATTAATTTTTGGTTTTTTCTGCTCATTTTCTTAGACATCTAAGTTTCCTTTCCGCCAGGCGTGCCTGAAATTCATATATCCTACAAACCTTTTCTTTTTAGTTTCCTCGTTTGGCTCATATTCCTTGTCTGAATTTTGGATTTTTTGGCGACTTTTAACTATGTTGTTAATTGAATATCTGTCATATATCTTTGCCGCCTGATCCTGCGTTATTATTCCGTCCTCAACCAATATTAAGCACATAACATATGTGTCAGGATTTTCAGCATTCCGTGTTTCAGGATATTCTTCTAAAATATTCCTAACCCTTTCTTTTGCTAATCTTTTTCCCATTATTGCCTCCTAACTAAACAAGCCGTCAATTTCATATCTGTAGCTTGTCCTCTTCTTTTGCTGAGATAATTGTTTTCCTAATTGCCTCACTTCGTCTATATTGATACTTTTCTTGTTAGTCATTTTGTAAAACTCATCAAAATTATGAATATCTATTGCATAAGTTTCTGATAAATCTCTAAAATTAAGTATCATATACGCTTTTACATTATTTTTCTTTGCTTCCAATCTCAAGTTATATAAAAACGTCTGCTGTTCATCAACTGTATCTTTAATGTTAGAAAACGGCATTGACTTGCCTAAAAAAGATTTTAACTCAACAAGGACAAGCAAGCCATCCTTGAAAAGTAAAAAATCACATAAGTTCTTGTTTTTAAATCTAACCATTTGCCCGTTCACAGTTCCCGTTGTTCCGTCCTTGAATCTATGTAAAAAGATTTCGTTTGTATCAATACTATTCTTAAAATCGTTCTCAAATTTTTTCCCTGCATTCATTGCCATCAATCAATTACCTCTGCTTCCTGAACAGTTACAAGTGTTGCTCCATATATGCCATCTTTTCCTTTTCTTGTAACCGTTATTTTCCTCTCGCTAATAAATTTTTCGACAATCCTTGTGCATTCCTTAGCCTGTATCTTAGTGTTTAGTTGAATATCACGTGCTTGGTAATAGTACGGTTCATTCTTTTTTACAAATTCAAAAACTTTGTTTTCCTTTCTGGCTTTCTCTTTTTCCTCACGGCTCTGTTTCTTGTTCTCTGCAACGCTAAATGATTTCGCCGGAGAATTTGTTGGCTGTTGTTCCTTTTCTTCGCTGATAGCTTCCTGTGAAGTTCTAGTGTCTTTATATTCAATCTTGTATGTTCCGTATTGTTCACTCTCAATTCTTTCAACTGTACGATTGATTTTAAATTTAACCATTCTTATGATTTTTTCAATCATTTCAGTTTTAAAAATTTTAGTGTTGTCAACTAAGCCTTTAATAACGTTTTTAATCATTTTCACTTTATTGATTTGTAAAGCTATAACAAAACAGTCGGCTATTTCTTCAATCATATTGCTATTATCTTTATAAAATGATTTACGCCAGTTTTTGTGAGCTTCTTGCAACTCTTCGATTTCTTCATAAAGTTTCAGCAACTGCGGCTCTCCCCCGAAAAATCTTTTTATTTTTACAAGTTTTTCTCTGTCTTCTCTATTCAAAAGCAATTCCTTTGGATTTTCTCCAAATAATTTTTCTGAATTTATTTTTTTGATAATATTTCTTGAGATTTCGTCAAGTTTATTCATATCATCAATATCCGTAATTTCAAGCATTTCATTTAATCTTGTACAATATTCAGATTCTGTTACATTTTCCCTTTGCGAATCAGTTAAGAAATTATTATATATAATTCCTGAAATCTTATCATTCGCAAACTCGATGTTTAATTTTAAATCACTTCTCTTGAATACAAACTGAACTTTCTTGTCTTCAACATTCTTTTTAATTAGTTTCGCATTTTCTAAATTGTATGCTCCTTTACAGCTGTTTATCATATAGTCTACTACGTTATTTCCTAACATTTTATTTCCTCCTGATTTTATATATTTTTTTGACCCTTTATGTTATAATATCTTTGTTAATGAGATTATGAAAGGGGGTGTTGCTATGTCTACAAAAGATATGATGTATATTATTTTAAATTTAATCGACAAATCTTATAAAAATAATGATTTTGATGTCAATAAAACATTCATTCATCCAAAACTAGGAGTTTCTGAAAAAGAATTAAATCATTTACTGTCTCAATTAATCAATGACGAATACATTGATGGTCTCTCTGTTGTTTTTGGTACTAATGACAATGTTGTATTCAATGCATCAAATCCACATCTAACAATTAAAGGGAAATTATTCTTAGAAGATAATTCCGCTTTAAAAAAAATTTATAATTTTGCAAAAGAAGCTAGATCCTGGATTTAACTATTTTGATTTGGAAAGTGTTTTTTCTTTTAACACTTTCTTTTATTTTTTTTCTAATTCCTTATCCAAATATTTCCTTAAAAATCTCTTTCTTAACCTCTTTTCTTCTGCTTTCCCAGTTAAAAGCCAGCCCTTTGCAATTTTCCCTGAATCTATCAAGGACATCATCACTTCCGTTTATGCTCAAATATTCTGACATTTGGCTAGGATCCATTGTTGTGGAAATTATTAGACATTTTTCCTGTTCGTAAAGCATATTGAATATTTCAAACAATTTTTCTTTTCCCCATTCCTCGCTTAAATATTCCTTTCCTAAATCATCAAGTATTATCAAATCTGCTTTTAGTAAATCTCCTAGTACTTGGTCTTCATCCATATCTTTACTTTTCCAAGTTTTTTTAATTCTTTTGTAAATTCCCATTAAACTTGTTCTGTAAACCTTGTAATTTTTTGACAACTCATTGAATATGCACAAACTATAAAACGTTTTTCCTGTACCTCTCACACCATAAAAATACAATCCAATGCCATTCTCTAAAGCCTTGTAAAAATTTTTACAGTATCTTTCAATAAGATTTTTGATTTTCTTTTCCTCTGAATTTTTTACAACTGCTTTTTCAAAAGTGCAATCATCAATTTTTTTAGGTAAATTTGAAATATTTCTAAAATAATTTATTTCCTTGATTTTCTTAATTTCTCGAATATTAACGGTTTCAACACCTGTAAACGTGTTAGAATTCGAGGTCATAATTTGGTTTCCTGTTCTTTGCTTTACCATTTCTGCTATTGCTTGCATTGTTATTTCCTCCTTGTTTTTTATCTAGCGGAAAAATATCTTTCCAGCTGTTTATAGTCGATTTGTTTAATATTTCTATTGCTAATTGCTCATTATTCCCTGCTAATCTGTGTAACTTCATAAGAATTAAATCCTCTGCTGGTTTCGATAATGGCTCTTTTTTACCAATTCTCATAATTTTAAAATCTGAAAACGCTTTTTCAAATTCCTTGCCCCTATATAAATATATAGAATCTATATTATTATATTCTATATTAGTATTATCTATATTATTATGGTGGGGAAAATCCAAGTTTGGGTTTTCCTGATTTGGGTTTTCCATATCAGGCTTTTCCAGATTTGGGTTATCCAAGTTTAGGTTTTCGGTATCAGGCTCCTTTTCTTCGTTCTCTTTTTCCTCAACTTCTTCCTTATCCTGATAATCTCTTATATTATTTTCTGACTTGTCCTCAAAGATATAGTAATTTATTGTTCCGTCAGCATTTTTCTTTCTGCTTACATATCTTTCTTTTACCAATTCTTTCAGCCCTGAATAAACTGAATCCAGTCCATCTTTAGAATTTTTGGCAATTTCTTTTGCATTGTATCTCCAGTTGCTCGGTCTTGAAAGCATGTAAAGTAGTATTCCTTTCGCCTTCCAACTGATACTCTCATCAAATATCAGATTATTATGTACCATTGTAAAGTTTTCTGTCTTTTTTATTACAGTTTTCATTTCTACACCTCTTTACTTAACTAATTAAATTTGATATAATCAAATTATGAAAATATTTGTATGCACTTTATTTGAAGTGCTTTTTTTGTTACTTAAATTTTTTCAATTTCAATCTCTTCTGATCCCGAATTATGAAATATTATCAGCACCTGCAATAAGGTGCTTTTCTATTTTGGTTAACAAATCCACATACTCTCTTCTGATTTCTTGCAAATGCTTTATATATGCTTTTATTTCATTCATAGATAAATTTTCTATTGAAAAAATTGCTCCCATTTTGCTTTCAATCTCTTTAATTCTTTTAAGTTCTTCTGAAACATATAATTCAGTTTCAAAAGATATTCTTTCTTTTTTTTCATCCATTGTTTTACCTCCCTTATTTCATTCTTACCCCCTTTTGAGTTATAATAATATCGCCAAATAAAATTAAATACACAAGAAAGGAGGTGTTGCTATGCTTCACATTATAATATTATCTATTCTAATAATTTTAGGTTTTGGAATATCAGTTAGAAATTATAATTCTATTAACGAAACTTATTTAAAATTAGTTGAATTAAACAATTTATTTGTTAATTTCCTTAATACCAACGGAATTGAGGATACCGAAAAATTAAATTCACTTAGAATAACTTTATCTAATTACCTACATTTTTATAATCAAAAAATGTCTAAAAGTATTAAAATAATTTTGTTTTCTCAACAAATAGATCCGTTCAATTACTTTGTTCTAAATCATAACGAAGATTTTGTTACAGAATACGATAGAAAACTCTTGCAAAAAATCATAGATGGCATAATCAAAACCTTTAATTTTAATTTCTCGTATTGCGAAGAAAGAAAAAGAATTTATTTCTCTCAACTATTCAATCCTGTCAAATGGTTTGAAAATGACTTAGAACTATTTGTTGGATATTTTAGTAAAGAATTATTTTTTAAACTTCCTTCGGCTATTAAAAGGATAATTTCTATACTTACTGCTTCTTACCTTCTTTGGCAAACTTTTACCTATATCAAAGAGCATATCTAATGCTCTTTGGCTCTCTATCAATCTTTGAGTTTCCAGATAATCCAGTTCATACAAATCTTTTGAAATTTTTTCTATTTTTTTCTCTACTCTGTTTTGCGAAACTCCAAACTCTGCTAAAACATATGAAATAATAAATAATATTATAAAATCTTTCATCTCACACCTCCTTTCTTTTGAATTGTAATTTAATCATTATTAAAATAATTACATCTTTAAACGAAAGGAGTAATTATTATGGAAAATAATGATAAAAAATTAAAAGAAATCGCTGAATTGATTAACTTGATTATTATTTTAAAAAAATCAAGTAATTAAATCGTTTACTTTTAACAACGAATTAACCAAAAAAATTTAATTTTCTAAAAATTTGCTGGATTTGTTTTTTCCTATCCCATTTAAAAAAATTATAAATTGCATTTCTTGAACACCCAATTTTTTTAGAAAATTCATCTATTGTCAATTTATTCTTTTCTATCAAATATTTAAATCTAGCAAATTCAGGGTGTTCATTTGATTTTTTATATTTTCTAGCCATATTATCACCTCGTTAAAACTATATCACATCTGTTGTTAAATGTCAACGAATATAAAAAATTTATTTTAACAAAAAAAAGAGCCTTTTTTAAAAACTCTTAAAAAATTTACTATCTCTTTTTTTTGAATATTAAATATAATATATAAAATGGAAAAAATGCAATTATAAAAGTAATTATAATTATAAAAGCAAAAATATTAATTCCGTTATTTTCTCCATATTCCAAATAGCTATTTAAATTATGTTTTTCTGATTTTTCCAAAAAAGTCGGTAATGATTCAGGATATTTTATAATAATACTTTCTGAATTTTCTTTTATTTTTTTAGTAAGATTATTCAATTTTCGTTCAGTATGATTTATAGTTAAAATTTCTGATTTTATATTATTTTGATTCAATAACATAATCTTCTCAATTTGATGTTCTTTTATTGTATCATTTGGTCCTTTTACTTCAATAAATTTCAATTCGTTTTCATTAAAAATCATCAAATCAGGAAACCCAGAACGATTTTGAGCAATATTATTCATATAAAATAAAAGCACTCTTACTATATCTTCGATATTGTAATACTTAAATATAAGTTTTAAATCTTCTATTTTAAATCTGTCTATATCTCGCTCCAACATTCTGAAAATTCTATTATTATTTTTGAAACTTTGTTTTTTTGCTAAATTATAATTTTCTTCTAGAATTTTTTCAGCATCATTTTCTAAAATTTGTTGCATTTTGTAAGCTATTATTTCTTCTCTATTTTTTAAGAAAACATCTGTAAATAAATCAAATGGCATATCTTGTTTTATCCGTATTTTTTCTAATTCAAATGATTTTTTTATATATTTTGGAAATTTATCAGATTGATATTTCAAATCAATAATATCCCATATTTCCTGCCAAAATAAAAAAGAAAAAATGTGAGCCCAATAAAAATTCTGAGTAAATATCCCGTTATATCCTTTTTCCCTATAATGTTCTAATGCTATCTCTTCGATAAACTTATATTCTTTATTATTAAATGTATATAATCTATTAGATTTTTCTAATTCTAAATCAATATTTTCTATTCTTAAATTTATATCTCCTGTTATTTTAAGCCACCTCTTTCTTTATAATTCATCTATTTTTTCTTTTGTTTTTTGTATCAATGCTTCCGCTTCCTTGTAGTCGCCATTTTTTAATTTTATATATTCAATTTTTTCTACCATTTCATTTAAAATATTCTTTTGACTTTTAACATCTAATAATTTTAACAAATTTAACATCTCGTCATCAATTTTATAATCTTCTATTTCATCGGACATTTCGCCTTCGTTATCCATATATCCAATTATTTTATATAACTTACTCAAATCTATTTTATAAAAGGCTGATAATGCCTTCAAATAAAAAGGATTAGGCTTTTTCTTTTGTCCATTTTCAAGCATAAATATTTCCTTCTTATTCAAATTTGTATATGCTGCTACTTGTCCATACGAATAATCTTTACTCTCTCTAACTTTTTTTAAATAATCTCCTAATTCTTTTAATTGTTCATCTTTTATTCTAAAATCTGACATAAGTATCATCCCTTTTTTCTATAATTATACAATATTTTTGTTGTCATTTGATAATTTTTTCAAAAAAGTGTTGACATTTAACAACAAATGATATATAATATCTATGTAAATGAAATTTTACAAAAAATTTTTACTTATTTCGTTGTCAAATGTAAACGAGAAATAATAGGAGTTGATAAACATGAGCTACAGCGAAGCATTAAAATACGCCTCAGAAGTCGAAAGAGGCTGGGACAGAAGATTATACAACTTGGATATGGAAAACGCAGAGTACGAAGAGCAACGTGATTACAGATACAACCAACTTTGCAAAGAGTTGAAATCAAGAAAAGCAGAACTCACAGAAGAGGATTTCACAGAAGCTGAGTATAAAATGCTTGAGGATTATTTAAGAGATTATACTTTAGCTCCAGATACGGAGTTGCAGGAAGTTATAGAAGCATTTATTGTAGAAATTGATAATTAATTTAAGGAGGAATAACAATGAATTTTGAAGCGTTAGAGATTGTAAACAAAAACAACAAAAAGGTTTTAAAAGAAAAGGAAGCTAAGAAATTAGTAAACAGAATTAAAAAATTATTTAAAAAGTAATTGATGTTTTACCAAGCCTATAACAATTACTGTTGTAGGTTTGGATAAGATATTAATAAACAAGATTTTTACAGCCTTTAAAAGCAAGTCCAGTAAAAAAAAGGCATATCAATATATCAAATTAAACTTATCTGTAATGCTGTTAAAAATCTAAAATTAGGAGGCTAAATGGAATATAAAAAAGAAGAAAAACAAGCAATAGAGGAATTTAGAAAACTTAGAGGAAATAATCCTCAAGTATCAGTTACAATCGAACTTGCAAATTATGGATTCTGGCTAAGAGGATTTAAGAAAAAACAGGAATACTTTAAACCTGTTCGATATTCAGACTGTGAAGTTTCTTGTCTTTATGGAAAAGAAGATGTATTACAAAAAATTAAGGAATTTAAACTAAAAATAAAAAAATTAGGAGAGTGATTAAAACGAATGAAAAATTAACAAAAGAATTGAACAGCTTACAAGCAACTGAATTAATACAGATTGCAAAAAAGTAAAATCCATTTTCAGAAAATATTATTCTGTTGAGGCTTATACACTTGACAGGAATAAAAGAATATTAGAGCTGGAAACAAAAGATAGAAATATAATCAAAGTTAAATTTAAAAAGGTAAGAAATAAAAATAAATTTAAAATAGTGAATTACGAAATTAAGGAGGAATAATGACAATAAGAGAACAGCTGGAAAAAGAAATGGATCAAGAAGAAATTAAGGAACTGGAGGAAAACAGCATTGATGACAACAAAGGATATGATGAAATGGATGATTTTGATACTGACATCAATTTGGATTCAGATTGAAGTTATCCAAATCAAAGGGCATTGGATATTTGGTGGCAATGTGGCGTTTCCATTTTTAATGGCTATACTACTTTGGTGGTGTCCTAGAGTGATTAAGGATTTTAAAGGAGAAATATGGAATACAAAGAAATAAGTTATAAAAATGAAGAAGAGTGGCTTGATATACGCAAAAAAGGTATCGGCGGAAGCGATGCAGGAGCAATAATGGGAAAAAATAAATATAAAAATATTATTGACGTTTGGAAAGACAAAACTGGAAGAGTACAAAATAATTTCATAAGCCCTGCAGCTCAAAGAGGTAAGAACCTTGAAAAAAATATATTTAATTCCTACAAAGAGGACCATCCTGATAAAAAAATATTAGAAGTCAATAAAATGTATGTTCATCCAAAATACGACTTCATACGGGCTAATTTGGACGGAGAAATTGTTTATCAGGATAAAAAAGGAATACTGGAAATAAAAACAACTACAATTAACAAATGGAACAAATATATCGAAGAATGGCAAAATAACATTCCTGAAAGCTATTTATATCAAATTTTACATTACTTTTTAGTAACTGGCTATGAATATGCCGTATTGGTTGCTGAAATAAAATTTGAATGTTTTAAAAGCGAAAATACAACACCGTTCGATCTAGATAAAAGATTGCAGACAATTGTAATCAATAGAACCGATTGGGAAGATGAAATACAGGAACTTTTAAATAAAGAAATTGAATTTTGGGAATGTGTCAAAAACGATACAGAGCCAAGAATGATAAAAACTTATGGAGGTTAGGAATGAAAAAATTAGCAAATGGAAATTATGAATTAACAAGAGATGAATTAAAAGTATATCTTGAGGGATACCATAAAAACAATGCTTTAGAATACGGGGGAGTAGATAACTAGGATTGGTATGGAGATAGTTTGTATGACTATTGCGAGGACGAAAGAAAAGAAACAGGGAATGAAGACTATGATATAGAAAATCTAGTTAAAGATATAATTGACAATTTAGAAAAGGAGAATCTTTGAAATGAAAAATAAAAATGTAGAAATTGAAACAGAAACATCATTAGTTACATTGCCTAAAATGGAGTTTGTTTTTGACAGTGCAAAAATAACTCCAGCTAAAATTGATAAAGGTATGATTGATTTTGAAAAAGCAGAAAGAGATGTTAAAGAAATAGAAAAACTTTATAACGTGGTATTCACAGATTTGGAAGATGTGAAACGATACAGAGAGGAAGTTGCAAGCAAAAAATCAAATGCTGAAAAATTCAAAAAGGATTTGATGGATTATTTGACGGCAGACTCTAAAGAAGTTAATCAAAAACTTATCAATCTGATTAAAAGGGTGGAAGCAGTAAGAAAATTTTTGCATGAAAAAGAGAAAGAGCTAGATAATGTTAAAAGAGAGAAAATAAAATCTATTAAAGAATTAATTTTTAAAGATAGACCTGATTATCTGATTTACTTGATAGATAACGAAAAATGGGAAAAGAAAACTTTTAAGGAAACAAATATCGAAGCTGAAATACAGCAACAATATGATGAACTGATTAAAAAAGAAAACTTTATAAAACAAGAAATCGAAAAAGCAAATAAAGAAATTCAATTTAAAATATTATTTGAAAATGTAAAATTTTTAATCAAGGAGGAGTATACAACTATTTCGGAAGCTATCACAAATAAGATGAACGAAATAAAACAAACAGAAGAAAATTTAAGAAAACAAGCGGAAGAAAAAGCAGAAAAAGAGAAACAACAGGAAATTGAAGCCTTAAAGCAACAACAGGAGCAAGAAAAGCAAGAAGCAGTTGCTAAGGCTGTTAAAGAAAAAGAAATTCAAGAAAATTCAAATGATAATTCCGAAAAAACAGACACATATATCTGTATAAAAGTAAATGGACTTACAAAAGAAGCAACTAACGATTTGCTGGAAGTAATTAAAAAACACAACTTGAAATATATAAAGGAGATGAAATAAAATGGCAGGAACTTTAATGAATCCAAAAAAACAAACAAAAGGAACAGTGGGTACAACTACACTAAAATCAATGATAAACGACGAAAGAACAAAAAATAAATTTAAAGAATTACTAGGAAATAAGGCTGCTGGATTCTTAACTTCACTACTAAATACTACAAATGGAAATGCACAGCTACAAGAAGCAGAACCACAAAGCATTTTGAAGGCTGGAGCAATAGCTGCAACATTAGATTTACCAATCGATCCAAATTTAGGATTTGCCTATGTAGTGCCTTACAAGAACAAATATAAAGACAGTTATGGTAACTGGCAAGAAAAAAATGAGGCACAATTTCAATTAGGCTACAAAGGATTTATACAACTAGCAATCAGAACTGGACAGTATAAAAAAATTAATGTTACAGAACTTTATGAGGGGCAGTTTGAAAGCTATGATCCAATTACTGATGAACTAAAATACAATCTTGGCGGAAAAATAAGTGATGAAGTAACTCACTATATCGCGTATTTCCAAACTATGAATGGATTTGAGAAATATAATGTAATGAGCAAGGAAGAAATAAGGGAACACGCTAAAAAGTTCAGCAAGACGTTTTTAAGTAGATTTTCAAGCTGGCAAACTAACTTCGACAGTATGGCGAAGAAAACGGTATTAAAACTACTATTAAGCAAATTTGGAATACTAAGCATTGAAATGCAGACAGCACAAAAAGTAGATCAGGCTGTTATAAAAGAAGTTGAGCCAAACGGAAATGTAGAAGTCGAATACGTAGACAGTCCTGGCAATGCAAGCGATATTATTGAAGAAGAAACAGCAAATAACGATGTTCAAAGCGATAATGAAATCGTTGAGAATTTTAATTCAGAAGATTTATTTTAA
This sequence comes from Leptotrichia sp. oral taxon 223, assembly GCF_013394795.1. Classification (NCBI taxonomy): domain Bacteria; kingdom Fusobacteriati; phylum Fusobacteriota; class Fusobacteriia; order Fusobacteriales; family Leptotrichiaceae; genus Leptotrichia; species Leptotrichia sp. oral taxon 223. The sequence goes on from NZ_JABXYU010000001.1 coordinate 203,331, forward strand.
AAAAACGAGGGTTAATTGAGAGTACTTTTAAACAAAACAGGAGGATTAAAATGGAAAGAGAAAGTGTGTTAGAAATAGAATTTAAGCCTATTTGGGATAAATGGGCTTGGAAAATTACAAAACAGAACGAAGAAATATTGAGAAGAAATGAATTCATAGATAAAGAATTGAATGTTGAATCTTTTCGTTCTCCAGAATTTTATACAATTCAGGATAAATTATTTATAAGAGGTTCTTCTAAAAAAGGAGATGAGGATATTCAGTTTTGTACATCAGAAGAAAAAGAATTAATAGAAGAAAAAGTAAAAGCTATCAATGAAAAATACGGGATTCCGAAGAGATGGAGAGCAGAAGAAGGAAATATTTATTATTTTTTAAATAATATATTTAATATAATGAATAGTGAAGAAAATTATACATGTCTCGAAGATAAAAGATATGAAAATGGTAATTACTTTGAAACAGAAGAAGAAGCATTAAAATATGCAAAGTACATGAAAAAATGTAGCCTTGAATGGCACGAGAAGAGGGATAATAATGAGTAGAGAAATAAAATTCAGAGCTTGGCTTAAAGAAGACAAGAGAATGGTAAATGTTGAAACAATGGATTTTACAGATAAATCAATGCAATATCTGGAAAAGAGCGAAATTATTAATGCACATTTTTTAAGAAGAGTGAGCTTTGATGATGTTGAATTAATGCAATTTACAGGAGTAAATGATAAAAATGGTAAAGAAATTTATGAAAATGACTTAATTTCTTGTAATAAATATAAAAATATAGTTGTATTTTTTGAAAACGGATGTTTCAAAATCAAATATCCAAAAAGCGATACAACTAATACAATATGTACATTAGATACATTTTTAGAAAAATATAAGTGCAAAATTTCAGGAAATATTTATGAAAACAAAAACTTACTGGAGGAAAACAATTGATTAAACACGCTGAGATACACAAAATCAAAATCGAAAATGAAATAAGATTTATAGCAAAAGTGTATATTGAAAGAGAAGAAATAGAAGACGAAAATTTTAGCAGTCCAACTTTTGAAGAAACTGCTAAGCACATTTTGAAAGATTGTGTTATATCGAATTACTTTGATATGACGGAAATGGAGGAATGATGAAAAAGTGGTTTTATGAATGTGATGATATTATGAAAATAATTGGTGTTAAAGAGGGCAAGGCATATAAGATTATAAGAAAATTGAACGAAGAATTGAGAGAAAAAGGATTTTTAACGCAGCAAGGTAAAGTAAATGCTAAATACTTCAATGAACGTTACAATATAGGACAGTGATTTTTATGCCAGCATATAAGGATGAAAAAAGCAAAAAATGGTATGTTTCTTTTTATGTAAAAGAAAATGGAATTTCTAAAAAAGTTAAAAAAATGGGATTTAATAAAAAGCAAGAAGCAATGGAGTATGAAAGAAATTATATAAACTCTTTTGTGTCTGATACTGAAATAACATTTGAAAATCTATATAAATCTTATATGGACGATCAAAAAAATAGATTAAAACCAAGTACATTAGAAAGTAAAACATATATTTTCAATAAAAAGATATTACCATTTTTTCAAAAATATAAAATTAAAGAAATAACACCTTTATTGATTAGGAAATGGCAAAATGAACTAATAAAAGAAAACTTTGCTCAAACATATTTAAGAGCCATCCATGAACAACTTGTTGCTATATTAAATTATGCGGTTAAATTTTACAATTTAAACAAAAATCCTTGTTCAGCAGCTGGAAGAATTGGAAAAAAGAATGCTGGCGAAATGAATATATGGACATTAGAAGAATTTAAACAATTTATAAAGGCAATTAATCATAAAAAAGAAGCCGTGGTTGGATTCAATATATTGTTTTATACAGGTATGAGAGTAGGCGAAATGTTAGCACTAACGATTTCAGATATAGATTTTGAGAAATGTAAAATAAGGATAAATAAAACTTTTCAGAGAATAAAAAGAACTGATGTTATATCAACACCAAAAACTCCTAAGTCCAAAAGAACTATTGATTGTCCTAAATTTGTTATAGACATTATACAAGACTACATCAAAGTATTGTATAAGCCTACGTCAAAAACTAGACTATTTGAGGGGTTTACAAAGTCTAAATTTCAAAACGATGTGAACGTCTATTCTCGGAAAGCCAACTTGAAAAAAATCAGAGTTCACGATTTAAGACATTCCCACGCAACTTTTTTATTATCGAAAGGTGTTAATATAGTATCACTTTCAAGAAGATTAGGGCACGAAAGAGTATCAACTACTTTAGATATATATTCACACGTTCTAAAAGAAGACGATGATTTAATTAAAGATATACTAAACAATTTATAGAAAACAGTACTAAAAAGGTACTGTTTTTTTGTGAAAATATTTAAAATTTAAAGTTTTTGACTTTTTTTGGAAAAATGAAAACAAGCCAAAACAAGTATTTAAACCATAAATAAATTTTAAACCATACATCATCCAGAGAAACGACGGTTTTATCCAAGTCATTCTGTTTAAACTGAACTTGCTTCCAAATTTTCCTAACTTTAAAGCCTCATCTGCTATTTCATTGTTATACGCCTGATAAACTCTTATTGTCTTGTCATCAAATACAGCATAAATATTTCTTTCCTCTTCTTTTTTCATAATTATTCCTTTCATTCAAAATCCTTATTTGTAAAGTCACATCTGTTTAATTGTTCCATCGCATGTTTTCTTATCATTTCTTCCTCACTTTGCAACAATAGTTCCAGTTTTTCTTTCGCCTTAGGAGTATTTATATCTCCTAAAGCAAAACAGCATTTTCTCACTAATGCAAAATTATCATCCCAACGGTATTTTTCAAAATTCGAAGTTGCTAGTTCATATATACTATCTATTGTTTGTGGTAAGTGAAAACCTTGAAAATATGATGCTATAGTTTCATGTTCTTCATGAAATTCTTCTTTTCCTAATTTAATATAATCTTCAATAAATTCAGATCTATCATATAATTTAAAAAAACTAATTGAAAGCATCAAATTATATATTTCAGATGAATTTTTCTTTTGACATGCTATTTTTATTCCCTCTTTTATTATATTTATTTTTTCTTCATCTGTAACATCAGAGAAATTTGAAATTAATTCCTCATTTCTCAGTTGAAAATTTACAACATGAGTTTTTTTACTTAATTCAAACAATTTCTTTAGTTCATTTTGGTATTTTGCTGATATTTTCATTATTCATTCTCCTTTATAAATTCATACTTTTTCAAATTCTGATTAAATATTTCTAATCCTTTCCCTCCTTCTTGTCCTAGTTGTATATGTATTGCATTTTCTCTAGTTACTTTATTCGCCTCTTCTTTAAAAGAAATCATTTTTTTAACATCTTCAGTCTTCTCACTCAAAATCCTTATTTGTGAAATCACGTCTATTCAACTCTCTTTTTGCTGATTCCCTTAAGTCTTGTGTCTCATTTAAATTATTAGCCAAAAGTTCTAATTTTTCTTTCGCCTTAGGAGTGTTTATGTCTCCCAAAGCAAAACAGCATTTTCTGACTAGTGCAAAATTATCATCCCAACGGTATTTTTCAAAATTCGAAGTTGCTAATTCATAAAGACATTCTACCGTAGACGGTAACTCCATTTCCATGAAATAAATAGCAATATCCTCATGTCTTTCATGCCATTCTTCTTTTGAAATCTTACATAAGATATTTATGAACTCCTCAGAATACAAATCAAATGTAAATATTAACCAAAATAAAATATCTAATTTTGTTTTATTTTTAAATAAATAGGCTTTTTCTAATTCTTCTTTTATAAATTTTATATCATCAATAAAATAATTTTTTTTCAATTTGTTTACTGATATTTTTTTATCTAAATATTTTTCTAGCAAATTTTTAGCTTCATTGAAATCATTTATTTTTTCCATGATGAATATCTCCTCGTTTAACATTTATCTGTTTAATCCGTTGATTAAATATCTCTAAACCACTACCTTTACCTAAATTTATAGTTATTTAATTACCATATCATCTTAATTTTATTTTTAGTTGTGATTTTAAAAATATAAGATTAAAGTTTATAAAAAAATTATTCCTGCCCATTTTTTTATTTGAGTGGACACACTCCATATATAAAAAAATGCATAGTATTTTTATATAAAAATTACCAATCTATTACATTCTCTGAACGTAATATGTCCAAAAATTTTTTTCTTAATTCTAAATTACCATCAATAACCTCATCTAATAAATCTTTTTCTATTAATGCCCAATGAAATATCCCTGGAAGATGCCCAGAAAGATAAATTGTTCTAAAGTTTATATTTGGATCGATAATCTCAACTTCACTTTCTGAATAAACATATAATCCACTATATTTATCTGTCATACCCAAAAAAAGTGTTTGATTTCTTTCTTCATCCCAATAAATACCAAAAATTTCTGCAATTTCATCTCCATTTCTATCTCTTTTTATTATTCTCATTTTACATCCCTTCCTTAGTTTGAAATATTTTATTTGGATTAAGTATATTTCTTTATTATTTTGGTAAATTTCATTTTAAACTTTCCCTATAGTTTCGTTGTATTGTTATTTTTGTTCATATTTGGTAATATATCCTAACGCAAAGCAACAATTTCTCACTAAAAACTTTCTATCCAACTTTCATAAAATTCCTCTTGCTCTTTAACACTACCAATTTTTAATCCGTTATCATAATCAAAGATATCTACTACATCAGTTAAAGTTGCTTGTTTTCCCATTTGTAATTTGTACGCTTTTGTCCCTCCAAATTCTTTTTGCATTCCAGAAGGATAAACATTAATAGCTGAAGCATTACAAAGTAAATAAATGTTATTTAATTCTAATTTTTTTCGTAATTCTACAACAGAATCAAAAATATTATCACTTTTTGAAAAATATATTGTTCTTTCAATTTCTATTTTTAAATTAATTTCATCTTCAATTTCTGATAAAAATAGTTTATTTTTTTCTATTTTTCCATTATTAATAATGTTAATCTCAAATATTTCCATATTATTTTCATCTTTCACATTTACCATCCCTTTCACTCACTTTTAATTTCTTCATATTCCTCCAAAAACGCCATTTCAACTTTCTAATATCATTAATTCCAGTATTTTCCAATACCAAATCATATTCTTTTTCTCTAGTTCATTTTAATACAATTTTGCAATCTTTTTTCAATATTTTTATATTTTTTCAATTTACAAATTTATAACCCAAAAATACAAATTAAAATTACTATTTTTTCACTTCTTTTGAAAAAAAGTAAAAAATCACTATGTCATTCTTAATAAAATTATTATATTGTACCATTCACAATTTGTCAATATTTAGAATCCAAACTCTGATTTAATTGCTCCAAAAACTTTTCATATCATAAAAAAAATGATATAATTTACAAAACAAATTTTATAAAAGGAGCAACCGTGAATTTATTTAATCAAGAAAAAAATAACGAAAATAAAAATATAGATAATGAAAAAAATACCAGTTTTTCTGATGTTCAAGAAAAATATACAAAATTAAGAAATGAAATCGAATATCATAATAATCTTTATTATAATGAGGACAAGCCTCTTATTTCGGATATGGAATACGATGCTTTAATGCGTGAATTAAAACAGCTTGAGCTGGAATATCCAGAATTGCTGAAAAATGAGGAAAATAGAGAAAGTTCGCCTACTGAAAAGATTGGGGGTACTGCGAGTGAAAAATTTTCAAAGGTACGACATCGGGTGCCTATGCTTAGTCTGTCAAATACTTATAATATTTCCGAAATTGAGGATTTTGACAAAAGAGTTAAAAAAATTATTTTATCTGAAAATACTAAGAATCATTCAAAGGAATTGGAGTATATTCTGGAACTGAAACTGGATGGGCTTAGTATAAGTCTAATTTATGAAAACGGGGAGCTTGTTCAGGCTGTAACACGGGGAGATGGGCAAGTTGGGGAAGATGTGACTGAAAATATTATGGAAATTACAACTATTCCTAAAAAATTGAAGGCGAATATTTCGTTGGAAGTTCGTGGAGAAATTATTTTACCAATCTCGAGCTTTAATCGAATAAATCAAGAACGTGAAGATGATGGAGAAGATGTTTTCGCAAATCCTAGAAACGCAGCTTCAGGGACAATAAGACAGCTTGATAAGACAATTGTTGCAGAACGTGGACTTGACTGTTATCTCTATTATCTTGTAAATGCTGAGAATTACGGGATAAATACTCATTTGGAAAGCATTGAATATATTGAAAAACTTGGGTTTAAAACAACAAAAATATTTGAAAAATATACTGATTTTAAAGAATTGGAAAAATCCATCGACAAATGGCATAACGACAGGAAAAAACTTGACTATGAAACAGACGGGCTTGTTATAAAAGTAAATAATTTTGCACTTTACGAAACACTTGGCTACACAACTAAAAGCCCACGATGGGCAATTGCCTACAAATTTCCTGCTGAACAAGTAAAAACTAAATTAATGGACGTAACTTTTCAAGTTGGAAGAACTGGTGTAATTACTCCTGTTGCTGAACTTGAAGCCGTGAATTTATCAGGTTCTGTTGTGAAAAGAGCAAGTTTACATAACTTTGATGAAATTCGCAGAAAAGATATAAAAATTGGAGATAATGTCATTGTAGAAAAGGCAGCTGAAATTATTCCGCAAGTTGTAAATGTTGTGTTTGACGATAGAACTGGAAAAGAAATTGAAATTCATGAGCCAACAAATTGTCCTGTCTGCAATAGCGAACTTGCACACGAAGAAGGACTTGTCGCCTTAAAATGCCACAATCCGCTTTGCCCCGAAAAAGTTAAACGTCAAATTGCTTATTTCGTTTCTCGTGATGCAATGAATATTTCTGGACTTGGTGACAAAATTGTCGAAAAATTTATTGAATTAGGAAAAATAAAAACAATAGTTGATATTTACTCGTTGGAAAAATATCGTGAAGAACTGGAAAATCTTGAAAAAATGGGACAAAAAAGCGTAGATAACTTGATAAATAATATTGAATCCAGTAAAACTCGTGATTTTTCAAAAGTCCTCTATGCACTTGGAATTCCTTTTGTTGGAAAATTCAATGCGAATCTTTTGGCAAAAACTTTTAAAAATATTGAAAATCTGAAAAATCAGTCAATTGAAAATTTATTGGCTGTAAAAGGAATTGGCGATAAAGTAGCAATTGCTGTAAATACTTTCTTAAATGATGAAAATAACTGGAAAATTATCACGAATCTACAAAATATCGGATTACAATTTGCCATTGATGAAACTAATTCAGAAGAAATACCTGATAATCCAATAAAAGACAAAAACTTCCTTGCAACTGGAAAACTGCAAAAGTACAAACGAAACGACATAAAAGATATTATCCTATCCAAAGGCGGAAATTATCTATCAGCAGTTTCAAAAAATCTGAATTTCTTAATTGCTGGGGAAAAGGCTGGAAGCAAGCTGGAAAAAGCTGAGAAATTAGGAATTCGGATACTTACGGAAGAGGAATTTGAAAAGGAATTTTTGGAAATTTAATTTTTTTAAAATAACACTAATATAATATAATTATACTGAAATACGCTGTTTTATTCTTGTGCTAATATTACCTCGTTTCAACTGATCATGTTAAAATAACTGTTATTGCGAAAAAGGGCATGACGTCTGATGCCCTTGTGTTGAAAAATATATAAATAAAAAAGACTGTGATTTATAATTTTCAGTCTTTTTATTTTTTTGCTTTTTAAATTACTTCTCAATTCCTTTTTCTTATTTTTTAGTCACTTTTTTTACAGTTTTTCTATCTCTTGAAACTGGCTTTTCATCAGTAAAAACAATCTTTTTCACATCATCGTAAGTTTTTGCAAAATAGAATTTCATCTGATCTGCAATTTCCTTTGGCAGCTCCTCCGTATCAACTTTGTTGTCATAAGGAAGCACAACATCTCTTATTCCAACTCTATGGGCTCCAATTACCTTTTCCTTGATTCCGCCAACTGCTAGAACCTCTCCAGTAATTGTAATTTCTCCAGTCATTGCCACATCCTGCCTAACTTCCTTGTCAGTCAATACTGAAATTATTGCTGTCGTAATTGTAATACCTGCTGATGGTCCGTCTTTTGGCACTGCTCCTTCAGGAAAGTGCAAATGAACATCGGTTGTTTCGTTGAATTTTTCCTTTATTCCAAGTTCATTTTTTATATGTCGCACGTAAGAATAAGCCACTCTGGCTGATTCCTGCATTACATCTCCCAGTTTTCCTGTAAGCTGCAGCACACCTTTTCCTTCCATTTTTACTGCCTGCACTTCTAGAGTTGTACCTCCGACAACCGTCCATGCAAGTCCATTTACAACTCCGATTTTACCTTCTTTTTCCTTGACTTTATCTATTCTGAATTTTGCATTTCCTAGATACTTCTTGACTTTTGCTTCAGAAACAGAGATTTTTTTGCTGTCAGATTTTGATACAAGTATTTCTTTTGCTATTTTTCTGAATAATTTACCAATTTCTCTTCGTAAATTTCTGACTCCAGCTTCTCTTGTATACTCGTTTATGATTTTCATAACTGCTTTATCAGAAAATGAAATTTTAAATTCTTTTAATCCGTTTTCTTCTTGTGTTTGTGGAATTAAAAATCTTTTTGCAATATTCAATTTTTCAAACTCTGTATATGATTCAATTGAAATAATTTCCATTCTGTCACGAAGAGGTCCTGGAATTCCGCCTAAATCATTTGCAGTACAAATAAAGAATACGTTTGACAAGTCAAAAGTATGGTCAATGTAGTGATCTTCAAATGAGTTATTCTGTGCAGGATCTAAAACTTCCAGCATTGCCGAAGCGGGATCTCCTCTAAAATCAGAAGCCATTTTGTCAATTTCGTCAAACAGCATTACTGGATTATTTACTCCGACTTGTTTCAATGAATTTATAATTCTTCCTGGCATTGCTCCCACGTAAGTTCTTCTATGCCCACGAATTTCAGCCTCATCTCTTACTCCGCCAAGCGAGATTCTTGTGAACTTTCTGTTCATTGAACGTGCCACCGAATGTGCAAGCGATGTTTTACCCACACCTGGAGGTCCCACAAGACAAATAATCGAACCTTTTAATGTTTTATTTAATTTCTTAATTGCCAAAAATTCCAAAATTCTTTCCTTAACTTCTTCCAACCCATAATGATCCTCATTCAGGATTGTTTCAGCTTTTTCAATATCAATCTCATCATTTGAAGAAACTTCCCACGGCAATTCAAGCACAGTTTCAAGGTATGTTCTGATTACTGAAGATTCTGCAGAAAAATCTGGCATTTTTTTCATTCTTGAAAGCTCCTTTACCAATTTATCCTTCAAATCTTGAGGAATCTTAGCATCTTGAACTCTCTGATCCAGCTCTTCCAATTCTTCTTCGGAATCAGTTCCTTCTCCCATTTCTTCACGCATTACTTTTATTTTTTCACGTAAATAATAGTTTTTCTGAACTTCTGCCATTTGCTCTTTTACACGATTTTCAATTTCACGCTCAAGCAGAAAAATTTCAATTTCTCTTTCAAGAATACCCAAAATTTTATACGCCCTCGCTTCCACATCAAGCGTTTCAAGCAAGTCTTGTTTCGTTTCCACTGCAATCATCAAGTTCGTGCAAATTAAATCAAAGACCTTGTCAATATTGTTAATCTCTTTTATGTTGTAAATAATGTCAGGCAGCACCTTGTTAGTCTTTTGCGCATAATTTGAAAACTCGTCAATAACTCTGCGTTTTAAAGCCTCAGCCTTGCTTTCATCAATCGGTTTTGAAAAAATTTCTTCGTATTCAGCATAAATAACGCCTTTATCATCTTTTGGAAATTGATTGATTAAAACCCTATGTTTTGCCTCAACCAGAACTTTCACATTTCCATTCGGCATTTTTACCGTCTGTATTACATGAACCAGCACCCCTGTTTCGTACACATCTTCCGGAAATTTTGGCTCTTCCACATTCGCATCTTTTTGTGCTGAAAGAATTAGCTTGCTGTCAAATCTTGAAATTGATTCTTCAAGGCTTTTCAGGCTTGACTGCCTACCGATAAAAATCGGAGTTACAACACCTGGAAATACAACTAATTCTCTTGTAGCTATAAATGGTTTGTTTTGCATAATTTCCCCTTTCATACTTTCATATTTAATTATTAAACGTTACTCAACAATTACTTTCTTCTTATCTGTAACTGCTTCTTTAGTAATTATTACTTTTTTAACATTATCTTTTGATGGAATTTCATACATCAAGTCAGTCATGACACTCTCAATAATCGAACGAAGCCCCCTTGCCCCAATTTTTCTTTTCAGTGCCAACTGTGCAATCTCAACAATTGCATCCTTCTCAAATTCCAGATCTACATTTTCCATTTCAAAATATTTTTTATATTGCTTAACAAGCGAGTTTTTAGGCTCTGTCAATATTTTTATCATAGCTTCCTCATCAAGCCCATGAAGTGCCGTAATTACCGGCAAACGTCCTATTAATTCAGGAATTAATCCAAATTTTATCAAATCTTCCGGCAAAACATTTTCAAACAGAGTCAAATCATCCAGCTTAGTCTTATTCGTTTCCAGCCCAAATCCTACTCTCTTTTCATTAACTCTGTCCTTAACTTTGGCTTCCAGTCCTTCAAACGCCCCTCCAACGATAAATAAAATATCCTTTGTGTTAATTTCAATCATTTCCTGGTTTGGATGCTTTCTTCCACCTTGTGGCGGCACGCTCGCAACAGTCCCTTCAATGATTTTAAGTAATGCCTGCTGGACTCCTTCTCCAGAAACATCCCTTGTAATTGACATATTTTCCGATTTTCTCGCAATTTTGTCAATTTCATCAATATAAATTATTCCATGTTCTGCCGCTTCAATGTCATAATCAGCAGCTTTTATTAATTTTAAAAGTACATTCTCGACATCATCCCCAACATATCCAGCTTCCGTCAATGTCGTTGCATCTGCAATCGCCAAAGGCACATTCAATGTTTTCGCCAATGTCTGTGCAAGCAAAGTTTTCCCGCTTCCAGTAGGCCCCACCAGCAGCACATTTGATTTTTGAAGCTCCACATCATTATCTACATTTTTCTGTTTATGCATTATTCTCTTAAAATGATTATAAACCGCCACAGACAACACCTTTTTAGGCTGTTCCTGTCCGATAATATATTCATCAAGTTTTGCCTTTATTTCTTTTGGCTTTAACAGCGTGATTTCCCTGTTAGGTTCATTTTCGTCATATTCCCTAAAACTGTCCAGCAATTCCGCACTGTCTTCTATACATTCATTACAGATAAACACATCATCCTCTTCAGGACTCTGTATTAACCGTTCCACTTCATGCTCTTCCCTGCCACAAAATGAACAGTAATTTTTTTTCTTATTTGCCAATATTTTTCACCTCGTTTTTTCTTTATATATAATTTACTATTAACAATAAATTTATTTAGCAACTTCATCAAGATGTTATACTTTCAAAAAATTAAATACAATCTTTAAATATTTATGTAAATGATTTTTCTTTAGATTTTATAAAGTGAATTATATTATATAGATATTTTTTCTTTTTTCTACGTAAAGGGGATCAATCGCCATCCCCTTTACAATCCCCGCTTGTCTAAGCATTTTTTGAAAATAAAAATTAAACTCACTTCGTTCAGACAGAAATTTTTATTTCCAAAAAATCACGACATTTTTAATCCAATTATAAAAGCCTTTACAAGAAATACTTAACGATAAATTTTTAATTTAAGAACTGTTTTTAAAGTTACCAAATAAATTTTACAATATCTTATCAATCAATCCATAATTTACAGCTTCGTCTGGGGACATAAAGTTGTCTCTTTCAGTATCTGCATAGATTTCTTCTACTGATTTTCCAGTTGCTTCTGATAAAATTTTGCTTATAATTTCCTTCATTCTTTCAATTTCTTTTGCCTGAATCTGAATGTCTGTTGCTTGACCTCTTGCTCCGCCTAGTGGCTGGTGAATCATGATTCTTGAATTTGGCAATGAGTATCTTTTGCCTTTTGCTCCAGCTGACAGTAATACTGCCCCCATACTTGCTGCCTGTCCTACACATACTGTAGAAACATCGCTTTTAATGTGACGCATTGTGTCATAAATCGCAAGTCCTGCGGTAATTACTCCTCCCGGACTGTTTATATACATAACAATATCTTTTTCATTATCCTGTGCATCTAGAAACAGCAGCTGTGCAACAATCGCATTTGCCATCCCATCTTCAACTTCTCCGCTTACAAAAATTATTCTATCCTTTAAAAGTCTTGAATAAATATCATAGCTTCTCTCCCCACGTCCATCATTTTCAATAACTACTGGACTATATACTGACATATTATTTCCTCCTCTTTCTGTCAATTTTTCTTTCATTTTTTATTTTTTCTCATTATTGTAAAATTACGTAATACTAAACCCTATTTAAAAAAACAGAAATTATATTTTATGTTATTTGATAACAAGATCCCTTGATCCCTTGCTAAAAAATTCATAACTAATCTGCTATTCAAATGGGAAATAGTATAAAATCATTTTAAAATTTTGCAGTTTAAATATAGAGAAAAAGAATTCCGCAATAAACTATTTTATCACAAAATTCTTCTAAAATCAAAATATTCTTTTTATTTATCAATTTTTCTAAAATTACTATTTAACTTTTGCTTCATTTACTAATAAATCAATTGTTTTTTGATTTACTAATCTATAGTTTGTTTCATCAATGAATCTTTCATAGTTTCCATTTTTTCTTACATCAGCGATTAATGCTTCTTTTTCAAGTCCGTACATTGCAGCCAATGTTTCGATTTCTTTTGATACTTCTTCGTCAGTTGCCTTGATTGCTTCAGCTTTTGCGATTTCAGCTAGCACTAATTCTGTTTTTACTGATTTTTCAGCGTTTTCTTTTGAGTTTTCTCTCATTGTTTCCATTGTTTGCCCAGTCATTTGGAAGTATTGGTTAAGATTAATTCCTTGCATTTGCAGTTGTTGTGCAAATCTGTTGATTTGATAGTCAATTTCTCTTTGAACTAATGCTTCTGGAACTTCAACTTCTATTGCGCTTACCACAGCGTCCACAACTTTGTTCTTAAATTCGTTTTCAGCTCTTGCTTCTTCTCTTTTTGTAATATTTTCTCTAGTTTTAGCTGTCATATCTTCAACAGAGTCAAATCCTAATTCTTTTGCCAAATCGTCATTTAATTCAGCTTCTTCTTTTCTCTTGATTGAATTTACTTTTACTTTGAATAAAGCTGGTTTTCCTTTTAGGCTTTCAGCGTGATATTCTTCAGGGAATGTAACATTTACGTCAAATTCATCGCCTTTTTTATGCCCTGCGATTTGATCTTCGAAAGTATCAATAAAACTGTGAGAACCCAATGTCAAGTCATATCCTTCAGCTTTTCCACCGTCAAATGGCTTACCATCTATAAATCCTTCAAAGTTAATATTTACAACATCATCATTTTTAGCTTCTTCATTTTCTTCAACTTCTTTTAGTTTTGCAGCATTTTCTCTTAATCTTTCGATTTCTTCATTTACTTTTTCGTCAGTAATTTCCACTTTTCCCTTTTCTACTTCCACACCTTTATATTGTCCCAATTCAAATGAAGGCAATACAGGTATTGTAAATACTACTTCAACTTTATCATCGTTATGTTCATATTTTTCAAGTTTAATATCAGCAATTGGTTTTAATTCGTTTTCTGCAACCGCTTTTCTGTATTCGTCAGAAATAATATGGTTTAAGATTTCCCCTTCAATTTCTTTTTTGAATTTATTTTCAATAACTTTTGCAGGCACATGCCCTGGACGGAATCCGTCGACTTTTGCATCTTTAAAATGTGCTAAAACATGTTCCTTTAAGTGTTTTAATTCTTCTCCTTCCCTAACTGCTGATACTTCATAAGTAGTTCCATTTAATTTTTTTACTGCCATTTCTTTAATTCCTCCTAAAATTTTTTTATTATATATATTTTTTTAATTAATTTATTTTTATTTAAAATCCTTTATCTTAAGTTCGATAAATAAATCTGAATGAACTGACTTAAATATCGGAGTATAAACCATTTTAACTTTTTTCTTATAAAAATTATTTGTCTTCAATTTATGTCCTAAATTGTACCCAATTACCGAGATAATACGGTTATTTTTTCTGACAAATCCCTTAAAATGCCGATTATTTATTCCAAATTTCGTTAAATTCAGAAAACTCACGTCTGAATCCATAAAGTTTGGCTCCTGATTATCCAGCCCAAAAGGCGAAAGCCTGTTTATTTCGTGCAATTTTCTTTTGTTTAAATGCTCAATGTTCAACCAAGCATCCACATATAAAGTTTTTTGAACATTTTCCCTATTTTTTCTAGCAAGTTTCTGCCGCAGATGCTTTTCAATTTCACCTAAATATTTTTCTGAAACAAGAAATCCTGCCGCCAAGTCATGCCCTCCAAACCTCTCCAGCTTATCCGATACACTTTTTAAAATATCAAAAATATTAATCCCTTCGATACTTCTGCATGATGCTTTTCCGTATCCATTTTTTATTGAAATAAGAATTACTGGAATATTGTATTTTATGGAAATTCTTGAACAGACTACTCCAATTACGCCAGAATGCCATTTTCTGCTTTTCATAAAAATATACTTTGGACGTTCCAGGCGCTGTATCTTTTCTTCCAGCTCATTATAAATCTCATTTTCCAGATAACGCCTGATTTTGTTTGCACGCTTCATTTCCTCGATTATTGCAAAAAGTTTGAAATCATCTTCTTGAATAAAGAAATTTACAACAATTTTTGAATTATCAATTCTTCCAAGCGCATTGAAAATTGGCGCAATAAAAAATCCAATATCGCTAGTCGTTATATTTCTAGGATTTATCTTCAAATAGTTAATAATATACTTCAAACCTTTTATTTTAGTTTTTTTTAAGTTATTTAACCCTTTTTTGATGATAAACCTGTTTTCATCCGTCATTGGCACAACATCTGCAACCGTTCCAATCATTATAATGTCCATATAGTCATACAGTATTTTTTTATTTACACCGTATCTCTCATAGACAGCATCCGCAAGTTTGAAGGCAACTCCTGAGCCTGATAGGGATTTATTAGGATAAGTCTCACTAGTCTTTGGATTTATTGTAAGAATATCCAATTCTTTTTCCTGCTCTCTATCCTCCAAAATCCCAATTTGTCTATGATGATCTGTTATAATTATGTCAATGCCACTAGTTTTTAACATCAATATTTCTTCACGGTTATTTATTGAAATATCAACTGTTATAAACAATTTTGCGTCCCGTTTTTTCAAAAAATTCAAGAGATTTTTATTTATTCCTATTCCTTCATGAGCACGATTTGGAATATAATAATCCACATTAAGCCCCAATTTTCGCAGCATTATCACCAGATACGCTACACCAGAGATGCCGTCAACGTCATAATCTCCATAAATTACAATTTTTTCCTTATTTCTTCCAGCTTTTTTTATTCTTTCCACAACTTTTTCCATATTTTCAAACAAAAATGGATCATGTATGTCCTTCTTATCTGAATTTAAAAATTTAGAAACTTTTTCCTCTGTATCAATTCCCCGATTTAAAAGCAGCCTTGAAATTAACTTGCTTTCACCAAATTCAGAACTTTTTGATGTCAAATAATCTTCATTATAGCTTTTTAATTCCCATTTCATTACAAGATTAATCGCTTCCTTTTTTGTATAGTTGCAGGACTGCCTCAAAATTCAATTTATTTTTATAATTTTCAAAACAGCCCAGTATTTCTGTTATTCGATATCGTTATTTTCTTTTTTATTTCATTTAATATCGAAGCAATTTTTACACCGTATTCAACGCTGTCATCCATATGAATCCTTACTTCTGGAACAAATCTTATCGACAGCTGCGAACCAATTTTTTTTCTAAAAAAACCTTTTAATTTATTCAAATCCTCAGCGATTCTTTCCTTGTTTATATTGTCTTTTAAATCCAGTATTGAAAAGGTTAAATCAAGGTATCGCCCATCTTTTGTCAGCTCAACCTTGTGAATTGACACAAGATTTTTTATTTTCTCATTTTTTATCTCTGTCAAAAGCGTCATTCCGACAATTCTTGATATTTCTTTTTCCAGTCCTCTTTTTCTTCTGTCATTCATACAATTATCACCTATCTATCCGTTATCTTGGGATTTCTTCCATAATGTACGATTCGATGATATCCCCGGCTTTAATATCATTAAAGTCTTGGATGCCAATTCCACATTCCTGTCCCGTTACAACTTCCTTAACATCATCTTTAAACCGTTTCAATGAACCTAATTCACCGTCAAAAATAATAATTCCATCACGAATTACACGGATTTTTGAATCTTTTGTAACTTTTCCATCAACAACGACAGCTCCAGCAATATTTCCAACATTTGATACTTTGAATACTTGCTTAACTTCAATTCTTCCATAGTAAACTTCCTTAAATTCTGGATCAAGCATTCCTTTCATCGCTTTTTCAATTTCCTCAGTTGCGTGGTAGATCACGTTATAGTTTCTAATTTCCACTCCCGTTTTTTCAGCAATGATTCTGGCTGGTGTCGTTGGACGTACGTTAAATGCGATTATAATTGCATTCGATGCTTCTGCAAGTTTTACGTCCCCTTCCGTTACAGCTCCTGCACTTCCCTGAATTACATTAATCACAACTTTTTCAGTATTAAGTTTTTCAAGCGATTCCTTAAGCGCCTCAACAGAACCTCTTGAATCGGCCCTTATGATACATTTCAATTCTTTTAATTCCTGCTCTTCCAGCTCTTGAGATAAACTTTCCAGTGAAATATGTTTTTTCTTGTTTTGCTCATTTACTTTTCTTTCCCTGATAAAGTCCTCAACAATTTTCTTAGCCTGTTTATCGCTTTCTACGCCGTACAAAATATCCCCTGCATTCGGCACGACATTAAATCCTATAATTTCAACTGGCTGTGAAATGATAGCCTTGCTTATTTTCTTACCTCTGTCATCAAGCATTGAACGGACTCTCCCATGAGATTCCCCTGCTACAAACACATCTCCTATTTTAAGCGTTCCTTCCTGCACAAGCACATCGGCAACTGCTCCCATTTTCGGATCCAGTCTTGATTCCACAACAACCGCTTTTGGACGTTTGTTTGGATTAGCCTTCAATTCTTGAAGTTCCGCTGTAATTAATATTGTTTCAAGAAGCTCTTCCAAATTAATTTTCTGTTTTGCAGAAATTTCAACAAATTCAGTAGTTCCTCCCCATTCAGGTGACATTAGCCCATATTCAGTCAATTCAGTTCTAACTTTCATAGGATCCGCACCTGGCTTGTCAATTTTATTAATTGCAACAATTATAGGAACTCCAGCTTCCTTAGCGTGAGAAATGGCTTCCACAGTTTGAGGCTTTACCCCGTCATCAGCGGCTACAATTAGAATAGAAATATCTGTAATATTCGCACCTCTTGCCCGCATTTCAGTAAACGCCTCATGCCCCGGAGTATCAATAAATGTAATTCTCTGTCCTTTCCAGTTTACTTGGTAAGCCCCGATCTTTTGTGTAATTCCTCCAGCTTCGTCACTCATTACGTTTGTATGTCTAAGCGCATCCAGCAAAGAAGTTTTACCGTGATCGACGTGTCCCATTATCGTAATAACTGGCGCTCTCGTTACAAGCTCCTCAGGC
The DNA here is from genome assembly GCF_013394795.1 of Leptotrichia sp. oral taxon 223. Taxonomy (NCBI): domain Bacteria; kingdom Fusobacteriati; phylum Fusobacteriota; class Fusobacteriia; order Fusobacteriales; family Leptotrichiaceae; genus Leptotrichia; species Leptotrichia sp. oral taxon 223. Next base: position 221,083 of record NZ_JABXYU010000001.1, read on the forward strand.
TTGTCTTCCTGTTCAAGATGATATTTTTCACCGTAACTGACTTCCTCTACTACTTCCTTTTCTACGATTACTTCATAGTCAAGTGCCACTTCTTCAGCTTCCTCAAATGATAAAATGGCGTTCGCAGTAAGCAGTTTTCCTTCCATAAAGAATTTTTTGATTATATCAGAAACATTGATTCCCAATTTTTCAGCTAAATCTTTAATAACAATTTCTTCTCCAATCGTTATCATTCCTATGCTCTCTCCTTCAATTCTGATAATTTCATCCTTGACAGCTTTTTCCTGTTTCTTATTTTTCTTTTTCTTTTTGTCATCTTTTCTAAAGTCAGAACGAAGTTCCTTTTCCTGATGTTCCCTGTCCCTTCTATTTTTCTCATATTTTTTCTTGTCAAATTTGCCTTTTCCTTTTCCACCTGCTTTTCCCTTTTCAGCCACTGCCGCTGCTGGGATTTCAGATGATGTTTCCTTTTTGGCATTAGAAAAATTTCGGCTGTCTTTTCTAAAGTCATCTCTGTCCTTATTAAATCCGCCTCTTTCGGAAAAACTTCTATTGTCCTGTCTATCCCTAAAGTTTCTTCCGCCTCCCTGGTTATCTCTATCTCTATTTTGGAAGCTTCTGTTCTCACGGTTATCTCTTGTCTGACTATTTCCATCCCTGTTAAAGTTCCGGTTATCCCTTCTGAAGCTGTCTCTTCCCTCTTTCCTGAATCCGTCCTTGTTTCTGTCTTCCCTGTTCCGGTTATCTCTTGTCTGGAAATTTCTTCCGCCTCCCTGGTTATCTCTATCTCTATTTTGGAAGCTTCTGTTCTCACGGTTATCTCTTGCCTGGTTATTTCCATCCCTGTTAAAGTTCCGGTTATCCCTTCTGAAGCCGTCTCTTCCTTCTTTTCTGAATCCGTCCCTGTTTCTGTCTTCCCTGTTCCGATTATCTCTTGTCTGGAAATTTCTTCCGCCATTTTCTCTATTATCTTTACTGTCTCGGCTATCTCTATTTTGAAAACTTTGCTTTTCCTTATTTAATTCATTCGCTTTATTATTTTGGCTACTCAAATTAATTTTCATCTCCATTTTCCTATTATTTTCTTTTTTATCAAATCTATTTGATTTTTCAAATTTTTGATTTTTATTATTATCTAAATTTTTCTTATTCAGATTACCTTTGCTAATGTTATCTGATTTCTTTTCTGTATTTAGTTTAATATCTTTTTGCAGCGGTTGTTTTGGCTTCTCATAATTTTTACTAATATTTTTATCCTCATTAATTTTACTATGTTCAGCATTACTGTTTTTTTGACTGTCTGAATGGCTATTTGCCGCTTTTGCAACATTTTCTTTTGTATTCAGATTTTCAGTTTTACTTGTATTCTGATTTTGGACGTCTTTTTGAAGTTTTTTCCTTATCAGGCTTACTTCTTCATCACTTAGTACATTCATATGATGTTTTTTATCTATCCCAAATTTTCTGATTTCTTCCATAAATTTAGTTGCAGTAAAACCATTTTCCTTTGCTAATTCATGCACTTTCATCCATTCATCACCTCCACTTTGCTTAATATTCCTTTTATTACTTTTTTATCAAAAATACCAACAACATTCACATCTCTTGAAAAAAGCTTTATTAATTCGATTTTTTTTTCAATAAATACGATTTTAAAATTAAACTTCTCACTTAATTTCTTAAATTCCTCAATGTATTTTGCCTTTATGTCTTTTGGAACAATAACAAGCTTTACTTTTTCACGCTTTATCCCGTTAATTGTTTCCTCTACTCCAAAGACAAAATATTCAGAATTTTTCATTGGCTTTAAAATATCAATTATATTTTTCTTTTGTTTTTTTACTTCTTCCAGCATCTGCACGAGCTGCTCCATTTCAATATTATACTTCTTATGTTTTGACAGTCTTTCAATACATTCGTTCGTTTTACAGACATAAAATCCTCTTGCCTGCACTTTCATTTCCTTATCATAAACATATTTCCCGTCCTGCTCGGCAATTCTAAAAAAACTTTCCTTTTCACCTTTTTTCCTACAGCAAATGCACATTCTCTCAGGTTTATTAATTTCTTTTTTTTCTTTTCTTAATGTATCCAAACTCTCTAATCATCTCCTTGTTTGATACTTTTTCAATGCTTATCTTTTATAATTTTTTTGTAAATTTAAGTTTTATTCTTCTCCGTGAAGTTCAGCAAATGCGCTTTCCTCAACTTCATAATCATCATTTGAATTATGTGTTCCTTCAATATTTTCAGCTTCATCTTCAAATGAATCATTAAAGGCTGTTTCTTCTTCAAATTCATCAATTTCAGCAGGTTCTGTATGAATGTCAATTTTCACGCCGCACAGTCTTGCCGCAAGTCTTGAATTTTGCCCTTTCTTACCGATTGCAAGCGATAACTGATTTTCTGCTACAAGCACTCTTGCAACTTTCATATTTTCCTCGCCTTCCTCAACAATTTCCACTGACAGAACTTCAGCAGGATTCAAGGCATTTTTTACAAATTCCGTTATATCCTCATTCCAAAGAACAATGTCTATTTTTTCTCCGCAAAGTTCATCAATGATATTTTGAATTCTCATTCCATTACGTCCAATACATGCACCTTTTACATCTAGATTTTCATCATTTGAGTAAACAGCGACTTTAGAACGGCTTCCTGCTTCCCTTGCAATATTTTTGATTTCAATAATTTCCTCATAAATTTCAGGAACTTCTAATTCAAGCAGTCCTCGAAGCAATTCCTCAGATTTTCTTGAAACAAAAGTTTTTGTAAATTTCGTAGACTCTTCCACAGCGTCGATATAAATTTTAATTCTATCTCCCTGTCTAAATATGTCAACTGGCGATAATTCCTTTGCTGGCACAATTGCTTCAAGTCCGTTTATATCCACATACAGATTCCCTTTTTCATCAGTTTTTCTAACATTTGCAGAAACAATTGAATTTTCAATTTCCTTAAATTTGTTAAAGATATTTCTTTTTTCACATTCCCTAACCTTTTGCACAACGATCTGCTTTGCATTCTGAATCGCATTTCTCTTAAAACTTTCAGCATTAATTTCCAAATCCAGAATATCTCCCAGCTTAGCACGTTTTTTTACAGAAATTGCATCTTCCAGGCTAATTTCCTCATCTGGATTTTCCACATTTTCCACAACCAGCCTTTGTGAATAAACTTTTACATCTCCGCTGTTTCTATTAATCGTTACCTTCACGTTATCCTTTTCACCATAATTTTTTTTATACGCCGCAAGCAGCGCAATTTCTATAGTTTCCAGCAATTCTTCCTTTAAAATTCCCTTTTCCTTTTCAAGTTCATCAAGTGCTTCCAAAAATATTTTTTGATCTCGCCCTTTCATCATTCCTCCTCACTATTTAATATGCCATTTGGTAATTCATATATTAAATTTGCTTTCTTTAATTTAGAAAGTGGTATTTCCACTATTTTTTCCAATTTATCATCCAAAAGAAAAATTGTATCATTCTCAAATTTTTCCAATTTTCCTAAAAATTTTTTTACCCCTTCAATATTGCTCTTAGCCTGAACATTAATTCTCTCTCCCAAAAATCTCATAAAATCCTTAGGCTTTCTCAATCTACGCTCAACCCCAGGTGTCGAAACCTCCAGAAAAAACTTCTCTTCTATCAAGTCATCTGCAATCCCGTCAATCTCACGGCTAAAATCAATACAGTCATCAAGCGTCGTAGTTCCATCCAATTTCTCCACATAAACCCTCAAATAATTATATCCCCCATCCCTTACATATTCCAAATCTGCCAATTCCAGATTCATCTCTTTTAAATGCGATTCGATTTTCTTCTCAAACTCATTTAAAATCTGTTCCATAAAATTACACCTCATATCTAAAACTAAAGAGTGGGCTGACCCACTCTCTACCTGAAATTATTTTCTGTAACTATAATAACACATTTTCTCTTTTTTTTCAACCCTCTATCTAAAAATTTACTTTATTATATTATTTTTACTTTTTGTTGCACTTGACTTGACAATACGCCTTTGTATTTCTTCTAATATATGCAATTTTTTTTATTTTAAGTCAATAAAATCAAACATTTTCAATAATTTTTACCTGTTTCCATCTATATATTAATTTTTTGCCAAATTTTAAAATTCTGCTCCAAAACCTAACTTCACAAGGCTATTTTTGCTATCTCTTAATTCATATGAAGTCTTAATTTTAAAATTATCTGAAATATTATATTTCAAACCAGCTTCCACATTAATAGTGCCACTTGCATAATTTAATGGTGCAATAGTATACCTTCTAGAGTATTCTCTTTCAGAATGATAGGATTTTTTATTAAATCTCTGTTCGTATTTTAAATTACCAAATAAATCAAGTTTGCCAAATGATTTTTCTCCATACACTCCGACAATTCCTTCTGAGATAGTTTTGGATGTATTTGAAATATGTAATTTATCAATGCTTCCTTCCTTTACTTTTGTTATTCCTAGCCCGGCATAAGGTTTTACATACCCATTGTCAAATAAAAATTTATATCCAACTTTTACGCTAAAGTCTAAGATTTTTGATTTATATTCGGCATTGGCAATAGCTCCTAACCCGGTATTTGTATCAAATGCATGCTTATTTGAAGAATATATCAGATTCCCTGTTAAATCTATATTATCATTAAAGTCATATTTACCATTTAATCCAAACTGAGATGATGTTATTTTTTCTTTTACATTACTAAATTTCCCCCTGTAATTAACTTTTGATTTTTGAGAGCCGAAAACAGTTCCTAAAGAGAATTTTCCAAAATCTTTAGACACATCCGCTAAAACGCCGTCAGTATCTGAATCATATCGTACATTGCTTTCCTTATCTTTATATTTTCCGCCATAATTTCCCATATAGGCAATGTCAATCTTATACTGCCCGTCTTTTGAATTTTCAAGATTTTTATAAATTGCGCTTCTTGCAGCTTTTGTTAAATCTAAATCAACTTTTGAACGAGGCATTTCAACAGTAACTTTTTCCGCCGCCCGATTCTCAGGTGAAAACAAACTTCCTGTTTTTGGAGTAAAGTTATTAATTGTCATCATCAGATCTTCAAAATATGTAGGCAAGTCATCATACCCGTTGGGATAAGCATTCGTATCTGAAGTAATAAACAAATTTCCTGCATTACGTTCACGAGATAATTTTATAATTTCTTCATATTGTTCTGGCGTCGCATTATAAATTACATGTAAAATATGATTGGAATTTGCAGGATCCTTTTCAAATTCGGATGTTCTGGTACGATAATTATTCAAATATTCCGTTGCGCTAACTTCCTGAGTCATCCAAATATCAGCATAAGGTGCGATTCCATCTCTGATTCCCCATCCATTATTTGCAATAACGGTCATTTCTGGATATTTAGACTTTATATAATTATAAATTTTAGCCATATAATCAATTTGTGCCTGAGTCGCTCCTCCTTCAATTTCATCGATAAAATATCCCGCTATATTTTCTCTTCCATAAAAATTGACAAAATTATCAATATCAGCATAAACTAAATCAAGATTTCTAGTAGAACCATGTGTATATGTATATCCTATATTTTTTATTCCTGCCGCTTTATTTCTCGCTATCTGTTCCATATCTTCATCTCTTTTAACCAAATATTGCTGATGAGGATCTCCAGACGGTGCAGCTTTATATGAACCAAAAGCTACATAAGGGATTAATCCGCCTCCAACATCTGTGATTCCTTTCCAAAAAGAAACGTTGTCACCACTCTTTCCAGTCCATCGAAATGCAGGCATAACAACTTGCTGGCTTTTTATAATTTCATTATCAGAATCTTTATGTTTTTTTGAAAATCCTCCCATATATTCCAAATTAATCTGTATTCTATCAGGATCATCATAATTTTCTTTTTTAGTGTTAAAATTGCTATTCTGCTTAAAATTACGTTTTTCTGAAATAGAATTATCTGAAATTAATTTTTCTGAACTGTTTTTTGCTTCCAAATTTTCCGCAATCTTATTTTCATTTTCTGATATTTTTATCAAATTATCTGTATCGTCTTTAGAATTTGTATTTCCATAACTTATTCCAGTAATTCCTGCCATTATGCAAGGTAATATTTTTTTTAATTGTTTTTTCATCTCTATGCTCCCTAATAATCCAAAGTCTTGCCTTGTTAATTGCATACTTTATTAACGTTAAGAAGTTTAAACATAAATTAACAAACTTCTGCGCCCCTCAAATTAATCTTCTTCTTCTCGATAATCCAGTTATCCGATAATTCTGCAAGTTCTTTTTTCATATTTTCCAAAAACTCCTCATTATCGTAATTCAAAGAAATTAAAGTCGGACCTGCACCGCTTATGTATTCTCCCAAAGCGCCGTGTTTTTTAGACGCTTCAAAGATTTTTTCTGAATCATTTATTAATGCGAATCTGTAAGGCTGGTGAATCTTATCGCCTAAAAGGAAGCGTAAATTGTCGTATTCTCCTTTGTTAAAAGCATTTACAAGTAATCCTAGCTTTGAGATGTTGTTTATTGCATCAGAAACCAGATACGTTTTTGGCAGGACGCTTCTTGCTTTTTCTGTCGACAATTTAAAATCTGGAATCATTACGTAGAAACATAAATCATCAGAGTTTATTAATGAACTGTATACAAGGTTTTCCTTATCATGTGCAGTAAGCACCATTCCTCCGAAGATTGCAGGCACTACATTGTCAGGATGCCCTTCCATTTCCACAGCCAATTTTGCCACTTCGTTAATATCCAGCACATCTCCAGCAAATTTATTCGCAATCAAAATTCCAGCAACGATAGCAGATGAGCTGCTCCCCAGCCCACGTGCAATTGGAATATCATTTTTCACAATGTTTACTTTATAACTCGGAATATTTTTTACCAAATGTTTTTCCGTATATTTTATCGCTTCAAAAATCAAATTTTCCTCAATCGGAATCGAAAACGGCTCTCCATTTTCCAAAAATTCAATTTTATCGCTTTCCTCCACTTCCAGTTCCAGAAAGTAATCCAGCGCAACTCCCAGACAATCATAACCTACACCAATATTAGCCGATGTTCCCGGCACTTTTACTCTAAATTTCAAACCCATTTTTTCATCCTTTCATTCCTATATTGTCAAATCCAAATAATAAGCCCATTTTATCTGACTCAGTCCTCTAAGTTTCTTCAATGATCTTCTGCCAACTTCACTGTCAACTGTAAGCAGCATAATTGCGCTGTTTTCACGTCTACCTACGTTCATTGTGGCAATATTTATATTCTCTTTTCCAAGAGTTGCCCCCACAGCTCCGATAACTCCCGGCACATCTTCATTTCCTAAATAAATCATATTGTCAGAAATTGCCATATCCACATCATGATTCTTTATGCTGATAATTCTTTCCTCGTTGTTCATTCCAATTGTTCCAACAACATATATTTTCTTGCCTTCTTCATTTGTTATTATAAATTCTATTGCTGAAGAATAATTTTTGTATTTGTGTTCTTTTTTATTTATTGAGATATTAATTCCTCTTTTTTCAGCAAGCGGCTTTGAATTAATGTAATTAACTTCCTCTTTTAAAACTGGCTCCAGAATCCCTTTTATCGCTGTCGAATCCACAAGTGCTGTTTCCTGCTCGGCAATTTCTCCATAATAATTAAGCACAACATTTGTAATTGGAGTTTTTTCAATTTGGAAATAAATTTTTCCTAATTTTTCAGCCAGATTTATAAATGGTTTTACAATTAAAAACTCTTCTCTTCCAATCGCAGGCAAATTCACAGCCGTTTCAACTATTTCCCCACGAAGTCCATTTAATACCTGCTTTACAACCTGAGTCCCCACATTTCTCTGTGCTTCGTAAGTTGTCGCTCCAATATGTGGCGTTGTAATTGCATTTTCAAATTCATACAGAATACATTCAGAACATGGCTCAACAGTATGAACATCGTATCCGAAACTTGCAATTTTCCCGCTTTTTAGCCCTTCAGCTACAGCCTCTTCGTTAAATAGCCCTCCACGTGCAGCATTTACAAGCCTTACACCATCTTTTAACTTATGAAGATTTTCAGCATTTATCATATCCACGGTTTCTTTAGTCTTAGGCGTATGAATCGTTATCACATCTGATTTTTCCATCAATTCATCCAATGTTTTAGCCTTTTCACAATTATATCTTTTAAAGCGCTCATCTGAAATATATGGATCATAAGCAACGAGTTTCATTCCAAATGCTCTCATTCTTGTAGCAACCAGTCCACCAATTCTTCCAAGTCCGATAATTCCTAATGTTTTTTCAAACAATTCATTTCCTACAAAAATTTCTCTTTCCCATTTTCCACTTTTTATAAAATTATTCGCCGCAACAATATTTCTCGCAGACGCAATCATCAGCCCAATTGCAATTTCACAAGCTGAAACCGTATTGCTGTCAGGAGTATTTGCCACAATCACTCCATGTGCAGTCGCCTCAGGAATATTGATATTGTCTGTACCATTTCCAGCACGCCCCACTATTTTCAGCTTTTTAGCCTTATCCAGCAGCTCCTTATCCACCTTTATAACACTTCTTACAATCAAAGCGTCGTATTCATCAATTATATCCAAAATTTCCTCACGTGAAATCCCAACCTTCACATCAACTTTTACATCTCTGGCTTTCTGCAGCCCCGCAATCGCATCATCATCAATATACTCACCAACTAATACTCTATACATTTATTTTTCCTCCTCAATTCTAATCAACACATTTATTTAATTAATATATTACCATAATTTGTGGTACAATTCAATAACATCACTTCTTTACATCAAAATAAATTAATTTTAAAACATTTTTTACACAAATAAAAATAACCGCTGCCTTTTACAACGATTATCTAAATTATCTTCAATTTCGCTCACAAATACTCTTAAATTTTTATCGTTATCAAAATTTGGTAATTTTTCAAAACTTTCTTCAACTTTATCAGCAATAACTTGTCTTGAATAATCATTTATTTTAATCACTTCATTATTTTTAGCACATAAATTTAAACAACATATTACAGTTTCATATGGTATCTACTATATTATGGAAAATGTTTCAATCCTTATTTTACTGGATATACTACTTTTACTCGTACTTTTGTGAAAATCCTTTATTTATAAGTGTTACAGAAGTTTTTTCAAAAAAAATGAGAACCAGTAATTAAAGCTCTCATTTTCGTACGTTTCCAAACTTAAATCAATTCATCCGCATTCACTTCTTCATCAAACTTAAAGTCATCATCATGCAAATGTACCACTTCCAGTGCTTTCTCATAATTCGTAGATTTTTTCGAGAAGAAATCGTGCTGTGTTGTTTCCACATTTAAACCATTTAACACAATTGGATTTACATTCTTCACTTCAAATTCTTCTTCAAATCCTAGATTCATCAAGGCTTTGTTCGCATTGTAACGGATGTATTCCTTCACATCGCCTGTAAGCCCAATATCCCCATAAATTTCATCAGTATATCTTGCTTCATTTTCGTACAAGTCGTACATCAATTTTTTCAGTTCAGCCCTCATATCAACTTTTTCCTCTTCACTGAAAGAATTATATAATTCCTGGAACAATAATCCAACAAAAACTCCGTGAATCGACTCATCCGCAATGATTTTCTTGATTATATCGCAACTTGCAACCATTTCTCCCTGTCCTGCAAGCCAAAGCGGTAAAAAGAATCCGCTGTAAAACAAATATGTTTCCAAATAAACCGAAGCCGCCAGAGCCATCGCTATTTCTCTTTTTGAAGCCTCAGGATTGTTCATTTTCTGATAATATCCGTCAATTTTATTAGCTTTATACTGCAAGTGCGGATTTTCCTGAACCCATCTGAATGTTTCGTTAATCTCCCTTGTAGACGCAACCGTTGTAAATATTGTTGAATAAGACTTCGCATGAATCGTTTCCATCATACACATATATGAAAGAACCGAACGATTTTGCAACGACTCAATATGATCAATAATCTTGGGCATCCCCGTATGGCTCTGCAACGTATCCAAAAGCGTAAGCCCTCCCAACACGTGCAAATACGCCAATTTCATCGCAGGCTCAAGCGAATTCCAACTATCTATATCCTTCGACGGAATATACTCCGTATCAATCCAAAACTGCTTCAAATTCTGCTCCCAAAACATCTCCACATAATTATTTTCCGGTGTATTCCAGTTTACTGCTTCATATATTTTTTTCTCCATTTTTTTGTTTTCCTTTCTTGATAAAATTGTTTTATCAATTTATATTATCTCAATCAACTCCCACATTTTATATAAAATTTAGAATAGTTCACTATGACTACCTGATGCTAATAAAATCAACATTAATTTATCTTCAACTATCTCGTAGATTAATAACCAATCTGGAGTTATATGACATTCTCTTGCCCCGTCATAATTATTGACTAATTTATGATCCTTGTTTTTAATCTTCTCCCAAGACATCTTTAAACATTTCTTCTGGACTACTGTACGATTTATAATTTGAAGGATTTTTCTTAATTTTTTAGCTTCTTCAAATGCTTGAGCCAATTCTGAATTTTCAGGTAAAGAATTTATATAAAATGGTATGCCTTTTTCTCTTATAGCTTGTTTTAAAAATATATTAATTGCTGCACTAAGGCTTAATCCTAAATCTTTAAATAATTTCTGTGCTTCTTTTTTAGTTTCTTCATCTATTTTTATACTTGTATTAACTGTTGCCATAAAATATCACTTCCTTTTATATTTATTATACATACAAAGTATATCTTTTGTCAATCAATTAGTTTATCATAATGTCTATTTATCCCAATCTCTTGGAAAGTCCCTCTCTGTTTCTGGATAATCCTGAAATCTCTTTTGATAAACTTCTTTCGGATTAATTCCATTCTTTTTTAAATATTCTTCAAACTTCATTTTTGTATCTTCATCAAAATATTTATAATACATCCAAAAAGTATTTTCAACACTCTTTTCTATAAAATCAGCAAGCAACTCGTAATTTGATTCAACTTGTGCTGTTTCCAAAGCAGTATAGTATTCATCTCTGTCTTCATTTCGTATAACTATAATCGGATAACCATTTTTCATAAGCTCCAAATTCAGGAGTAATCTCCCAGTCCGTCCATTACCATCAATAAATGGATGAATCTTTTCAAAATCAGCATGAAAATGAGCAACCCTCATTATCAAATCATTATTTTCACTACTATTAAATTTTTCAATTAATTCTGTCAGCTTCTCTTCAACAAGATAGTAAGGCGTCGTTTCAAATCCAGCACCCAAAATTTCATTATTACTTTTCTTAAACTTTCCTCTATTCTCAATATCATCATTCAATACAAGAGCATGAAACTCTCTTATCAACCTCAGCGATAAAGATTCATTTGTTTTTATAACTTCCTTGAGAAAATTAAGAGCATATTCCTGCCCCTTCACTTCCTCATGTTCTTTCAAACTTTTCCCTTTCACAGTAACCCCATATTGAAGAATAATATCCGTTTCTTTCAAAGTAAGAGTGCTACCTTCAATCGCATTTGAATTATAAATAAAATTTGTTTTAAGATTGTTTTCCAATTTTGTCAAAATCCCCTTGTTTAAGGGGCTTTCTTTTTCTAAAAAGTTTTTGAAAATTTCAATTTTAGATATTTTAAACATTTTTTTATTTCTTCCTTCTTTTCAACTATCTAATCATTTGTTTTAATTTTCTTTCATTATTCAATAATTTACTTAAATATTGATTTTCACTTTCAGTTTTATTTAATTTTCCTTCAAGTCTTTCTATTTCTACCTCATATTCATCTAATAATTTTTCATAATTAGATACTTCATTTATCAATAATTCTTTTTGGTTTATAAAATGTTCTGCCTGTGATAATAATTTTTCTTCATATTCTTTTGAAGCATCTACGTAACCCTGTTTTTTACCTTCGTATTTACCCATATTATAAATATTTGATACAATTGGAGTATCTTCAAGATCTTCTCTTACAGTTCTTTTCAATCCATTTTTTATACTTCCTTCTTCAATTATATTTTTTGTAGTGTCAATTATCCTAACAATCGAGTTAGTTCTTCGTAAAAATCTACCTATTCCCATTATTCTATTTCCTCCAAATTTAATTTATCTCCTTTTATCATATCCTTAAACCCATTTAGAACAAATTCTTCTTTTATTTTTTGAATATATCTTGTATCATAAATCAAATGATATAATGTTACTAATAATCCTCCTATATCTAAATCTTTTATGGCTTTTTCATTTCCAGAGTACATATTAGCCCCTACCCATATTACATTACTTGAAGAAGCAATTAAATTAGAATATAAAATTATTTTCTTTGTTTTTACATTATACAGTTCTCTTGATGAATATTTTTGTTCATCATATAATAAATTATGAAAAACTGTTATAATATTATTTATTAATTCGGATATTTTCGCTGAAAATTCTATTTTAATAAAATCACCTGTGCTAATATATCTAGTAAATTTTTCTGTTTCTTTATTAGATAAAACTAAATTTGCTCCTGGAATTTGAATACCACAAGGAGTATATAAATCTGTGCCTATATGAATAATTTGTTTTATTAATGAAGCAACAAAAACTTTAGGATCGTCAATTGTTCTTTTAACAGACTGATTAAACATCTCTAAAGTAGAAGCATTTTTACCTATACTTGGATTTTTGTATAAACTAGTATAAACAACATGATTTGTTTTTATAATTGGTAACACCCCTTCTTTTTTCACACTTGTTATTGTATTTGTCATTATGTTAGCCGTACCAAAAATTAATCCCAATATAGGATCATGCCCTAATGTTGCAAATCTATGATTAGCACCTTTAAAAATTTTTAAATTTTCTGTTTTTAAATCATTTGGATCAAAATTCCATGTATGTCCTTTATTAAGATACAATTCTATTGTTTTATCATTTAAATATCTTGTTGCATCATATGGAACTCCCAATGTTGTAATTATATGTTTTAAAGAAGAATAATACGGCTTTTCTGTATTATTATTTTGAATCAAATCTTTATTAAGTATTTTATTTTGCATTTCATGAAGTTTATGCTCTTTTTTATTTTCAACTCCAGCTTTTTCTATTTTTGTTAACATATTTATTATTATTATTCTAGAAAGTTGTAGAGCAGTTGCAAGAAAAAGAAATGAAACATCTACTCCATTTAATCCTGTTTGTTTACTAAATTCATTTTCCAAATCATTTATTAGATATTCAGCATTGTGTGCTACTTTCGCAACTCTATGATTTTCTTTTATAATTATATTCATATCTCTATTTACTTTTTCTATATTTTCCTTTAATTTTTTTCGTTTGACTCTTAAATCTTCAAGCGACACTTTTTGTCTCCTTTGTATCATCTATCGTTATTAAACAAAAATAAATATTGAGGTTTTTATTAAACTTTTAAATTGATACGACTAAGTTATAAATCTCTTCATAGGTTAATTCTTGTATATCATTAAATTTTAGGATAGTGTAGTTATCATGTTTCTTTACCTTTGTATATCCTAATTTCAAAAATTCTTCTATCATACGTTTGTCTTGTGTTAAAATATGAGCGTCTAAATAATTAGTAGATAAAAATCCTAAATCAAAAAAATCATTTTTTCTATCTCCTATATTTTGATTTTCTAAAATTTTTGCTATAATTCTTAAATATCCCACAGAATATAATATTTTTTCTTTTTTTGAAAGAAATTCATGTTCTTTTGCGACAAAAAATTGTTCCATCTTTTGAAAAAATATTTCTTTTTTTACATTTTCAATATCTTCAATTCCATATATTTTTAATTTCTCATAAAATTCTTTTATTAATTCTATTTCGTCTTTTCTGTTTTTTAAATTATAGTATTTTGTTTCAAAATTTTTAAATTCTTTTTCTATAAGATCAATTTTTTTATTATTTTTTTCTCTATTATTGATTGAATCACTGAAAAAATATATAAAATATTTTTTAATTCTATATATTTTTTTAATTTTATATATTTTTCAGAATTATCTGTTTTTAAGAGCTCATTAACTGAAAAATAGTTTATACTATCTTGACGACTTATCATTTCCATTTCAGTTGGCAATACTTTTACATGTTTTAAAAGTTTTAATGTTTCTATCCCATCTCTAGTTTTATTGTTTTTTAATTCAATTGCTGTTAAGCTAGATACATAAATTTCATAATTACTACTCAATCTAGATAAGCTTTTTTTAAAATTTTCTTCATTTGATTTATAGTTACGTAAAAAATTAGTATCCAAAAATAAATATGTTTTTCCTTTAAATTTTTTTCTTTTCATCGATTTTATTTTTCTTACCACTTTAAATAAACCTCCTCTATTATCATTCTCCCAACTACACCGAACATGATATACACTCCTCAATAGTCGCCTTCCTAGTTCGAGTATAATAAAGCGACTTCAACCCCAGCCTATGTGCATAAATATAAAGTCTAGCCAAATCTCTAGTGCTGTCTGTACTCTTTGTATACAAAATAGTCGAAATTCCTTGATCTACGTGTCTTTGAATTACAGAAATTAGTTTCAAGATATTTTTTTGATCCATATCGTATGCTGACTTATAGAAGAAGTAGTTGTCGTTTGTTAGGTACGGCATTGGGTAGAAAGTTGTGCTGTCTCCATATTCTCTTACTTCGATTGTGTCAACTACTGGCATTACTGAGGCTGTCGAGTTCATTATGTAGGATGTTGACTGGTTTGGGGCGATTGCCATTCGGTAGGCGTTGTAGACTCCGTGTTTCATTACTTGCTCTTTTAGGTTTGCCCAGTCTTCTTTTGTTGGGATGTGGATTCCTTCAAATAGCTGTTTTATTTTTTCTGTTTGTGGCATGTATTCTTTTGTAATGTATTTGTCAAAATAGTTTCCGTTGGCGTATTCAGATTTTTCAAAGTCCTTGAAAGTTTCGCCTTTTTCTTTTGCAATTTCCATTGAACGTTCTAATGAATAGAAGTTTACCATCATAAAGAATACGTTACAGAAGTCAAGTGCTTCCTTGCTTTCGTACATAATAAAGTTTTTAGCCAAGTATCCGTGCAGGTTCATTGCTCCCAGCCCTACTGAGTGCAGTTCTTCGTTCGCTTTTTTTATTGACGGAACAATATCAATGTTTGTCAAGTCTGATACCATTGTAAGTGAATCAATTGCTGCTTTTGTGGCTTCTTTTATTCTTTTGTTTTCCATTACTGTAGCAATATTTAATGAACCTAAATTACATGAAATTCCACGTCTTATCGTGTCTTCCTCATAATATGCGTTAATGTCTGAAACTTCTGATAATTGCATAATTTCAGTACATAGATTTGAGAACTTAACTGTTCCAATTTCTTTTAATGCGTGTTCCTTATTTGCATTGTCTTTAAAGAATAAATACGGGTATCCACTTTCTTTTTGAGTTTGAGAAATTTTTACAAGTAGTTCCCTTGCGTTTATTTTTTTCTTTTTAACATTTGGATTATCAACCAGTTTTTCATACATTTCGTTCATATCCATTTCATCCAGATATTGTCCATATTCTAGGAATACTGTGTGTGGATTAAACGTGTAGCAAACTTCATCTTCCATTGCCAATTGCATAAATTTATCTGGAACAATAACTCCGATTGACAATGATTTTATCCTGATTTTTTCATCTACATTTATTTTTTTACTATCCAAAAATTCATTAATATCAGAATGGAAAACATTCAAATAAACCGCTCCAGCTCCAGCTCTTTGCCCCAGCTGATTTGCATACGAAAAAATATCCTCTAAAATCTTCATAATCGGCAAAACTCCAGAAGCTCTGCCTTCCACTCCTTTTATAGCTTCCCCTCTTGCCCTGATTTTAGAGAGGTTTATCGAAACTCCTCCACCAATCGAAGAAAGTTTCATAGATGAATCAAAAATATACCCGATTCCGCTCAAATTATCCCCCATTTCATCAAGAAAGCAGGAAACAAGTTCCCCAGAACGTTTTTTCCCAGAATTCAAAAAAGTAGGAGTAGCTGGCTGATATTCTTGATTTATCAACATCAAGGCATATTCTTTCGCCTTCTCAGCATTCCCCTGTGCCAAGTACAGCGAAACCGTTGCAATCCTGTCTTCATATCTTTCCAAAAATTTCTCCCCAGAATCATCCATCAAAGCATAACTTTGATAAAATTTCGATGCACTCATAAACGAAGCAAACCTGAACTTTTTATCATAAACCAGCTTAAACACTTCCTTTATCTCATCATGGCTATACATCTCATAAAAATCAATATAATAATCATTTTTTATCAAATATCTCATCTTTTCCTCAAGGTTATGAAAAAACACCGTATTTTTGTTCACATAATCCACAAAATACGAATAAACAGCTTCCTTATCCTTTTCAAGCTGAAAATCTTCCCCTTTTTTTACCATTATCTCGTTATTTAAGTATATCCATTTTTTTGCTCTTTTATCTACCATAATCTTCTCCTATTTTTTTATTTTATAATTTAACTAAACTCAATGCTTACATAAAATTAATAATTTTTCTTTCAATTTTAAAACTTTTTCCAAAAGCTCAAACAGTTCTTTTTCCTTTAACGAAATTTTGCTTATTAATTTTTCACCAAAACAGTTTTTATACTAAAATCCCATTTAAATAACGAATTTATTACAAACTTTTCTAATAAAAGATATAAACCTAATATTTTCAAATAATTTAAGATATAATTTTTATTTTTCAAACATAGTCTAGTATAAACTAATCCGTCGGAGCATTTTTTTGTGCTGGCAAAACTGTCTGAGCATAGCGAGTTTTTTGTCAGTGCAGAAAAATGTCGTAGACTAGCCATAGGTTGTAGGATTTGCGGCAATGAGCAATCCTACGAAAATAAAAAAGAAAAAACATAGTAATTAGTTAAACAATTATGAATTAATTGTCAAACAATCCTACTATAAAAATTTATTCTTATTTTTAAATGAGGTTTAGTATTATAATTAAACTAAAATTGTTGTGATTTCTTACTTTAAAATAAAGTTAATTATTTTCCAAATACTCAATATAATTTTCTACTTCCGTACTTGTTCCCGACAGCTCAAATTTCATCAATACTGGAATTCCATATTTTTGCTGAATTTTATCAGCTGCTAGTGCGAAAAATTGTCCCCAGTTTCTGTTTCCGCTGGAACTTACTGATTTTAATAGTTTGCTGTTGTTTTCGTTTTGTAGAAATTCGTCTGTTGTTGCTGGAATTTCTCCGATTTTTGTTGTGAAAGTTAGGAAATGTCCTTCGTTTTCGATTGTCATTGTCGGTTCTATTTTAATAAAATGCCAGTCTGGGCGTTGTGCTTGCATTTTTTTTATAAATCTTTCTACATTTCCTGTTTTTGAATCGTAATATATATACATTTATTTCACCTTGCTTTTTGTCATTTATTCTATTTTTTGCTGAATAAATGACTGAAATTTTGTTTTGTTTTCCAAATTTTAGACATAAAATATACTCAAAACTAGATATTTTAATAAAAACCGTTTTGAGTAGTATTATTTATTATTTTGAAATTGTATTTTAAATTGTTCTTTATTACATCATTGAGATGATTTCATTGATTTCTTCTGGCTTAAATCCGATTGTTCTTTTTATTTCTTCATTTTCTTCAAATAAAATTACTGTTGGAACACTTCTTACTCTATATTTTACAGCCATTTCTGGATTATCAAATGGATTTATTCTTTCGTATTCCACACCTTTTTTATCTAATAAGTCTGACACCATTGCACATGGATTGCAGTCATTTTTTTCAAATTTTATTATTTTTTTCATTATTTTTTTCTCCTCCTTTTTTTACGCATAAAACACAATATGTTGTGTTTCATCTGAATTTTTTATCGTATATGTAGTGTATCTTATTTTCAGAATTTTTTCAATAAGATTATATTTAATTTTTCATTAAAGTGTTTTCTAAGCGGATGGATAAAGGGATTTTATAAATTATATATTTTATATATTAAAATCCAGTTATTTATTATATGTTAAAAGGATTCCGAAAAAATGACAGTTTGTATAACAATTTTATTTTATAAAATTTAACTTGATAATATGTACTTTTGAACATATTTTTCAATTAATTTCATATTTTTATATACACATAAAGTTTTTTATGATAAAATAATAGGATAAAATTTACTAAAAATAGGAGTTGATTAAATGCCTACAAACCAATACAAAAATTCTTACAATTTATTACAAAATGATTTGAAAAATAGAATATTACTGCTGGATGGAGCGATGGGGACTATGATTCAGCAAGAAAAGCTGACTGCCGATGATTTTGGTGGGGAAAAATATGAAGGGTGCAATGACTATCTTGCACTGCAAAGACCTGACGTTATTAAAAATATTCATAAAAGATATCTAGAGGCTGGGAGTGATATTATTGAAACTAACAGTTTTGGGGCTTTGGATATTGTGCTGAAAGATTATGATTTGGAAGATAAGGTTTTTGAGATGAATAAGGCGGCGGCAGAACTTACAAATGAAGCGATTGCAGAATACAAAAACGAACATCCAGAAGTTACTCGAAATCTTTATGTTGCAGGGGCTTTGGGACCTTCCAACAAATCCATCAGCGTTACTGGAGGAGTGACTTTTGAAGAGCTTATTCACACGTATTATACAGCTGTTTCAGGGCTTCTGTCTGGTGGAGTTGACCTAATTCTGTTTGAAACAATTCAGGACACGAGAAACTTGAAGGCGGCTTATCTGGGGCTTAAAAAGGCGATGGAAGAAAATTATACTGTGCCGCTAATGCTGTCGTTTACAATTGAAAGTACAGGAACTACACTTGCAGGACAGACTGCGGATGCCTTTTATTACGCTGTAAACCACATGAATCCATTTTCCGTGGGACTGAACTGTGCAACTGGGCCTGAATTTATGACTCAATTTTTAAAGACATTGAACAATATTTCAAATACGTATATTTCGGTTTACCCGAATGCGGGACTGCCTAACGAAGATGGGGAATATGAAGAAACTCCAAACACATTATCGGCAAAGATTGAGCCGTTTTTCCAAAATAATTATTTAAATATTGTTGGAGGGTGCTGCGGAACTACGCCTGAACATATTCAGAAAATTAAGGAAAAAAGTGTAAACTATTCTCCAAGAGTTATTGATAAAAATAAAAATTTCAATGATGTATCGGGGCTAATTGCTCTAGAAATGCCAAAAGATCGACCAATTTACGTGGGGGAACGTACAAACGTAATCGGTTCACGTATTTTTAAGAACTTAATTGCCAGCGAGAAATTTGACGAGGCGACAGAAGTTGCAAGATTGCAGATTAAGGGGCGAGCGGATGTAATTGATATTTGTCTTGCGAATCCTGATAGAGATGAGATTGCAGATATGAAAGCATTTTTAGATAAAGTTGCAAAATTTGCAAAAGTTCCGCTTATGATTGATTCGACTGATATAAATGTCGTTAAGGAAGGGCTTACTTACTTGCAAGGAAAAGGAATTATAAATTCGATTAACCTTGAAGATGGGGAAAAGAAATTTGCTGATATGGCAAAAGTTATCAAGAACTTTGGGGCTTCTGTCGTTGTGGGACTGATTGATGAGGAAGGAATGGCTGTTTCAGTTGAGAAAAAATTGAAAGTTGCCAGAAGAAGTTACGAACTTCTTACGAAAAAATACGAAATTGATGAAAGAGACATAATTTTTGACACATTAGTTTTCCCAGTTGCTACAGGAGATCAGAAGTACATTGGCTCTGCCACCGCCACAATTGAAGCAATTAGACAAATTAAAGCTGAAATGCCAAATGTAAAGACAATTTTAGGTGTGAGTAACATTTCATTTGGACTGCCGATTGCTGGAAGGGAAGTTTTAAACACTTACTATATGCAAAAGGCTTACGAAGCTGGGCTTGACTATGCGATCATAAATACTGAAAAAGTTATTCCAATGAGTGAAATTTCAGATGAGGAAAAGAAATTATCAGAAAATATTTTATTTCACACAGATGACGAAAATGTATCAAAATTCGCAAACTTCTACCGTGAGAAAAAAGCCGTTCAAAAAGTTGTTGACACAAGCAATCTAACTACCGAAGAAAAGGTTTCAAATCTTGTCGTAGAAGGAAGTAAAAAAGATTTGACAATGCATCTTGATGAACTACTAAAAAAATATTCTCCAATTGATATAATAAATGGTCCTCTAATGGCTGGAATGGATGAAGTTGGAAGACTGTTTAACAACAATGACTTAATTGTTGCCGAAGTTTTGCAAAGTGCGGAAGTTATGAAAGCCTCAGTTTCCTATCTGGAACAGTTTATGGAAAAAGACGAATCGTCTGTAAAAGGAAAAGTAATTATGGCAACAGTAAAAGGGGACGTTCATGACATTGGAAAAAATCTGGTTGGGATAATCATTGGAAATAATGGTTACGAAGTAATTGACTTGGGAATAAATACGCCTGCCGAAAAAATCCGTGAAGCAATTATTGAGCATAAAGCTGACTTTTTAGGACTTTCTGGACTTCTTGTAAAATCTGCCACAGAAATGGTAAATACTATGGAAGTTCTGCATGAAGCCGGCATTGATATCCCAATATTTGTAGGAGGTGCGGCACTTACAGAGAAATTTACTGTAAATAAAATTGAGCCTGCCTACAAAAATAATATCGTAATTTACTCAAGAGACGCAATGACAGCTCTTGCTGACTTGAATAAAATGATTGATGAGAAAAAATTTGAAGAATTTAAGGAACATTTACAAAAACGTAGAGAATTAGTGACAATTAAAGATGCGAAAAAACTTGAACAGTTGAAGGTTAAACCAACAGTAAGCGATATTAAGGATGCTGATGGAACATTTGACTTTTCAAAAGTTGAGCTGCCAAAATATAATTTTGAAAAAATTTATAAGCCTGAAACACTAAATAAACAAATTATAACAAATATAAAAGCAAAGGATGTATTTCCATTTGTAAACTTACAAATGCTTATCGGAAAACATCTGGGAATGAAATGGATTGTAAATAATCTAATTGAAAAGCAGGATCCTAGAACAATAAAATTGTACAATGAAATTTTGGATATTATTGAAAATGGTGATGAATACTTTGATATAAAAGCTATCTACAAGTTTTTCCCTGTACGTCGAAAAGCTGGAGAAAGAAAGGAAGATTTCAAAATCGAAGTTTTATCAGATGACTTGTCAACTGTTTTAGAAACATTTGATTTCCCAAGACAAAAATATGGACAGTATTTATCATTAAATGATTACGTAAGTCCAGATGGAATCGACTACATCGGATTCTTTGTCGCAACCGCAGGAGAAAAATCAAGACTTGTTTCAAATGAACTTAAAGAAAAAGGTGAATTTTACAGAGGACATATTGTAAACTCCGTAGGACTTGAACTTGCTGAAGCAACATCAGAATATATTCACAAGATGATGCGTCAGGATGTAGGAATTATCGATAAAGACATTACCCTGAATGAAATTCTAAACGCCCAATACCAAGGGAATCGTTACTCTTTCGGCTACCCAGCCTGCCCAGACTTGAGCGATCAAAGAAAATTATTTAATTTATTAAAGCCTGAAAGATACGGAATTTCACTAACCGAAGAGTTTATGATGTATCCAGAAGCCACAGTAAGTGCAATTGTGTTTTCACAACCATTTTGTAAGTATTTTAATATGTAACAATTTTTATTTTTATGTAAGGTTTGTAATAAAAAGAAAAATTGGAAGCAATTGATAATTAACAAAAAAATTGGAAGAAAATCTAAATATTAAATATATATAGATAACTTCCAATTTTTTAGTGCATACTCTAATTCTTTATTCTCTAAATTCTAAAAATTCCTATTTTTTCTGAACTTCATCCACTTTCTTCATAAGGCTGTCCCACAATTTACCGCCTTCTTCCATAGCCTGCTGTCCTATTTCGCTATTTTTAACATTATTTATGCCTTTTTCAATTTCCTTTAACACACCTAACATCTTTTCAACATCAATTTGTTTTGATGAATAAAGTTCCTTTCCTTTTTCAAGCAGTTTTGGACATTCTTTATCAAAAGTGGCATCTCCAGTCGGATTACATTTCGCATTTTTAAATAAATTATTAGATTTTTTTACGTTTTCCAATGCTTTTTCTCCATTTTTAATTCCGGATGCTGTATCCTTTTTATCTAAACTTTTTTTCAATGATTCAAATAGACTTTCTGTATTTTTTTGGCTGTCAGCAAACATTTTATCAATTCTAGCCTGTTCTTTTCTAACATTTTCCTGAATCTGTGCATCATTGGAATCAGTAATTATGTTATTTTGAATAGCCGGTATTCCTTGATTTTGCTGATTCTGCTGATTTTGGGGACTTTGGGGATTTTGACTCTGATCCGTTGTGATTTGTGCCATTGTTTTTTCTGACTGCTGCTGAGCACCCATATTGTCAGAATTTTCATTTTCATACAAATAAAAGTTATAAAACCCACCACCAAGCAAAGCTACAAAAGACAAATAAAACAGCCCTTCAATAACTTTGTCATTCGTAGTCTTGGCATCTTTTATTTTTCCAATCGCCTCGTGCTTTCCAAGCCCCTGTTCAACGTATTCCTTCATTAAATTTCTATTTTCAATCCCTTTTTTCACAAATGGTATCCCTGTCGCAATGACGACAACTAATGCAAATATTACAAATAACATTATATTCACCCTCTTTTTATTTATTCTCAACTTTTTAATCAAAAAAGATACAAATCCATATACAGCAAGGATTTTTACTCGTATAACTAACTCTATGCCTTTCTCCCTTGTTAATTAACACTGTATCTCCCTTTGACAATTGTAGTTTCTTATTATTAGTATTTTTTTTGTCCCTTATTATATTTTCATTTTTTTCAAGGTTTGTATTTTCAAAATACTCAATTTCAGCCTCACCTTGAACCAAAATAACAAATTCATTTTGCCCAGATTCCTGCCAATCTGTAGTTTGTCCAGTCGAAATAATCTTCTCAATCTTGACATTCTCATTCTGTGCCAAGATTTTAACAATTTCCTCTCTTTCAGACAAATCCTTCAAATCAAAAATATTCATTCTTGCCTTTTCTTTCTAAAATAATAAATTTATTTTCACAAAATCATTTTTATTTATTTTTTTTTGTATCATACTCCGAAATATCAATAAACTTATACGCCCTCTTTTCTTTAGCTGGCGGCACTTTTTTCTTAGTTTCCAGTTCTGATACCCGCTTTGCAATCTCATTTTGCTTCTCAATCAGATCGTCCAGTTTATAATGTAAATCTTCAATTATAATTTCATTTTTTAAATTCACTTTATAATCATTTTCAGACTTTTTTTCATCAATTTTTTTCTTCTTATTTTGATTAAAAACTATAAGTGAACAAAAAATAAGCATAAAACAAGATAAAACAACATTTAATATGACAAATGAGTACGGATTAAACTGTTTAATCACAAGAAATAAAATATTTATCCCAACCCACAATGCCACAAACATTATCATTAAAACAACAAATTCCCTGCTTCCAACAAAATTTGAAAATTTATATGATAACTTTTTTTTATCAATTTTCTCTTCCTTTATAACTTTTGAAACTTTCTGTTCCAACAGCATATGGATAATTTCTTCCCTTTTTGCCTCATCATCCGCATCTTTTAACATTTTCTTCAATATTTCCTCTTTTTGTCCATTTATATTTTGTATTTTCACATCGTTTTTATTTAATTCAATATTCTCT
Organism: Leptotrichia sp. oral taxon 223; assembly: GCF_013394795.1. NCBI lineage: Bacteria > Fusobacteriati > Fusobacteriota > Fusobacteriia > Fusobacteriales > Leptotrichiaceae > Leptotrichia > Leptotrichia sp. oral taxon 223. The sequence continues at coordinate 244,853 of NZ_JABXYU010000001.1, forward strand.
TTTTTTAAATTACCTGAACTTATATTCTCCAGCCTTAATCTACCATTTTTTTCTTCAACCCTGCTTTTCAATTTCGTATTTCCCTCCTCGCATATTTTCCACCAGTATGATACCATTTTCAGAAAAAAAATACAAGTAAATAAATTCTTTTTATTATTATAACTCTATTTTATACTAAATCCCATTTAAAAAATAGAAGTAATTCTATAATTAATCTGATAACTTTGTTAAAAAAATCAAATTTAATTCTTAAGTATCCATCTTAAAGACTTTTATAATTTTATTTATAAATATTATGATTAATAATGATTTTTTCTATTTTTTTATTCAATTTTTTTGTAACGTAAGGGCATCAGGCGCCATGCCCTTACAACCCCGCTTTACGCAAAACTTTCTTATAAAGAAAAAATAAAACTCGCTTCGTAAAAACTACGCTCACTTTCGCAAATAAGAGTTATTTTTACATAAATAAGTTTTATTATTATAAAAATTATGGCGAAAGAAATACATTCGTATTTAGTTATTTTTCCTTTAACGAAATTTTGCTTATTTAATATTTTCCAAATTTAAAAACTTAAAATTTAAACATAATAATCTTTGTAATTTAATATAGAATGTCGTGATTTTTTTGGAATGAAAACGACTGTTTGAGCGTCAGCGAGTTTCGTTTTTGTTTCAAAAAAATGCTTAGACAAGCCAGGGTTGCAAGGGAAATGGCGACTGATTTCCCTTGCTTTATAAAAAGAAAAAACATAAAAATTATAGGAAAAATATTTATTATAAGCAGTTTTTTTTTAATAAAAGTTACTTATATGGATACTTAAAGATTAGATTTGATTTTTTTAACAAGGCTATCAAATTAATTATTATAGAATTTTATTTCTATTTTTTAAATGAGATTTAGTATAAATTAAATAATTTACCGTTATATGCCTGTTTTTTTATACAATAAAATAGGCGATTGCAAAAGTAAATGAACTAAGGACAGTATTTATAACCGCAAGGGGTCAAGTTCCTTTGTCAAAGAGTGGAGAAAAATAATAGAACTAAAAATTTAAAAATGCTGTGTTTATTGGAATTTTTATACTTTTACAAATGACTATTATACAATAAAAAACAAGGAGAATATAAAATCTCCCTGCTAATTTGATCTATAAACCTTTTATAACTCTTGCAAGTTCTTCTAACTCCGTATGCGCTTTTTGATCCATTGCATTGTAAGCCCTGTTTCTCATTTCATTTCTTCCTAGCGGGGATTCCCTTACTGACTTGTAATTTTCAGGAACATCTCCTACATAGATTATTTCACTATATTCATTTTTTAATGAAAAATTTCCACTAAAACTTCTATTTGCCATTCCATTTAAATTTATTCTGTATCTTACGTCAACTGTTTCAATTGAAACTTTCTTAGTTTCTTCAAATATATACTGTTTTGGAGCATACACGCCATTTGCATCCCGTACTTTCCCTAGTTCATTACGTCTTTGCGTTCTCGGGGATTCAGTGTAAACTTTATAATTGGTGTCAATATTGCAGGAAATAACTACATCAGCATAACTTCTTGACATTCTTCTTCTTCCGACTTTTGATAAGCTGCTGCTTATTGAATTTTCAACTGAATGTGGACAATCTGAAATATAGTAGTCTATATTCCCCATTTCTTCGTATTTTCTTGCCAATTCTTTACTGTCCTTGTAATTAGAAATAAATTTTGCCGCTTTTTCAAAATGCTCTGCAGCTTTTCTATAACTTGATTTAGTGCCTTCCCTTGCCTTTGAAATCCCTAAATCATAGCTTTTTTCCGCATCAATCAGATCAGCCTTATGTTTTATTTCAAAATATTTATTTTTTGCCTGTCTATAATTTTCATCATAATGTGAATAAGTTTTGCTCGCTTCTAAATATAATTTTTCAGCTTCCCTGTACTTTCTTGAATATTCATATTTCTGTGCAAGTTCTATTAATTTATCAGCTTTTGATTTTGTCATTTTTTTATCTATTTCCCTATAAATTGCCATTTTTCCGCTTGATGTATTTCCGTTCATTAATTCTTCCATAAATTCTATATGCTTATTATAGTCTTCTTTTATCATTTTATACGTATTTTCATAGCTCATTCTATCAATGTTTCTTCTTATTCTTTCTGAAATCATATTTTCATAATTTCCATAAATTGAACTTAAATCATGTTTTTTAGTAAAATCGGTAAACTGTTGTGAAATTGGATATTTATCCATTAACATATAAATTTGTCCTAAATTTGAATATCCTTCTATCTTCTCATCAAAATTCCCATTATAAGCCTTTCCTTCGTAAATATTTACAATATTCGAAAATTTCCCCATAATATCATTTTTTACTTCCGGCTTTATTTTTGCCAATTTATTAGGATTTTTTTCAAAATATTTTAAAACAATCCTCATGCTTTTCAAATATTCCTTTTTATCATAGGCCTCCTGAGCCTTTTTCAACTCACAGGAAACGACACAAAATATCAACAGCAACATTAAAAATATTTTTTTCATAGTTTCTACCAGCCTTTCTACAAATTATTATTTTTAACAACGCTTCCTTTCTTTCAATTATATTATACAAAATGATTGTTAAAGAAAAATGAGAAAAATGCTTCATTTCAATTGATTGGGTTATTTTTTTATGTTATAATACTTTATAAATATAAATAAAATAATTAAAGAAGAGGTGTAGTTATGAATTATAAAAGCACAAGAGGCGGCGAGTTACAAAGCTCAACTTTTGCCACATTACATGGACTTGCAAATGGCGGAGGACTTTATATTCCTGAAAAATTGCCAGATGTGAAATTGACTTACGATGAATTGAAAGGCTTATCTTACCAGGAACTTTCAGAAAAAATTATAAAATTATTTTTTACAGAATTTTCAGACGAAGAAATAAAAAAGGCTGTGAATAGTGCCTATAACAGCTCCACTTTCAATGACGAAAATATTGTCCCTGTACATAAATTAAATGAAAAAGTGAGTTTTGGAGAACTGTTCCACGGAAGAACATTGGCATTTAAAGATTTGGCACTTTCATTATTTCCATATTTACTGCTTTTGAGCAAGGAAAAACAAAAAGAAAACAAAAAAATATTGATTCTGGCTGCGACTTCTGGAGATACTGGAAAGGCTGCACTTGAAGGATTTAAAGATGTTGACGGAATTAACATTGTCGTATTTTATCCTAAAAATGGAGTTAGCCCAATGCAGGAAGAACAAATGCGAAAACAGCTTGGAAACAATGTAGAAATAGTTGCAATAAACGGAAACTTTGACGATGCCCAAAGCGCCATAAAAGTCATTTTTTCAAGCGAAGAATTTAAAAAGTACGCAAATAACTACAATGTAATGTTTTCAAGTGCAAACTCAATTAATATCGGAAGATTATTTCCACAAATCATATATTACGTGTCAACTTACGTAAACTTGATAAAGGCTGGAACAATTAAGCCTAACGAAGAATTTAATGTGGTAGTTCCAACTGGGAATTTTGGAAATATTTTAGCTGGATTTATTACCAAAAAACTTGGAATACCGATCAGAAAATTTATTTCAGCTTCAAATAAAAATAAAGTTCTGGCTGACTTCTTCCAAACTGGAATATACAATAAAAATAGAGATTTTTACGCAACAAACTCACCATCAATGGATATTCTTCTTTCTTCAAATTTTGAAAGATACCTGTATTACGCATTAAATGAAAACTCTGAAAGAGTAAACGAATTAATCACAAACTTGCTTTCAGGCGGAGAATTGTCAGTAACTAAAGAAGAATTGAAAAATATTCAAAATGAATTTTACGGAGAATTTGCAAATGATGATGAAACTGTAAATGCAATTAAGAGTGTCTATGAAAATTATCATTATTTAATGGATCCGCACACAGCAGTAGCTTATTCTGTTTATGAAAAGCTGAGTGAAAAAAAGTTGGATAAAAATTTTCACACAGTAATAATGTCAACAGCACATCCTTTCAAATTCCCAGCTCCAATTGCAAAAGCATTGGGAATCGATGAAACGAAAGAGCCTTACGCAATTTTGGATGAAGTATCAAAAATTACTGGCGTAAAATTCCCGGAAAAATTGACAGAAGTGAGAAATTCAGAAATAAGATTTTCAAATGTAATTGATAAGGCTGAAATTCAGGACTTCGTGAAAAAATATATAAAAAATTTGAAATAAAAATTATTGGAGTTTTAAGAATTAAACTAACTGTAATAAAAAATACTCAGGCAATAGTTATTTTATCAGAAGGCTGCTTGAGTATTTATTTTTTATCTTTTGTATTTTTCTTTATCTTTCAAATTTAACTTCCATTTCTTTTCCTAAAAATGCCACTCCAATTTTTAAAATATTCTCAACTCCTGCATTTTTAAGTGCTGAAATATATTCTTTCTCAGTAATTTGCTTCAATGCAAGTGTACATTCCTCTTGCAATTTTTCCTGAACCTTATTTTGACTTATATTTTTCCCATAATTTGATTCCAAATTTGAAAAAGTCATATTCTCATTTATCCTTTTTATTTTTAACATCAAAAAAATATTTTATCATTGACATATTCAATGTTTTCCCATTTTTATTCTTTAACCTCTATATTTAAATTATACTGAAATGATAAATAAAATGCAAGTAGTTTAAATTCTTATTTTCTAAAATCCAAGTTAATCTACATCATCCACATTAACCCTGCCTTCCAGCGATCTCCCCAGCGTCGCCATATCCGTGTATTCAATATTTCCTCCCATTGGAATTCCACTGGCAATTTTTGAAATTTTTACATTTTTATCTTTTAAAAATTTTGTTAGATAAAGGCTTGTTGTTTCCCCTTCCAAATCAGGATTTAAAGCCAATATCACTTCCTTAACATCTCCATTTAGACGATCCATTAGTTTTCTCAAATTCAAATCTTCAATAGTAACTCCATTTAATGGATCAATTTTCCCGCCAAGAACATGATAAAGCCCATTGTACGTTTCAGACTTTTCAAATGCAATTACATCTCTTACGCCTTCAACAACACAGATTACTTCCTTGTCTCTTTTCTCGTTGGCACAAATTTCACAAATGTCATTTTCAGATAAATTTCCACAAATTTCACAATGTTTAATATTAGTATGTGAATCTTTTATTATTTCAAGCATTCTATCAATATCAGCTTCACTTTTATCTAAAACATCAAACGCAATTCTTGCTGCACTTTTTCTCCCAATTCCTGGTAATTTTGCAAAAACATCTATCAAATCATCAAGTTTTTTCACTTTTTATTCCTTTCTTTTTCTTTTCCAATGTATATAAACAAAGGGAAAAGGCATAAAACCATTTCCCTCATCAAAATATTTATAATTAACTATGTGTCAAATAATCAGATTTTTAATTATTCTCCAACTCTTTCTACTCTGAATGTATTAGTTGTTCCTTCTTTAGAAATTCCAGTTACCATTACTACTAAATCACCTTTGTTAGCTTCTTCATGGTCAGCTGCAATTTCTCTTGCTCTTGCAAAAAAGTCATCTGTTTTATCCAATCCTTTTTCTACGTAAGCTCTAACTCCTCTTACTAATGCCAATTGTCTAGCAGTCTGTTCATTGTCTGTCAAAGCGATAATTGGTACAGTTGGCCCGTATTTTCTAATCATTCTTGGTGATCTTCCAGTTTTTGTCCAACATACGATTAATTTAGCATCCAATGCATGAGAAGTGCTTACTGCACCACTTGAAATTGCTTCTGTAACAGTAATATCTGAACCTTCTGGAGTTTCGATTATCTTGAATTTTTTAAATTCATCTGTTCTTTTTGAAATAGTAGCCATCATTTTAACAGCTTCTACTGGATATTTACCTTTTGCAGATTCTCCTGACAACATAACTGCATCTGTACCATCCAAGATAGCATTAGCAACATCTCCTGCTTCTGCTCTTGTAGGACGTGGGTTTCTAATCATTGAATCTAACATTTGTGTTGCTGTAATAACTGGTTTTCCAGCTCTGTTACATTTTCTAATCATCATTTTTTGCATGAATGGAACTTCTTCAGCAGGCACTTCTACCCCTAAATCTCCTCTTGCAACCATGATTCCATCACTTAATTCCAAGATTTCATCAAAGTTATCAACACCTTCTTGGCTTTCAATTTTAGGAATAATTTGAATATTTTTTCCACCGTTGTCATCCAATACTTTTCTCACTTCAGCAACGTCAGAAGCTTTTCTTATAAACGAAGCCGCTACAAAGTCAACACCTTGTTCACAACCAAATTTCAAATCAGCAATATCTTTTTCAGCTAATGCTGGCAATCCAACTGAAACATCCGGCAAGTTTACACCTTTAGTTTCTCCTAATTCTCCAGTATTCGTAACAACACAGTGAACTTCTCCAGCTGCTTTGTCTACGCTTTCAACTTTTAATCCAACTAGACCGTCGTCTAATAAAACTGTTGTTCCTTCATATAAGTCATCAACAATTCCAGGATAAGAAACTGCAAATTTTTGAGCATTTCCAACGAAAGAATAATCAGTAGTGATAGTTACTTTTTTACCAGTTTCCAATAATACGTCTTTTCCACCTTCTAATTTTCCAGTTCTGATTTCAGGTCCTTTTGTATCTAATAAAATCCCTACTTCTTTACCTGTTTTTTTCATTACTTCTCTAATATTTTTAATTCTTGCTCCATGTTCTTCAAAATCTCCATGTGAAAAGTTCAATCTCATTACGTTCATTCCACTTTCCACTAATTTTGTCAACATTTCAACGCTTTCAGTTTTTGGACCAATGGTACAAACAACTTTAGTCATTTTGATTTTCATTTTTCCTCCTAAAATTTAATTTAAAATTTTCATTGTCTTAAATTATCAATGAATTCTTACTTTTATGTAAGAGAGTTCATTTGTTTTTTAAAAATTGCCAAATTTATAAAATTTATCATTTAACAATTATAATGATAGCATATTTGCTATTGCATAATCAGCTGCAGAGGTTTTTGAATAATTTTCCCAAGCGTAAGCTAATTTATGAGTTGTTACTTCTTCACTTTGAATTCCAACCATTAATCCGCCTTTTCCTTCTTCAATTAATTCAACTGCTTTAACACCCAACCTTGTTGCTAAAATTCTATCAAATGCAGTAGGCGCTCCACCTCTTTGAATATGTCCCAAAATAGTAACTCTTATGCTTGTATCAACTTTTTTAGCCAATTCGTCTTTAATTTGCACAACATTACCTACACCTTCAGCAACAACGATTATATCGTATAATTTACCCTCTGAACGTCTTTTTTTAATTACTTCTGCCAAGTCGTCAATTGAACTTTCAGTTTCTGGAATCATAACTCCGCTTGCTCCACCTGCTATTGCAGAATAAAGAGCCAAATCTCCACAGTTTCTTCCCATTACTTCCACTAAATATGTTCTTTCGTGAGAAGTAGCAGTATCTTTTAATTTTGAAATGGCATCTAATATAATATTTAACGCTGTATCATAACCAACTGTATAGTCAGTTCCAGCTACGTCATTATCAATAGTTCCTGGTATTCCAATTGTTTTAATACCATGTTCTTTATGCAAGTAATGCGCCCCATGGAATGAACCATCCCCACCAATTACAACTAGTCCGTCAATTCCGTATTTTTTCAAATTAGCCGCAGCTTTTGCTCTAACTTCAGGATCTTTAAATTCCGGCAATCTGGCTGATAATAAAATTGTCCCTCCTTTATCAGCAATTCCACTTACATCTAGTAATGTCAATGGAAAAATTTGATCTTCAAGCATACCTTTGTATCCTCTTCTTATGCCATAAACTTCCATTCCTTTGTTTATAGCGGCTTTAGTGACAGCTCTTATTGCTGTATTCATTCCTTGTGAATCTCCTCCACTTGTTAAAATTGCGATCTTTTTCATCGTATTTTTTCTCCTTCTATACATTATAATTACAAATTTATTAACTTTTAAAATTCCTTATAAACCTTACATTTTTATATTAGCATTTTTAATTTCTATTGTCAAATAATTTTTAAAATTATTTTATTTAAGCCCGTTTTTAAATAGTTTTAAAATCATTTAACAGTGCCTTCTTATGTATGAATCACAATATCATCCATGCTTTTTCCATCCTGAACTACCCATTCCAGTGCCAGTCTGCTAAAATACAAAATGCTCTCATTTACAATTCTTTCATATCCATCCAGCTTTATTTCAACATTTGCCCAGTTTAACCTATATATGTAGTCAAGCATATCCATAATTTTATTTTTGGAACGGATTTCGCATTTTCTCGCAAATGACTTTAAATTCTCATTTTTTATTCCGCTTATCAAAACTGAAATATCGCAAAACGTGTTAAAATCCTGCAATTCAATGTCTATAATTGACAAAACCCAAAGCAGCATTTTTGCTGACTCAAGCCTAAAATAAAACTCTGCATTCAGTTCCCTATCATCAGTTGGATTTTCAATAAAGTTTTTTTCCCTTTCTGATAAAACTTGCTTAAACTGGTATCTTTTTTCAAAAATATCTACTATAATAGCCAGCTCTTCCTGTCCTTTTTCCTTTTTTTCAAGGTGTGTTTCTGCAGCAAGCCGTGTTATTACTATTGCTACAATTCTTCTTATAATATCCCATTTTTTATATATTTTCACATCTTTTTCAGATATATTCACTTCCATTTTTTCATCATACGGAAGTCCATTTTCTTTTAATATTTCAATATTTCTTCTTATTCTATCGGTATCATCACTTGTCATTTCAATTTCATATTCAGAAAACATTCTTTTAGAAAGAGGCGGGATAAAATCTGAAATTTGCCATTTTTTCTCATCTTGAACCATCCTTTTTCCATTATAGTGATAGTGGTTCAAGGTTTTTTGTATAATGAATCTATGGAATTCTCCTAAAAAATTCGCAAGCTGTTCTGCTAATTTTGCTCCATCCTTCTCTTCTTCCTTATTTACTGCCTCTAAAACTATAAACAGGCTATTGTATTCTAAAAACTCCTTTTCATCTACATTCTTAAAAGTTTCTGAATTTAATTTTTCCAAAAATACTTCCACTGCTATTTGTTGCTTAAGAAGAAAATCCCGGCTTGGATTTACCACTACAGTCACTTTTCTCCCATCCTTCAGTTCAAGAAAAAATTTCTTTGTATTTTCAGTTAATTTTTCACCATTTTCTGTCGTAACTATTTTAATTTTATCAGCATTAATTTCCAAAAAGTTTTTTAAAAGCTCTTCTATTGATTTTTCCTTTGAAAAGCATATTCCTGATTTTGTTTTCCTCTTCCGTTTAAAAAAATTCCATAGACTCATTTTTTCTCCCTTTCCCAAGTTTATTTTTTACCGCTTAAAGTTATCCAGTTCCTTCTCAATAATTGAAACAACAGTAGTTTCTGCAGGTATCATGCTTAAAATTTTCTGATACAGCTCTTTTCTTTTTTCCCTGCAAACTTGTAAAAATAGCAGGCATTCCCTTTTTTTCCTCAATCTCAGGCTATATCCGTCATTTAAATAAATATTGAAATTTATTGTCCTGAAAGTCCCTTCCCGAATAAGTATTCTCGTTAAAAGGCACATTTTTACCTCATCAATATTAAAGTAAACTTCTTCCTTTCTTACTCTTCTTATAAAAGTAAATATAAATTCCCCATCCAGTTCTTCCAAATTTTCTGCATTAAATCTGATTTTTCTCATAATTATAGCAAAAGTTATGTAAAATATATAAAAAATCAATATTATAACAGGCAACGGCAAATAAATCTTATTCATGCTCTCCTCCCTTCAGCTGTCTTTTATATTAAAGAATTTCCTTTCAAATATGCTCTTAAAATATAAAATTACAGATTATTCTTTATCTTGAAAAATACGTTACCGCCAGTATTGTCTTCATATCGCTTGACACCTTTGTAATATCCTTCACATCAACCCATATTACTTCCACTTCTTCTCCATGATCAAGCGACTGTTCTATTGGCTTTATCTCATCGGATTTTAGTCTTGCGCTGAAAAAATACAATTTTTCGGTAGTATATCCTGGCGACACATACAACCCTTGCGGCAACTGTTCAATATCTGTCACATCTTTTTCCAAATATCCAGTTTCCTCCTTCAATTCCCTAAAAGCCGCTACTCTAGGCTTTTCATCTCCATCAATTAATCCCGCACAAGCTTCAATTGAATAATCTTTTGGTCCAGGCCTAAACTGTTTTACCAAAATTACTTTTTCCTTCGTTTCATTAAACAGCACAAAGCAAACCGCATTGGATTTGTCCAAATACTCCAAAGTTATCCCTGTCGTAGGATGTATCATTTTTGCACCTTTTAAAAATTTAAAACTATTATCCATTTATTTTTTGTATGATAATAAAAAATACTTACCATACACTCCTTTCTTTAAAATTTTTTAACATTCAGTAAAATTATTTTCTCTAGCTATTTTTCTGGCTAAATTTATATTACTATTCCAATGAACAATTAAATTATTATATGTAGAGCCTTCTAAAACATAATAATTATTATTATATTTTTTATACCATTCTTTTTTAAATGATTTTTTGGCTGTACAAATATTCTCTCTTGTAACACGATAGAGATATATATTTAATTCATAATCACCGTAAACTAGTTTTCCTCTTTCGTTTATTTTTGTATTTTTGGGAACTATTAATTCCATACCATTCCACATTATTTTTTGGGTATCTTCATCAAAGAGTTCGTTTCCTATTCTCTCTTGCTTTTTTTCATATCTAGTTGCATCTCCATATGCTCGTGCATCTTGAACAGCTTCATCAATGACTTCACACGAACTTATTCCTAATAAAATACAAATAAGTAAAATTATTTTTTTCATATTAATTTTCTCGTATAATAATATTATACATCCTCCTTCCCTAAATTTTTTAACATTCGATAAAATCATTTAGTGCAGCTATGTCTTTAGCTAAATCTAAATTAAAATTTGGATGACCTTTGTAATACTTAAACTCATAAAACTCTAAAATACGATAACTTCCATCATATTTCTTATACCATTGTTTACTGTCATTCACATTATTTCTACAAAGCTCTTCTCTATTAGCAGTTTGAGTAAATCCCACTCTTAATTGATAACCTTTATAAACTAATTTACCTTCCTTATCTATTGTTGTATTTTTAGGAATTATTAGCTTCATACCATTCCATACTGTTTCATATTCCTCGTTATTTCTACTATCCTTTGTTTTTGGAAATTTATATGTTAGTTTATGATGTTCTAATGCTAACTGTTCTTGTTTATATTCAGTTTTATATCCTCTGGCATTTCGATTTGATATATCAGCAAATCCACGAATAACAGAACATGAACTCACTCCTATCAAAATACAAATAAGTAAAATTATTTTTTTCATATTATAGTTCCTCCTATTAAATTTTATAATTTCAAAAAATACTCTCAATCACAGTCAGCCCAATTTCCTTCGCAAATTCCCTCGCAATTTCCATTTCCCTATCTTCCATCCTGTTAAAATCATGTGCATCCGAACCAATTATCGCCCTTACATTGTACTGTTTCACAATTTCCCAGAATTCCTTGTACGGATACATGTACCTGTCCCAGTCTGGATGTCTTTCAAATGTTTTTCTTATTCCGTTTGCATTCACTTCAAGCGGTACATCCATTTTTTCTGCCGCTTTTGCAATCATATGTGCGGCTTTTTCGCAGCTTTCATCCCAAGTCCGATAATTTATTACATACAAATCTGGATGTGCGATGTAGTCGAATTTCCCACTTTCTATGGCTTCCACCATAAATTGGGCATAGGCCAGCACATCTTCTCCTGTTTCTATTTTCCAGGCATTATAGTTTGTGTCATCTCCATCTTTTCTAAAAGCGTGCAGCCCCAAAACAAGATAATCCAGTTTTTCCCTGTATCTATCATATTTTTCAAGAAATTCTGGAAAATATTCAATTTCTAGCGATTTATAAATCTTAATTTTATTTCCGTATTTTTCCTGCGCTTCTTTAATTTCCTTTAAATACCCATTAAAATCTTCTTCTTTCATTCTGTTGTTTTTGTAATATTCAGGCATTGGAGCATGATCTGATATTCCAAGCTCGGCATAGCCTTCCCTAATTGCCACTTTTACATAATCTTCCACGTTTCCAACGGCATGCTCACATCGGTAATTGTGAGTATGAAAATTTGTCTTGTTCATAAGTTTACCCCATTCTGTTTTTTTTTCAAAATTTTTCCTTTCGTATATTTTACCAATTATTTTGAAAAAAATAAAGGTTTTAAATAAATTTATTTTGTTTTTAGTGAAAATTTTTGATATAATATAAGTAAATTTTAAATATTTAAGGAGGAAATTTTTTGATTTCAACAAGTAATTTATCTGTTCAGTTTGGTGGACGAAAACTTTTTGATGAAGTAAATATTAAGTTTACAGAAGGGAACTGTTACGGTATTATTGGACCGAATGGAGCTGGCAAGTCAACTTTTTTAAAAGTTTTGACTGGGGAACTTGATTCTACTTCTGGAGAAGTTATTATAGAAAAAAATAAAAGGCTATCATTTCTAAAACAGGATCACTTTGCCTATGAAGATGAGGAAGTGCTAAATGTAGTAATGATGGGACACGCAAAATTATATGATATTATGCTGCAAAAAAATGCTTTGTACGCAAAAACTGAATTTACTGAAGAAGATGGAAATTTAGCGGCTGAACTTGAGGGGGAATTTGCAGAGCTAGATGGCTGGGAAGCTGAAACAAATGCCGAAAAATTTCTAATTGGACTAGGAATTCCTGCTGAACTGCATCACAAGCTGATGAAGGAATTAACAGAGCCTGAAAAGGTAAAAGTATTGCTTGCACAGGCTATTTTTGGAAATCCTGATATTTTATTGTTAGACGAGCCTACAAATGGACTTGACTTACATGCTGTAAAATGGCTTGAAGATTTTCTGATGGAGCTGGAAAACACAACTGTCCTTGTCGTTTCGCACGACAGACACTTTTTAAACAAAGTTTGCACCCATATTGCCGACATTGATTATGGAAAAATTAAAATGTTCGTTGGAAACTATGATTTCTGGTATGAGTCAAATCAATTAATGCAGGAATTAATCAGAAACCAGAATAAGAAGATGGAGCAAAAGAAAAAAGAGCTGCAAGACTTCATTGCCCGTTTCTCTGCCAACGCCTCAAAATCAAAACAGGCTACAAGCCGTAAAAAACAGCTGGAAAAATTACAATTTGAAGATATGCAAGTTTCCAACAGAAAATATCCGTATATTGAATTTAAGCCTGAAAGGGAAGCTGGAAACAATATGTTAAAAGTTGAGAATTTAACAAAAACCATTGACGGAGAAAAAATTCTTGACAATATCTCATTTACAGTAAATACTGGGGATAAAGTTGTTATCTTATCCAAAAATGATATAGCCAAGACTACTCTTTTCCAAATTCTTGCTGGAGAACTGGAGCCTGATTCAGGATCTGTTGAATGGGGAGTTACAACTTCACAAAGCTATTTCCCAAAAGACAACTCAGCATTTTTTGAAGATGTAGATTTATCACTAATTGACTGGTTAAGACAATTTTCAACTGATCAGCACGAAGAATATGTACGTGGATTTTTAGGAAGAATGTTATTTTCAGGAGAAGAGGCAAAGAAAAAAGCTAAAGTGCTTTCTGGAGGGGAAAAAGTCCGTTGCATGCTTTCAAAAATGATGCTATCCAGCGCAAATGTCCTATTATTAGACAACCCGACAGATCACTTGGATCTCGAAGCAATTACATCGTTAAATAAGTCGCTGGAAAGATTTGACGGAACAATTTTATTCACAACACACGATCACGAATTTATTCAGACAATTGCAAATAAAATCATTGAAATTACTCCAAAAGGAATTTTGGAAAAAGAAATGGAATATGATGATTATTTAAATGACGAAACTGTTGAAGCAAGATTGAATGAAATGTATAGTTAATACTATTTTCCGTTTAAAGAGTAGAAATAAAAAATTATGAAATTAAAGTTATTTTTTTTACAAGATTATGCTATTATACAACCTATATAACTATTAAAATACCCTTTAATTAAATTTATCATTAAGTATCCATCTTAAAGACTTTTATAATTTTATTTATAAATATTATGATTAATAATGATTTTTTCTATTTTTTTATTCAATTTTTTTTAACGTAAGGGCATCAGACGCCATGCCCTTACAACCCCGCTTAACGCAAAACTTTCTTATAAAGAAAAAATAAAACTCGCTCCGTAAAAACTACGCTCAGACAGTTATTTTTCCTTTAACGAAATTTTGCTTATTTAATATTTTCCAAATGTAAAAGCTTGAAATTTAAATATAATAATCTTTATAAAAAGAAAAAACATAAAAACTATAGGAAAAATATTTATTATAAGCAGTTTTTTTAAATGAAAGTCCCTTATATGGATACTTAAGAATTAAATTTGATTTTTTTTAACAAAGTTATCAAATTAATTTTGATCGAATTTTACTTCTATTTTTTAAATAAATTCTTGGATATAAAAATAGCAGGATTATATTTATTAATATTTCCTGCCATTTTTTATAATTTATTCAAAGAAAGATATTTAACTCTTTTATTTTTTAGCCACTTGATTACCATAAATATAACCATATTCGTTCCCATTGTATCTTATGTAATACCAGTCATCATCTGTCTTGCTTATCGCATAAACTGTTTGTCCTTTTTTTAATCTAGTTTTTATTGTAGATTTTGTTGTTGGTTTTTCTCTTATGTTGCTATATCCTTCACTTGAAGTTATAACAAGTTTTCCAACAATTTCTTTTAATTGGCTGTTATGAATATACCCAGTAAATGATTTTTTAATATCACTGTCATAATAAGTTACTTTGTGCCAATCTCCAGATTTTTCATTACTTTCCAGTATATGTCCATTTTTAATAGTTTCAATAACTTTGGAATCAGTAGTCGCAGATTGTCTTATATTAATCGCATTATCCTTTGAGGAAGTCATAAATGTGGCTCCCATTGAAATTGCACTAAGAATTAGAGATAAAATTGAAATTAGAAATACTTTTTTCATAAAAATCACTCCTTGGAATTCAAAATTTTTATTTATATATAACACTTGTTATTCTAGTAATATTATAACCTGTTTTTCAAATTTTGCAAGTTAAAATTGTAAAAAATTTAATATTTTTCAACTAAATTTCTAAAAATCATATAATCTCTAAAAATAACTGGCTTTGCATTCTTTTTTACAAATCCTCTGGCCCAAATGAATACGGCAGCAATTCCTCCAATGAAGTAATTCTATACTTTCTATTCCTGTTTGTTAAAATTATAACCGTGTCTTTATCTGAAAATTCTCTTATTACCTGCCTGCACGCTCCACAAGGGCTAATCGGCTCAGGCGTATTTCCTGTTACAACAAGCAGCTTCATTTTTTTCATGCCCTGTGTAACCGCCGTTGTAATCGCATTGCGTTCTGCACAAAGTGTAAGTCCAAAAGAAGCATTTTCGACATTAACTCCCTTATGCTTGTTTCCATTATCATCAATTAACAGTGCTGCAACAGGAAATTTTGAATAAGGAACATATGCTCTTTCCAATAAAAGATTAATTTCATCAATATAATCCAATATTTCTTTTTCACTTAAAATCATTCTCTTTCACTTCCCATCTTAAATAATTTTTTATTAAAATATTCTAATAATTTATTTTAAATCATCAAATGACAACTGAACTACATTACTTTTCAAAATCGAGCTTAACTGTACTCCGATAAGCCGAACCTCATCTTTTTTTTCAAAAAACTCCAGATTTTCAAGGGCTGCTTCGTATATTCCATTTACATCATTTGTCGCACTTTTTAACGTCTTTGAGCGAGTATGCGTTACAAAGTTGGAATATCGGATTTTTATTGTAACAGTTTTGGCAAATTCATTTTTTTCAATAAGTTTGCTGCTCAATTTTTCAGACTGTTTTTTTAATTCAGCATGTAATGCCAAAATATCATTTTCCGCCTGGTGAAAAGTAACTTCATGCCCATAAGACTGTCTTTTCCTGTCTGTATTTATTTCAGAAGAATGTAAGCCTCGGACAGCATTATACAGATACTCCCCTTTGCTTTCCCCAAATCTTCTAATCAGTTCATTTTTCTCAATTTCATAAAGCTGAAAGACATTCGTTACATTAAATAGTTTTAATACTTCCCTTGTCTTTCTCCCAATTCCTGGAATTATCCCCAGCTCCTTGCTATAAATATAATCCAAGAAATGTTCACGGTTCCTAAATATGAAATAACCATTAGGCTTATCAATATCGCTTGCAATCTTAGCGCTTATCTTGCTAAAACCTATCCCAACTGAACAAGTAAGCCCAGAATTATCATAAATGTACTTTTTAAATTTTTTTATAAATCTTTCAATTTCTAAAATTTCATCCCTTTTATCAAGTTTTGCATTTTTATTCCGAATAAATCCTGTAATATCAATGTAACCTTCATCAACAGAAGTAAATTCGCATTTTTTCAAGACTTTTTTTATTAATCCCTGTATTCTTCTGCCTTCCTCAAAATAAACACCTTTTCTAAGGCTTACAACAATAAGGTTAGGACATAGCCGTTTAGCCTGAACCGTTGGCATAGCAGATTTTATACCGTATTTTCTGGCTTCATAGCTTGCCGTTGTAACAACTCCATGCCCTATTGCGATAGGCTTTCCTCGAAGTTCCCTGTTATCCCTTTGCTCAATTGCCGCAAAAAAAGCGTCCATATCATAATGCAGATAAATTTTTTCTTTTTCCATTGTCAAAATTTCCTAAAATTGTATTGTCGGTAAAATCATGTTAAATTCGCCATTCTCAATTTTATATTTGTAAGAAGCCAGATTTGCCAGCTCCAGACTGTGAGTAACTATTATTATTGACTGATTTCTTTCCTGATTTATTTTCATAAACAGTTCGTTTATAAGGTTGCTTGTTTCTGTATCCAGATTTCCAGTCGGCTCATCAGCCAGTATTATGTCAGGATCGTTAATCATTGCCCTTGCTATTGCCACACGCTGCTTTTCCCCTCCTGAAAGCTCCATAGGCTTATGTTTCAAACGCTTTGCCAATCCTACCAGTGCCAATAATTCCTTTGCTTTTCTCTGTGCCTCACTTTTATTCATATTTTTATTCACAAGTGCAGGCATCATAACGTTTTCAAGCGCCGTAAATTCATTTAACAGATAATGAAACTGGAAAACGAATCCTATTTTTTGATTTCTTATTGCAGTTTTGGCTTTTTCATTTTTATAATGAATTTTTTCCCCGCCAATATAAATCTCTCCATCAGTCGGCTCATCCAAAAGTCCTAGTATATTTAAAAGTGATGTTTTTCCGCTTCCTGATTTACCTTGAATCGAAATAAAATCTCCCTTGTTGAATGCTAAATTTACATTTTTCAGTACATGAATATTTTCAACTTTTGTTTTATAGATTTTATTAACGTTTTTCAATTCTATTATTTTATTCATATTTCAATGCCTCCACAGGTTTTAATCTAGCTGCTCTGGCTGCTGGAAAAATTGTTGACACAAATACCACTATAAATGTTACCACATAAATAACAAAAAGTTCTATTTGTGAAATATATAATGGCAACTCTTCCAAATAATAAGTTCCGCCTTTCATATATTCCTTAAACAGAATTTTTAGTCCAATCAGTACAAGTGGAGACAGCATACTTGCCATAATCATTCCAAAAACACCGATTATTAATCCTTCTATTGTAAAAATTCTACGAATATTTTTATTTGTATAGCCAATGGACTTTAAAATTCCAATATCCTTTATTTTTTCCCGCACAATCATATTTAAAATTACTGACACGGCAAAACTTGCAATAATTAGAAGCAGACTTAAAATAGCAATTAATACAAATTTTTCAAACTGTACCGCCTTTAACAGATTCTGGTTAATTGTTTTCCAGCTTATAATTCCGTATTCCTTCTGATCAACTGCACTTCTTACTTGATTCAGCACTGTTTCCACTTTTTGCGGGCTGTCAACTTTGATTCCAATTTCTGTTGCAACTTCACCCTGCTCAGGTAAAATTTGCATAGTTCGCAATGGAACAATTACAAGATTTGAATCATAATCTAAAAATCCTGTTTTAAAAATTCCCTTTACAATAAGTTTTACTTCCTTATTTTCAGCTGATACAAGACTTATTTCCTGCCCCACTTTTAACCGCATTTCATAAGCCAGCTGTTCCCCAACAAGGATTGAATCAAGTGCGGCAATATTGTCATTCCCTTCTACAATTTTTAAATTCAAACCATGCTTTACATTCTCAGGACTAATGCCATCAGCAAGAACTCCTTTTGCAAAGCCTTCAAATTTTAATATAGACTGGCTGTTCATCTGTGGAATAACAGCTTTTACACCTTTTATTTTTTTTACATTATCTGCAATTTGATTATAATTTTCAAAAAATGTCTTATGCTTATTTTTTATCAAAATATGCGGACTCATAGTAAGCAGTGAATTAATCATATTTTTTTCCAGTCCATTGGAAACAGTAAGTGAAACAATAAAAACTGTTACCGCAATAGCTACTCCAAGCACAGAAAATATGCTTTGAAATTTTCTTTCAACGACATGTCTGAACGCAATAAAAAATTCAATCATATTTTATTTTTTTCTCCTTTCGTATGAATAATTTGTTTTATTTTATATCACTTGACATTTCACGTGAAATATTATAATTTTCCATCAATTCTGATTTCTGAGCCTTAACTTTTGCCACATCCAGCACTATTTCATTGCTGTCTTCATCCTCGAAAACAATAAATTCACTGTTTGTGCTTCTAACTTTCTGCACAAAATCATTAAAATCCTTATATTTTTGCCCATTAACCTTTGTAATTATCTTGTTTTCAAGATCAGAATATCCAAGATTCACGTCAAATGGAAGAACTCTTACCAAAATTACCAGTCCATCATAATCCTTAAACAGTTCCTCCCTGTCATAAATTGCAGCTAGTGTATTTGTTGGACGGGCTTGTGAAAGCGCCGTAATATAATTTGTTGTAAGAGGCTCGAATATCAGCCCTCCATACACATAATATGACGGGGCATCCTGTAATTTTGTACTTTTTACAACGCTATATTTTATATCTGTTTTCTTTAACGTAACTTGCCCTTTCTGAACTTTTTTATCCCTTATAATTTCATAACTCAAACTTTGTCCATATTTCTTTTCCTGATTTATAAAATTAAAGTCTGTTTTTTCATTTTTACGAAACTCAATTGTTCCATCCGACTCGATATTTTGCCCATCTAATTTTAATAATACATCATTTCTTTGTAAAATTCCATAAAATGGTGAATTTGTGAAAACTTTCTTTATAATAATACCTTTTGAATCGTTTTTTAACCCTAACATTTGACGTTGCGATGTACTTTCCAGTTTTGCCCATTGTATTCCTAATTTTGGCGGCCCGTCATAATTTCCATCTTTTATGTCATCAAGAAAGTTTTCAAGTATATTGACAGGAATAAAATATCCGATGTTATCAGCTTGTGTAAGTCCAGCAAATGCCACACCTACAACTTTGTTATTGCTTAAAACCGGTCCTCCGCTGTTTCCGCTGTTAATTGCAGCATCAGTTTGCCCAATTAAAAATTTCTGATTTGTCAATGTATACGTATTATGCTCCATTCTCGATACAATACCTCTAGTCGTGCTTAACTTATCCCCTCCAAGCGGATATCCATACACTGTCAAATTATCCTGAATTTGTGGCAATCTTCCTAATTTTAGCGAAGTTGTCCCGTTAAAAAAGGATTTATCCTCCACATCAATCATAGCCAGATCATATTCTTCCGATACAAATTTCACATTTGCCTTGTACTTTCGTGAATCCCCTTCTTTTCTCACTTGCAAAAATTTCTCATTCAATACAGCGTGAGCATTTGTAATAATTCTGTTTCCGTCAATTATAAATCCTGTCGCTGTGGAATTGTAGTCCTGCCCATTTTGCCAAGGTGATGCGTAATTATACATCTGGTGAGCCGCATAAACTTTTACAAGCGCTTTTTTTA
The DNA here is from genome assembly GCF_013394795.1 of Leptotrichia sp. oral taxon 223. Classification (NCBI taxonomy): domain Bacteria; kingdom Fusobacteriati; phylum Fusobacteriota; class Fusobacteriia; order Fusobacteriales; family Leptotrichiaceae; genus Leptotrichia; species Leptotrichia sp. oral taxon 223. The sequence continues at coordinate 264,950 of NZ_JABXYU010000001.1, forward strand.
CTGAGCCGTCATCTGCAAAAATAAAACTGCACAAAAATATATTAACTATTAAAATTATTTTTTTCATTTTAATCATTCCCTTCTAAAATTTCAAATTATACTTATAACTCCTTAAAATTAAACATACTTATAATTTAAGTAACATTATCCTAATTTATAAATTATATTTAAATATCCAGTTTCTCTCCAATCTGATTTTGTATTAATTTAAAAAATAATAATTCATTGCTTATATTTAGTCTAATTTGTATTCTCTTTTTATCTTTTGTTATTATTTCCAAAAACTTATCAACTTTGCTTGCACTGACTTTAATAATTTTCACAGTTGCACTTTCAATATCTTCCATTTTAATTCGCATATTTTTTAAAACTATTTCATTGTTTTCAATTGTAATTTTAAATTTAAACAAAAGAAAAGAAGCGATAACAACATATCCAAATAAAATTACTATAAAAGCTATTTTTAATGGCGTAAGTTTTTCTATACCTGCAATTCCTTTATATAGTGAATATCCTGCAATAAATGCAATTACTATAAAAAAAATAGATGATGAAAGCATATATTTCCAATTTGCCCTAAAAATATATTTATTTCGGTCATCTTCTATTTTATATTTTTTTAATTTATCTTTTAATTGTTCTGTATTATTAAAATTGTTCATTGTTCTACAACTTATAAGGCTAACTAATTTCTAGTCAACAATTTTATAAGTATCTTCTCCTTTTTTCTTCAAATTTAAATTATTTCTTGCAAATTTATCAGTATTATCATCATCATTAAAACTTTTAGCCTGTTCTAATAATTTATTTTTTTTGTCAGTAAGCTCCTTTATTTCTTTATCGGTTTTTTCCAGCTTAGCTTGCATGTTTCTTTTCCCTGAAAACACTTTTACGCTTTGTCCAACAAAATGTATAACTAGACAGGCAAATATAATATTCCCAATAACAATAAGTTTTTTCATCGCTTCTCCTTTTTAAAATTTCTGATTTACTTTTTTTTATCATTTCTTATTTTTTCAATTTCCTTTACAAAACTGTCTAAACTCTCAAATTTTTTATAAACTGAAGCAAATCTGACATAGGCAATTTCATCCAGGTCAATTAAATATGAAAGCACTTTATCTCCCAGCTCACTGGATTTTATCTCGCCAGAATATTCAGTCAAAATTTCACGTTCAATCTTATCCAGCATTTCTTCAATTTTTTCCTTATCAATGTGCCGCTTTTCAAACGCCCTGATAATTCCATTATAAACTTTTTCACGTAAATACGGCTGTTTTCCTCCATTTTTCTTTATTACAAAAAGCGATAAATCTACCACTTTTTCATGAGTTGTAAATCTCTTTCCACATTTTTCACATTCACGTCGCCGTTTTATTGAATTTCCTTCAAAATAAATACGACTGTCAACAACTTTTGTATTTTCATAACCACAAAATGGACATCTCATAAATTCTCCCTACCTTTTCCAAATATTAAAATAATTTAGGCTAGTACAGCAAAATTATTCTAAAAATTAAAAATAGTATAGTAATATTTAGAAATTTTAAGTTTGATTATTTCGTCTAGTTAAAGAAAGTTTTCTGAAAAATGAAGTCTAAAATATTTATTTATTTTGACTTATTAGTTATCTTCTTATTTCTTCGCTTCTAATAATTTCTAGAATTTCTTCATTTGCAGCTGCTTTTAATAAACTGTCAACAAATTTATCCTCTCTTATTAATCTTGAAATTCTTGCCAAAACTTTTAAGTATTCCTGCGTTTTGTCTTCTGGACATAGGAACATAAAAAATATATTCACATTTTCATCGTCTATTGAATTGTACACAATCCCATTTCTCGAAATTCCAAATGTTATCATTAACTCGTCCACAGCTTTTGTTTTTGCATGTGGCAAAGCTATTCTTTTCCCGATTCCAGTTGAACCCATTTCTTCCCTTGCAAAAATATCATTTAATCCTTGTTCTTCATCTTTTATCAAGTTTGTTTTTTTTAAATTATTATACAATTCCCTGATTACTGCGTTTTTATTTTTTGATTCCAAGTTTAAATTTATAGTATCAACCTTGATATAGTCTGCAATATTTTTAGCTTCCATAAAATTCCTCCATAATAAACTTCTTTATTTTTATCTCAACTTGTAAATTTCTATTTATAAAATTTTCAAAAATTATAGCCATTCCTTTTAAAAAACCAGTGTAATTCTCTAATTTTTGCTGAATTTCAAGAATATCCGAACTGTTTTTTACAATTTTCAAAATTTCTTTATATTTTTGTAAATTTTCTTTCTTTTCCTTTTTCATCATCAAACTAATTTCCTCAATATCATAAATACCTTGTTCTATCATTATTCTCCGTAAAAATGATAACACAACATAATATTTATATCCCCTTTTCATATATGGAAGAATATCAATAAAGCTCAATATCTTCAGCAGCTTATCAAAAAAATCTCCATTTTCGTCTGTAATATAATAAATTTTATCTATGCTGTCTAACACATACAGCGAAATTTCCAATTTTTCAATACTTTTCAAAATATTTTTAAAGTTTTTTATAATTTCAACATCTTTTACCACATAAAAATTATTTTTTTGTAAAAGTGTTATTTCAACTTCATTTAGCGGATTTAAAGAAACAATATTTCTTTTTTTAGATTTACGGATTCCGTAGGCTGTTGCCATAATTTTTCCGTATTCCTTGCTAAAGAGTGTTACTAATAAATCCGCCTCTTTCATTTCCTTTTTTTTTAGAACAATACAATTTGTCTTTATTATTTTCATATTTTATTTCACATTTACTCGTTTACTTAAATTTATGTTGCAGAACTTATATTTTTAAATTATCTGAAATTTGATAATCTGTAAATTATTTGAGAACTTCCGTCTGATACAGAAATTTTTGTTGGATAGCTATATCCGTTTGAAGTCTTATAATCACTAAAGTTTACTGTATTTCCGCTGCTTTTTATCGCTGTTAGCCAGTTATTTGAAAATGTGAAAGTATTTCCATTTCTAGTTTGTGTTTTCTTAGATGTTATGCCACGCAATTTATTAAATACTGCCAGTATATTTGCTTCATTTTTGTTAGTTTTCTGTGTTACAGTCTGTTTTAGGCTTGGATAATAAATTGTTTTTTTACTTCCGCTAAAAGTATAAACTTCTCCTTTATTTGTTTTTGGCGCCGTGATTGTCAGCTTCATTGTTCCCGAATTATATGCCATAACATAGCTCTTACTTCTTCTTGTTCCATTGATGTTAGCATCCTCGACAACATTTACCGTAAAACTTCTCTTTTCCCAAAAATCTTTAGAAAAAGAAAATACTGATACCAATAAAAATAATAATATAACTTTTTTTGTTAATGTTAATTGTTTTAACATAACTAGACTCACCTCTTTTTTTATTTTTTATAGCTCCTTTTTAATATTGCTACTTTGTTATATATTAATATAGATTTCTTTAATTTGTTTGTGAATTTCCTTGGTTTTCCTGTTCTGCTTCTGCTTTTACCTGATTTTGTATCTGTGTATTGATAACATCATTGACACTCCATTTATAGACTAGTACGCTTTGAATATCAAATATATTGAAGCTTGGTTTGAACCTAATTTCCTTCATTTTATTAAAAGCGTTGATTTCTGTCACTTTAAATGTACCTACTCTTATTCCTTTTGGCAATACATCGCTCACACCTGATGTTTCTATATTAAATACTGTGTTCTTGTCCACTTTGCCTTCATTGTAATTTTGCACAGAAAAAGTTCCGTTACCATTTCCACGCAATATCTGCTGATCGGTCCCATTTAACACAACACTTAATTTAGAAGTTTTACTTGTCAGCAATGTAACTTCTGAATATTCATCACTGACTTTTGAAATTTTACCGATAAGATAGCCATCAAACATTACTGGCAAATTTACTTTTATGCCTTGTGAAGCACCTTTATTTATGTACATCTTTTCCGAGGAATTTCCATTTTCCACAAGCGCCACATCTGCGGCTATAAATTCAGCGGGATTTTTTTGCCGCATTTCCAGCATTTGACGCAATTTTTCATTTTCCTGCTTTAAATATGCAAGCTCCATATTCTGAACTTTATTCTTTTGCAGTTCAAAATCCCTAGTTTTATTGTTCTCAACATAGTCTTCAATGTAGCTTATGTCGTTAACTCTTGATTTCAATTTTAAAACTTGTGTATACAGCATACTTTTTACTTTTACTAGTCTAAAATTCACTGCCCGTGTTATTCCGTCAAGAAATGTAAATGAACTTGTAATCCTATTTTTAAAGGCAAATAAGACTATTATTATGATTACTATTATTAAAAGTGTTCTACCTGTGCTTTTTTTCTCAGAAAAATTATCCAAACTCATTATTTATAATCCTCTCGTCTATTATTTTAAAATTATATTCGAACCTCTTCAAAACTTTTTAACATTGATATAATAGCACATAACCTACATTATATCAAGTTTTTTTATAATTAATTTTTTTATGCAATTTTGAAGTTTTAAAACATGCTGAACACCTTTAAAATTAAATTCCAGCCAAAGACGAACAAAAAAAGACACTTTTATTTGTGCCTTTCTTTTAATTTAAATATTATTCTTGTCCTACAACTGCTCTGTACTGTCTTTGAAGTTTTGCATTTTTTTCAGGATTATTTTGCAAATAGAAGTTTACTTTATCAATTACATCTTCAGTAGTATGTGTTCTTCCATCATCCACAACTTCCTCTACTGTTACTTCTTCAACAACTTCATTAACTGGTTCAAAAGTAATTTTTTTAGGTTTTTCAGGTTTTACTTTTACTTCCTTTACAGTTTTTGATTGCTCCATAAGAGCTTCCTTTCTATATTGTTCAAGAATTCTTTTTGTGCTGTCAGCAAAAGATACTGCTGAAACAGCTGTCAATGCAACTAAAATAAGTTTTTTCATGTTTATCATCCTTTCATAATGTGAATATTAAAATATTAACTTTGAATAGTTAAACAATTTCAACTTTATTATACCAATATCTGCAAAAAACTTCAAGAAAAAAATAAAAATTTCAATTCGCAATTATATTTTAATTAAAAAAATTTTACAAAATAACTGCATAATTATTTGATATTTAAATTTTTTTATAGTACAATATGAATGATTAAAGAAAATTTAATTCAACACAAAAATAGCATATTTTAAAGATTCTTTCAAAAAATAATTAACTGGAAAGGGCGAAATTTATATGAAAATAAAAGAAAAAATTAAAATTGGAATAGATAAAATTGGATTCGCAATGCCAAAATATTTTTTAGATATACGGGATTTGGCGATCGGAAGAAATGAGAATGAAAATAAATTTGTGAAAGGGCTTATGCAAAGTGAAATGAGTATTGCACCTGTTACAGAGGATATTGTATCACTTGGAGCCAGTGCCGCTGAACAGATTTTAGATGAAGAAGACAAAAAAAATATTGAAATGGTAATCGCCGGGACAGAATCAGGAATTGATCAAAGCAAGGCGTCTGCTGTTTTTATTCATCATTTATTGGATATTCAGCCTTTTGCACGTTCTGTTGAAATAAAGGAAGCCTGCTACGGCGCTACTGCTGCCCTTAGCTTTGCAAAAAACTATATTGAAAAAAACGAAAACGCCTCCGTTCTCATAATTGCTTCAGACATTGCAAAATATGGGATTAACACTCCTGGAGAATCTACACAAGGGGCAGGAAGCATTGCAATGCTAATAAAAAAAGATCCGAAAATCGCTGTAATAAACGATGAAAACCTATGTCAAACACGTAATATTATGGACTTCTGGCGTCCAAACTACTCAGATTTCCCAATGGTAGATGGGCATTTTTCAACAAGACAGTACCTTGACTGCCTTACAACGACATTCGATGAATATAAAAAAGATACAGTCAAAATTTATCCGATTTTAACGCCTTCTGCTTCCATCTTCCATTCCCAAAACTTGGATTAAAGGCAATTAACTCTCTTTTTGAAAAAAATGTGGAAAAGGAAGTTAAAAATATTTTTCTGGAAAAATTTCATACTTCAATAGTTTATGGAAAACGTGTCGGAAATATTTATACAGGTTCTCTTTATCTGAGTCTGTTATCACTGCTTGAAAACTGTGATAATCTGAAAGCTGGCGACAAGATTGGAATGTACAGTTATGGAAGTGGAGCTGTTTGTGAATTTTTTAATCTAAGTCTTGCAGATGGCTTCAAAAATCATTTAAGAAATGACAGGCTAAACGATTTTGACAACAGAAAGCAATTATCGATAGAAGAATACGAAGCTATGTTTTTTGAAAAAATAATTTTAGATGAAGAAGGAAATTGTGATTTTTCAAATAGTAAATTTATTCAGGAAAGTGATAATGCGTTTGTGCTGGAAAAGGTTGAAAACCATAAAAGGATTTACAAAAAAATAAAATAAATTTATCTGAAAGGAGTTAATTAATATGAATTTAGAAGAACAACGGCAGTTTATTTTATCTGGAAAAGTTTACAATGATTTAACTCCGGAACTTGTAAAAGCTAGAGAAAATACTGTTTTTTTGACAAACAAATATAATGAAAGTTTTGGAAAGCCATCAGAGGAGCGTGAAGCAATCCTAAAGGAACTTTTGAAATCAATTGGGAAAAATGTGCATTTTGAGCCAACATTCCGATGTGAATTTGGATTTAATATTTCAATAGGAAATAACTTTTATGCAAATTTTGACTGTATAATGCTTGATGGTGGCGGAATTGAGATTGGAAACAATGTACTTTTTGGTCCAAGAGTAGGAATTTACACTTCCAACCATAGTATTGATGCCGAAGAGCGAATAAATGGAGGCTGTTACGCCAAACCTGTAAAAATCGGTAATAATGTCTGGATTGGTGCAGGAGTCCACATTAATCAAGGAGTTACAATCGGAAACAATACTATTATCGGCTCTGGAAGCGTTGTCACAAAGAATATTCCAGATAATGTAATTGCAGCAGGTGTCCCTTGCAAAGTTATCAGAAAAATAACGGAAAAAGACAAAACTGGCTACAAACCTTAAAATTTAAGATGTATTTTCACTCAAGCATTATTAATAATTTTTCAAGTGCTTGAGTTTTATTATAAACTCAAAATGAAAGGAACTAATTTTAAATATGAAAAAAGAAAATCAGAAAAAATTAAACTGGCTCGGATTTCAAAAAAAGGATCGGCTTGAAAGAATCCAAATGTTAAAAGATAACGGCTTTTTAACTGATGAATTTGAGAAAATTCTGAAAAAAAATGAGAACTTGCCACTGGAAACTGCAAATCAGATGGCTGAAAACGGGATTGGAACCTTTGCCTTGCCATTTAACATTGCTCCAAACTTTGTTATTGATGGAAAGGATTATGCTGTGCCAATGGTTACCGAAGAGCCGTCTGTTGTGGCGGGGTGCAGCTATGCAGCTAAAATTATTGGAAAATCTGGCGGTTTTACAACAAAAATTTTAGACAGGAAAATGATTGGACAAGTTGCATTGTATGATATTTTGGACTTTGATAATGCGACTTCGATGATTTTGGAAAATAAAAATGAGATTCTAAGAATTGCAAATGATGCTCATCCTTCCATTGTGGCACGTGGTGGAGGGGCGATTAACATTGAAGTAAAAAATATTGATGAATTTTTGATTGTTTATCTGATTGCCGATGTGAAGGAGGCTATGGGTGCAAATATTTTAAATACAATGCTTGAAGCCATAAAAATACCGCTTGAAAATATTACAAACGGAAAAAGCCTTATGGCAATTTTATCAAATTATGCAACTGAATCCCTTGTAAAAGCCGAATGCGAAGTAAATGTAAGACTTCTTAGCAGCTCAATGGAAACCACTATTGAAACTGCCAAAAAAATTGAGCTTGCAAGTAAATTTGCAAAACTTGACATTTACCGTGCCACAACTCATAATAAAGGGATTTTTAACGGAATTGACGCTGTGGTAATCGCTACCGGAAACGACTGGCGCGCAATTGAAGCTGGCGGGAATGCCTTTGCTGTGAAAAATGGCAAATATGAAGGGCTTACAACTTGGACTTTTGATGAAAGCACAAATAAATTAAAGGGAGAACTTACCCTTCCAATGCCAATCGCAAGTGTAGGCGGCTCAATAGGGCTAAATCCAAGCGTAAAAGCTGCATTTAATATTTTAGGAAATCCTGACGCAAGAACTCTGGCAAGCATTGTTACATCAGTAGGACTCGCTCAGAATTTTGCCGCAATAAAAGCACTTGTTACAACTGGAATACAGCATGGACACATGAAATTACAGGCTCGTTCGTTGGCACTTTTTGCTGGTGCAAAAGGAAAGGAAATTGATATTGCTGTGGAAAGGCTCTTGGAAAATGGGAAAAGTATTAATTTGGAAAATGTGAAGGAAATTTTGGGAGAAATAAAAAATACAAAATAAAAGTATAAGAAAAATAGAAAAGAGGTAGTTTAGTCGCTACCTCTATTTAATTTATATTTATTCTTTTTCCTGTTTCCAAAAATATTTTTTATTATTTTTATTTTAGAAAATACCTAAATTATTACATCATTCCTGGCATTCCCATTCCACCTGGCATTCCACCAGCTGGAGCTTCTTCCTTTTCATTTCCAACAGCAACTTCAGTTGTCAACAATACTGATGATACTGATACTGCGTTTTGGATTGCAGAACGTGTTACTTTGGCAGGATCGATGATTCCAGCTTTTACCATATCTACATATTCTTCTTTTGCGGCGTCAAATCCTGTTCCATTTTCAGAATTTCTTACTTTTTCAATTACAACGCCTGCATCAATTCCAGCGTTTACAACAATTTGTCTAAGTGGTGCAAACAAAGCTTTTTTAACAATTTCCACTCCTAATCCTTCTTCACCGGCTAATTTAAAGTCTTCAATCGCATTTGCAATTTCAACTAAAACAGTTCCTCCACCGGCTACAATTCCTTCTTCAACTGCTGCTTTTGTCGCATTTAGCGCATCTTCTATTCTCAATTTTTTCTCTTTCATTTCAGTTTCTGTTGCAGCACCCACTTTTATTACTGCAACTCCACCTGCGAGTTTTGCTAGTCTTTCCTGCAATTTTTCCCTATCATAGTCAGAAGTTGTTTCAGCAATAGAATTTTTTATTTGTCCAATTCTTGCTTGAATTGCATCTTTTTCTCCAAGCCCGTCAACGATAACTGTGTTATCTTTAGTAATTCTTACTTTTTTAGCTTGCCCCAGGAAATTGATGTCAGCAGTTTCCAGCTTGATTCCTTTTTCTTCGGAAATAACTTCTCCACCTGTTAAAATCGCAATATCCTGCAACATAGCCTTTCTTCTGTCACCAAACGCAGGAGCTTTTACAGCGGCAATATTCAATGTTCCACGAAGTTTGTTTACAACAAGAGTAGCAAGCGCTTCTCCTTCCACATCCTCAGCAATTATAAGCATTGGACGCCCTAGTTCTACTGTTTTTTCCAAGATTGGCAACAATTCCTTCATATTTGCAATTTTTTTATCTGTGATTAAAATAAATGGATTATCCATTTCCACAACCATTCTTTCAGAGTCAGAAACCATGTAAGGCGACAAATATCCATTGTCAAACTGCATTCCTTCCACAACTTCCAGAGTTGTATCCAAAGAACGTGCTTCCTCAACTGTAATAACTCCAGATTCTCCGACTTTTTCCATAGCCTGAGCAATTAACTGCCCAATTTCCATATCTCCTGCCGAAATTGCCCCAACTTGTGCGATTTCTTCGTTTGATTCCACTTTTTTAGCTCTTTTTGTAAGCTCTTCAATAACTTTTTTAGAAGCTATTTCCATTCCACGTCTTATAAACACAGGATTTGCTCCAGACGCTACCATTTTCAGCCCTTCTTTAATTAAAGCCTGTGCCAGTACAGTTGCGGTAGTTGTTCCATCCCCTGCCACATCATTTGACTTTGTAGCAACTTCCTTTACAATTTGCGCTCCAAGATTTTCAATTGGATCTTTAAGTTCAATTTCCTTTGCGATTGTAACACCATCGTTTGTAATCATTGGTGCTCCAAATCCTCTATCTAATACTACATTTCTTCCTTTTGGTCCAAGTGTAATTTTTACAGCGTCAGCTAGTGTATCTACTCCCACTTCGAGTGCTTTTCTTGCATCTTCATTAAATTTTATTATTTTTCCCATTTTAATTATCTCCTTCTAAATTTTGTAAATTTTTTATTGCGAAATTCTTTTTTATATATTTAGATATATTCAGCAATCTGAATCTTTTTTTGATAAGAAATTAAAGCTTATTGTTTCATAATGTTGTTTTATTTTTAAATATATATATAATTTCCAAACAAATTTATTTTATAAAAATTATTTTTTATTATTCAACAATTGCTAAAACATTGTCTTTTTCCAAAATTAAGTAACTTTCTTCCCCGTCCTTAACTTCTGTTCCGGAATATTTCTCAAAAATTACTTTGTCTCCTACTTTAACTTCCTCAATTTTTGAACCAATCGCCAAAACTTCTCCAATTATCGGTTTTTCCTTTGAAGCTGTCCCAGGCAATACAATTCCGCTTTTAGTAACTTCTTCCTGTTCAGTCTGTTTTATTAAAATTCTTTTTCCCAATGGTTTAATTATCATTTTTTCCTCCTAAAATATTTTAATCTTTAATTCAATTTTATTTTTAGCACTCTTTAACTTTAAGTGCTAACAATATAATAATACATTTTTTTAAATTTTGCAAGTCTTTTTTCATTTTTTTTCAAATTTTTTTATGTTTTAATTACAGGAATTAGAAAATGACTCATTTCTGAGCCATTTATTTTTGTTTTTTTATTATTTTTTATTTTTATCTTTATAGTAACTTTCACGTATTTCCTTTAAGATTTTTTGAGCCTTGTCATTTTGCTCTTTTGTATGCCTTACAGCTTCGACATTTCCTTTGCTGTCAGATTTTATTGTTATTTTATCTGTACTTTTGGGAACTTTTGCCGGCTTGGCAATTTTATTTCCGCTAAAATAGCTTGCTCTTGCGGCTTTTAATGCTTTTTTAGCTCTTTTCATTTCTTCTGGTGTTAATTCCCGCTTTACAGTTGGAACTGGTGCTGGCTCATATGTCGAAGAAACATCGGTTATTCTAACTTTTTCCTTTTTATCCTTTGCTTTCTGTACTTTTCTTTCAATAGCCTGCTGCTGTTTTTCCGCTCTTTCCTCACTTAGCTGCCTTTCTCTCTCAGCTCGTTCCTGCTGTAATAATTTTTCACGTTCAGCTTTTTCTTCGGCTATCTTTCTTGCTTTTTCTTCCTTTTCCCTAGCTTTTTCCGCTTCAATCTGCTCCCTTTGATTTTTGTAGTAATCATCCCTTACTTTCCTTAAGATTGTTTGTGTTCCAATAGCTAGCAGCGGGATCCCTACTGCCAGAATTGAAGTTATAATTATCAATTTCTTTTTATTCTTCATAATATTCCTCCTAATTTTACTTTAAAAAATAAAGTAAATTAAAATACAATTGAATTTCTTTTAAAGCGTTATTTAATATAATTACTAAAAAAAAACATCACCTATATCTTACCTATTAATAATACCATAATTCTTTTATTTTTTCAATTTATTTTTACTTATATTATTTTTAATAAATTCCAAAATATCTTGTAAAATTTTTTAAAAACCTTTGGAACCATAATAAATATGTGAAATTGTCTTGCTTTTTTATTTAGAATATGTTATTCTTTGCTTATAAAAATATTGAGAAATATGTTTAAACAAAATAGGAGGTAAAATGGCTTTAATTATACAAAAATATGGCGGGACTTCTGTTGCAAACGCCGAGAGAGTAAAGGAAGTTGCAAAACGGGTTGTAAAGTATAAAAAGGCTGGAAACGATGTAATTGTTGTTGTTTCTGCACCAGCCGGCAGAACTGATGAACTGATAAAAAGGGCATATGAACTGTCTGATTCGCCAAATAAGCGTGAGTTTGACATGCTTTTGACATCAGGAGAGCAAATTTCCATTGCTTCCCTTGCGATTGCTGTTGCTGAATTAGGTGAAAAGGCGGTTTCATTGAATGCTTTTCAAGTTAATTTTAAAACTACATCTGTGCATACAAAAGCGAAAATTATTGACATTGATACACAAATCATACGGGAAAAGCTGGATGAGGGGAATGTAGTGGTGTTTGCCGGATTTCAGGGAATTACTGAAAATAATGAGATTACTACGCTTGGACGTGGCGGCTCTGATACAACTGCTGTCGCACTGGGAGCGGCTCTTAATGCTGACGAGGTGGAAATTTACACTGATGTTGACGGAGTTTATACAGCAGATCCCAGAATTGTAAAAAATGCAAGAAAACTGAAAACTATCTCGTATCAGGAAATGCTGGAACTGGCTGCCTCAGGAGCAAAAGTCTTGCATCCGAGATCAGTTGAAATTGCTGCAAAATACGGTATAAAAATACATTTACGTTCGTCATTTGACGATTCTGACGGAACTATTGTCCAATATGACAAAAATGCTGACGGAATAGGAAATCAAAACATCGACACAAAAGGAGAAGCTATGGAAAAAGTAAAAATCGCAGGTATCACATCTTCTAAAAATGAAGGAAAAATCACACTTTTTGGAGTACCTGATAAACCAGGAATCGCTGCAAAAGTATTTTCCAGACTGGCAAAGGAAAAAATCAATACTGACATAATTTTACAAAGTTCAAGCAGAAATAAGGAATTAAATAATATTTCATTTACTGTAAAAAGTGAAGATTTAAAGGAAGCTGTTGCTATTTCGGAGCAAATAAAGGAGAAAATAGGGGCAGAAGGTGTTTCCTACGAGGAAAAAATTGCAAAAGTTTCTGTCATTGGAATTGGGTTAAAAACCCATTATGAAACAACATCTGAAATTTTTGACACCCTTGCGGAAAATAATATAAACATTGACATGATTTCTTGCTCTGAAATTAATGTTTCGTGCATTATTCAAGAAGAAGATGTAAATAAGGCTGTAACTGCACTTCATAAAAGATTCATTGAAATTGATAATTAAAAAAGAATACAAAAGTGAAAAAAGAAAAAAATAAGCTAAAGGGAGGACTTTAAAAAGCATGAAAATAGGAATTATTGGATTAGGAACTGTCGGAGAGGGAGTTCTTAAAGTATTAACAAATGAAAAGGAAAGTATTTTTGAAAAATCAAGAGCCGTTATTGAAGTAAAATATGCCTGTGATTTAAACATTAACCGTGATTTTTCTTTTGATTTTGACAAATCAATCCTTATAACTGACTATAAAAAGATATTAAACGATCCTGAAATCAAGATTGTTGTGGAACTAATCGGCGGGGAAACTATCGCAAAACAAATTATTGTCGAAGCTTTTGAAGCTAAAAAAAGCGTTGTTACAGCAAACAAGGCTCTAATTGCAAAATACGGAGTAGAACTGTTCCAGCGTGCAAAACAAAATGGCGTGTCATTCCTGTTTGAAGCTGCTGTTGGCGGAGGAATCCCTATTGTTACACCTTTAATGGAAAGCCTGGTTGCAAACACAGTTACTGAAATCCGTGGAATTATGAACGGAACTTCAAACTACATTTTGACAAAAATGAAAGAGGACAACTTGTCATTTGATGAAGCATTAAAAATTGCCTCTGAGAAAGGTTATGCAGAAGCTAATCCTACATTTGACGTGGATGGAATTGATGCAGGACATAAAATCAACATCCTTGCCTCACTTGCCTACGGAGGTTCAATCAAGTTTAAAGATATGCAATTATCAGGAATAAGAGAAATCAGCACTGTTGACATCTTCTCAGCAAACCAGTTAAACTCAACAATAAAATTAATAGCAAGCTCAAAATTATTGTCTGAAACATCAGCACAAATTTCAGTAGAGCCAACATTAATTCCAAATAGTGAAATTTTAGCAAAGGTTGATGGCGTTTACAATGCAATAGAAACAACAGGTTCTTATACAGATAAGACTTTATTTTATGGAAAAGGTGCCGGAATGGATCCGACTGCATCAGCTGTGGTGGCAGACATTGTAAAAATTGTAACAAGAAACCACATCGAATCAGACTACTTCTTTAATTCTACAAAAGTATTTGAAATTGTGGATTCAAACACAGTGAAAGATTCTTACTATATAAGGGTTTCAGACGATTTTGACATAGAAAGATCACCATTTAAACTGATAAACGAAATCGAAAATTATTATATTGTTTTAGCGAACAATATTTCAAAAAATGAAATTAATGAGATTTTGAAGGATGCAGAGGAAAAGCTTGTATTAAGAATTATGAAATAGAATATTTAAGAAAGGAACTTTTATGAGAGTTAGTAATTATGTAAAAGGAGCAGTAAGACAATTTTCATATTGGTTTTTTAATGGAACTTTAGGTTATGATATTCTTGAGGGAATTGATTATTTATCAACCGTGAGAGAAGAACCTAGCTGTGGAGAACTCGCTTTTGCTATCTTTATGAACAATTTAGAGGTAGATTCAGAAGGAAAAGTATTAAACTATAAGTATTGTGAAAATCGTGCTGCAGAATATATTAAAAGATATCATAATCCGAACTTCATTATGACTCCTAAACTGGAACAATGGGAAACTGATCTTCATCCAGTTAGTGAAGAGAGTTATACTTATTAATAATCAAAAAATCAGGAACGCAATTTAATTTTTAAGTTCATTCCTGATTTTATTTTATATAAATTTTCAATTAATTATTTTACAATTTTTAAAATATCTTCCACAATTTGCTCTTTCGTTAATCTATTACTCTTAAACGCCACATCTGGAGCCACTCTATCGGTAAATTCTTTCTTAATACCATAATTTAACACTTTCATATCAGAAGTCCCGTAGAATCTCGCAATTTTTTCTCCAAATCCACCGTCAATTACACCATCTTCCAATGTAATAACTAATTTGTGTTCTGCTTTTAATTCGTTTAACAATGTTTCATCAAGCCCTGAGGCATATCTTGGGTTAATTAATGTTGCATTGATTCCATTTTCTTTTAAAAGCTCTTTTACTTCTTTTCCTAATTTGTAAAAGGTACCTAACCCTAAAATTGCCACGTCTTTTCCTTTTTCAGTAACAAGATATTTATTTAGGTCGCTAAAATCTTTTTGTACGTTCCCTGTATCTTCTGATAATTGAGACGGCACTCTTATTGCAACTGGGTGTCCTTTGTATTCGATTGACCAGTCTAGCATTGCGAAATATTCTTCTTTGCTTGTTGGAGCTAAAAATACGATGTTTGGAATATTTGACACTAATGAGATGTCAAACCAGCAATAAATGAGTTACATCGCTCATTCCGCCTAGTCCTCCGCCGAAAATAAGAATGGTAGCTGGATTATTATTTATTGCCAAATCTTGTGAAAGCTGATCATAAGTTCTTTGAATAAATGTACTGAAAACTCCGTATATTGGTTTTCCGCCATTTTTAGCCATTCCAGAAATCATTGCTACAGCCTGTTCCTCTGCAATTCCAACATCAATAAACTGTTTTTCAAATTTTTCTCTTCTATCCTTTGTAAATCCTAAAACAGTTGGTGTTCCAGAAGTTACTACGGCTACTTCCGGATCTTTTTTCATTTTATCCATCAAAAATTCAGCAGTATCGTTACTTAACCCGCCAGAATAATTTACTTTGCTTTCTCCCGTTTTTGGATCAAAAGGCATTCCATAGTGCCAAGTTTCCTTATCCTTTTCAGCGTAAGACAGCCCTTTTCCTTTTTGAGTATGCACGTGAACGACTATCGGATGGTTAATGTCTTTTACCCTTTCAAAAACTTCTATCAGAGCGTCCAAATCATTTCCTTTATCCACATAAACATAGTCAAGCCCCAACGATTTAAAATAATTATTTTGAGCCTGTCCGTTGCTTTCCCTTAATTCTCTTAAATTTTTATAAAGTCCTCCGTGATTTTCAGCAATCGACATATCATTATCATTTGCAACAATAATCATATTTGTATCAAGTTCTGCCGCATTATTTAAACCTTCAAAGGCTTCACCGCCACTAAGAGAACCATCCCCAATAATCGCAATTATATTTTCTTTTACACCACGTAAATCTCTCGCTTTAGCAAGTCCAGTAGCCAAGCTCACAGATGTCGAAGTATGCCCTACTTTAAAGAAATCATGCTCACTTTCATCTTGATTGGTATACCCCGAAACTTCCGAATATCTATCTAAATTCAAAAATCCAAATTTTCTTCCAGTAATAATTTTATGTGGATAACATTGATGCGAAACATAAAACACAAATTTATCAACAGGCGAATTAAATACCTTGTGCAACGCAATTATTAACTCAACTGCCCCAAAGTCAGGTCCCACATGTCCACCTTTATTACTAACTCTGTGAAGCATTGCATCCCTAATATCCTGAGCCAGTACAGCTAACTCTTCTTTATCCAATTTTTTCAAGTCCTCTGGCGAATTTACCTTTTCTAATGCCATCTTTTCCCTCCTAAAATTATTATTAATTAAAATATTTTTAGTAAATTACTGTTGTCCAGCTTTAAAATATAAATTAATATTTTTGAGAATTTCATCACTTATTTTAATATCTAAACTATTAAAATCCACACTGTTAGCAATGAATCTACGAATTGTCCTTTTTTTTAATTCTCTTTCTTTTAAATTCAATATTTTCATCATTAATTTTTTAAATAATCTTTTTAAAATTTTATCTTCGATTAAATCAATGTCTTTGTTTATTTTATATTTTAAATTATCTAAACAATCCATCAAACTGCCTCTCAATAATTTTCACTACATTTGCACCCAAATTTTAACAAATATCCCTTATAATTTCAAATGCTTTTTTCTTATTAGTGACTATGCCTTTTAGTAATACCTGATATTTGTAAAATGTCCCTTTATAAATTATTCAAATGAAATTACTAACTTTTTACCAAATGCAGCTGCCAGCTTTTTCAATGTTTTTAATGAAGGATTGGCATTTCCATTTTCAATTTTACTTATATCTCCCTGAGTTATCCCCGTCAAATCCGACAATTCCTTCTGCGTAATATTTTTATCTTTCCTTGCTGCAATAATTTCTCTTATAATCTGAAATTCAGCCTCAAGGCTCTCATATTCTTTTCTAAATTCTTCATCTTTTAACTGTTCATTTAAAAAATCTTTAAAATATCTACTCATATTTTTCACTCCTTTTCAAATATTCAAAACGAAACTTTTTGGCTTTGTATATCTCTAATTTTGGTGTCTTTTGAGATTTCTTTATAAACCCATTCGTCAAAATAATCTTTCTGTTTACTACAAAAAAATATAAAACTCTTGCTATATTATTTCCTTGCTGCACTCGCACTTCATAAATGCCATCTCCCAAAGATTTAGAATAAGGTTCTCTAATATTGTTCCCTTCTAATTCTAATAGTTTTATCATACGAACTATCCGTGTTTTCATTTTTAAATCTTGTGAAACAATAAATTCCTTTACTGGACAAGTTCCATTTTCTTTTTCAAAAAATTCTATAATAAATTTACTCATATTTTCCCCCCTTTTTGTATTTTATATGATATAACATATATTGTCAAGAATTTTTTACTCTTTGTTTTTTAATTTTTTAATAAATTTTATAATATATCCGTTAAATTATAAAAAGTCAATATCAATTTTCATAAAAACAAAAAGGACTCCCCTTTTAACGCTAGATTCCCCAATAATCCTCCAATGTTAAAAGATTTGCCCTAAAAATATTATTTTTTATAATACGAAAGTTTAAAATTAATTAAATTTTTTCCCATTAATATAAATCTCAGCTTCAGGATTTGTTGAATCAAACCATGCAAAGTTTCCATTTTCTGCCTTTCCGTTTTTCATTGCCAACGTAGTTACTGTCAGTTGATTATCCCAAATATACATAGCTAACTTGTGATCCAAATATACGTCACCACTAATTTCCTTTTCTTTACCTGATTTATCTCTTGAAAAACATCCAAGTACATATCGCTTATCGATAAAATCTATAATTTCATATACTGGAAATTCGACATATCCATAAAATGACCTACGTCCTATTTCATATAAAAATCCTCCTGGTATTATTCTGCACTCTATATAATTTACTTTAGTTCCTGTTCCTTGCAAATCTCTATGTTTATATATAGCATTTCTTTCTCTCGAATATATATCCTTTTCATATTGATAATCATTTTTATCAAAAGGATTTACAATGATTTTAGTTCCATATTCATCTGTTATTAAATACCCCCTAGTTCCACCACTTTTCCCAGAACTATTTGACGAAGATGATGAATTGCTTGATCCAGTTCCAGTTATTGCATTTTTCAGTTTTTTCCAGAAGTCTGCCTTTGCTGGAATTGTTACTGTAAACAACATTATTAATGTTGTTAAAATTAGTCTTTTTTTCATAAAAAATCCCTTTCGTTCTTTGCTTTATAATTATATTTTTTTATTCTACTCTAAAAATTTATTTTTACTCAAAATTTTTTCTTTTAGCTTCTTGCCTTTCTTTAATTTCTTTTGCTTCTTTTTCAGTAATTATTCTTCTATCAGGATGCACACCTCTATTTCTTTGTAGTTCATACGTACTTAGAGTTTCACTATCTTGTTTATCTCGTATATAAAAACTTGTAATTCCTAAAAATTTAAATAAGAAATAAAGTGCTACCCCCATCAATGCTAATGGTAATGCAACCACTATTAAAATTGCTGTTCCAATCATTTTTAAAAGTAAAAGTATATATTTTTTTGTAGTTGTAGCTTCTTCTCTTCCAATATTTTTTTTATCAGTTAAATACTCTTCAGTTTGTACCATAAAAATACTATAACTTCCAAATAGAGATGAAGATAATATTACTACGCACCCTATATCTCTAAATGGCCAATTTAATCTGGCAAATTCTCCAAGAATAATATATGCAACTATATATACAGCTCCTGCAACAAAAAATAAAAATATCCCAACCGCTATACCAAAAAGTCCATAAAGCATAGCATAAGTTATCCAGACTTTCCCCTTTGTAACGCCTTCAATAGGTTTAAATTTAATTGATTCAACTATCCCATAAAAATATAACGCAATAATAGCCAATACAATAATTTTTGTTATTATAGAAAATTCCATTATTGAAAAATAATTTGAAATCAAAAAGTTCAAATATTTGTTAAAAATATTTAAAATAAAGTTTTCAGGCACAACATTCTCCTTTCTGCAATATTATTTTTTATTTAATTTATCATATCTTTTTGCTAACTCAAGAGTTCTATTTTTATAAATTTCTGTTGTGTCATTAAGAAACTCTATAATTGCACCATTTCCAAAACCTTTTGATTCTATTCTTTCGTTATCAAGATTAACAACCTTTTTTTCTACATTTTTTTGTTCTAGTGCAAGTTTTTTTCTTTCCGACTCAGAAACTTTTTTTGAATATAAGTTATAAATTTTATTCATTTCTGCTTTCCAGGACTTATCCAATTTATCCAGTATATCAACTGCTATTCCCAATGGCTCGCTATCTGC
This sequence comes from Leptotrichia sp. oral taxon 223, assembly GCF_013394795.1. NCBI lineage: Bacteria > Fusobacteriati > Fusobacteriota > Fusobacteriia > Fusobacteriales > Leptotrichiaceae > Leptotrichia > Leptotrichia sp. oral taxon 223. Next base: position 284,465 of record NZ_JABXYU010000001.1, read on the forward strand.
TTCCGCTCTTAATTTTCTTTCTATCGGAGTCATCTTTTTTAATACATCCTGCTCATATCCTGCAAATGTCACACAACTTAGTATAACTCCTAACAATAAAATCATTTTTTTCATAAAAAATCACTTTCCTCTCTTATATATTTTTATTTTTATAAAATTAATTTAATATCGTAAACCCTTCCGAAGCCATTGTTGCTTCCACTTCCGCCAAATTATTGTACTGATCTCCGCTATAACTGTTTTTAGGCTTTAAATTTTCATAAGAAACGATGTTTTTATTTTTGTCAAGAACAATGTTACCTATTCCGATTGCTTCAAAACTTTCGCCTGCAAAAAAGCCAGTTGTAGTTTTTTGAATGAAATATTTGATTTCCAAGTTTCCATCTTCGTTTTTCTTATAATATATATTTGATAAATTAAAGTTATTGTATTTGTCTACTTCCACTTTCTTTTCAAGTTCTTTTTGTGCCACTTTTGTTACATAATTTTTCAAGTCTTTTACTTGATTTACTTCTGTGGCGTATTCTGGAAGCCCTTCAACTTTTACTTTGAATTTTGTGTTTTTTGTACGGATTTTCATACGTTTTGCTGTTTCCTTGTCGTATTCTACTGTAACGTCTACTACATCCCCATTTTTTAGCCCTTCTGCCTGAGAAAATACAAAATTGACTTGTCCAGATTCTGCAAATTCATCAGTTTTGCTTGGCTTTTTACCAGTTCCTGCAATTTTTTCCAGTGGAGAATTAGGATTTACAACAGTTGTCGCCACAGCTTTTCCTGAAACTCCGTCAATTTGGACTGTATAGTATTTGCTTACATCAAAAGTATTTAAGAATATAAAGTTTGCACATATATAATATATTGCAATTAATCCGATAGCTCCCAATCCGATGGCTTTATATTTTTTCTTTTTTTCAGGATCCAATGCGTTTATTTTTTCTATTCCTGTATTAATCTCAGATTTTATATCGTTAGTTTCTATATTTTTCCCTTTAAAAACAAAGAGATAATTGGTTACCGCTGAACCTAGAGCCGCTATAAATGTTCCAACTATCGAAATTTTTACCAGCCCAAAATTTGGTGCTGAGCCTGTCAATGCTCCAAATGCACCTGAAATTGAAGTAAGAGCCTTTATAACGCCATTTACTGAATACATTTCCAGCAGTCCAAAAATTGTTAGTCCGCCAATAAAGTAATAATTTAGATTTTTTAATTTCTGAATATTATTTTCCTTTTTTGCTTTTAGGTAAATCAGTACAGAAACAGCAATTATGGCAATCATAATTAAGTTCATTATCCCCTGCATCGTTTTTGCCTGCGACAAAAATCCCATTCCCTCTCCAAGAGTTTTTACTCCCGAATTAAACATACCTTCCAAACTTCCTGAACTGGCATTATTCGCAAAATCCTTTGCATTGGAATTTAATCCGTTTGCTTTTATTCCGCCGTAAAGCAGCATAGCCGACACGACAACGCTTAACCAGAATATTATTTTCAAGAAAAGTTTATTTTCAGCATTATCTTTTGCCATAAGATTATCCAAAAATCCCTTTTGTGAATTATTATTAAAATTACTTGCAGGATTATTTGCAACCGAAATATTTTCATTTCCTTGAATATCATTTTGAACATTATTTATATTATTTTCAACATTTTTATTATTAAGTGTATTGGCAAAATTATCGGTGTTGTTTCTAATAGGCACATTGTTAGCCGCACTAGCCGCATTACCAGTCTTATCAAATACAATGGGATAATTTTTTAACAATGTCATAAAAGAAAAAACAAGACATCCTAAAATTCCAATCAGATATAAAACTATAATCAGATTTCCAAATATATCCGCAATTCCCAATTTTCCAAGTATAACCAAAATAATTATTCCAGATTGACAGATTGCCAGCCTAAACGGATTTGCATAATTCGGAAGTTTCATTTTTCCTATAATATTTGATTGCAACGCATCACTTCTTATTTTAAATACGGCAACAATATTTATTATATTTGCAACTCCAAAAACAATAAGTACAACCATTATCAATCCCAGCGAATTGTACGTTCCTTGTGCTTCACCTAACAACCCTCCAAAATTTCCGCCACTAATATGTCCAAGAATACCAAACAGCTTTACAAGCACAAATGCCAGCACTCCAAAAATTACCGCACTTAGCCAGAACAGCAGTTTTATTTCTCCAGCTTGTATCAAATTATTTGTATTTCGGTTATTTATGCCGCTATTTAGATTATTATTCACGTTATTATCTGCAGAATTATTTTTATTGTTTTCTGTAGCATCATTTATATTTTTATTGTTTTCCATTTTTCCTCCTAAATATAGTAAAATTTTCTCAAAATTTATTTATTATTCTTTCTCTTTTATTATAAGAACAAATCTTTTTTCTTCTGGGCTTAATATTTCATCACTGTCATATATGCCCCTATACCAGCTTTTTTGTGAAAAATAACTTGCATATTTCGGATTTTTAAATTTATACCCTTTTTTAGCAAACATTGTATTTCTTATATATCCCAACTTTTCTTTGGAAAAAGTATTCAATATCGCTGTATTATTTTTGTGCATTACTTCATCGTATACTCTGTCCAAAAGTGCCAAGTCGTCGTCTTGTCCAGTTGGAGCAGGTTGAGGCTGTGCCGCTGTATTTTCAGGTGTTGCGGCAACTTGTCCTTCCTGTGTGGCTGTAGCGGGATTTTGTGAGGTTTGAGATGTTCCAGCCGAAGCATCAAGCAGCTCTCCAAACATTCTCATTCCACTGCTAAATTCCATATTAATATCAGCAAGTTCCCTTATTTCAGACAGTACTTCACTTTTATCATTTTTAGAATCCATTCTATATTTTTTCTCAACAATTTTTCCTTGCGCTATATCATAAATATACGTAACTTTATAATTTCCGCCATTTTCGGAAATTATTGAACTTATTGACTGCATATTTTCCTCTTCCACATCCGCATTCAGATTATCAAAAATCTTCCCATTTATTTCCATTTTTCCTGTCGCATTTTCAAGATTTATAAAATATGAATTTTTTCCATACTTTGTACTAACTGTGGCAGGAGCCTTTTTTGACATATATGAATTTGAATTAGAATCAGCAGTCAAACCAATTTCAGTAGTTATGCCATTTTCTGTTACAGAAAAACTAACCAGATTTCCTTGCTTATAAACTTCAGTTCTCTTTATTCCACTTAACTTATAGTTTATTTCTGCTTCCCCTTCAATTTTCCCATTACTTACGTAAATATACCCACTTTTAACGTTATTATCAAATATAACTTTACCATTAAAAATATTCCCCTGATAATAAATAAAATCATTCTCTATTTTAAAGTCCGCCTGATTTAACGCAACCGTCGGTCCTTGCGGATTTTGTATTTTTTCCTGTTTAACTGTGCTGGCAGTTGCAGAATTTTTACCATTTCCAGTTTCATCTTTCTTATTGCCGCAAGATACTATGAAAGCGAGCATAAGAATTGCTACTCCTAATTTTTTCATAAAGTTTTACACTTCCTTTCTGAATATTTGTATTTTAATAATATTGTTCCTAACTATTTATGATATGTCTCTAATTTATAAAAACCATAATTTAAAAATAATTTATCTTACTTAATTACAGGATTTTTAAAAAATTCCCTTATTTCTTTTGGATTCCTGTTAGATTCAAATTCTTTAGAAACTTCCAAGTTTTCAACAAAACTTAACTTGCTTTCAGAAGGAACCTTGCAATTAGTCTTGTAGTATTTCACAAGAAAATCGTTGTCATTTAATTCAGTATATTTCTTTGCAGTTTTCTTGGCATCTCTGGATATTTTTAATAAATATGAGCCTATAATATCTGTAACAGGATCATCTTTAAATATACGATAGTGAACAAATAACATTCCTATTGAAGAACAGTAAGGCTTGCTCCCGAAAAGTTCAACAGTTCCCTTATAAAATTCTTCAGTTAATCCTTTCATTTTGAAATCCTTCAATGTCTGGAAAAAGTAGTCTCTATCCTCAACATTCACTTTATAAGTTCCATCCTGCAAAATAAATCCTGAAAATTTGTCCACTTTATTTGAAGTTACAATCTCATCATTTCTATAAACTCCATCTCGAATCAATCTTCCTTTATTGTTATAAACTTGAAATGCCCCATTTTTAGTAAATATAATTGATACAATCAAAGTCCGTTCATTATTTTGTATTTTATACGAAGCCTCAACTTTTTCTACAGTTTCAGTATTTCCTTCTCGCTTATGATATGTCATTATTCCATTATATCCAGAAGTTTGAGTATATGTAAAATCTAAACTTCCGTCATGTTTATATTTCTTTAAAAGTAGTATTATGTCATCTTTATAAATTCTTGCTGATTGTAGTTGCCCATCATCATAGTATGCTTTTCCTTCTCCTTCACTTTTCCCATTTTTATTTTCATTTTCTAAATAAACTTGTCCATTATCATAATAAATATAACTTTTTCCATTCCATTTACCATTTTTATAAAAGTAAACTCCTATTATCTTTCCTTTGTGATTAGCAATTCCAACTCCAGCAAAATTTGTACTAGGATTAATTACTTCTCCATTTTTGCTTATCTGAAGATTTGTTATAGCATTTACATCAACATCTTTAAGTTTATTATAATTACTCAATCTTGAAAGTCCCTTTACCGTTCCCAATTTTACTCCAAATGAAATCGTGCTTATCATAAGAGCTGCTACTAACATCATTACTTTTCCTAGATAATTTTGTACTTTTGAATTTTTTTCAAAAAAATAATATCTCATTTCAATACCTCCTATTTTTGTTAAAATTATTTTATTACAAAATTTTAAATTATATTAAAGTTTAGTAAAACAAAAGCCGTTTCCAAATTTGATTTTTAGTTTTTTCGCTTAATATCTTCAAACATCAAATTATTTTTTTAGTTAAAAAACACTCATTTTTCCTTTAATATTTACAGTTTATCATGATAAATCAAATATTTATCAAATCAAACCATAATATAATTTTCATAACAAAATTTAATGCATTATATCATGTCATTCTAATATTATCCTTTCGTTTTTTTTTGTTTAGAACATTTAATTTTTATTAAAAATAGTAATAACTTATTGCAATAAATCCAATAAAAATAACTATAAAATTAAACAAAAATATGTTGACAATAAATATTAAATATAGTAAACTATATATGAATAGATGTTCATACGTTTAAATAATATAAATGACAAATAAAAAAACTTTTGGAGGTTAGGCTCATGAAAACTAATGAATGTACGCTGTTTATTGAAGGGATAGACTGCCCTAACTGCGCTGCTAAGATTGAACGCAAATTAAATACATTGCAAAGGATTAAGGCGGCTACTGTTGATTTTCTTGGGAAAAGGGTTATTGTGGAGTCTGAGAATTTTTCACGGGATGAACTGGCAGAATTTATTCAGGCTGAAGTGAATAAAATTGAGAACGGAGTAAAGATTTCTACCAAAAAACTTCATGCTCACAGCCATAGCCATTCACATGCCCATGCCCACTCCCATGCTCATGGAGAAGAAGATACTGATAAGATTAAGAAAAAATTGTTAATTGGCGGAATTTTATTTGTTTTAGGAATTTTTATTCCAAAACCTTTGTTTATTCCTAAATTGGCTATCTTTCTAGCAAGCTATTTTATAATCGGTGGTGATGTTCTGCTTTCTGCGTTAAAAAATATTTTAAAAGGACAAGTTTTTGATGAGAATTTTCTTATGGCGATTGCGACAATTGGAGCATTTGCTATTGGTGAATATCCCGAAGGTGTGGCTGTTATGCTGTTTTATCAGCTTGGAGAACTGTTTCAAGGCATCGCAGTTAATAATTCAAGAAAATCTATTATAGCGTTAATGGATATTCGTCCTGATTATGCAAATCTTAAAACTGATACTGGAATAAAAAAAGTAAATCCTGAAAAAATCAAAGTTGCCGATATTATTGTGGTAAAACCAGGAGAAAAAGTGCCTTTAGATGGAAAAATTATAAATGGAAATTCAACTTTTGACACTTCTGCACTAACAGGAGAATCATTGCCACGTGAAGCTAAAACTGGAGATAACGTCCTAAGCGGATTTATAAATAAAACAGGGCTTGTGGAAATCGAAGTTGCAAAAGTATTTTCAGAATCAACTGTTTCCAAAATACTTAACTTAGTGGAAAATGCGAGCAGCAAAAAATCAAAAACAGAAAACTTTATTACAAAATTTGCAAAATATTACACTCCGGCAGTTGTAATCACGGCCTTAATTATAGCGATTTTCCCTCCACTGTTAATTCCAGACGCAGTATTTACAGATTGGATTTACCGTGCTTTGATTTTCCTTGTTGTATCTTGCCCATGTGCCTTGATTATCTCTATTCCATTAGGATTTTTTGGTGGAATTGGTGGTGCTTCAAAACATGGTATTCTGATAAAAGGGGCAAATTATCTGGAAGCGTTGAACGATGTGGAAAGTGTCGTTATGGATAAAACTGGAACTTTGACAAAAGGTGTGTTCAAAGTTACTGAAATTAATGTTGAAAATAATGTAAAAATAAATGATTTTGAAAATAATAAAACTGATTTGATACAACCCTTACTGTTAAAATATGCAGCACACATTGAAAAATTTTCAAATCACCCTATTGCACAGTCAATAGTTTCTGAATACGAAAATTCTGCTACGAAAACTGATGAAAGCATCGTAAAAGATTTTGAAGAAATTTCAGGATTTGGAATAAAAGCTAACATAAATAACCATCAGATCTTAGCTGGAAATTCTAAATTGATGAACTTAGAAAATATTAAATTTACTGAAAAAGAAAATTTAGGAACTGTAATCTACATTGCATTTGATGGACAATACATTGGAAATATCCTAATTTCTGATGAAATAAAAGCAGACTCTCCAAAGGCAATCAAGGGAATGAAAGTAAACGGAATCAAGGAAATTGTAATGCTTACTGGCGATAACAATGCAATTGGTAAAAATATCGCCCAAAAACTTGGGATTGATAAAGTTTTTGCTGAACTGCTTCCAAATGAGAAAGTTGAAAAACTGGAAGAAATTTACAAGACTAAAAGGGAAAAAGGAAAAGTTGTATTTGTCGGAGATGGAATAAATGACGCTCCTGTACTTGCCAGAGCCGATATTGGAATCGCAATGGGAGGTGTCGGAAGTGATGCCGCCATCGAAGCTGCCGATGTTGTAATAATGAACGATGAACCTTCAAAAATAGTAACTGCTATGAAAATAGCCAAAAAAACTAAAACAATCGTATGGCAAAACATCACTTTAGCATTCGCTGTAAAATTAATCGTTCTAATTCTAGGACTTTTTGGGGAGGCAACAATGTGGGAAGCTGTATTTGCCGATGTCGGTGTTGCCCTACTTGCTGTATTAAATGCAACTAGAGTTTTGAAATATAAAGTAAATGAAAATTATTAATTGAAAATATTTTTGGAAATAAATAATTTTTAAACAAAAAAGTGCACTTTGAGGATAAATAAATATCTTTAAGTGTACTTTTTATTTATTTCATACTATTCCCCATTTACATAGCAAACATTTCTAATTTCTAATGTGATTTAGCATTGACTATGAATTTTTTCAAAAAAAGACTGTCCAAACAACAGCCTTTTCTATCATATTATTATTTAATATTTTTTCAATTTTTATTAAAGTCTTCCACCAATATCTTTTCTAAAATACATTCCCTTAAAATTTATACTATTCAAAAGTTTATACGCCTTTTTCTGCGCTTCTTCCAATGTATTTCCCAAAGCTACGGCATTTAGCACTCTTCCGCCATTTGTCAACAGTTTTCCGTCTTCAACTTTTGCTCCGCAGATAAACACTTTGTTGTCAGCAGTTTCTTTAAAGTCAAGAACTCCTGTAATTTCATCGCCTTTCTTGTAACTTTCTGGATAGCCTCCAGCAGCGGCTACTACACAGCATGAATGTAATGGTTTCCAGCTAACTTTAACATCCGATAATTTTTTATCAAAAGATTTTTCTATTAATTCAAGCAAGTCATTTTCTAGAAGTGGTAATACCGCCTGAGTTTCTGGATCTCCCATTCTCATATTGTATTCAAGTAGATAAACACCTTTTTTAGTAATCATAAGTCCAAAGAAAATTACTCCTGCAAAATCCATCCCTTCAGCCTGTATTCCCTTCAAAGTCGGATCCATTATATCTGATTTGAATTTATCAAAAATTTCATCCGTAACAAAAGGATTCGGACTGATAACTCCCATTCCTCCTGTATTTAACCCAGTTTCATCTTCTCCAATCTTTTTATGATCCTTTGCTGACAATAGCGGTACAATTACTTTACTGTCTGTAAACGATAAAATCGAAGCCTCTACTCCATCCAGAAATTCTTCGATTACAACCTGATTTCCAGCATTTCCAAATTTCTCATCAACCATTATATCTTCCACAGCCTTAATAGCTTCATTTAGATTTTGAGCAATAATAACTCCCTTTCCTGCTGCAAGCCCGCTAGCCTTTATAACCACAGGAAAATCTTTCCAGCTATTCAAAAATTCCTTGGCTTTTTCTGAATCATCAAAAATTTCATAAACTGCTGTCTTTATCCCGTATTTTTTCATAAAATCCTTAGAATAAGCCTTACTTCCCTCAAGAATCGCAGCCTTTTTATCAGGCCCAAATATTTTCAGTCCATTTTTATGAAATTCATCCACAATTCCTTGAACAAGCAATTCCTCACTTCCCACAACTGTCAATTCCACATTATTATCTTTCGCAAATGAAATATACTCATCAATTGAGCCCAAGTTCACACTTTCTGCATTTGGCAGCATTTCCACACAGGCATTTCCTGGAGCTATAAAAATCTTCTCCACCTTTTCATTTTGAGAAAGTTTCCAAGCAATTGCATGCTCTCTTCCACCAGCACCCACAATTAATATTTTCATCATTTCCTCCTTCAGAACTTCTACATTTCTAACTAACCTGTTTCCTTATATCTCCTGAATATATTTTATCACATTTTCCTGTAATATTAAATGCAAAAACTTGAAAATTCTTTATGACAAATATTTTTCTTAATTTTCGCAGTCTTTTAGTCTTTTAGATTTATTTTGAAGGAAATAAAATAAAATTTATATTATTTTAATTTTATAGATTTTAAAGCTGCAAAAATATTTCTTACTGTATTTTCGACGTTTACACTCCCTGAAGCCAAAGCCGTTTCCAATGTCCTAACTCCAGGCATAATTGAAAATATTGCATCAAATCCATTATCATACAAAATTTCATAACCATTTCCTAGATTTCCTGCTATTCCTATTACTGGGATATTATATTTTTTAGCAAGTTCTGCAACTCCAAAAGGTGTTTTTCCATAAATTGTCTGTTTGTCCATTCCACCTTCTCCTGTTATTACTAAATCTGCATCCTTTAATTTTTCCTCAAGATCAGCCGCATCAATTACTATCTCTATCCCCTTCTTTAAAATTCCGCCTAAAGTCAGCAGTCCTGCGCCAAGCCCTCCAGCCGCTCCTGCACCTGGAACATCATTTATTTCCATATTTAAGTCTCTTTTTACAATTTTTGCATAATGTGACAAATTATTATCTAAAACTTCCACCATTTGCGGAGTTGCACCTTTTTGAGGCCCAAATACATGTGCAGCTCCATTTTTACCAGTCAATGGATTTGAAACATCACATGCTACCAAAATTTCCACCTTTCTTAATCTTTCATCCAAGTTTGAAAAATCTATTTTTGCCAGTTTACCTAGTTCAAATCCTCCAAAGCCGATTTCCCTGCCATTTTCATCTGTTAATTTTGCACCTAATGCCTGAAGCATTCCAGCTCCACCATCAGTCGTCGCACTTCCACCTATTCCTAAAATAATTCTTTCCACATCATGATCCAGAGCTTTTAGCATCAATTGTCCTGTCCCATATGTTGTTGTTATATAAGGGTTCCTTTTTTCACTAGGTATCAGTTCAATTCCACTTGTTGAAGCCATTTCTATAATAGCGATATTTTTATCCCCCAGTATTCCATATTTCGAAATAATTTTTTCTCCAAGCGGGTTTAAAGTTTCTTCGTTGTATATTTTACCATTTGTTGCATCTATTAATGATTCTAATGTTCCTTCTCCTCCATCAGCCATAGGAACTTTTTTAATTTCCCATTCTGGAAATATTGACAAAATCCCTCTTTCTACACAGTCACATACTTCCTTTGCTGACATACTTTCCTTAAATGAGTCTGGCGATATTACCACTTTCATTTTTTTCCCTCCTAATCTATACTCCAAAAATTCCAAATATATTGTTGAAACTATAGTCAACACAAGCCCTATCAGACTTTCAAACGGTATCAGCAAAAGTCTGTCCTTTATTTCCATATTAACAGCTCCACCAGTTGCATGAAAAAAGCTTCCATGTGGCAAATGATCTAATACTTCAGATATTCTATACACTTAGTATAACCTAAAAATATAAAAAATCAATTTTTTAATTGTGTATTTTTCTCTTCAAACATTTCCCTAAACGTCTTTTTCCCAATTTCCAATTTCTATAAAATCCTATTAATATAGTATCCTCTAATTTTGATTTTTTTACTTTTCTCCGCTTTTTGACTCTATTATAAATACTGGCGTTATTCAACTTTTACAACTTTTATTTTTACAATTCAATATCAAATTGATACTCTTCATCAATAAGCGTATAATCAATATTATGAATTTTACATAATTTTAACACTCTTTCATTATCTCTCAAAACACTTTCCAATGTGCAATAACTATCATCTATTCTACTTTCAACAACATTTGCATATTTTTTTATATCATTAAAATGCTTATTAATGTAATTTTCACTCATAACCAAACAAATACATCTTATATTTTCTAAATATTCTTTTTCAAAATCTTTTTTCCAGTCAAACGAAATATAACATCCCTCGACAATAAGATTCTGCTTATTTTCAATAGCCGTTTTTATCATTTCCGAAATAATTGGCCATAACAAATCTGTTAATTCCTCATCACTGCTCATAGCCGTCAATTCAGTATGCCCACTTCGGATAAGTCCCATTTTTAAATGATCAATAGACAAATACGGATACTTATATTTTTCAAGTAATTTTTGTGCCAGTTTTGTTTTTCCGGTATGAGAAGCTCCCATTATTAAAATTATCATTTTCCCTCCTAATCTAACTTCTGATGCCGTGGACAATCTATCAAAAAACAGTCATACAAAAATTTAGGATAAATTTTCACTTCTGGTTTATAATCTGTTTTCAATACTTTTTCATATTCTGCCTTCAAATTCTTTATTTGTCTTTTTATCTCCCTAATTTCTTCTTTTTTATACGATTTCGTACATTCTGTTAAAAATTCTCCATTTTTTATGCTCTCTATTTCTTCATCTTTAATCTTCAAAACTATTTTAAAATTTTCTTGTAATTTTTCTATTTCATTTAACTGCTTTAGAGAATAAAAATAGAATCTCAGCCACCAAGCTGGAAATTGATAATCTTGTATTTTAAACTTTGAATAAATTTTTCGGCTTTTCTCATAACTTCCTGCCAAATAATATAGCTCTGCAAACTCTTCCTCAAAAAAATCATCGTTATTAACAGTTTCCAACATTAATTCATTAATTTCATCCTCAATATTTTCAAATTCCCTTAATTGAATTTTATTCACAATATAACTATATTTTATCTTAGCAAAATCCTCTTTTCCAAACTCAAAATCTTTTTTTACTAATTCTTCCAAAATTATTTTCGCCTCTTCGTTTTTTCCATTAACCATCAGCAAATTCGCATATTCAAACTTATAAATCGGATTATTTTCCAGCTCACAAGCCCTTTTATACATTTCTTCCGACTTATCATATTTCCCAGCACCATAATAATCCGCTCCAAGCCCATAATAAGCCTTAGAATTATTTGGATTAAACGCCACAGCCTTTCTCAAAGTTCTAATCGCTCTTTTACTTCCAACTCTCTGATCATCATAATAATACCCTAAATTAGTATAAATCCGTGATTTTTCCTCATCAGTCAATTCATTTTCATATTTTTTTATAAATTCATTCAATAATTTATAAATATCCTTCCATTGATAAGTTAATTCATTGTAAACTGCTGCTAATTGACAAATAACTTCCACATTTTTGGGATTTTCTTTCAATTTATTTTCCAAAAATATTTTATACTCTTCATAAACAGAATCGTAATCACTATTATTTCTAATTTTTTCTTGAATATATTTTATCCATTCTTTTACCGTTTTTCTTTCTAAATTTTTTTGTTTTTCCAATTTTCCTCCTAATCTAATTTCTGATGCATTGGACAATCAACTAAATAGCAAGTTTTATACATTTTTTCTAAATTTATTCTTGTATTTTCAGGCTTATAATTACTATTCATTATCTTTTTATATATCCCCAAAACCTTTTTTATTTCATTCTTTTCTTCTTCAATAAATTCATCAATCTCTTCTTCACTCCAGTATTTTTTGTCATAAATTTCTCCAACTTCAATCTTTTCAATATACTTATTATGTTTTTGAATCAATTCTGATAATTTGTTTTCTGCTTTCTTAAAGCTTCCTAATTTTTTTAAACTGTAAAAATAAAATGAAAAACGCATATTATAATAAAAATGTTCTTCCCAGTCAAGTTCATCTATCTCTTTTTCAAAAACCAAGACACACCTATCGTATTCTTCACATAAATAATATAAGTCTATAAGTTCTTCAAATAAAATTTGCTCATCATAATAATATTTCTCTAACGACACTTTCTCTAACATTTTATCCAGAATTGGCTCAGCCAATTTTTTATCATCTGTATAATGTAAACACAGTGCCAATGCATATAAAATTCCCGCACTTTCAGGTTCCTTTTCATAACATCTCAATAACATTTCTTTCGATTTTTCAAAATAACCACAATAAAACAACGTTATCCCATAATTATAATCATCTTCTATTTCTTTCTCATCTGAAAATTTTTCCATTTCCTGAAAACATTCAAGTGCCTTTTTGTATTTTTTTCTTTTTAAATAATATTCTCCCAATACTTCCCATACAACCGCCGATTGTTTCCCCATTTCAATTAATTTTGTCAAATAATACTTACACTTTTTATCATCATAAGCATCTTTTTCATATAAATCAGCCAAATCCTGATAAATAACAGCCTTCTCATCATCATTTAAATCTTTTGAATATTTTTTCAAAAACTCCTCTAATACATTCACACTCTTTTTTCCATCTTGATATACCGTAAAATAGGCTATCGCTAACTGACATACCTTTTCTACATCTCGTGGATTTTTCAAAAGACATTTCTCCAAATAATCCTTATATTCAATAAATGCATGCTTATAATTATCGTAACTATCATTTTTTTGGATTTCATCCTGAATATATCTTGCCCATTCTTTTTGTGTTTGTTTCATAATTTTATTCCTTTTATATTTCTTCAATCCTCATCAATTATCAAATGTTGTGGACAATCCAGTAACCAACATTCATTTTCAAAAAACATAAATATTTCCAACTTAGGCTTAAAATCCGTATTCAATATTTTTTTCAGCACTAAATTAATGTTTTTCAATTTTTGTTTTTCATCTTCTATCATTTCCAAAAGTTCTTCTTCCGTTGTATCTTTCTGATATTCTTCGTCAGTCTTTATTTCTTCAATGTTTTGAAAAATCTCTTTTTCAGCTTCTTTTAATATTTTGTCTATTTTCTCAAATTTATTCAATTGTTTCAAAGAATAAAGATACGGTGCCATATAATTTGCTTCTAAATTAAAATTAACATTCTCTGCATATTTACAATATTTTTCATAATTACCACATAAATAATATAAATCTTTTATATTACTATTATCAATGGTGTTAAAACCTTCATACGTCAACCAATTCAAATATTTTTCATAATCTGTTTTCTCCAGCATTTCAAACTCTTTTATTTTTTCCAAAAGTTTTTCTATATTTTCAGTATCTTTATTTCCTAAATAAATTTTACAAAGAACTATGTAAAAATGATATTTAATGTTGTCTGAATCCCCTATTAACAAATTATCTAAAATTTTTTCAGCTTTTTTATATTCTTTACTTTTAATCAAAATCAGTGCATATCCATAACTATATTTCGCTTCATCACTCATTTTGCAGGCAATTTCTATATTTTCAAGAGATTTTTGATATATTTTAGCATAAAAACAAATACCTACAAGTCTGTAATAAATGTCTGCATTATTTGAATTAATTTTTATTGCTTTTTCAAGATAATCAATAGCCTCTTCTTCCATACATCCCATATCTTCACACAAATAAGCCAAATCAGCATATATTCTAAACTTTTCATCTTCTGTCAAAATATTAAAATTCCTTGTCAAAAATGTTTCTAAAATTGCTATACCGTCGCATTTTCTACTCAAATAGCAAACTCCCGCCAACTGACAAACGACCGAAACATCTTCAGGATTTTTTACAGTTTCTTTTAACAAGTATTTCCTATAATTTTCAAGTGCAGCATCATATTCTGTTCTATCTTCATTTCCCATTTTTTCCCATATTTCATAAATATATTTTTTCATACCTTCATTCAATTTAACTTTAATATCCAATTTCATCTCCCAATTTTTATTTTAAACTTATTATAACACTTTTTTAAAAAACAAAAAAGGTTACAATTTTACTTGTAACCTATCTTCTTTCACAATTTATTTCTTCTACTTTTAAATTTCATAATGTGTCCACATACTAATGATATTTATTCTTTTCTCTTCTTCTATAACTTCATACACTAGCCTGTGCTGTTTATTAATTCTTCTTGAATAATAACCTTTCAAATCTTTAGTTAAAATCTCATAGGACGGTGGTGTTTGAAAAGGATTTTTCTTTATAAGATTTATTAATTTTTCCACATTATTTTTTAATGCTGGAAATTGCTTTATTTTCTCTTTATCCTTATTAGCTTTTTTCAAAATATAAATTTTGTATTCTTCTACCATTCAAAAACCTCGTAATCTTCATCAGAAGCCTTTTTTGCCACTTCAATTTTTTCTTTCATTGTTGGATCTGATAACAGGTATAGAGTTTCTAATAAACCATTATATTCAGCTTCGCTAATGATAATAGCATTTCCTTTTTTAGTGTTCACATTGATAACATCATTATAGTCAATTGCCGATTCTAAATAAGAAAATAAATTTTTTCTCAAATTAGTTGCATTTGTATTTGTCATAAAAATCACTCCTTCCATCTATGTACATAATACAGTACATCATTATAAAAGTCAAGCAACTTTTTATAATTTCTATTTTCCCCTGCTTTTTATAATCTTATCCGCATTATTAACAACTTCATAGTCATATTCTCCTAATTCCACATTTTTTCCAATTGGAATATACCACAAGAATTTTGAGAAATAATCTTTTAATTTTTTATCAGAAAAATCATATCCTGCTACTGCATAAGGATAGTTTCTCATTATTTTCAAATCATCATTAGAAAGTTGCTTTAATTCAGCTGCTGTCAAGGATACTGCATTGTATGCCGCCTGTGTCAAGTCATCTCTAAATTTAAAGCCTTTTTTCGTTTTCTCAGGAAAGATATGATTTCCATTTAAATGTGATATTTCTACTAAGTTAAATTCATTTTCAGGTTTAAAATTCTTTGTCTTGAAATATAAATAGCCATTTTTTAATTTTGCATAAAGAACTTTGTACTGCCCATCCTTGTTATAATAATTTTTGTATCCGTAATCGATATTCCCTTCTCCAACTAATTTCCAGTTTATCTCTTTTCCATTCTTCATTTTTGTCTCAGGTATTGCAATAAAGGCATTTCCAGGCTCAATAATTACTTCAAAATCATCCACTTTCTGATTTTTCCATTTTGAAATAGTTGTCCATACGTAATTAAAGTCGCTATATCCAACACCGCCGCTTCCATCATACTGATAACTATGTTCAACTACATTTTCACCTTTTTTAAAATTTACCTTAAAATAATAAACAAAGCTTCTTTTATAATATTCAGCTTCCTGTTTCGCCTTTTCCTCGTTGTATTCCTTAAAATATTTTTTAACTTCTTCAAGCTGCTTTACATCTTTTGGAATCAAATCAGTTAATCTGTACGCAATTGTGCTTACATTTTTTCCATTTACAACCGTTCTAAAATTTTTGAAATGATTCTCATTGTCCCATTCCTCATTCCCGCCTTCAGGAGTAATAAACCCAATATACTTTTCCCCTGCGTCAGGGCTGTCAAATACAAATCTTACAGTTACAATCATTTCATTCATTGTTCCGTACTTTCTCTTTACTTTTTCCAGCTTAAAGTGAAGTTTTTCACTTTTTATTGCAATATTAGACATGTTCATCGGCACAATATGTCCACCTTTTGATCCAAATTCATAATCATTTGCTAGTAAATTTGTGCCAAAAATAAACATTAAACAAAATAATAAAAATATTCCCGTTTTTTTCATGGCTTTCACCTGCTTTTCCTTAAGGATTTTTTACTTTTCATTATAATTATACCTTATATATTAATATTTTTCCAATATTTTTCTATGAAAAAATTATATTTTTTCAAATCCATCATTCTTTTGACTATCTCACAGAATAACAGTTATAATACCCGTGTCTGCTATCCTTCGCTGTTTCCGCATCTGAATCATAAAATACTTTAAAACTCTTGACATCGGCACCTTCCAAAATCTTTCCATTGCAAAAAATATTATTTTTATCCTTTGAATATAAATCGTTTATCAATGCAAAAGTCTTTGAATCTGCCTTTTCTACAACACTTAATTCAGACACTTCATTCAAAAAATATACTTTGTTCCTGTCTTTCAGGTAATAACTCACATCATAAACATTTCCCACAACTTCAAATCCATTAGATAAAACGTTTTCCAGTTTAATTCCCCCATAATACACACTATTCTTATCCGCAGAAAAGACAAAATCAATAATTTTAAAACTATTTTTATCCAGTCCTTTCAATTCATCCGCCTTCCCATTTGCAACATAATAAATTCCTGTTTTGTCTTTTACATATCTAAAATATTTTTTATTAACCACTTCAAATGTACTATAATCAATATTCCTTAGTAAAATTAATTTCCCGTCAAATTCAGGAAAATTAATATTTCTTTCTAAAAAGTAAACATTTTTTCCATCTTTAATATAATATTCAACTCCGTCTTCCTTATTCGCAATTATTTCCATCTTACTGTTTTTCAAATTATCAATTTTCCAATAAAAATAATAAAGGGCATTCCCTGATTTTACCAAATAATTATTTATTCTCTCAATCGGTTTGCCTTCTAATTTTCCAACTTTCTCACCTTCAAAATAAACATTATTCTCATCTTTCCCATACCAAGTCCCCTCAATCCATTCAAACGTACCAGCCTTAGCTCCTTTTACAACTTTTCCATCATAATACACTTTCCTTTTATCTGCCACATATTGATTTTTAGGCTTTTCAGCAATACTTTCACTTTCATTTTGCTTTTTATTTTCCATTTTTGTATCTTTATCTCCATTCTTTCCGCAAGCCACCATAATTACCATCATTGACAACATTATCATTTTTAAAATAAATTTTTTCATAAATATAGCTCCTTTTCTAAAAAACTTTTTTCTCAAAATTTTTCTAAAAAAAATAAGAGCCTAAATACACTCTTATTATTCATTAATATTATATTTTATAGAAGATGATGGTGGGACTGGTGGGGATCGAACCCACAACCTACCGATTAAGAGTCGGTTGCTCTGACCAGTTGAGCTACAGTCCCAAATTATATGTTAATTTTTCAAACAACATAATTAGAATATCATAATTTTATTTATTTGTCAAGGATTTAATTTCACAAAATAGAATAAAAAAGAGGAAACCAATTTCAATACAATCACACAATCCTATTTAAACACAGTTTCCCCTATGATTAGAATATCAGGTTTTTGCTTATTTTTAAAGACTTTTTTCAAATATTTTCCTCTACTTGCTTTTTAGCACAGCCCTAACTGCATAATGCAAAAAATAATAAACTGATTTTAATAGCGATAATTTCTCAACTTTTCGATAAATTTCCCAACGAACTTTTGCTGTCTTAGCCTTATTGCTCGAACGGGAATTATCAAGCACACGATAGTATGCTAGATTTTCTTTGAGTCCATAAATTGTTTTCACATCCTTCACAATTTCCAGCCAAAGCACATAATCCTCATTTTTCTCCAGCTCCTTAAAATAACGTTTCCCAACTTTTTCCACATCGTACATAACTGTAAGGCAGCCTAAATAGTTATTTTTCAGCATATCTGTATAAGAAATTTCTGACTTTATCACAACTTCATTGATTTTTTCGCCATTTTCCCTAACTCGTGTATATTCCGTACAGCTAATGCCCGCATTTTTTTCTTCCATAAATTGAACTTGCTTTTCCAATTTTTCACTGTGCCAATAGTCATCAGCATCCAAAAATGCAATGTATTTTCCACTTGCTAAATCAATCAAATAATTTCTCCCTTTTACAACGCCCATATTTTTTTTAGTATTCACAACCTTTATTCTGTCATCCTTTTTCGCAAATTCACTTACAACTGCAAGACTGTTATCCGTTGAAACATCATTCATAATCAGCATTTCCCAATTTTCATAAGTCTGTGAAAGAACTGATTCTATCGTTTTTCCAATAAATTTTTCTGCATTATACATTGGTACAATTATTGAAACTTTTTCTTTTTCCATTTTCTCTCCTTATTTTATTTTTAAAATTTTAAGAAATTTTATCCTCAAACCGCTTTAATAACCAATTAAAAGGCAACTATTCTATTAAAATAAAAAATTTATTCCGATTAATTAGGCATTAGAGACGTTCGAGCATACTTTTAAAGTATATCCATTATTTTTTTAAATACAATTTATCAAAAAATTCATCAAAGTTATCTCCTAATTTTATCCATTTCCATTTTTCCCTATTTCCTCCTTCAGTAAAAATTTTATGTATATCATCAGCAAAATAATACATAAAAATCTCCTTTGTTTCTTTAGAAATAAATATGTACTCATCTTCATCCGCACCTATTGCCACATAGTTGTTTCTCCAAAAATATGTTCTTTTTAAATCAGGATTTTTTTCATATTCTTTTTCATCAAATTCTGTAAGCATATTTTTTCCTCTCTCTATTGTTTCATCATCAAAATATAAATACGAAATAAATTTATCATTTATATTTTCATCATCAATGGGTATATATACAGTTTCCTTAAAATAAATTTCAGAATATTTTTTAACCATATCTCTATATTCTTCTTTTTCAATTCCCAAACTTTCTATAAATTCATCGTCATAATAGTAACTTTCCTCTTCTCTCACTTCACAATCTTCTATCTCAAGTATTTCTTCCAAATACTTTTGTCTATCCATTTCTATCATCTCCTATCTTTCTTCATCCAATTGTTCCAGCAATCCATCAACAAATTTTGTCAACTTCTCTTTTTCTTCCTTAGACATCTCTTCATTATCTTTTGGATCTACATATAGTTTCTCAATAAATTCATCAAAATTTTCTGCTAATTTTACCCATTTCCAATAAACTCCCTTACTTTCATCTGATAAATCTGAATACGAATAAAATTGTACTATTCTATTTGTTTCTTTTGATATATAAACAAAAGAGCCATAAGAACTAGCCTCTATAAATGGAATATACGAATCTAATACTTCGTAATTTACTTCCTTCTTTTTGGCATTTTTTCCATATTTTTGCTTATGAATTTTTTCAGAGTACCATATTAATTTTTTTCTTCCATATTCATATACATTATCTGAAAAATCTAAGTCAGAAAATAAAGACTCGCCTTCTTCATTCGTTTCTGGGTCAATATTTTTACAATGAAGCAGTGGATTAAATGCTATCAATTCATAGTCTAATACTAAATTAATATATTTTTTTACTCCGTATTTCTCCAGTAACTCTTTTGTATAATATTTGCTTTTCTCTTTTCTCTTTCCTTCTTTTTCAGTATATTCTATATCCACAGCTTCCCAAAATTTTTTATATTTTTCCATTTTTTCACCGTTATAATTGACTTTTACCAATTACTGCCTTTCTTTTTTCTTTTTCTATCAACCCATATTCTATTATCTCTTCTAAATGTTTTTTTCTATCCATGTTTACTCCATTATTTTTTTAGATTTGAAGCAGTAATTTTTTGAATTTCCTCATTAAAGACCCCCTCTTTTTATTAATCCTGCGGAAACCTAATCCCCGCCCCAAGTCTAGCTTTTGTCTGCACTTCACTTACCAGCAGGCTTTTTTCGAGCTGTTTATAGCAAAATTCCAAATCATTTTCATTTACTGCATCAATGAATGCTTTAAATTCAGGCACAACTCTGTCTTTTGAAAATCCATCATCAAAACTTTCTGTTGTTCCATCATACATTTTTAATGTGACTTTTCCAACAAGTCCCGGAGCCTCTTCGCTTACGATTTTTCCTTCACTTCCTTGAATTACGCCTATTCTTTCTCCTTCGCTATCTTTTGCACATACACACATAGCATTAAAATTTTTGTATTCTATCATAAGAACTCCGCTCGTGTCAATATTTCTTTCAATATTTGCATAATACTTCACATTTTCAGGCTTTCCAAAAAGTCCTAAAACATAATGTAAATTATACAGCCCCAAGTCCATCAATGCTCCTCCAGCTTTTTCAGAATCAAATACAGGCAGAATTTCCCCTCTCTTAAAAGCGTCGTATCTGCTGGAATACTGACTATACTGGCTTTGAACAAGTTTCACATCTCCAATTTTTCCAATCCAGTCTTTTATTTTTTTATAATTTTCAAAATAAAGTGTCGTTATCGCTTCAAATAAAAACAGTTTTTTTTCCTTTGCTAAATCCGACAATTCTTTAGCTTGTCTATAATTAGTTGTCATTGGCTTTTCAACAATAACATTCAGACCTTTTTCCAATGCTTTTTTACAATATTCAAAATGTAAAAAATTCGGAACAGCAATATAAACAGTGTCAATTCCAAATTCACAAAGTTTGTTAAAATCATCAGTAAATTTTGGAATACTATATTTTTCACAAATTTCCTCAACTTTTCCAATACTCTTTTTTGTCCCTTGTATCCCCACGATTTCCAGTCCTTCCAGTTTCACAAGGCTAGGCAAAAATTCATGAACGATCATTCCTGAACCTATAATTCCCAATTTCATAAACAATCCCTTCTTTCCTATTTTTACGTTTTATAATAATAACTTATTTTAAAAATTTACCTCTAAATATTCATATAACACATACTATAAATATTTTAAAACTCCAAATACTTCACTTCAATATCATCAGTCAGCCAAACGCCATTTTTTGAAATAAAAAATTCTTTCCCATCCTCATACATCTTCTCAGCCAAAACCTTTATTATAAACGGTTTCCCGTGTCTTTGACCAACAGCATACGCCGTTTCTTCCGTCTCTGACAAATGTACAAATTGCCTGCTTTTCTTTTTTAACCCCTCTTTTTTTATCTGCTCCAAAAATCTACCCGCTGTCCCATGATACAAAATTCTAGGAGGTTTGACAGCTTTTAATTCTAAATCAACATCTATGCTATGCCCTTGACAAGCCCTAATTTTCGTCAAATCTTCATTAAATTCATATCTCTTTTTACTGTTATTCCTTACAATCTCCTCCAGAATTTTAAAATTTATCCGTTCCTTTTTTTCGTCTTCAACATCTCCAGAAAGATTTATTCCATTAATAAGCTCATCTACATTAGCCCATCCATTCCTATCCAGTTCAATTCCAATCATCTCAGGTTTATGTCTTAAAATCAGACTTATAAATTTTCCTAATTTTGTTAAATTTTTTGCCATTTTCCCTCTTTTTTAATTCATCAGATTATTATAGTCATTTACCAGTTTATTATACTTCTTAATCACATCGTTCGGAGTTCCCGCCATATCCTCCGTATAAACCTTCTTCTCAATCTCGCTCTTGCTCATCAACTTGCTTTTCTCAATTTCCCTAATAAATATTGTAACCGATTTTTCAAATTCTGCAAGCTGTTTGTTAAATATTTCCAGTTTTTCTTTTGTATAATTTTCTTTTTTTAGCTGTTTCTCATTTGCAATTGCTTTTTGGAAGTTAGCTGAGGCGGTTAAAATATTTTGCTGCGCTTTTTTTAATTTTCCTAAATCACCTTTTATAAAGGTTGTCATACTAATTTTCTGATTGTCCATTTTATCCACAAAATCTTCACAGCTGTTTATCAGAATTGTCAAGTTATATTTTATTAGACTGCCTTCATTTTTATATGTTTCCAGTATTTTCTGCATTCTTTCCTTCGATTTATTTGCCACTTCCATTTTGAAAGCGTCTGAACTTTCTTTATATCTTTTGTAAATTTTTAAAAAATTCGTATGTAATTGCTGCCCTTTTGCAAAGCCATCTGCCAAATGTTCTTTTTTTCCATAGTAATTTGTCATAGAATCCGTTACCGCTTTTAATTCTTTTAAGATTGGCAATAATCTTTTGGAAGAATTATCCAGTTTTTCCATCTTAAATTTTGATTTTATATTTTTTTCAAGTTTTTGGATAACAGCATTGTCAATTTTAATAACAGGAATGCTTTCCAAAGTCCCCATTTCCTGAACATTTATTTCCTTGCCTTCTCCAGCCACATCAATATATTTTGAAATTTCATTTTCAATATTTGTCAAATTATTATGAATTTCAATATAGCTGTTGTATTTTTCCATCTCTTCATTTTTTACTTTTTTTATCCTAAGTTTTCTTCCAATTTCCTTAAATGTGTCGTTACAGGAAAACAAAAAAATCGAAAGAAATCCTATTAGTATTATTTTTTTATAATTCATTTTTACTCCAAAATTTTTTTCTTATTCACTTTGCTTAAAAATTTTACCAATTCCCCTAATTCTGTCACTCAAGATAAAACTAACGAAATTGGTAATTTTTAAAATTTATTTTCTATTTTATTTAATAAAATCAATAATTAATTATATCGAACTTACATTAAAGGAAATGGATTCCAAAACTTTCAGTAAAGCGTCCGTTGTATCAAGTGAAGTCAAACAGGCTATTTCCTGCTCACTTGCAGCACGTCTGATTTTAAATCCGTCGTTTCTTGCAGTTTTTTTCTTACCGGCTGTATTTATTACCATATCAACAAGCCCTTTATAAATCAGTCCTAGAACATCATGCTCGTATTTTCCTTCTTCTTCAATTTTTCCAACTGTTTCTACACGCAGCCCTTTTTCCTCAAAATATCTGGCTGTGCCTTTCGTAGCCATTATATGATAGCCCAAGTCAGAGAATCTCTTAGCCAGTCCATATGCTTCCTCTTTTGCGGCTCCACTGATTGTAAACAGCACACTTCCCTGATCCTTGACTTTAATTCCAGATGAAATTAGTCCCTTGTAAAGTGATTTTTCAAGGTTTTCGTCACTTCCCATAACTTCACCTGTTGACTTCATTTCAGGCCCTAATGTTGTATCCACATCTTTTAATTTCTGGAAACTGAATACAGGAACTTTTGTATACACGTGTTTGCTTTCTTCAATTAATCCAGTTTCGTATCCCTTACTTTTCAATGTTTCTCCAAGAATTCCCTTCATAGCGAGATTTGCCATAGGAACACCTGTAATTTTGCTTAAAAATGGAACTGTCCTTGAACTTCTAGGATTTACTTCCAGCACATAAACCTTCCCATCACTAATTACATACTGAATATTCAAAAGCCCTATGATATTTAACCCCTTTGCAAGTCTTGCTGTATAATCAATTAATGTACGTTTTTGCGAATCTGTAATACTTTGTGGAGGGTAGACTGCGATAGAATCTCCAGAGTGGACTCCTGCTCTTTCAATATGTTCCATAATTCCTGGAATTACAACTGTTTCCCCATCGCAAATTGCATCCACCTCGATTTCCTTTCCAACTAAATATCTGTCAGTAAGCACAGGATGATCAGGCGACACTTTTACCGCATTTTCCATATATTGACGCAATTCCTCTTCACGATATACGATTTCCATTGCTCTTCCACCTAATACGTAAGATGGACGCACTAGAACAGGGTACCCGATTTCAGCCGCATTTTTTACAGCAGTTTCCGTATCAAATGCAGTTTTTCCAAGTGGCTGAGGAATATTCAATTTATGCAGCAATGCCTCGAACTTATCACGGTTTTCCGCATTATCAATTTCTTCAAGTGCTGTTCCCAATATTTTAACACCATGCCTTGCCAATTTTTCAGCCAAGTTAATTGCCGTCTGTCCACCAAACTGAACAACAACGCCTTCTGGCTGTTCAAGCTCGATTATCGCCATAACATCCTCTTCCGTAAGCGGCTCAAAATAAAGTTTATCCGAAATTGAAAAGTCCGTTGAAACAGTTTCTGGATTGTTATTTACGATAATTGCCTCATATCCAGACTCTTTTATCGCCTTTACAGCGTGAACTGTAGCATAGTCAAATTCAACACCTTGCCCAATTCTAATAGGCCCTGAACCAAGTACAACAATTTTTTTCTTATTTCCTATGACACTTTCATTTTCCTGCTCATAAGTCGAGTAAAAATAAGGCGTTTCTGACTTAAATTCAGCTGCACAGGTATCAACCATCTTAAACACAGGCTTAATATTGCATTTTTCACGAAGTTTGTAAACTTCATCTTCTGTCGTATTCCAACGGTGTGCAATAACTTTATCTGAAAATCCGTATCTTTTAGCAAACAGTAGCACATCTGGATTATTTACATTTGCCTTCAGTTCCACTTCAATATCA
Source organism: Leptotrichia sp. oral taxon 223 (assembly GCF_013394795.1). NCBI lineage: Bacteria > Fusobacteriati > Fusobacteriota > Fusobacteriia > Fusobacteriales > Leptotrichiaceae > Leptotrichia > Leptotrichia sp. oral taxon 223. Next base: position 309,326 of record NZ_JABXYU010000001.1, read on the forward strand.
ATAATATTTTTCATTTTGTCAAGGAAAAACATATCAATCTTTGTAATATCATGTATTTTCTGCGGAGTAACCCCACGTCTTAACGCTTCTCCAATGAAGAACAATCTTTCATCTCCAGCTTTCTGGATTCTTCTCAAAATATATTCCAAGGTAAATTCATCCCCATTTGGAAGTCCCAAGTGATGAACTCCATATTCAAGCGAACGAATAGCCTTTAACAAACTTTCCTCGTAAGTTCTACCAATAGCCATTACTTCCCCAGTCGCCTTCATTTGCGTTCCCAAATGCCTATCCGCCTTTTCAAATTTATCAAATGGGAATCTCGGTATTTTACTGACAACATAGTCTAGTGCAGGCTCAAAGCAGGCATACGAATTTTTTGTAACAGGATTTATAATTTCATCAAGTGTCAATCCAACCGCAATTTTTGCAGCAATTTTTGCAATTGGATAACCTGTCGCCTTTGAAGCAAGTGCCGATGAACGTGATACCCTCGGATTTACCTCAATAATATAATAATTGAACGAATACGGATCCAATGCCAGCTGAACATTACATCCACCTTCTATTTTCAATGCCCTTATTATTTTTAGCGAAACATCTCTCAACATGTGGTATTCCCTGTCTGTCAATGTTTGCGAAGGTGCAACTACAATCGAATCTCCCGTGTGAATCCCAACTGGATCAATATTTTCCATATTGCAGACAACAATCGCTGTATCATTGCTGTCACGCATTACTTCATACTCAATTTCCTTATATCCTGAAATTGATTTTTCTAATAAACATTGGGTTACTGGTGAATATCTAAGTCCATTTGTAACAATATCTTCCAGTTCTTCATCATTATGGCAGATTCCTCCACCAGTTCCTCCCATTGTAAAAGCAGGACGCACAATCACAGGATACCCAATTTTTTCCACAAATCTACGTGCCTCTTCCAAATTATGAATAATATCCGATTCAGGAACAGGCTCTCCAAGTTCATTCATCAGATCTCTGAATAATTCCCTGTCTTCTGCCTGTTTAATAGATTCAAGTTTAGTTCCAAGCAGTTCCACTCCACATTCTTCCAGCACTCCCGCATTGTGCAGTTCCACAGCCAGATTCAGCCCAACTTGTCCTCCAAGGGTAGGAAGCAAGGCATCAGGACGCTCTTTTCTTATAATTTTTGACACAAATTCAACAGTTAATGGCTCAATATATACTTTATCCGCAATTTCCTTATCTGTCATAATAGTTGCAGGATTGGAATTTACAAGGATAACCTTGTACCCTTCTTCACGCAATGATAAACACGCCTGTGTCCCCGCATAGTCAAATTCAGCAGCCTGTCCTATAATAATCGGCCCCGATCCAATCACTAAAACCGTTTCTATATCTTTTCGTTTAGGCATTTCCCTACATCTCCTTGTTATTAATTTATTTTGCCAACACTTTTATTTCAATATTTTATAATTTAAGTTTTATATACTTCTTATTTGACGTATTCAAAATTCCGATTCTTTTTCATATTTTCAATAAATATATCAAATAAATAATTTGGGTCATGCGGCCCTGGAGAAGCCTCTGGATGATACTGTACCGAAAATACTGGATATTTTTTATGTCTTACACCTTCACAAGTCCTGTCATTTACCGCAATATGTGTCAATTCCAGCTCTGTATCCTTCAATGAGTCAATATCCACCGCATATCCGTGATTTTGTGCTGTAATATCAACTTTTCCAGTCTGCAAGTTCATTACTGGCTGATTTGCCCCACGATGTCCGAATAGCAATTTATATGTTTTTGCTCCGCAGGCAAGTGAAATTAACTGATGTCCCATACAAATTCCAAAAATTGGCACTTTATCTATTAATTCCCTAATTGTTGCAATTGTTTCTGGAACATCTGTCGGATCTCCCGGTCCATTGCTTAACATTATTCCATCTGGTTTTTGTCTTAAAATTTCTTTAGCAGTTGCATTATGCGGCATTACGACAATATCACAGTCCCTTGAGTTAAGTTCCCTCATAATTCCTGATTTCATTCCTAAATCAAGAAGAACAACTCTCATCCCTCTTCCAGACGAAAGAAATGCTTTTTTTGTCGATACCTGTTCGATTTGATTGGTTGGTAACGAATTGATTTTTAAATTTTTTGCAATTTCTTGCGGATCTTTGTCTGCACTTACGATAATTCCCTTAATCGTTCCATGCTCTCTTATTTTCTTTGTCAGGCTGCGTGTGTCAATTCCAGAAATTCCTGGAATATTCAAGTCCTTCAAAACTTCATCCAATGTAAATTCATTTCTAAAATTAGAAGGCTTTCTACATATTTCACGAGTTACAATTCCCTTGATGCTAGGATTGATAGTTTCATAATCATCCCTATTTATCCCATAATTTCCAATTAACGGATAAGTAAATGTAATAATCTGCCCATTATATGACGGATCTGAAATAGTTTCCTGATACCCAGTCATCGCAGTATTAAAAACGACTTCCCCAGCCATTTCCACATCTGCGCCAAATCCATACCCTTTATACACACTACCATCTTCCAAAACAAGCTGCTTATCCAATGCGTACATAAATACTACCTCCCTAAATTTTAAATGATACTATTTGTTTTAAAATTTGTTCAATTGTCATTAACGTGTCTGATTTGCGATATAGTAAACTATTTTAATTCAAATCCTAGATATGTATTTATTAATAAAAGTCTGAATGTATTTACTAACATCTCTAATCTCATAATTATACTATATTTTCCAAGTTTTATCAATAATAGCAGATGATTATTTTTTTAATTTTTGGGAAAATAATTAATTTTAAATATTTTTAATTTTTTTATAAAGAAAAATTTGATTTTTTAAAAAACATAGGGTATAATTTATAATAAAAATTAGATTAAATTAAAAATTTATAATCTCTCATTTTTCTTTAATGTTTATATGGTACTATTATATTGAAAAGGAAAGAAACTAAAAAGTAATACTTACACTTATAATTTACTGGCAATATTTCAAAAGATACTCAAAACTATTCAAATTTAACTAATAAAACTTAACAAATCATACTCAAACAGAAAACTATAATTTTATATTTAACTTTAAGACTATATTTACTATATTTATTCTTAACATTAAATTTGTTTATAAAAAATTTTTATTATAAATTATCAAATTTTTAGTTTATTTTTTATAATTCATTATTACTGACATCTTAAAATATTATATAGGAGCTGATTTATTATGAAAAAAATTATTATTTCTATGTTCTTGGTATTCAGTATGCTAGGATTTTCAAGATTCGTTGAAAGATGCGAAATTACTTCTAAAGGGGTTTGGAGAAACGGAGTTGGATATGTAAACTGTGTAAGTTTGGAATCTGGAAGACATTTTAACTTTACTGGTGTAAGCAACTACACAAGAAACAGACTTTATGTCGGTAATGTGTACAGAGTTTATTTCAATGGAACTGGATACAACCGTTTATATTTAACAGGATATGAATACTTGTATTAATCAAAATTTTTAATAAAAAAATATTAAGATGTCAAAATATTCACATTACTTTATCAAAAAAGCGGGGATTCAAAACCTGCTTTTTATTTAAAAAACATAATTGTTTTTCTCAAATTTTAGAATTGCCAATTTTTGAGAAATACTGATATATAAACATATAAAATAAAAAACGAGGTGACTGCAATGAAAAAATTAAAAGGCTTTTTAACAACTAAACTTTGGAAAATAGCCATTTTCCTTTTAATTTCAAGTTTTTCCTTTTCAGGACAATATAAAACTGCACTTATAAATCGTATGAACAATATACGGAATAAAGTATTTGAGAATGTAGATGAAGGAAATGACTATCAAGAAAAAGAAGCCTTAAGGAAAATGGAAGAAGAATGGGATAGGGAACTGAATATTGTTTATCAAAAAATAATGAAAATTGCTGATTCCAAAACTAAAAATAAACTTAGAAATGCACAACGTGCATGGATTAAATTCAGAGATGCAGAAACAGAAAAAAGCTACTATACAAATAATCCTACTGGCGGAAGCATGGGAGTTCTGTTTTCAATTAACACTGCCGTACAACTTACCGAAGAAAGAACTCTTCAATTGGCAGAAATGTACGATGCCTTGAATAATTAAAAAATTAAATAAGGAGATGAACTATAATGAAGAAAAATCTATTTTTAAAAATTCTTATATTAATTTTATTAACAATATGCTCAGCCGTCAGCTTTGGAAAAACAAAGGTACTCAGCATTTATGCAAATCCAATGACAAGAGGCTATAAATCTTTAGAAAACGGAACGCTCCTTCTTTCAGGCAATAATGCTCCTACTAGAATAAAATTTGTTGCAAAAGTTAACGGAGTTGCTGTAAAACATGAATATGTGGAATATTCAGATTTTATCAGTTCCATGAATCCTATAAAAACAAGGACAGGTTTTACAATTAAACCTGAAAAAAATAAAGTTTACAGCTTTATGGGAACAGTTCCAGAAGGAATGCCTCAGGCAAGGCTAGTAATTACTTATAAGGGAAAACAGAAAATAGTAGAAGTAGACTGGGGATTGGAAACTGGGAATAATGGTGAAGGAATAGATCATTATGATGTATATTTTTAAGAAATGGAGCAAATTATGAAAGAAGTGATTAATTTATGGGAAAGGAAATATTAAGTATATTTTGTCCAGCTTGCGGAGCGCCTGCAAAGTTTGACATTGTTCATCAAATTTATCGGTGTGGCTATTGTGGTGAAAAAGTAAAAATTGAGGATGCACGTAAAGAAAAGATTGAATTCCAGAAAAATCAAAGTCAGAGGATAAAAAAATCTGCCAAAAATTTTAAAATGTCAACAGCGTCTTGCAGCGGATGCGGAGCAACACTTGTATTTGAGAAAAATGAAGCTCTGTCCAATTGTGCATTTTGTGGACGAAGCCTTGTCAGAAAAGACTATGTATATGACAGCAAGATGCCGCAAAATGTCATACCCTTTGCTGTAACAAAGAATGAGGCTATAGAACTTCTGAAAAAATGGTGTAAGCAAAACAGCCACAAGCCTGAGGCAAAGCATCTCATAAAAAAAATACCAAAATTGAAGGGTTATTACCTTCCTTATGAAATGGTACGTGGGCCTGTTCGTTGCATAGTAAAAAAAACAGGGGGCGGTGAATCCTACAAAGCGGACGGCTATTTAAACGATGAATTTGTCAACTGTTCCTCACAATTAAACAACCTGCTTTTAGACTGCATGGAACCTTTTGATATGGAGAATCTTAAGGAATTCGACTTTTCCTACGTTGCAGGACAGCGCATAAAAATTTCTGATATTAAAGATGAATATGCTCAAAAGAGGCTTGACAATGAAACGGCAGAAAATTACCGGAAAGGCATGGAGAAAATCTGGGGAACAAAAGCTATTGACATTCACGCTCAAGTAGATCCAGTTGTAAAAATTCCAGTCCTTCTTCCAGTATATTATATAAAAGAGGGAAATGTTAATGTCGCTGTGAACGGACAAACTGGCAAGATAAGTGTTTATGCTGAAAAAGATTCAAAGTATATTTCTATTCCATGGTGGATAAAAGGTATTTCGGTACTCATCATAGTCTGTATTGCAATTTATTTTGCATTTTTGTCCATACGAAATATAACTCAGAAAGAAGCCCTCACTCTAACATCTGCTGTTGCATTAGTTTTTCTGATTATATTTGTTACCATGCTTAACGACGGGTCAAGTAACGGCTTTAGCATTACAAAGTACAGAAATATATTTTCAACTGGTGATCAGACTTACAGACGGGAACGGGGAAAATTGATCCTTAGAGAAGATATTATTGAGCGTAAGATAGAAAAACCAGTATTCAGAGAAAAATTGGATGGAAAAGAACAGATTGTAACCTATACTTTCCGTTCAGCTAAAAGAACAGCGAGTATGCTAATAATGGCAATTGCTACACTTTTCTTTCCAGTAATAATAGCTTTATTCATAAACGGCTTTAACTTTTCACGGCTTGATATTAGTTCCTCTGTGATATGGTTTTGTATTACTGTACCCACTGTACCTATTATTTTTATAAGATTTGGACTTCAATGGCTATATGACTATCCATGGATTTATACAATATCTGAAAACGGGAAAAAGAAACGTTACCGGGAAAAAATAAAAATTAAACCAGAAGAGATTCTAAAATTTATGCTATCAGCTCTGTTTTCACCTCCAATCTGTTTCTTAACATGGTTTGCTCTCATAATGCTTATTATGACGATATACTTTACAGCTTTTGGAGGTTAACTGAATTAAAGAAAAATACAAGGCGGTCTTTTATAAAATAAAAATAATGAAAAAATGATTATTATAAAGCAAACTCAAACTCCTTTAATATTAAACCGTTAAATTAAATATTAATGGGGTTTGAGTAAACTACTGTAATAAGATTTTTTTATTTTTTCAAAATTTTATCTGCCAGCACTAACGCTATTTTCTTTTCTCCAACCATAAATTCCACAATCATGCTTTTCGTATCCACTTTTTTTATTTTTCCACGTCCAAATTTCTTGTGATTAACCACATCTCCAACTTTATATTTGGAATTCACATTTAAAGCAGCTTTGGAATTACCTGATTTTTTACCAAATGTTCCCAACTTATCTTTAGAAAATGGATTAAAATTTTCTATTTTCGGTGCAAAACTTCTTGAAGTTGAAGATTTCCCTTTTAAACTGCCATACTTCCCACCAACATATTCTAGATTGTCCTGCTTCATTTCGTAGATAAATCTTGATGGACGACGTAAATTGTCATCTTTTCCCCAAATTTTTCTTGATGAAGAATAGGAAATAAACAGTTCTTTTTTAGCACGGGTTATCGCCACATAGCAAAGTCTACGCTCTTCTTCCAGCTCTTCTTCAGGAGCGTCAAAAGAAATCGACGGAAACAACCCATCTTCCATTCCCGCAAGAAATACATAATCAAATTCCAGTCCTTTCGAGCTATGAATTGTCATAAGTTTTACATAATTTTCATCATCTTCCATTTCGTCAGTCGCCGAACTTAATGAAATCATATCAAGATATTCGTTTAACGACATATTCGGATTCTGCTTTTCAATTTCGGTAATACTATTTAGCAATTCCTCAATATTTCTAACTCTGTCTTCCTTATTGTCTTCAATCGAGTCAATATAACGTGTTCTTATAAGAATTTCATCAAATATTTCCTTAATTGACATTTCCTCAAGGCTCGAATAAATGCTTTGCATTAAATTGTAGAATTCCTTTAATGCCAATTTTGTGGCTGCTCTTACTGGAATTTCATCAATGTAGTGAAGTGCCTCAAGCATCGAAATATTTTTTTCATTTGCAACTTCCTGTATTTTTTCCAGCGTTTTTTCCCCCACCGAACGTTTTGGAACATTAATTATACGATAAAAATTATGATTATCATTTTTATTGTTTAAAAGACTTAAATATGCCAAAATATCCTTTATTTCCTTACGTTGAAAGAACTGCATCCCACCGTAAATCTTGTATGGAATGTTTGCAGACAGCAGTTTTTCTTCCAGAACTCTTGACTGTGCATTTGTCCTGTACAGAATCGTCATATCCTTGTAATCGGCACCATCTCTTTTCTTTTTCTTCATCTCTGTCACAATAAAATCTGCTTCATCATAAACTGTCATTGCATTATAAATTTTGATTTTTTCCCCATCTGAGCCATCTGTCCAAAGTGTTTTTCCTTTTGAACTTTTATTATTTTTAATAAGCTCGTTGGCTGTATCCAGTATTTTTTTTGTAGAACGGTAATTTCTTTCCAATTTTACCGTAAATGCTTCCTTATAATCTCTCTCAAAGTTCAAGATATTATTGATATTTGCCCCACGAAATGCATAAATACTCTGATCCTCATCTCCTACGACACAGATGTTTCGATACTTTGCTGCAATCATATTAATCATTTCATACTGAATATCATTGGTATCCTGATACTCGTCCACTACAATATACTTATACCTTTCCTGTATTCTTTCCAGCACAAAAGCATCATCCAGCAATTTTCTCGCATTCAAAAGCAAATCCGAGAAATCCATCGCATTATTTGCCTTCAAGACTTCATCATACTTCTGATAAATCTCACCGAAAAGCCTGTTCGCAGGAACCCTCATATCAATTTCACGTTCAAGCTCCTTTATTCCTATCCCCTGTTCCTTCAATTTACTGATTCTGTTTGCAAGTTTTCCTGGCTGAACATTGTCATTATCCTTAATTCCCATATCCTTTTTTATCTTTGTAATAATTGACTTCTGATCATCCACATCATAAATATTAAAATTTCGCCCATATCCAATTCTTTCAGAATAAGTTTTAAGCAATCTTACCGAAAACGAGTGAAATGTAGAAACTACAAGATTATTTGCCTCATGTCCAATAAGTGCCGCAGCCCTTTCCTTCATCTCTCTTGCCGCCTTATTCGTAAAAGTAAGTGCCAGAATATTAAGTGGCGAAATTCCTATCTCTTTTACCATGTGTGCAATTCTATAAGTAACTGTACGTGTTTTACCGCTTCCCGCTCCAGCCAGTATCAATACAGGCCCTTCTATTTTTTCTGCAGCTTTTCTCTGCTCTTCATTTAATTCATCTAAAATACTGCTCATATTTCTCCTTTTTTCTTATATAATTTCTATAGTTTTCATAAATACTTAATAATAAAAATGATATTTTGATTTTAAAATTTTCATATTAATAATCAGTTTCTAAATCAAAATTATTATCCGTTGAATAAAAACTATTTACTATATTTCCTGTGTCTAATTTTGTTTTTTCTACACCTAAAAATTTTATTTTCTTTTTAGTAAAAGATTCATTATCGTATTCATTTTTTTTAAATTCAGATACTGGTATTACACTATAATTATTAATAAAATATTCTTCTTCCCAATCTTTTCCATTATATTTAAAATTTAAATTTTTCTTTTTTAAAATTTCTGTTATTGTTTTTTTATCAGATTTAAAAATGGGAAAGTACTTTCCATCTTTATCCTTCTTCTCAGCAGGATAATTACTAGGATTATAAGAATATCCTTCATCATCAATAATATTAAAATCTGACACTTTAAATAATATTGTATCATTTATTTCAGCAATTCCAGTTATTGTTATATTACCACCCTCAAAAGAAATATATCCATGAAGTCCACCACTGCAACCTATTCTTTCATCGCCACCATCATCTGGTTCTAGACAAATTCTTTCACTTAAATTATTCCTATAAAATGGAAACCATTTACCATCAACATATCCACCTTCATATCTTTCTGCAAAAATATTAAAACTAAGTAGAACACATATAAATATAATTAAATTCTTCATTTCCTTCCTTTCGCACATTTATTTTAATTTTCACATTTCCAAAGAGAATAATATAATTTCTTTCCATTAGAAGTTGCACAAATTTTAAATCCATTACTATTGTTTAAAACTAATTTTGTTGGCATTGTATCTAATTCTGTTCTTCCAGTTTTTGGATTTTTTCTCTCTGTACCAATAAATTTTACATTTTTATGATTATCAACTAAAAATCTATTAATTGATTCATCTGTTATAATTGCAGGAATAAAAGTTTCATTTTTTTCATTAGGATAATTATTTTTTGTATAAATAGCTCCATTAAAATCAATTACTTTAAAATCAGTTACTTTTAAATAAATATCTTTAAGTACTCTATCAGATTTTAACATTTCATCTTTTCCATATTCCATTTCTACTCCAATAACATCTATCTCCAAAGTTTTAAACCTATGATATTTTTCTTTCATTACTTCTTCTTTTCCTAAAAAAGTTCCATCATACCAAGCATACCATTTTCCATCAATATAACCTCCTTTTACTGGAACGTTATTTCTTTTTTCAATTACGCTTAACTCTATAGTTTTATTACTATAATGATTCTTGATTGTATTTTGTAAATCAGAAAAACCTAAATTAAAAACTAAAAATAAATTTAAAAATAATATAATTTTTCTCATAAAATTCTCCCTATTCTTCATTTTAATAATCTTCATCTAAAAATTCCTCTTCAGAAACTGTTGGCACTCCCAAAGTGCTTCCATAAACTTCTACCAAATCTTCATCTACAATTTTAGCATAAGGCAAATGATCTTTTATATTTTTTGAAGTTATAGGTAAAATAAATCCATCTGGTAAATTTTTGTAAGCTGTTCCACGCATTTGCATGTGCATTCTTAATATATTGTTATCTGAATTATATTTTGCTTGAGCAAGATTTACAACAGGAATGAAAAATAATTTTTTTCTAATATCATAATTAGTATTCACATCTATATAGTCAAATAAAACTGTAACATTCCTTACAACTTTATCATCCACTCTACATAAAGCAGCTCTAAAAGTTGTGGTTCCAGTATATTTATCAACTTTATCCACTTTCGCTTTCCCTATTCCTAAACAATAACCTTTCATATTATAATCATCATCAATAATATTAAACGAACTATTAGCCTGTGCCACAAAAGTTAATATAAGAATTCCTAACAAAATAATTTTTTTCATTCCAAATCTCTCCTTCAAATTTTTAAAATTATTCTTAATTTCTCTCTCAAATTTTAATCTATCGCATGAAATTCCATCAGTCCAGGATCTTTCCCAATTTTTTCAGCCCAATCCATTGAATCTGTTTTTAATTCACCTGTTTTTTTATTCACTTGTTTTTTTATTCACTTGATAACTGAATAATCGTGGTGCTACACCTGGATCTCCTCCACACTTTTCATTATCACTGCGAATATCAAAATAATAGTAATTCTCATCTCGTCCGCTATCTAAGGTCATTATACAATTAACATCAACTAAATCATGTTTAATGATAGATTTTCGCACCAACTGATATGCTTCTTCTGAACTGCTTATTGTTTTAGTCTTAGCAATTTTTTGTTTTCTTATATTTGCATCAGAAACTAAATCACTTTCTAAAATAATTTTCCATTCACCGTTAATTTTTTCAAATACTAAATATGATGGGTAATCTTTTATTCCTTTTTTTGTTGTAACTTCTTTCACAAATTCTGCTTTCACTTGTTTATTTGAGATTTTTTCTACTTTAATATTACCTTTTAATACTTGCCCATAAACTGGATTTTTTTCAAAAAATTTCTTTTGGTCTTTAATATAATAATCTCTCGATACTGTTGTCTGATAGTATTCAATTCTATCTGCTAATATTTTTTCCAATGTATCAAAATCTGCATTACTTGAAGCTTCATTCCAAATATTTACCATTTCTTTAATTTCATCTTCCATTGTTTTAGTTCTTAATTCAGTATTTTGAACAGAATTTTCTTTATTGCCATTTTTAATTTCCTGATTTTTCTTTCCGCAAGCAATTACACAAAAGCTAAGCAAAACAACAATCAATAATTTTTTCATTCTTAAATTCCTTCCTTCAAATTTTACTATTAATTTACATTCATAATTTTAAGTATTATTCAAATCTTACAACTCCCGATATTTAACTTCCGTTATTTTCGATATTTTCTCAATAACACCATTTTCTTCCTTTTCTTCCCCAGCGTGACTACTCCCATTCTTATAGACAATTTCCTTTAAGTTCAAGTCTGATTTTTTTAGTAAATCCACTGTTAATAAAATTTGATTAAGTACACCTTTTTTATTTTTTGAAACAATGATAACTTCTGAATTTTTTCTAAATTCACACATAAAGTCCAGAATGCTGTAACTTCCTTCCAGTTTTAGCAAAAGCCCGCCAGTAATTCTGACAAAGATATAGTCATTTTCGATTAATGCCGTATTTATTTTTTCACGTAATTTTTTCAAATCAGTTTTTTCATTTTCATTCATCTGCCCTTTTATAACAATACTTTCTATTTTTTTCTTGTCAACTAGCTGCTCTTCATACATTTTTTGGGCAAATTTCTTGCCAACGTTAATTTCAGTTCCGACTATAAAATATATTTTTCCTTTTTTATCAGTTCTATGCCTTACAATGTGATGCCTTCGGCATCTTGCCTCATAATTCTCATTTGCACCAACCATAACTAGCGGATCGTCATAATACGCAGGCTCCCCATTGATAAGACGCTGGCTCGCATAAGCAGGCTTTCCGCAAACCATGCAAATCGCATGAAGTTTATCCACCTGATCGGCAATGCTCATCAGTTCCGGCACTGGCTCATAAGGCTCTGCCCTAAAGCTCATATCAAGTCCTGCGACAATAACTCTTTTTCCATATTCCACATATTTTTTGCAAAATTCAACAACTTTTTCCCCAAAAAACTGCACCTCATCAATGCCAATTACTTCCGCATCAACATTTTTTTCCATAATTTCTTCCATTTGAGAAACATCACTCACGGGATAAGCTCTAAAACTGTCATTTCCATGCGAAAATACTCCCTCTTCCCCATATCTGTTATCAATGGCATGCTTAAATGCCACTATCTTCTGCTTTGCATACTCAGCCCTTCTAAGCCTTCTTATAAGTTCCTCGCTTTTTCCTGAAAACATGCTTCCAGTAACAACTTCCAATGTTCCTATTTTAGAATTTTGTATCATTTTATCTTCCTTTTTCTATCATTTTATAATTTACGTTTTAAAAGGGGGACTTGCCCCCATTTATTTTTAATTTTTATTTTGTCTAAATGAATCAAACATATTTTTTGCATTACTATATAAAACCTTGACTTCATAAGGCTTTACATTAATCTGAATTTTTTTATCAGAAATTGCATAATTTTCCTTTAAATTCAGCTGATTTCTGTAAAATCCAAATAATTTTGGTACTTGCAATGACAATGGATATTCATCTGCTCCATTATTTACCACAATTATCATTGATTCATTTCCGTCTGAAATTTCATAGGAAATAAAGTCTGTATTTGGCCTTGCTGGTGTAAAATCACGCCCTTGATACAGTTTTGCCCGTCTGTTCTGATCTGCTAAATAGGCTGATATTTCTGAATCTATACGCCCCTTTGTCTTAGAATCGCTGTAAACTTCTAAAATTCTTAACTTTCCATTTCTAAACAGGTTTTTATGATCTTTTCTTATTTTTAGCAGCGCCTTGTAGTGATTTTCAATATCAGCGTTGCTGTTTACAGGATATGAAATCCATTTTTGAACCTCATTCACTTCCACAACATTAGGAAAACTTCTAAGTCTGTCTTTATATTTACTTATGCTATCTGTTTCAGGATCATATGGTTCATAATCTTCCCACAACATAGGCTTTCTATTTCGTGGAGAATCTGCTCCCCACATTCCCTTTTCATCACCATAATATATAACTGGTGTTGCAGGCAGCATCATTTGCATTGCAACAACTCTTTTCAGTTTGCTTACAGCTGTTCCATCGTATAAATCAGGACGAATATTCAAGTATCCCTGATCCGACTGGTTATTTCTATCGTAAACCCTGTTTGGATTTATCATTCCACTAAAAATTCTATCCGTATCAAGAGAACCGATAAACACTTGTGTCATATTAAAACGGTTGCTTGAATATCTATTGTAAATTTCATTCAGTTTTGTTGCAAATTCCACACCGTCAATTCTGTAATTTGGATTAGTGTTCACAGTATATTTTATAATATTATTGACAATGTTGTAATCTGCCCCGCTGTCATAAATCCCATCTTCAATATCTTTTGTGATACTGTTTGAAACTTCCCCTGTAATCAGCAAGTCAGGTTTATATTTTTTCAAGTTTTCCGTAATCTGTGCAAGATATTCCTTATTCTCGTTGTCGTAATAAACATATCTTATCCCGTCAATTCCGTCATCATACACATCTTTCTTAAAAGTTTCATCAGGCCCTAAAATCCATTTTTTCATTGCATTTTCAATATAATTTCTAACTTGCGGATTTTTTAAGTCAAGCACAGTATCCTTTAGATACCAGTCAGAAAATTCTTTGTTATTTATAGCGAAAAATCTGTTGGATGTAGTATCAGGTGCCACTTCCAGCACAACTTTCAACCCTTTTTGATGAGCCTGCTTTACAAGACTTGCAAGTTGCAAATCAGAGTCTGTCCATATCCATGTCTTTGTATTTAACAAATCCTCGTCAAGCAAATTTCTGTCTGTTTCAGGATTAAAAATAAGTAAGTTTAATTCCTTGTCCCCATTGTTATTGTGGACTTTTGCCTTTATATCAAGCCCTTTTGATGTTCCAGTCTGCTCTATGTAGCCAAAATACGGATCCACGTGATTAAAGTAAATCGTATCGTATTTATGGTTTGAAAGCGAATAAAATGGCGATGATAAAATTATGTATTCCACACCAAGGTTTTTAATGTAGTCAAGTTTATCAATTATTCCCTGTAAATCTCCACCATAGTAACGTGTATAGTTCTGCACGTCATTTAATGTATTTTCTTCCCATTCGTTTTTTTCCTCATAGTTGCTGTTCCATTCATTTAATGAAAATTGCGGCTTTTCATTTCCACCCCAATATGCCAGTACCAAGTCTTTTTTTGACGTTCCTGAACGGATTTCTCCAGTAGGCTCTGAAAAGTCATCTGTCCCAAATTCATTAAAAATCGCATCATTATCCACGTCGCCATTTCTAAATGAATCAATGTAAATTTGGTATCCAACAGAGCCTCTAGCCCACTCTGGAATCGTTGTCAGCTTTGCAGAACGTGAATATTCAAATTTTTCTATATCCTTCAGGTTTTTTGAAATATTTCTTCCCATATAATATTTCGTCTTGTCATCAGTCAGCACAAAATAATAACTTGACACATTGCTCGGAATTTCAGCCATAAAAATTTCATTACCACCATAATTTCCGATTCCACGCATCATTTTTTTCCCGCCGTTATAAACGACTTCTGCAGAATAAACATCATTATTTTTCGTTCGCAGCATAATTTTTACATTAGTCCCATTAAGTACCCTGAATTCTGAATCCTCCTTATGAACTAAAGAATTCAAGTCAATAATTCCATCATTTCTTTGACTATATTTCAACGATTCCGTTGCACTTTGTGTATTTTCTTCTGTTTCATCATTCCTAGAATTTTTATTGCTTTCCTGTCTATTCTTGTTTTTTTTCTTTGCTGCACTAATCAAATAATTCTCACGATTATTCACATCATTATTTTTAATATCCGCTTGAAAATTCTCATTTTGTGCAGAAAATGAAACAACCGAACTTATCAAAAACAGTAAAACTTTCATTTTTAATTTAAAACTCATATTTCTCCTCTATTTACCTTAATTTCCCTAGCCGCAGCCAGACAAAAAACAGTTATTTTTATATTGTTGCTTTTTTTATTTATTCCAAAATCTTTATTCCCATTCTTATCCTCAAACTGCTCCAAAATACTATTTTTTATTTCCCGAAGCGTAGCCCCTGTTGTTACAATATCATCAAGTATCAAAATTTTTTTATTTCTTAAATCAACATTCCGGGAAATCCTAAAAGCTCCCTCAATATTCCTGTTCCTTTCCTCTTCGTCCAAAATTTCAGCCATCTTTTTCGTATTTTTCACCCGCTCAATTTGAACATAATTCACTTTCAGGCAATTCAGAATTTCATCAACCTGATTATATCCTCTTTCATTTTTCCTTTTCCTGCTGACAGGCACACTCACGACAACATCAATTTTTTCCCTTTTCAGAACATAATAAAATTCATCCTTTACCAATTCAGCAATCAATTTTGCCATAATTTTTCTATGATTATATTTATAAGAATAAATTAGCTTCTTAAATTCCTTATTATAGTCCCAAACGTAATAAATATTATTTAATTTTCGCAATTTTTTCAGACTTTTCAGAATATTTTTCGTATCCTTCGATACAATACCGTACTCAACTAATTCCACCCCTGAAATTATATCCCGATTTCTAAATAAAATTCCTTTAAAGTTAAATATTATTTCCTTAAAAAATTTAATAGCCTTCAACCGGATCCTCAACCTTTTGAACTATTTTAGTTGAGTACATTTCCGTATATCCACAATTTTCACATATTTTTAAATAAAATGTATCAATTGCAATCTTTGTTCCAGCCACCTCTTTAGTTGGAATCGCCACTTTCTTCATTTCAAATATTTCTGCCCCACATTTACAGCACTTTTCATCATTTCTCATACAACCACCTCAAAACGCATTTTTTAACCACTCAATATTACCAAAGCCCCTATTCACCCCAATAATATCATACCTCACATTTTTATCCCAATTCTTTTTCAAAAGATAAACCTGCGAACTCGCAAGAATCCTATTCTGCTTCTCCTCAGTCACCATCTCAATCGCTGATCCAAAAAAATTATTCTTCCGATACTTAACCTCCACAAACACCAGCGTCTGGCTCTTCTTTTCAAAAAAAATCAAATCAATCTCCCCAAACCTGGTATAAAAATTACTCTCAATAAACGTAAGCCCCTGCAAAATCAAATATTCCTTCGCCACATTCTCATACTTAAACCCAATCTCCCTTTTATTCATCCTATTTCTCATCCCATCCCCCTTTTTTAATATTGTATCATAAATATCTATATTTATTCTTTTATTTTATATTATATGATACCAATTTTTTACTTATTTTTCAAGACTGGAAAATTTCTCTTCTTTTTCCGTTTCACTTTTTTCCAAAAATTTTTCCTTATCTTTCCACTCTACTTCACTTGCTTCAAATATTTTTTCAATTTCATTTATAAAATTTTCATTTATTTTAAAATTTTTAATTTCCTTATCTGCTTCGCTCTCGTCTATATCAAATGAAATATAATCCATTTCTCTTTCATATTTTCTAATAATTTCTTGATATTTTCCAACAGGATAAATCCAAGGCTGATACCCCACATCACTTTTTCTATATTTATATCTACTGGCTAACAAATTACAAAAATCTTCTATTGTATCACACCAAAAATCTTCTAGATTATCTAAATCATTCCCAACCAATAATCTTATTGGATTCTCGCCATCCACAAATCTTATCATATTACATTTATGCAATTTATAAATCATTTCTACAAAAAATATCCAATATTCCTTTGTATCTTTCAATGGCTGCATAAATGTCCCAATCGTTAAATCAGTAAACATCCAGTTTCCTTTATTATCAATATCTAATATAAACCATTGTGAAAATTCTTGAAATGCTATTGCTTCCCATTTTTTCATACCTAAATTCCTTTTTAATTCTCATTCAAAATATTTTCTTATAAAAATTCAAACGAAAGTTCACCTTCAAAAAAAATAACATCATCTTTTTCATAAGCTACATCATTTTCAAATTCAACTAAAATTTCTGAATCTGAAATAGCTGATTCTACCAGTAAAGAATCTGAATTTATATGTTTTACCACTCTTACTACAGCTTCTATATGTGGCGATTTTGGAAAAGGCTGTACAGCTCTCAATTCACTATCCACTTTCAAACTTTCGCATACATATTGCATAAATAATTTTCCTTTGACAATATCTCCTTCTTTAATAAAATTTTTTACATCAAATTCTACAAATGAAACATTCAATTTTTTGTCATTATTTTTTAGTTCTTTTACTACTGCCATATCATAGTCATATTCAAATATCCATAACTTCTCTATTAAATATTTTTTCATATGAAACTCTCCACCTTCTTATTTATACTAAATCGAAACTTTGCTAAGGATAAGAAATTTTAATTCTTTACTAAATTATAGTATATAATTCAAAATTTTCTGGATTTTTCCAAAGAATTTCATCATCTAAATTTCTTATTTCATCAAGATAATTTGACTGATTTTCATCAAAGTATTTCTCCAATATTTCAATATCTTTTTCTTTCCAAACAAATTTCAAAACATCATTACTAATATTATATAGAAAACCTAATAATTTATCGTCTACTACCTCAATCCAGCTTTCTCCTTCATCTTCCATAATTTCCAACATTTTACCCCCTTCATTTTACTAGATAAATAAAAATCTACTTTTTCTTCTCACTTCCACCCCATATTTTCTTCAAAAACGTCTTCCTATGATACCTACAAGCCCCTTTTTCAACCAAAATCTCCCTATGTTTCTTAGTCCCATACCCTTTATGTTTCTCAAACTCATACTCGGGAAATTCCTTTGCAATCTCACAA
This sequence comes from Leptotrichia sp. oral taxon 223, assembly GCF_013394795.1. NCBI lineage: Bacteria > Fusobacteriati > Fusobacteriota > Fusobacteriia > Fusobacteriales > Leptotrichiaceae > Leptotrichia > Leptotrichia sp. oral taxon 223. The sequence continues at coordinate 327,449 of NZ_JABXYU010000001.1, forward strand.
AGTATTCTATCTCTTGTAACCTTCGCCACAATCGAAGCTGCTGCAATGGATAACGACTTGCTGTCCCCTTTCACGACACACTCCTGCTCACCCTCATATTTTCTAATCAAACGATTACCATCAACCAGAACTATATCAAAAGCCGATTTTTTTGCCACTTGGCTAATTGCACGTCTCATTGCAAGAAATGTTGCATTCAAAATATTTATCTCATCAATTTCCTTTTCCGAAGCAATCCCAATTCCCACGATACAATTCTTTTCTATTGCCCCAAACAATCTTTCCCTTTTTTTCTCAGTCAACTTCTTTGAGTCATTAATTTCCTGCAACTCTGGAAAATCCTGAACCACAATTACAGCTCCAGCCACAACTGGCCCTGCCAAAGGCCCTCTTCCAGCTTCATCAACCCCAACAACAATCTTATTATATTTTTCATCAAATTCCATTAATTCATTTTTTTTGTTTTCTAATTTATCTTTATCCATAAATTTTTCCTCTTTTTGTTATTTTATAAAATTTCAAATTCAAGACCACATTTTTTTAATGCCTTTTTAAAATCTTCTGGCAATTCTGCAATAAATTCCATATTTTCTTCTGTAATCGGATGTTGGAATTCAAGCTTATAAGCGTGAAGCATTTGGCGTTTTTCAGTATCTGTTCTACCATAGACACTGTCGCCTAGAATTGGATAACCTAAATGTTTCATGTGAACTCTAATTTGGTGAGTCCTTCCAGTCTCAATATGAACTTTAACAAGCGTAAATTTTTCCGTCTGTGAAATTACTTCGTAATTGGTAATTGCAGTTTTTCCTGAATTCAAGTCATTTATTACTGTCATTTTCTTCCTATCGTTTTTATCACGCCCAATTTGTGTTACAATTCTTCCGCTTTTCTGGTTTAGTTTTCCTTTTAAAATTGCAAGATAAGTTTTTTTTACAGTTTTATCATGAAACATTTGTGACAATTTTAGATGTGCCTTGTCATTTTTGGCGATTATTAAAAGTCCGCTTGTGTCCTTATCTAGCCTATGCACAATGCCAGGACGAATTTCTCCGTTTATTCCTGACAAATCTTTGATGTGATACAAAATTGCATTTACAAGCGTTCCTGAATAATATCCGTTTGCAGGATGTACGACAATTCCAGCTTTTTTATTGATAACTGCCAAATCATTATCTTCATAAATTATTTCAATATCAATGTTTTCAGGTTTGATTTCAACAGTTTCCAATTCTGGAATTACAACTTTTATTATATCATTTTCTTCAATTTTATAGGCAGGCTTTGTCTTTTTTTCATTTACCAAAATATTTTCATCTTTTATAAGCTGCTGAATACGTGTCCGTGTCAACTCCAGCCTTTCCGACAAAAATTTATCAATCCTGCTCCCAGCCTCTTCACTCAAAACAACAATATTTTCCTCCAATGTCATTTTATACTTATCTTCCATAAAATCACTCTTTCCCTAATCTCAAATATTTTCTTAACTCTCATCATCACATTTCTGAAAAATACTCATCTCCTCTGAATACCCTCGATTATGATGATTCTTAGCCAAAATTGCTACTTCCTTATCAATCTTTTCTAATTTTTCAAAACTTTTCTGTGCATGATTTCGTAACTGTGTTTTAAATCCCAATTTATGCAAAACTCTTGTTACAATCGACACATTTCCCTTCCCGCAGTCGTGTAGAAGTGCCAATTTCAAATATTTCTCATTATTTTTTAGTTCCGTTTTTTTCACTTTTTTATAAACTTCAAGCGAATGAAACTTATCATAATCAGACATTTCCAAAAATATTTTCCTTTCTTTTTCTGTCAATTTTTTCAAAGCCTCATTCATATAAGCCCTGTTAATTTTTGGTTTAAAATACTCCATCGCTTTTCTAATAATATACATTTTTCCAACCTTTTCCTTAATTTTTTACATTTCTTTCACAACTATATCCCCAAAAATCCTCTTTAACTTTTTAATATTCTTTCCTCTTTTCCCGATAAATTCCCCTTTATCTTTCTTTTCAACGAAAAATACCGTAAAATAACTATTTTTTTCAATTTTTCTAACTTTACTAAGGCTTTTTAATTGTTCATTCAAATCGTCTATTTTGATTTCAGAATTTTCTATTTCCAAATTTTCATTATTATTCTTTTTCAAATTTATCAATTCTTCAATATTTTTTACATCAAAAAAACTGATTTTCTCCAATTCCTCTGAAAAGTCAACTTTCACAAGTGTCAAATATTTCCCATCCAGTGATTTATCTTTTATCCCCAATTTCCTGTTTTCAAAATTCTCATCATTTAACTTTTCAATATCAAACTTTGTATTATTTAAAATAAAATTGCTCATAATCCGCACCTGCTGTGGTAAAAATCCATCTCCCACAAAATACAGTTTATCATTTTCATATTTTACAAAAATTTCTCTTGTGTGATTTTTTAATTTTTTCCCCTTTTCTGAAGTAAATTCGTAAAAATTCTTTTTCCCAGACACTTTTTCACAAATTTGAGTTATTCTCTTCTCGTCGTTTTTTACAAGATTTTTCGGGTATTCATAAATATAATATCTTTTTTCAATCATTTGTGGAAATTCAAGAAACGGCAATGTTCTTACTATTTTATTTATTTTTAGCCCTTCTGTTTCCAAAAATTTTAATTTTGAAAAATCAATTATCTCTTTGGAATTTATATAAAGAATATTTTCCTTTGCACTCACATTTGCGTCAGTTCTTCCAGCCTGCTGAATACCTTTAAAAATCCTAATTTTGTTATTTTCCAGAATTTTTCTAAATTCCGCCTTCACACTTTTTTTATTTGGGTTTTCATCAAAAGATTCAAATTTCTGCCCATCATATTTCACAAAAAACATATATCCGAAATATTTTGTATTCTCAAAATCTCTTATCAATTTATCCATTTCTGTCTTCTCCGTATCAATTTTCTTCATTTTTCATCCTTCGTCAATTTTTTTATTTTATACGTACAGTAAAAATACTTTAAAATCCAAATCAAAAACCTACTCAAACCCCAAATTTATTAAGTTTTTACTAGTTCAGATTAAAAAAAGATTTGATTACATTTTATCATTTTCTCTAACAAATGTATAGCATTTTACATATTAAAAAAAATCGCTTTAATATAAAAATACTAAAACGACTTTCTCAAAAACTTTCTATTCACCTTCTATTTTTTCAATAATTTCCCGAACGCTAGACACCTTCACATCTTCATCAATTCCATCCTCACCTTTTACTTCGCCAAATCCCCATTTGCAGTAAACAATATCAATTCCAGCATTTTTGGCAGTATTTACATCCACCAGCATATCTCCAACAAATAATATTTTTTCTTTTGAAATATTTAAGTTTTGTGCCATTTTATCAACATTGTACGGATTTGGCTTATTTGGATATTCCTTTTCATTTGAACCAAATATTCCATCAAATTTCCATTTGGATAACTTTTTATCAACAGCAGACAAAGCTGTTTTGTGATCCTTGTTTGTTACAATACCTTTTTTCACACCATTCTTTTCCAAAAAATCAAGCAATTCAGGTATTCCTTCATAAGGTTCAACACCATAGTCAAAGTAAATATCATAATATTTTCTTATAACTTTTTCCATTTCCTCTTTCGTTACATCCTCATATTTCTCTTTTCCCAAAATATTCCGTGCAAGCCCTGAAACTCCACCACCGACAAATTTTACACATTCACCAATAGAATACTGTTTTTTTCCAAGTTCCTCCATCGCTGAATTTACAGTCTTTGTAATAGATTTCGACGTATCCATAAGCGTTCCATCCAAATCAAATATAACTAAATCATATTTCATAAATTTCCACTCACTCCTTTCCCATTATTTCCGTTAATTATTTACAAAAGTTTACAAAATCCTATTAATATAGCATTTTTATTTTCAATTTTTCTTATTTCTTCTAAAATTTTGACAAAACTTTAATTTCTTACTGTATAAATTCTGTTATTATTCAATTTCTGAAACTTCCTACTTTTGCAATTTTCTCTAATCCACCTAATTTCTTAATTTTTTTACGCTTCAGGCTCAATAACATTTCCGTCATCATCAATTGGATTTCCTTCATCATCCACTCTAACCACTTTAATACTGTCCAAATGCCCCCTCACACTTTCCTTAAATTTTTCAATATACATTTTTCTATATTTTTCACGCTCTTTCTTTTCTTCCTCTGTCAATTCCCTCTCACGTGCCAACTTTGAAAATTCATTTATCTTTTTAATAATATCTTCCATTTTTCTAATTTCCTTTCTAAAAAATATTACTTTCATTTCTAATTTCCATCTCAATTTTTATCTAAAATATGATATAAAATAAAATTTATTGATATTAAACTCTTAGTGTTGAGATTATTTTTTATCTTTTTTTCCAATTTATAAATTTTATAATCCAAAAAGTATATAACAATATTATTATACTGTATCGCTTATAATTTATCAATATTTTTTAAGAAAATATTTTTCTAAAGAATTTATATATTTCACAAATTTTTATTTGAAAAAAATTTTGGTTTTATACACAGATTACAATATTAATTATAAAATTTTACTAAATTTTATCGCTTTACTATGATTACAACATTTATTTATTTATTTATTTAATAAAAATATAAGTATTTACATTCACATATAGATTATGTTAAAATAATAAGAAATATTAATGTTATTAATAAAAAATGATATATCGCAGGGGAGAAAAACAAAATGAAAGCAACAAAAATTATTTTATGTTTTTTTATATTACAAGTAATGATATTTTCTGAACCGAAGCAATTAAATAAAGTAGTGTATTACAATTATAACTATCGAGGTTTTACGGACAAATTAAAATTTGGAATGGAGATACATAAAGTAAAAGGATATTGTGGAACTTCAGATTTTATGAAAGAATGCAGCGGTCTACTACAAGTTTTAGATCCCAAGTATGCTAACGGCACAGAAAAAAATATGCAAAGTGCAATTAAACTGGATATTGATTTATCAAATTTTAAGGCAAAAAAATATGGAAACATTACTTTTGATAATGATTATTTGCATTTTAACAGTGAATCAGATATTGTTTTAGGAAATTCTCAAAAAGAAAGTATAAAAAAAATAAGAAAAATGCTGATGATACATGATATGATTAAAAATATAACTACGGATGAAGAAATAATCGAAGTAGATGATGGACCCAGTTCAATGACAGGAACAATACACATAAAAAAAGATTTTTCGACTTATATTATTATAAAAACTCCTGAATTGTCATACTATACACCTATGTATATTATTGATTATGAAAATGTTAATAAAGCAATTTGGAATTTAGAATACAAAGGTAAAAATTTTGATGAATTATATCAAAACTTAAAGCAGTTTATAGCAGAAAACAAGGATAAGAATGGTAAAATTCCAATTGAAAAATATGATAAGTTTATGGAAAAAGAAATTTATAATGCAAATTTTTATCCAGAGTTAAATAGGGAAATTTTAAAATTAAATGATGAACTGGGATATAATTTCTTTTTAGAATAAAGAAAACAATAAAGGAGATCAACTATGAATTGTCAAATTATTTTGGAAAAAAAATTTAAAATATCAAGTTGGTGTTTATTTCTTAGTCTTATGATAATATTTCAAAGTTCAGGTTTTACTAATTCATTTGAAGCAGACAAGATAGTTTATTATGAGTATTTTCCCCTTCTTAGTGAAAAAATAAAATCTGGAATGGAAATTTATAAAATAAATAATGGACATGGATACTGTGTACTTGATTATAATGAACGTTGTAATGGAAATTTATACATTCTAGATCCAAAATATCTTAATTATTCTGAAAGAAATATGACAACTTTAGTTAAATTTGAAATTAATACTTCAAATTTTAATATGACAGAATATAGAGATATTGCTTTTAAAAATAATATTCCTGTTTTTGAAAGTAAAAAAAACATTGTGTTGAATGATTCTAGAAAAGAACTTGTAACAAAAATACAAAAAATGTTATTAATTTATGATACAATACAAAAAATGAAACTGGATGATAAATTTTTGGAAGAAGATATAACATTCAAAAAAGATAAAAGCACAAAAAAAATTTTTTCAACATATATTATTATAAAAATTCCTGAACTGTCTTTTCCACATATGTATGTATTAGATTATGACAATGCTGATGACAGTGTTTGGCGTGCGGAATATACAGGTAAAAGTTTGGATGAATTATATCAAAACTTAAAGCAGTTTATAGCAGAAAACAAGGATAAGAATGGTAAAATTCCAATTGAAAAATATAATAAATTTATGGAAGATGAAATTTATGGAACAAATTTCTATCCTGAACTAACTAAAAAAATTTTAGAATTAAAAAATGATTTTATGGGGTATTTTAATTAAAAACAAATAATTGAAATAATCATTGTTGTTAAAAATAATGATTATTTTTTTATAAAAGATTTTCACATTTTCCTATAGTCATATAAACACCTTTCTTTCATTAATGGCAGATTGAATAACTCTATTATAATGGAACATTTCCACACTCACATAGCGAGCAATTTTATATTTCGTACATCTTGCATACTCAACTGACTAAAGTTAATAACAAAAAATCACAGTTAATCTTAATAACCGTGATTTTCATTTGCAAAAAAATTTTATTTTTATTTATTATTCTATCTTATTATTTTTTAAAATTCTGAAGCTATATAAGCAATCAAAACAACATACGATATAAAAATATTTACAATATTATACTAAACCCCATTTAAATAATGGATTTATTACAAACTTTTCTAGCAAAGAATAAAAACCTAATATTTTCAAATAATTAAAACATCATTTTCACTTTTTAAACAGAGTCTAGTATAAACTAATCCGTCGGAGCATTTTTCTGTGCTGGCAAAACTGTTTGAGCATAGCGAGTTTTTTGTCAGTGCAGAAAAATGTCGTAGACTAGCCATAGGTTGTAGGATTTGCGGCAATGAGCAATCCTACGAAAATAAAAAAGAAAAATCATAGTAATATGAAAAAATATTTATTAATCAAAATATCTAAAAAATAATAAAAAACAATTTAGTTGAAATGATTATGAATTAGCTATCAAATAACCTTATTATAAAAATTTATTCTTATTTCTAAACGGGGTTTAGTATTAATTAAAGACAACATTAAATATCCATAATCCAATTTATTATTCTTTTTTCTTAGAATTAACACTATACAAATCAATATAACAGGTAGAAAAAACATAACAGGATACAAACCAAATATACTGAATAATGCAATTAAAAAGATTATTATGTCAATCACCATTATTGCAAATAACAAATAATTATAAACTTTTTTATCCTTTTTTTGAAAAAGAAAACCCTTATAATATTAAAGAGAATTTTGAATAATTCGTAAAAAAGTATTACAACTGTCATTAAAATTAATACCATTTTACCTTCTCCTTGATTCAAATTTTTCCTGTCTTTTCCAACAACATAAAAGTTTTAAGTGAAATTGCAGATATATTGAGTAAATTAGCCATTATTAATGTTGAATATGTATATCTATTTAATCTATTATCATCTTTTACAAAATTTGCAATTATAAAAATCGGTATTTGTAAAACTATAATTCCATAAAATTGCATATTTCCATGATAAATCAATCCTAACAAATCAGTAAAAACTAAAGAAAAAGCAACATAAGACAAGAACTTGTTATTTTTTCTTTTCATTATCATAAACAATAAAACAACCAAAATACATACTATTACGTGCAAACCTTGGTTTTGTGAAAAAAAATCCTTGCCCAAAATTTTTATACATAAAAGCAAATACACTATTCCAAAAACTAAATCACCCCATAAAAACTTCTTAATTTCTTTTTTCTGAAAAACTTTTATAAAACAAAAAATAAATCTAAATAAGCTATAAAGCATCAATAAATCTAAAAATATAAGCACAGTCAATTCTTCCAATTTATTTCACGCTCCCAAATAAATCATTCAAAGCCTCGCTCATTGTCGGATGAGTAAATATCATATCTTTTAGGAATGTATATTTTTGTTCAGCTTTCATAGTCGCTGCAACAATGTTTATCATTTCGTGGGAAGTGTTGCATAATAAAGTACATCCCAGTATTTTATCTGTTTTTGCATCTATAACTGCTTTAAGCAGTCCATCTGTTACACCTTCTATTTTTGCCTTTGGAATTGCTATTGCTTCAAGTCTTCCTGTTTTTACTTCATATCCTTTGGTAATTGCTTCGCTTTCAGTCATTCCAACTCTTGACAAAGGTGGATTTATGAATACGCTATATGGAATTACATTTCTGTCGTTTACTGTCCTATTTCCTCCATTGTAAAGGTTATCTCTTATTATTCTAAAGTCATCAAGAGAAATATATGTGAATTGAAGTCCGCCTTTCACATCTCCCATTGCCCAAATGTTATCAGCTGTTGTTTTCAATGTTTCGTCAACTACAACCGCACCTTTTTCGTCAGTTTTTACTCCTGCCGCTTCTAGATTAAGACCTTCTGTATTAGGTTTTCTTCCAATTGCAACAAGAATTGCGTCTGATTCAATTTCGCTCTTGCTTGCCCCTTGTGAAATTTGCACATACCCTTTTCCATTTTTATCAACAATTTCCTCAATTTTTGATTCTAGTAAAAATTTAACCCCTTTTGCCTCAAATATAGCTTTTGCTCTATCAGCAATTTCTTCATCTTCTCTAGGCATAAGTCTTTGTGCCAAATCAATTACTGTAACTTCTGACCCAAAATCAGCATACATAGAAGCAAATTCCAGCCCAATGTACCCTGCCCCCAGAATAGTCAATTTTTTAGGAAGTTCCTTTAGTTCCATAATTGAAGTACTTGTATAAACGTAATTACTTTCTTTAAGCCCTTTTATACCAGGAATTATCGTAGTCGAACCTGTATTTATAAATATCTTTTCTCCTTCAATCTGAACATTTTCTCCATTACTTTCAATATTAACTACATTTTTTGAAGCAAAACTTCCAAATCCATCGTAAATATCAATATTTTCCTTTGTAGCCAGCATTTCATAATTTTTTCCACGTAACGCACCAATTAATGTATTTTTATTATTTATACTTTCTGTATAAAATTTCTCCTTTTCCTCAATACCGTTTAATCCTTTATTTTTAAGAACTTTTGTACTGTCAACAAGTTTTTTTGTAGGAATACACCCAATATTTATACAAGTCCCTCCATACATCTTGTCCGATTTCTCAATCAAAGCCACATTTTGACCTTTCCCAGCTAAAAATCCTGCCAAAGTTTTTCCACCTTTTCCAAATCCAATTATTATTGCATCATATTTTTTCATTTTCTTCGTCCTTTCTATTTCCTACAATTTTAGTTACATAATTGTATTCATTATAAAATTAATTTTTATATTGTAAGAATACCACATTTTTTACAAAAAAACAATATTTGTGTTTACAAATTTATATTAATTTTTTCAATATCCTCCCCCTTATAACCAAAATATTCAAAGTTTCCTCATTTTCCATAAACTCTACCGTATAATCATCTGGAAATTCAATCATATCACACTTATTAAAGTTTATAAATCATTTCCACAAAAAACATCCAGTATTCTTTTGTATCTTTGAGCGACTACATAAATGTACCTAATGTCATATCTGTAAATATCCAGTTACTACTATATCTATATCTGTTATAAATCATTGTGAAAATTCATGTAATGCTGCTGTTTGTCATTTTTCCATTTTTATATCAAAATTTATTTATTTTTTCTTATTTTTCTTCAATTCTTCTAATTCTTCATTTATTTTCAAAGCTTGACTATACTTCCCCTGCTTTTCATACAATTTGGCTAAACTCGTTAATGTAAGTTCCTTATGTGCAAGTTTTTTTGCTTTTAAAAGGCTATTTTCAGCCTTGCCATAATCTCCTTTCATTTCGTAAACTTCTGATAACAGACGCAATAATCTTGCTCTTTTTTCTTCAATATATTTCACATTGTCTTCTGAATATGAAAACAATTTTTCTGATTCCTTTAACAGCCATTCTTCCGCCTTATCATAATCTTTTTTCGACATATAAAGCTCCCCTAAAAGCCTTTCTGCATTCGGATATTTTTCATTAACAAGCTCCTTATACAATTTTTCAGCTTCATCAAAGTAATTGTACCTTTGATAGTAAAAAGCCAAAGTATTTTTTACCTCAATATTTTTATTTAAATTTCTTTTAAACGCTTCCACCACTTCGCTATCAATTTCCTTCCTTTCTCCATATACCCACACTCTAAACAAGGTGTCTTCCCTATAATCTCCTTGATCCATTGCCCTTATATAATACTTTCTCGCATTTAACTCATCTATGCGATTAGCATATATCTGCCCTGCAAATGCACTTGCTTCCTTCACTCCTCTGTCCGAGCCTTTTCTTGCCCATTTCAGTGCCTCTTCATTTTCCCCTCTCGCACTATAATTTCTTGCCAGATAATAATCTGCCATCGGAATATCCTTTTCCACACTTTTAAAATACACTACCCCAATCCGTAAATATTTTCTCTGAACTTCTCTACCCTTTTGCAAAATTCTTTCCTTTTCTGCCATTGTGGGATTTTTCTTCATTTCAGCAATTTCTATTTTTGCCTTTTTTAAAGCTCCTTTTTCCTCCTCTGACAACGGAATATTTCTGGCACAGCTCACTAAAAATAATATACTTATCAAAATTAAAACTATTTTTTTCATAACTTTCCCTTTCTATATTTTTCCAATATTAACAAAATTTATATTTTTAATTTTACACAATAATATTATACCTCATTTTTGTTTATATTCCATTTTATACTATTTCCCATTTAAAGAGCAGAAATCAAAAAATTTATAAAATCAAAGTCATTTTTTTATAGGGTTATGCCTTTCGCCATACAAAAAAGACTGAAAAAATCCAGTCTTTATTTATTATTTCTTACATTTCTTAATTTCCTTAACAGAAATTATTGAAAAATTTTATTTTAAATTTCTCATTTCATCAAGCTCTTTTATTAACAGTTCCTTGTCAATCTGATTCCCTATAAAAACTGCATTATTCTCAGCATTATCTTCCAAAATCACAATATTGTAATTCGTATCTGCCACATCAAAGTGCATATTGCAGTTAAATGCTTTAAATACGCCTTTTGCTCTATTTATATCTCCATAATAGCCTAAAATCAGCTTATCCAGAAAAGATACAAGAATCGCAGGGTTATCAGCGTATGAATTTTTATAAGTAACATTCTGCATTTTATTTTTGACATTTATTAAATCTGAATTTCCTGTTTTCAAAAGCTCTCCGCTAAAAAGGCTGTTCCAATAATCCGTACTTTGATTATGATAATCAGCCGTGTGAATATGTGCATTTTGATTAACTGCTTTTATATCCTCATAGATTAGATTTATCTCGTCATCTGTCATATTTTCGGCTTTTGAAAGTTGTATATGTGGCGCCATTTTCACTTGATCTATAAATATTTCAGCATACTTGTTCTTGTACTTGAAATATGTTCTGGCATCTACTATTGTTATTGGCGGGAATATTTTTATCCTTTCATAACTGGCATTTGAAACATTATTCAAAATATTGCTCAAAATAGCGATTCCTGATGGTTCTACTATTAAAAAATCAGGATTTAAGGTGTTGTCTATGACAAGAAGCGAGGATATGAAATCTGCCTTGGTGCTACAGCAGGCACATCCGCTTGTGAGCTCCCAAACATTCAATTCCACATCTTCCCTTTTTATTCCATTTTCCATATTTTTGTTCATTTCTTTGCTATTATTTCTCAATATTTCGCCATCAATGTTCACATCTCCAAATTCATTTTCAAAAATGACATATTCCCTTTTTGTGCTTTTAACCATCTCTTTAATAAATGTAGTTTTCCCTGCTCCAAGAAAGCCTGAAATAACAAGTATTTTCAATTCTTTTCACCTTTTTCCCTTTACTTCGTTTACCTTTTTTACTCGTTTATTCTTTGGGAAGTCATATAAACTACAGGTTTTATTACTCCATCAGCTTTTGTTCTCATAAGTTCCAAGGCTTTTTCTACATTTTCAAAGCCTTCAAATCTGTGAGTAATTAAAAGGCTCGGATCTAATTTTCCAAATTCAATCAATCTTGCCAGTTTTTCAAGTCTTAATCTTCCACCTGGCATAAGCCCTCCAAAAATTTGCTTGTGTGCCATTCCAGTTCCCCATTCAACTCTAGGTATCTGTATAAATTCTCCGCTTCCCAGATAATTTACATTTCCAATCCGTCCGCCTGGTTTTAAAATCTTTATAGCAGTAGCAAATACTCTCTGATCTCCTCCTGCAATCAATACCCTGTCGACACCCTTTCCATCAGTAAGTGCCATAACCTGCTCATCCACAGGCGCTTCATTAAAGTCAACAATATCTGTCGCTCCATACGCTTTTGCAATTGGTATAACCTGTTCTCTTGAGTCAATGGCAATTATTCTTCCAGCTCCTTTCAATGCCGCAGCAGCAACTCCCATAAGCCCCACAGGCCCTAATCCAAACACTGCAACAACATCTCCGAACTGAATATCTGCAAGTTCAGCGCTATGAAATCCAGTAGGTACCATATCGCTTAACATGCATGCTGTCCCATAATCCATTCCTTTAGGAATCAAAGCCAAATTCCCATCCGCATCATTAACATGGAAATATTCTCCAAAAACACCATCCTTAACATTTGAAAATTTCCAGCCAGCAAGCATTCCGCCACAGTGCATCGGATACCCTGACTGAGCTTCCACCGAATTCCAGTCTGGAGTTATAGCCGCAACCAAAATTCTATCTCCAACTTTAAAATCCTTAACTAATTCCCCAACTTCAACTATCTCTCCACAAGCTTCGTGTCCCAATACCATATCAAATCTTTCTCCAACTCCACCTTCATAAACAGTATGTATGTCTGAAGTGCAAGGTGCAAGCGCAAGTGGTTTTATAATTGCATCTGTCGGCCCGCATTTAGGTCTGTCTTTTGTAATCCACCCAACTTCTCCGATTCTTTTCATTACAAACGCTTTCATTTGTTCTGCCATTTTAAAACCTCCTAAATTAACAATACTATAAGTTTTTATTAATATAAGTATAACTCATAAATTTTCAAAATGCAAATTTTCATTACTTGAAATTTTTGTAGACAATACAGAAATAGGAAAATAAGAAGTCTAGGAGCAGATAATTTTAAGCAAATTTTTAACTGGCAAAAAAACAGCTGTAGTATAATCGCACTTAATTAAATAAATTTGTATTTTTTTTTTAAATCTGTTATAATATAAAATATAAAAAAACATTGTAAAAGGATGGTGAAAATTTTCATTAAATTAATAATAGAATTGAATTGTGCAGACTGACATAGTAAAATTGATTTAATCCAGGATTCTTAAAAAAATAAAAAATGAGAGAAGGCGAAATATGGAATGTATGAAAATATACAATTTATTTATACAAAAGAAGAATTAAAAAACAAACCTAGAGTTTTTAAAATAAATGATAAATATTATTTAAAACAAGATAACGAAAGAAAATTACACACTGGACATAGGCTGCAAAAATTGCTTTATATGATTACAAAAAATCCAATAATTTATCCGACAGTTCCATCAAGAAAAACAAATTTAGTTTTGTTTGAATCAGAAATTTTGGAAAAAATGGCAAAAGAAGGCATAAATGTACCAAAAGTTGTCTACAAAACAGAAAATTACTATATAATGGAAAACACTGGAAAAACTTTTGTCGAAATTATAGAAAGAGCTAATGATAAAATGAAGGAAGATGCATTAGTAAAAAAGCTCTAAAATCACTGGTTGAGCTGCACCTTAAGGGATTTGCAAAAGGAGGTTCTCAATTAAGAAATTTTACTATGAAAGATAACAAAGTCTATATGATTGATTTTGAAGAGGAAATAGAGGAAAAATATATAAAAGAACTGCAAATAAGGGATGTAATTGTATTTTTGCTCTCCTTGGAAAAATATAAAGTTGACTATGATTTGAAAATATTGCTAAATTATTATGAAAAACTTTCAAAAAATACATCTACAGCAAAAGAAATAAAAAAATTCTTTCATTTTAGAAGATGGCTAAAATTTTTAAATTCAAAAATTTTTAATAAAATTAGAATGAAAGATGTGAGGGATTTTTTAAAACTCCTTGAGAAATGTGAAAATCTATACCAAAAATAGTTTTTATATAACGACAGTGTAAAAAATAATTATAAGTCCAAAATTAAAACTTATATTTTTTTACTCAGATTTCTACTGCTTTTCCAATCTTTCCAGCCTGCCTTCCGTCCTTTTCCTTGAAATTTTCTTCATTTTCTTTATTGAATACTTTTCTTTTTAATATTTTATTTTTTTCAATTTTAACTAATTTCTCATGCTTCTTAATCCTTGCTTTTCTAAACCAGAAAAAATAAAAGTTATAAAAGTGTTTTAAATTTCACAAAAAAGTGCTATAATGAAAAAATGCAATATTTTTTAAAGGGAGGAAAATTAAGATGTTATTTAAAGCTCAATCAAATGAAGAACGCCGTCAGATGATTTTACATGGGAAAGTTATCAACACTTTACTTTTTTTGTCTGTGCCGACACTGCTAGTTGGGATTATACAGGCTCTTATACCGCTTTCAGACAGTTTATTCCTAAACAGGCTGACAAGTGTGGAAGTTGCCAGTTCTGTTACATTTAGCCAGCCTGTACTGAATATTATGATTGCATTGTCACAAGGGCTGGGAGTGGCCACGCTGGTTATGCTTGGACGGTTGTATGGGAAAGGGCGTATGTTGGCTGTTAAGGAAACAATGCTGCAAATTTTTGTATTCAGTTTTTTCATTGGACTTTTATTAATTCCTGTGTGCATGTTTACAGCTTTTTTAATTTCAAATAATACAACTTCTGAAATCCGTAACAATGTCTATACTTATATTTCGCTTTATTCGCTCATAATGCCCTTTGTATTTTTGGCAGCCATTTATAATTCTTCAAAAAATGCAATTGGACGTCCCGAAGTTACATTTATCAGAATTTTTCTTTTATTAATTTTAAAAATAATTTTTAATTCAATTTTCTTGTATGTTTTAAAAATGGGAATTACTGGTGCAGTAATGGCATCACTTTTTTCCTACATAGTTGTTACAGTCTGGATGTTTCACGATTTATTTTTAAAAAGCGGAGATATAAAACTTAATTTACGAAGTTACACAATAAAACTGCCAATTATAAAACGATTATTAAAAATCGGGTTTCCATCAATGTTAAATTACGCCTTTTTGTATCTTGGTTTTTTTCTTATAAACAAGGAAATGGAAAAATTCGGAGCCATTGCCTTAAATGCTCAGGGAATTGCCTCCAATATCAATGCAATCTGTTTTATCCTGCCGTCGTCAATAGGAACCACTGTTTCCTCGATGATTAGCATAAATATGGGAATTGGAAATATAAAGAAATCTAAGGATGTGTTTAAAGTGGGCTGGATAACTGGAGTTACTATTTCAATTTTAACTATCGCCTTAATTTTACCTATTTCATTGCCGCTTGTACTAAGTTTCACAAAAGTTCCAAAAGTAATAGAAATCGCTGACAAGGCTCTTCATATTTACACATACTCAGTAATCGGGTTTAGCGTCTTTATGATAGCACAAGGAGTCTTTATAGCACTTGGAAGAACAAAAGTACCATTAGTCATGTCAATTTTAAGAATCTGGCTGTTAAGATACATCTTTATTTTACTGACACAAAAATACCTTGGACTTTATTCGATATTCTGGGGAAATTTATTTTCAAATACATTGGCAGGAATAATATTCTTTATTTTAGTAAAATCCATTGACTGGAAGAAGGGAATAAAAGTGGGAAAATAAGAAATGTTTAAACAAAATATCTATAATGCCTAAATTTTTTTTAAGCACTTTTATTAAATTTTAAAAATAAAAAATCTCTAAAAAAGTAAAAACTTTATTACTTAAATAGAGATTTTTTTTAATAAATTTTATTCTATTAAATTATTTTTGAACATTTAATACAACTGTTTCTCCAGCTGTTGCAGTTCCTGATTCAACTGGATTTAATGAAGCATAGTCTTCATAGTTTGAAATGATTACTGGCGTGATAATTGATTTTGCATTTGCCTTCAAGAAATCATAATCGTATTTGATTAATGGATCTCCAACTTTTACTATTGCGCCTTCTTCAGCAATTCTTTCAAATCCTTTTCCTTCCAATTGAACTGTATCCATTCCGAAGTGAACAAAAATTTCGATTCCAGCAGGTGTTACAATACTGAAAGCATGGTTAGTATCAAAGATTTTTTCCACTCTTCCAGAAGCTGGCGCCAACATTACACCTGATGCAGTTGGTTCAATAGCAACTCCATCTCCTACCATTTTTTGAGCGAAAACTTCATCAGGCACTTCTGATAGAGGCAATAAGTTTCCTGAAATAGGTGCTATCACTTTCCCATCAAATTCCTGTTTAGCATCGTCATCTTTTTTACCTTTTTTGAATAAATCAAATAATCCCATTCTAATTCCTCCAATTTATTTATTTTTATATTTAATTATCTCATTTTTATGTTACCACATATAATGAAATTAGTCAAACCTTAATTTGAAAAAAATCTTCAATTCGCCTTTTGACAAAATATTTGAAATTATATTCTAATTTAAACATAACTTTTTTATCTTGCTTGACTAAAAATATTTTATTTTTTTATAATTTTTACAGTCCATTCCCCGCCATAGCTAATTTTATTTTTTTCAGCAAAATTATCCATATTTAATGCAAAAGAAATATTATCAAGGCTGTTAAAATATACAAGCGGTTTCCCATCCGCAACATCTCCAAAGCTATTTACAAACGGGATATCTTTTTTATAAACAGATTTATTATTGTTAAAAATTTCAACAGTTAAAATGTCACCTTTTTTCAAATTAAGTGATTTTACTGTATCCCTGTTAATGTTAGTCCACACATTCCCATATTGCACATCAAGCATTGGAATATTTCCAGAAACTGTTTTGCCGTTTATTGTTGCTTTTTGATACGGTATTTCCACAACTTTATTTGGTAATTTCTTACCTACCTGCTCAAATGTAATTTTTCCTGTCGCAAGTCTGGCCGCTGTGTAAACATATACATCTCTTCCATGAAAAGTATAGCTTTTTTCTGAATTTTTTCTTCTATTCACAGCTTCATCAATTTCCCTGATTTCATCAATGCCAAGTCTTTCCGCAATCAATGTCAATGTCCCATTGTCAGGTGTTACAAAATAATGTCCAGATTTAGTTTTTAAAACAACTGATTTTCTATCTGTTCCAACTCCTGGATCCACAACTGATACAAAAACCGTTCCGCTTGGCCAGTATTCCGCTGTCTGGTAAAGTCTGTAAGCTGCATCCCAGATGCTGTAAGCAGGAATTTCATGTGTCAAATCAAATACTTTAATATTATTATCCACGCCGAATGCCACTCCACGCATAGCCGATACAGCCCCGTCCTTTTCTCCAAAATCGGTTTGAAGAACTATTGCGCCATTAGTTTTAACATTCGCTGCAGTCACAATATTTAATGAAAATAAAAACAATACCAATAACAATAATTTATTCAATTTTTTCATAAAATCAACTTCCCTTCCATAAATTTATAATTATAGTCAATCCATTTAAAAATTGGAGTAAAAATATATAAAAACAGCGGATTGACTAAATACAGCCTAGCCTTCTGCTCTCGTTTTAAGCTAGGACTGCTTCATAGCAACACTGCCTTAAAGCTAAATTCAAAAATTAAAAATTTTTGTCCATTAACAAAAAATAATTTAGTTTGTTTTTCTCAAGTTATTTCTTAACACTTTTAAATTATTCTTTGCATGCTCATCTCCAAGCGCTGCAGCCTTCAAAAACCATTTTTCAGCTTCCTTAAAATTCCCTTCATTTCCAAAAATCATTCCTAGATGGTTCATTGCATTGATGTCGTCTTTCCAGGCCATTTGCAAATATATATCTCTTTCCTTTCCTGTCTGGTTAGTTGAATTGTAGAATGTCAAGAGATTTTCCTTCGCACCTTCACAGTTCTTTTCAATTGCCTTTACGTAATATTTCTCAGCTTCCTCATTTTTCCCGTTCTGCTCATACAAAATTGCCAGATTATTTAAAGCGTCGTAATCTTTATTTTCAACTGCAATCAAATAATATTTTTCAGCATTCTCAAAATCATGCTGGCTGGCATAAAGATAGCCCAGATTATTTGCAAACTCATAATCTCCTGCCTCAATAGCCTTCAAAAACCACTTTTTTGCATTTTCATTTTCATAATTATTCTGAAAAATAAGTCCAATCTCATTCATGGCCTTCGTATCCCCAGACTGTATCCTTTTCATATACTCATCAAATAATTTTTCCATTCCGTTTTTCTTCATCTATTTTTTCACCATCCTTTCCTAAAACATTTTTTATATTTTTATAAGCTAAACAGTTTATCAAAGGCTTTCTTTGACAACTCTATAAATTTTAACAGTTCCGCATGAGTAAAAGTTGCTTCTTCTCCTGTTCCTTGCAGCTCGATAAACTCGCCTTTGTCATTCATTACAATATTCATATCCACATCCGCTTTTGAATCCTCTTCGTATTCCAAATCAAGCAAAAGCTCATTTCTGACTTTTCCTACGCTTATTGCTGCCACTTTTGATTTTATCGGCATTTCTTTTAATTTCCCTTCGTCTATCAATTTTTCAATTGCCAGTTCCAAAGCCAAATATGCTCCTGTAATTGAAGCTGTTCTTGTTCCGCCGTCCGCCTGAATTACATCGCAGTCAATCATTATTGTTCTTTCTCCAAGTTTTTCCAAGTCTGCTGCTGCTCTTAACGCCCTTCCGATTAAACGCTGGATTTCCATTGTTCTTCCAGAAAGCTTTCCCTTTACTGATTCCCTCTGAACACGTGCATTTGTAGCTCTTGGAAGCATGCTGTATTCTGCTGTTATCCATCCTGAGCCTGTTCCTTTCAGCCATCTTGGTATTTTTTCCTCAACTGTTGCGTTGCAGATGACTTTTGTGTTGCCAAATTCAATTAGGACTGAACCTTCTGGATGGATAATGTAATTTTTTGTTACTTTTACTTCTCTCATTTCATCGTTTTTTCTATTATTTTTTCTCACATTTCCTCCTAATTTATTTTCCATTTATTTATTTTTATAAAGGGGAAATTTTTCTGTTAATTTTAAAACTTGCTCTTTTACCTGGGAAATTTTTTCACTGTCATTTATATTTCCTAAAACAGTCAATATAAATTGTGCTACCTGTCTTGTTTCTTCTTCCTTAAATCCACGAGCTGTTATTGCAGGTGTTCCCAATCTTATTCCACTTGTAACAAATGGTTTTTCAGGATCATTTGGAATAGCGTTTTTATTACAAGTTATTCCAGCCTCTTCCAGTTTTGCTTCGGCTACTTTCCCTGTAACTCCCATCGGACGTAAATCTACCAGCATTAAATGGTTGTCGGTACCTCCGCTTACAATCCTGAGTCCGCCTCTCGTCAATTCTTCAGCCATAACCTTTGCGTTTTTTGCCACCTGCTCCTGATATTTTTTGAATTCTGGGCTAAGCGCTTCTTTAAATGCAACGGCTTTTGCAGCAATTATATGAACCAGTGGTCCACCTTGTATTCCTGGAAATACTGTCTTATCAATTTTTTTTGCAATTTCTTCGTTATTTGTCAAGATTATTCCGCCACGAGGCCCTCTTAGTGTCTTATGCGTCGTTGAAGTTACTACATCCGCATATTCTATTGGATTTGGATGAAGTCCAGCTGCCACAAGTCCAGCAATATGAGCCATATCCACCATTAAATACGCCCCAATTTCATCAGCAATTTCTCTGAATTTTTTAAAGTCTATTATTCTTGAATAGGCACTTGCTCCTGCAACTATCATTTTAGGTTTTTCTCTTAATGCAATTTCTCTGACTGCTTCGTAGTCAATCAATTCTGTTTCAGGATTTAAGCCATATTCCAGCCCAATATAATTTTTTCCGGAAAAGTTTATTTTGTAGCCATGTGTCAAATGCCCACCTGCGCTAAGGCTCATTCCCAAAATTTTATCTCCAGCTTCAAGAAGCGCCACATAAACTCCCATATTTGCCTGAGATCCAGAATGTGGCTGCACATTTGCATATTTTGCCCCAAATATTTTTTTCAGCCTTTCGATAGCAAGATTTTCCACAACGTCAGCATTTACACATCCGCCGTAATATCTTTTCCCTGGATACCCTTCTGCATATTTATTTGTAAATACAGAACCAGCCGCTTCCATCACAGCCTTTGAAACAAAGTTTTCAGAAGCAATCAGCTCAATTCCTTCCTCTTGTCTTTTTTCCTCTTCCACAATCGCATTGTACACTTCTAAATCCACATCTTTTATATAGCTCATCCTCGTCCTCCTACATCTAACTAAACAATTTTTTTATTGTTCAAATATTTCTATTTTATAATTTGGATTTTTCTGTAATTATAGTAAAGTGCCTTCACTAAATCATATTCAAATGGCGAATTTAAATCCCCGTATCTCATACTGAGCATAGAACGTGCATTCAACCCTGTTACAGCTGGCCTTGTAAATCCATAAACCGTCTTATCAAAAACTCCTGTATCAAAAAACAGCTTTTTCTCAGCCACACCTCTTGCCGCACTTTCTGTTGCTGTATCTATCCCTGTTCCAATCGCATCTCTTATGCTGCTTGGTCCAAACATTGGCAATACTAAATAAGAGCCTGGCTTAACTCCATAATGCCCTAAAGTATCCCCCATTGTTTCAGGATCTCTTTTCATTCCGATATTTTTAGCAACATCCGCCACTCCCAATAGTCCTGCTGTTGAATTTACAACAAATCTTCCAAGTGCATTTGCGGCTTTTCCAGGTTTTAGCTGCAACAGTGAATTTACAAATGTCGGTATTTCGCTAAAATTATTATAAAAATTTGAAATACCTTTTCTTATTGGCTTTGGAACAACTGCTGCATAGACACGTGAAACTGGATAAAGCACTTTTCTGTCAAGCTGTGTATTAAAGGCGTACATTCTTCTGTTAAATGGCTCCAGTGAATCATTTATTCCAGTTAACTGAAACACTTGGCTTGATACAATGTAATCTTCGTCCAGTTCTTCCAAGTTTTCTGCCAATATTCCATAATTGTTCTGTTCAAAAGCAATATATTTATTTTTATCAGGCTTATTCTTCTTTGTCTTTATATTCGTCTGTGAAACTAATTCAATACTCTTATCAGGCGTTTCCGCTGTCTTGCCATTAACAAATTCTACAAAGAGATCATCATTGACTTCTTTTTCGTTTTCTTCCATAAACATTACAGTGTCTTCATTTCTAATTTCCATCATTTTAGCTTGTCCAGCTGTTGCAGCAATTAACATTGCTCCAAATATTAATAATTTATTTTTTCCTGCCATTTTTAGTTTTCCTCCAATTTATCTACCATCAAGTTTGCCACATCCTTATGCCATAAAACTCCAGTATGTCCGCCAAATGGTATTAAAATTCTATTTGAAAATGTATTTTTTATATAGTCCAAATCTTTCTCTTCAAGCAAAACGTCATCTGTTGATGTTATAAATATAATATTTTTATTATTTCTGTCTATAAAATCCTGACTATTTTTCAAATCAAATTCATTTATAAATTTATTCAAGTCAAGATTAGGATTTTTATTTTTCTTTAAATACGGATATAAAATTTCCTTTGCATATTCGTCAAATGAAACTGACAATCCTTCTCTAAATTCTTTTGAAACTGAATCAAAACGTTTGTACGATTTTTTATCCGAAAGTCTTCCAGTCGCATTTCTCCCGCTGAACACTTCTCCAGCAAACGTCATATTGGCTGAATAAAATCTAAATAACAGCCCTGTCAGCACTTCAAAATCCTTTTCTCCAAGTCCCAATTTTCCCAATGAAGTAGTAAGATTAGAAAATTCGATGTCCTTTATTTTTATTGTGTCGTCATACATAAGTCTGCTAAATATTGTATCCATATATTTTTCCAGGCTTCTGGCATCATAAATTCCATTTTTTACTAAAAAGCCATCTAATTTCCGTGTCGCAGTTAAAATACTGATTGGCGAATTTAGCAGCAATGACTTATCAATTCCAATCCTTCGGTTATTTTTTTCGTCCAGCTCATGAAGCAAAAGCGATTGAAAGCCGCCTAGACTGTAACCGCCAATATAAGTTTTATCAATTTTCATTCCATCGGCCTTTTCTTTTGAAATAGCCTGACTTATCAAAGAATACAGCTGTGTAGTTTCATCTTTTATATACCCTGCATATGCATTTTTACTTTGACTTACAATATACGGCATTGTTGTTGGGGAACTGAATGCAATTACGTTGTAACCTCTGTCATAAAATACATTTGCCAGATAAAGCGACATTCCACTGTTATAAAGCGAACCTGTCCCCGAAATTATAATCATAAGCGGCGCCTTTTTCCCCTTCTGAGTCCATACGCCATACTCATAATCCTTCCATTGACGCAGTATTTCAGGAATCTTCTTTGTTGTCGTAAATTTTCTAACTTTTGGCCCTTTTGCATTTTTAAATTTGTACTGCTGATCGGCAGGCGTCCCAAGAACCGTTGCCGCTATTGCGCTATCCTTATACGGATAATCACTTGCTATTTGTGAAACATCCACTTCGGCAAAACCTGTAACCGTTAGCAAAAACATTGTTATTAGCCCTAATAATTTTTTTAACATCTTCCCAATTATGTGAAAAACCTTTTACACATATCTCCTTTCTCTCTTTAAATCACTTTCTTTTACACTCAAACCACTTTAGTCTCAAACTTAGATTCTAATATTTAAGTAAAATTCTAAGTTCAGTTTTAAATGATTTTACTATATTACAATTTTTAACTATATTTTATCAAAAATATTAAAATATTTCCAGTAAAAATGTTTATTAAAATAAATAAAAAATAGAATTTTATAATTTAACAGCTAAACATCCACCGAAACAATTTTTGTTTCCCCAATTTCCTTATTCATTGTAACCCCGTAAAGCCTGTGAGAACCTTTCATGGTTTCCTTGTTATGAGTTATCAGGATAAACTGCGACTTATCAATAAACTGGTGAAGCAGCTCTACAATTTTTTTTGTATTTTTTTCATCCAGCGCCGCCTCAATTTCATCAAAGAATGTAAACGGACTTGGCTTGAACATAAAGATTGCCATTATAAACGATACTGCAAGCATTGACTTTTCTCCGCCTGAAAGAAGAAGCAGCGTCTGTTCTGGCTTATTTTTATATTTTACACTCAGTTCCAGGCCTGTCGTAAGCAGGTTTTCAGGATCCGTCATTTTAATTATTCCTTTTGCTCCATTCAAAATTGTTTCGCACATATACTGGAAGTTTTTATTTATTTGTTCATAAGCCACAAAAAATTTGGTTGTAACTTCCTCTTCAATTTCCCGAATGAATCCAAGCAGCGCCTCTCTGCTTTCCAGCAAATCCTTTTTCTGTGCCGTAATATTCTGATACCGCTCATTTTCATGCTCAAATTCCTCAATTGAAGCAAGATTTACAGCTCCAATGCCGGTACGGCTTCTCTCATTTGCCGCCAATTTTCTTTTTGTCGCCATAAGCTCATCTTC
This sequence comes from Leptotrichia sp. oral taxon 223, assembly GCF_013394795.1. Classification (NCBI taxonomy): domain Bacteria; kingdom Fusobacteriati; phylum Fusobacteriota; class Fusobacteriia; order Fusobacteriales; family Leptotrichiaceae; genus Leptotrichia; species Leptotrichia sp. oral taxon 223. Next base: position 351,160 of record NZ_JABXYU010000001.1, read on the forward strand.
ATCAGCAATTTCAAAATATTCCTCATTTTCCAGAATTTCTTCACTTTCCAGCTCCTTAAATTCAGCCATCTGGAACTCCAGTTCACTTTCATTTCGTGTAATTTTCTCAATAATATTTTCATAATCATTTTTATATTTTAACACATGTACTTCAATATCTTTAATTTCTCTGATAAATCTTCGCTCTTTTTCCTCAATCTCGTGAATATTTTTTTCAATTTTCTGAATTTCACCTAAAATATTTTTATTTAATTTCTCATTTTTTTCAATTTCATCCCTTTTTTCAGAAATTTTTACAGAAAATTCATTTCCCAGCATTTCCCTTTTCTTTTCAAATTCAGCCAGTTCCACCTTTTCACTCAACAGTTTTTTATAATCAGACTCAATTTCTGCAAAACGATTTTTATTGTTATCTGTCCTAACCTTCAAAATTTCATAATCTCTGTCGGCAGCATTCAATTTCTGAATAAATTCATCAATATTTTCAAAATTTTTCAAATCTTGATTCAAATTTTCAATTTTAAGATTATTTTCTTCAATGTTTTTTTCAATATTTTGAATTAATTCCAGATTTTCCTTTATTTTAGTTTCCTTTTCCAAAATAAATTTCTCATTTTCAGAAATTTCATAGTTCAAAGTATTGATTTCCCGCTGTTTTCGACTAAATTTAATATTAAAATCATCGTAGTTTTCATTAAACACCTGATATTCATTTTTAAAATTCTCAAATAATTTTTCCGCTTCTGTCCTTTCTGTCTCAACTTTTTCAGCTTCCAAAACTATTTCCGATAATTTATTCTCAAATTTCTCAAAGTTCTTTTTATTTTTTTCAATTTCACCTTCCAGATGTTTCAATTCCTTTTTTCGCTCCAGAATTTCATCCTTCCCTTTAAATGAATGTCCACCAGTCATTCTCCCACGGGAAGTAATAATATCCCCCTCAAGTGTAACAATCCTGTCATTAAACCCCTTTTTCAAAAGCTGCGTCCCAACTTCCAGATTTTCAACAACAACTGAATTTCCATACACAAACTGAATAACTTTTTCTATATTTTTATTTGCAAATTTTTTATCAATTTTCACAATATTTCTTGCAAAATCAATAATTCCATTTTTTCCTTTTGTGCTTGAAATTACATTTTGAATTTCCTCTTCTGACATTTTATTTTTAAAGTCATTTTGCTGCAAAATACCATCAATTGTAGGCAAGAAATCATTCATTTTAGAAACACGAATATTTTCAACTGGTAAAAACGAAGCTCGTCCCAACTTTCTTTCCTTCAGGATTCCAATACACTTTTTTCCAATTTCACTGTCTTTTACGACAATATCCTGAAACATTCCACCGGATAAAGTCTGTATCGCTTCCTCAAATCCCGCTGGAACATCAATCAAATTAACAAAAGCACCAATTACTCCATCAATTTTTTCATTCAGAATATGCTTTATGCTTCGATTAAAAGTTTCATTTTTCTCAATAGCATCCGAAATCGCCTTTTGTTTAACTTCAAAATTCTGAAGTTTGTAGCTAATCTCATTTTTCTGTTTATTAATTCCAGAATATTCCTTTCTCAGTTCCTCTGTTTTTTCATTGAGTTTCTGAATTTTCAGCTCCTTTTCAAGTTTCTGCTTCTCATTTTCTGATTTTTGTATTTCAAAAGTCTGTTTTTCTTCATTTATTTTGTTAAACTCTGCTTCTACAATACTTTTCTCAGCGATACGCCTTTTATTTTCAGTTTTTGCCGCCAAAACCCTTTTTCCCAGATCCTCATTTTCCCCAGCGACTTTTATTTTATCCACTTCAAAATTAGAGTTCTTTTGTGTCCGTTCTCTCAGTTCAAGCGTGATTTTATCACTTTTCTGCTTCAATTCTCCAACTTTTGCTTCCCACTCAGCCTTTTCCTTTTCTTTTTCAATCAAATCCTTTGTTATAAGCTCAAGCTCATTTCTAGACTTATTTAAAATCTCTTCTTTGTCAGCAATATCCTTTTCCAAAATATCTTTTCTCTTAGCTTTTTCATTGGCTTCCGTTTCCAAATTGGAATTTTGATTCACTAGCTTTGAATACTCGTCTTTTAAAGTTTCCAAATTTTTAAAGTTTTCGCTATTTTCATTTTTTTGACTTTCCAGATTTTTGTACAATTCTTCCCGAATTTCATTAGTTCTTTGGAGTTCCACCTGTTTTTCTGAAAAATTCTTTTCACTTTTTTCTAATTCTTCCTGTATTTCCTGACTTTTTTCCTCATACTCATACTTTAGCGAACTTTTTTCATTGACATTGTATTCCAGTACCATAAACCTTTGAACATCAATCTTTTTTGTATATTCCTTAAACAGCCTGGCCTTAGCCTGTTCATCCTTCAAATAATCAACCCGTAGTTTCAAGTCTTTTTCCACATAATCAATTTTTTCAATTTCATTTTTCAAATCCTGCAACTTTTTCTCAGAATCTTCTTTTTCAATTTTAGCCCTTTTAACTCCAGCCGCCTCTTCAATAATCTCCTTTAACTCCTTTGGAGAAGAGCCAATAATTCTCTCTACACGCCCTTGCCCAATTATCGAGTACGCCTGCTTTCCAATCCCAGTATCCATAAAAAGATTATGAATGTCTTTAAGCCTAGATTTCTTGTTATTTATAAGATACTCATTTTCCCCAGTCTTAAAAATTCTTCGAGTAATCTTAACCTCTGAAAAATCAACATCTAGATATCTATTCCCGTTATCAATAATAAGACTGACTTCCGCCATAGACTTTGGCTTCTTATTCTTTCCGCCGGAAAAAATAATATCCGAACTCTCTTTTGCCCGTATGTTCTTATAACTCTGCTCTCCCAAAACCCACAAAATCGCATCCAGAATATTACTCTTTCCACTCCCGTTAGGCCCAACAATCGAAGTAATCCCATTATCAAACTCCACAACAGTTCTATTCGCAAACGACTTAAATCCCGTCAACTCCAATGCTTTTAAGTACATCTTTTTCTCCTATTTTGATTTTCTCTTATCTCCCTTTTCCAAAAATTACAATTGTAACCGTCTTCAGTAATATCTTCACATCAAACAAAATATCGTGATTTTTTATATAATACAAATCATACTGCAATTTTCTGTAAGCGTCTTCAATGCTCGCTCCATACGGATACATAACTTGTGCCCAGCCAGTAAGCCCTGGTTTTACAGTATGTCTTAAATTGTAGTACATAATTTCCTTTTCCAGTTGCTTTATAAAAAATTCTCTTTCTGGACGTGGTCCAACAAAACTCATTTCTCCACGCAGCACATTCCATAGTTGTGGCAATTCGTCAATTCTTGTAAGACGCATAAATTTACCAAATTTTGTGACACGGTTGTCGTTTTTTGTAGCCCATTTTGGCCCGTCTTTTTCGGCATCAGTTGTCATTGAACGAAATTTTACTATTTTAAACGGCTTGTTTCCTTCCCCGATTCTTTCCTGAATAAAGAATACCGGCCCTTTTGACTCCAGTTTTATTATTATTGCAGCAATAATCATAATCGGAATTACACAGACTCCAATTAAAAGTGCAAAAATTATGTCAAGAATACGTTTTGCCTTCAAGTTAAAGCTGTTGTAGTAAATTTCAAATCCTGTATTTTCCAAAAACCATTTTGGACTTAAGTTTGAAACCGGCAATTTATTTTCATACATTTCGTAAAATTCCAGATAGTTGTAATACTGCATTCCGCCAAGTTTGTACTGCAAAAGTTTGTCGACAAGTTTTGTATCATACAAAAGATTACTTGTAAAATCCACAATTATATCAACTTTTTTATTTTCACATAGATTCAATAATTTTTCTGTTAAAATAACCATATTTTTTTCTTCTTTTAAAAAGTCTGATAATTTGTACTGACGATCTTTCTTTATGCTTTCCAGCAAATCTTCTGTATACCCATTTTCACCAACAAAAACAATTCTTTGCTTTTCTGCTAACCCGATTATTATAATATAACGATAAATAATCTGAAACATTGTAATTAGCCCAAACAGAATTATCGCCTCATTCAGAATGAATATACGCAAAAATGTCGTAATCATAACAAGAATAAAGTTAATTCCAACAATAATTACAATATCCCGTAATCTATATCTTCCTGCCATATTATAAACATTCGCCACATAATAAATTACCATAGAACAAATAATCACAATAACATTTGTAAATCCAAGTCCACGATTTATAAGTAGCAAGCCTACCAAATACATCACAATTGTCAATATTCCGAATAAATAGGAATAATTTTTTTTCATTCCACTTACTGCCATTCTAAACTACACTTCCTTTTTTTATTTTTTCTTAAAAATATACTCAATTACTAAAATCTTCATCATTTTTACCAAAAAAATTTATTCTTCCATTATTTCATATTTCATCTTAATTTTTTTTCTATAAAATGCAAGTCCAACAAAGACAATTCTGCCTACTCCTCTATTTCTTAATTCCACATCGTACTCTTTCTCTTTTATCTGTTCAAATCCAGCTTTTGCATAATTTTCCAGCTCATCTTCATTATTTACAACTTTAAATTCAAATATATACGCTGGATTTATTTTATTTTTAGGTTCTAAAACTAAATCTGCCCTTCCATAACCACTTTCTCTTTCTGATAGTCTAATGTAGTCATTTGCAAGTATTATAAATATTCCAATTAAAAATATTTTGTAATACTTTTCATCTTTTTCCGTGTCAAAATAACTAAGTAAAGAAAGTATCTCCTCTTGAAGCCCTTTTGCAAATTCTTCTATTTTCCCATTTTTTAAATTTTCCACAATATTTGAAAACTGTGTATAATTTCCAACAAATCTATCTATAAAAATTTTTCTGAAAAAAGTCTGTATTTCTTTATTTGGAAGCCTTAATGGATAGAGTTCCCCCTTTTTCTCCCCGTCAGTTGTCAAATATCCGCTGTACAAAAATAATTCCCATATATCACTTGCATTAAATACATATTCCATATACTCATTTATTGCCTTATAAACTGTTTTCCCCACAAAAAGTTTTTCCAAGTCTTCTATTACCTTTTTATCTGCTTTCCCTAACAAATCATATATTGTCTTATTGCCTGAAACTCCTATCCAGTACGGACGTAATTTTTTTTCATCCAAAAAGTTAATAATCGACCAAGGATTATAAATTTCAGTTTCTCCAAACTGATAACCATCATACCACTCCCTGACATCTTCCATCTCGTATTCCAGCCCATAATATTTCACAGACTCAACAACTTCATTTTCGGTAAGTCCATAATACTCCGAATATTTTTCACTAAATATATTATTTACTTTCAAATTATTTAACCCTGAAAAAATTCCTTCCTTCACAATTCTCAATATTCCAGTCATAATTCCAAACTGTAAATATTCATTATCCTTCATTGCATCTCCATAAAACTTCTTAAAAAAGAAATTGCCTGTTTATAGTATCCCTCCTGATAAGCCTGAATTATCGGCGTATCATATTCATCTATCAGCACAACAGCTTTTTTTCCATAATATTCATACAAATATTTTGTCAATGCTTTCAATGAGCCTTTCCAATTTGAATTTTCATTATTAAAACAAATATTGTTAAAATCCATCAAATCAAATTCATCCATTTTTTTTCTTATATACTTAAATTCTATATAAATATTTCTTATTAAATCTCTTATCTGACTAAAACAGTTTTCCCAGCTAACCTCTTCAATATTCCTAAAATTTATATATATAACAGGATATTGCCCCTGCTCCTGCATGTATTCACTTTCAAAAATATTTAATTCGTCAAATAATTTTCGATTTTCTTCTCTATTTTCTATATCAAAAAAATATTTAATCATTGACATATTAAGAGTTTTTCCAAATCTTCTTGGACGTTTGAATAAGTTTACTTTTGCCCTGTAATGTAAAATATCTTCAATTAACTTTGTTTTATCAATATAATAATAATTATTTTCTACAATTTCCTTAAAATCAGACACCCCTATCGGTAACGGCTTTCTATTTCGAGTCTTTTTTTCTGCCATATTTCTCCCTCCTTTTATTCATTCCCGCTAAGAAATTATATAATCTATTTAATATTTCACTTGTAAAAAGCGATAGCAAAAATACTATCAAAAACGTAATAATTATATATAAAAAATAATTCATTCTAGACTTTAACATTCTTTCGCAAAAAAATAAAAAAATCGGATGAATTAAATAAATATCATAAGTTTTCGCTGATACAGATTTTATAACATTTTTTACTTTTCTTAAAACTTTTTCTACATCAAAAATATTTACAAAAAAATCATAAAGCAAAACTGCGGATATAAATACACTAATTGAATGATAATCATAAAAATAGTCAAAAAACTTTCCGCTTGATTTTGTAAATATATACGTTAAAAAGACAGTTAATACCACTGTTATTAAAAAAATCGTATATTTTTGCCATTTTTTCATATTCAAAGGTTTTTCTGCAAGTAAATAGCCAATTAAGAAGTAACCGACATATTGCCCAGCTGGAGAATATATTTTTATATTTTTCTTAAAAATTACATTCAAAAATGGTATCAAAACCATAAATATTATCCATATAAAAACTAGATAATTAATGCTTTTTCTCTCAATTTTTGCCACAACTTTTCGTAAAAATGGCGTTATCAGATAAAGTGACAATATCATATAAATGTACCACAAATGATAGTAAATTTTACCTTGAAAAAAACTTGAAAAGAAATTATGGTAACTTTCTTTCTGGAAAAAAATTGAAATTATAGTCTTATAAGTTGATTTTCTAAAAAAAACTGAAAATAATTCATTATCTTTCACATCTTTAAAAATTATTGTAAATATAAAAAAAATAACAGAATATATGAAAAACTTAGGAAGTATCTTTGCAAATCTTTTTTTAAAAAATATCTTCACATCCTCATCTTTTCTCAATAAAAAAAATCCGCTAATCATAACAAATATCGGCACGCACATTCTGCTAAATGAATCTACAATATTTGCCATCATCCATCTATTTCCAGATATTTTCCCATAATTATATAACTCGCTTGCAACAATATGAATAAATAAAACCATAACAATTGCAATACATTTTAAAATATCAAAGTTAAAAAATCTGTCCTTATTTTTTATCATTTATAAATCTCCAAATTTATCAATTTCCCTCAATAAAAATATAACTAATTTTACCATAGTTTAAGGTAAAAAACAATCAAAAAACTACGCAATCCATAAATGTCGATATTTCCATATTTCAAATACACGAAAAAAGAAAAAATATTACTTAAAAATCCCTTAAAATTTAAATGTATGTAACAAATATGTATCAAAAACACACTATATATAGTACAAAAAAAGATAGCCACTTCTGACTATCTTAATTTATAAGCGATTTTATTTCTGCCATTAATCTGGAGTATATCCAAAAATTTAGACTAATTAATAGATATTTTTTAAATAAAATTTGCATTTTGGATAAATTTGGGTATAATTCTATTAGATAGTTTGTAAACCAAAATATTTGAAGGAGAAAAGAAATATGAAAATAAAATTAAACAACGTTTCTGAAACTATGCTTATTACTCTGTATATGCGGGCAACCGATGCTAAAAGTGAAAAACCAATTTTGAATGACAAAAAATCTGAAGAAATAATTTCACAGATAGACTATGATTTTTCAAAATTTAAACATGCATGGGCTTCGTATTATGGTGTGCTTTCACGTGCAAAAATGATGGATAATGAAGTGACAAAATTTATGAAAAAATATCCAGATTGTGTAATTGTGTCGATTGGATGTGGACTAGATACGAGATTTTTACGAATAGATAACGGAAAAATAAAATGGTACAATCTTGATTTGCCAGAAGTCATTGAAAAACGAAAGCTCTTTTTTGAACCAAATGAAAGAGTTATAGATATTGCAAAATCTGCATTTGATTCAGCATGGACAAAGGATATTAAACTGGAAGGGAAAAAATTGCTTATTATTTCCGAAGGTGTATTAATGTACTTTGAAGAACAGCAAATTAAACAGTTTTTGGAAATACTAACTGATAATTTTGATTCTTTTGAAGCTCAATTTGACTTGCTATATAAAGGAACAGTTAAAATGAGTAAAAAACACGATACCTTAAAAAATATGGAAGCAAAATTTAGTTGGGGGGTAAAAGATGGAAGTGAAGTTGTAAAATTAAATCCAAAATTAAAGCAAACTGGACTTATTAATTTTACTGACGAAATGAAACATCATCTTCCTGGCTGGAAAAAATTGTTTATTCCATTCTTTTACATTTTTAATAACAGACTTGGAATTTATACTTATGAAAAATAGAATTATTTTTTAATTTATTTCCTTTAATACATGAATGGAGGGATTATTATGAAAGAATTGAAATATTTGCTAAGTTTATCTGGTAAACATAAGGTGAAGCTGATTTTTTCAGCAATATTCAGTATAATTGGTACAACATTGTCTGCTGTGCCTTATCTTCTTGTGTATCAGATTGTTTTGGAGCTTTTTAAGGCGAATATTGATTATTCAAAAATAAAGTTCTGTGTTTCTATTGCGATATTTTTTATAATTGTAAAAATAATTATGCAGATTTTATCAGGGGTATTTTCACATATTGCGGCTTTTTCAATTTTGTACAAGATTAGGATTGATTTGATTGAGCATTTGTCAAAGCTAAATATGGGATTTTTTAAGAAAAATATGTCTGGAAAGCTGAAAAAGATTATTAATGAGGATATTGAAAAATTGGAACTTTTTATTGCACATCAGATTCCAGATTTATCATCAGCACTTGTAACTCCGATAATATTTTTGGGAATTATGATTTACTTTAACTGGAAATTGACACTTGTTTTATTTATTCCAATTATTCTAAGCATAATGGCGCAGGGAAAAATGTTTCAAAGCTACGGAACCCATGTAGAACATTATTATACTCTTCTTGCAAACTTAAACGCTACTATTATGGAATACATAAATGCAATGAATGTTATGAAAGCATTCAACCTTACTGCTAAATCATTCAAGGATTATCGGGATATTACTCAGGAATATGCGGATTACTGGATTGAACTCACAGAATTAAGTGTACCATTTTATTCAATTTTTCTCTGTCTGACTGATTCCGGGCTGCTTTTCATTATTCCCGTTGGCGGACTTATGCTATTTTATAATCAAATTTCAGTATCTGCGTATATTTTATTTATTTTAATGAGTACAATTTTTTTAAGCTCATTAAAGGCATTATTTGACTTGGCACACCATCTTTCCGCATTAACTAAAGGGTTAGGGAAAATTATGGAAATCAATGGGGAACAGGAGCAAAAATCTGGAAACACAAATTTCCCTTCTAATTTTTCAGGCTATATAAAATATGAAAATGTAAATTTTGCATATAAAAATAAAAATGTTATAAATAACTTTTCCTTGGAAATAAAATCTGGAACTTCAACCGCACTTGTAGGGCCTTCTGGCTCAGGAAAAACAACGATAGGACTTCTACTTGGAAGATTCTGGGACATAAATAGCGGAAAAATAACGATTGATGGAACTGATATTAAGGATTTTGCTTATACAGGATTGGCTGACAATGTTTCGTTTGTTTTTCAGGATACATTTATGCTTCACGATACTATTTTTGAGAATATAAGAATGGGGAAGGATTATTCGCTGGAAGAAGTGGAAAATGCTGCAAAAAAAGCACAAATTCACGATTTTATAATGTCCTTGCCTCAAAAATACGAAACTGTAATTGGTGAAGGCGGGATTAAGTTAAGTGGTGGGGAAAAACAGAGAATTTCAATAGCTCGTGCCATTTTAAAAAATGCCCCAATTATCGTGCTGGACGAAGTTACTTCCTACTCCGACATTGAAAACGAAGCCAAGATTCAGGAGGCTTTACGTACTTTGTTAAAAGGGAAAACTGCCATTATCATTGCTCACAGACTCTACACAATAAAAAATGCCGATAATATCGTTGTAATGAATAAAGGACGTATTACCGAGCAAGGTACTCACAAGGAGCTTCTGCAAAATAAATCTGAATACTGGCATTTATGGAATTTATATAGCGATAATGATTTGATGGAAAATAAGGAAATTTAGGGGGTGTAGACAATGATTAACGATATTAGAAATATAAAAACTCTTGCTGGAAATAAATATAAAAATTTGAAAAAGCCAATATTTTTTCTAACAATAGATGCCATATTTTATATGATGAACTATGCAATGTTTTATTTTACAATTATTGATTTGATGAATAATAATTTTACAATGAAAAAGTTGATAATCTATACTTTTATTATGATTTTTGCCATTATATGCAGATTTGTATTAAATCGTATCGGATATATCGGGATTCAAAGCGAGGGAGCTAAAATTATTCAGGATTTGAGAATCAGGATGGGGGATCATTTGAGAAATTTGAATCTGGGATACTTTAACAGTCATAACATTGGGAATATTATTAATATTATGACAAATGATTTACAGGATTTTGAGCAGGTTATAACTCACAGCACATCAGAAATTATAAAGTTATCCATACTGACAATTTATCTTCTGTTAATTATATTTGCAATTTCTCCCCTGCTTGCCATACTGCAACTAATAATCTCGCTGACTGGATTAGTATTTGTCATTCTGGGAACGAAAAAAGGTGCAAAAATAGCATTGAAAAAGAAGCATACTATGGATAATGTTGTTTCACGGATGGTGGAATATATCGCTGGAATGGAACTTTTTAAGGCATACAATCTGACTGGGGAACGATTTAAGAGGTTAAAGAACAGTTTTAATGATTTGAAAAGGGAAAGTATAAATACTGAAATTGCTCTTGCCCCTTATGTTATGATTTTTCAGCTTATTACGGATATTTCCTTTGCCTTGCTTCTGCTTGTGTCTACACAGCTTTTTATGGCTTCTTCCATTAATAAAATAGAATTTTTTTCATACATAATTATTGGACTTTCACTTTCAAACGTGCTAAAAGCCTTTTCTACACAATATACTTTTATCCAATACTTGAAACTTGCCACAGATAAACTGATAAATGTGCATAATGAAAAGGAAATTTCCTATGAACTTGAAAAAGTTACTTTACCAAATTATGATATAAAATTCCAGAATGTAAATTTTTTTTATGAAAAAGACACTCCTGTTCTAAAAAATATTACTTTTGAAGCAAAACAGGGGACAAAAACTGCCCTAGTCGGTTCGTCAGGCTCTGGAAAAACAACTGTTACCAGCCTTATTGCAAGATTCTGGGACTGCCAGTCTGGCGAAATTACCATTGGTGGAGTAAATATCCAAAAAATATATCCTGAAGAGCTGCTTACGAATATAAGCATGATTTTCCAAGATGTCTACTTGGTAAATGACACTTTTGAAAATAATATAAGGCTGGGAAAACCGAAGGCTACAAGGGAAGAAGTGATAAATGCGGCTAAAAATGCCAATTGTCACTATTTTATAATGGAAAGCGAAAATGGATACGACACTATAATCGGAGAAGGCGGCTCTACTTTGTCTGGTGGAGAAAAACAGAGAATTTCAATCGCAAGAGCCTTATTAAAAGATACCCCAATTATTCTAGTCGATGAAGCCACAGCCTCACTTGATGCCGACAACGAACACGAAATAAGAAAATCACTAAGTATTCTTACAAAAAACAAGACTATAATTACAATCGCCCATAAACTCAACACAATAAAGGATTATGACAAAATTATAGTTATGTCCGACGGAATAATCGAAGAAATTGGAAATCATAAGCAGCTCATGGAAAATAAAGGGCGATATTACAAAATGTATACTGAAATGGAAAAGGCACAGTCAGAATTTGAACTTATTTAATTAAAATTTCAATTCACTATATAAATTTAATTTAATATAAAAAACATACCCAGTTTCGAATTTTTTCAATCTAAAATCTGGGTATATTTTTATTTTATTCTTCCTTTATTTCTACCGCCTGCGGATAAATTTCCACAATTTCATTCGCAATCTTGTCAATTTCGGCAATCAGATAATCTGTACTCCCTCTATCGCCTTTCATGGCGATTCTTACATGAACGCAGCCTTCCTTTGCATAAGGAGCGACAGTCGGATTTGACATTTCAAAATAATCTTTTAGCCTGTCGTCAATCTTTCCTTCTGGAATTCCTTTTATTTCAAGAGTTTTCATTAACAGAATATCATTTGAATATTGCATTAAAAATGGCAAAACCTGATTATCCACCATCCAAGTCATTTCTCTTGGAGGCCCTGGCAATACTATTATTTTTTTATTATCCTTTTCGTAAAAAAATCCTGGTGCAAGCCCAACTTCATTTTCAAGCAATTTTGAATTTTTTAAAATCGAAGCCTCTTTTCTCCCGCCAGAAGCCACTTCTCCAAAGCCCCTCTCATTATATTTTTTTACAATCAAGTCATAATACCGCTCTATCACTTCCAGTTCTTCTCCAAAATAATCAGCCACAACTTCCTTCGTAATATCATCAACCGTAGGCCCAAGCCCTCCAGTTGTAATTACCAAATCCACCCTTTTAAAAGCATTTTCCAGACACCCCATAAGCCGTCCGTAATTATCCCCAACAGTAGTCTGATAATACAAATCAATCCCAATATTTGTAAGTTTTGCCGAAATATATTGTGCATTCGTATTCACTATATCTCCTACCAGCAATTCTGTTCCAACGCATATAATTTCTGTCTTCATTTCCATTTCCTTCTTTTATTTTTTTTATTTACTTTTCATTTAAAATACCGCTAAATAAGTTTCAAAATTAAAAATCCTATTCAACGGTAAATTTTATTTTTTTATTGCTTTTGATTTTTATTATTTTTTAAAAATAATCGCTTCATAAGGCTTCAAAATAATTTTTCCATCTTTGATTTCAGGTACCGTTTCATAGTTTGACAATAAAACTTGAGCGTTTTCCAGTCCTGTAACTCCGTTTCCTTCCAGTTCAAATTCCACTTCAGGTTCATAGAAGTTACTAATTACAACTAATTCCCCATTTTCTCCAACCCGTTTGTAAGCATATACATTTTTGTTTTCCAAATCAATGTCTTCATATTTTCCTGTAATCATTAATTCTTCATTTCTTCTTAAATCAATTAATTTTTTGTAATGATAAAATACTGAATTTTTATCTTTTAAAGCCGCCTCAGCATTGATTGTCTTATAATTTTCAGACACTCCAATCCACGGAGTTCCAGTTGTAAAGCCTGCATTTTCAGAGTCATTCCATTGAACAGGCGTTCTAGAATTATCTCTTGATTTTTGCATTAAAATTTCAATAGCTTCTTTTTCAGAATGTCCTTTATCCAATAAAATTTTGTAATTATTGGTTGATTCAACATCACGATATTTACTAATATCATCAAAATATGGATTTGTCATTCCAAATTCTTCTCCCTGATAAATGTAGGGTGTCCCTTGCAGTCCATGAAGAACTGTGGCAAGCATTTTAGCCGACTCGTTATGGTATTCCTTATCATTTCCAAATCTTGACAATGCTCTTGGCTGATCGTGGTTATTCCAGAAAGTCGCATTCCATCCATTTCCTTCATACATTCCAATTTGCCATTTAGAGAATATTTTTTTCAATTCCACAAAATCAAACGGTGCTTTCGCCCATTTCTCCCCATTTGGATAGTCAACTTTCAGATGATGAAACGAAAATGCCATTGACAGTTCCTTTTCATTAGGATTTGAATATCTAATACAATTCTCAAGGCTTGTAGACGACATTTCCCCAACTGTAATAAGTTCTCCTCCTCCAAAGGCTTCCCTGTTCATTTCCTTCAAAAATTCATGGATTCTAGGCCCATCTGTATAAAATCTTCTTCCATCAGAGACAAATCTCGTATCAGTTCCGTCATCATTCAAAAATCTCTGATCCTTTGATATAAGATTTATAACATCCAGTCTAAATCCATCCACACCTTTATTCAGCCAGAATTTTATCATTTCATATACTTTTTTTCTCACATTTTCATTTTCCCAATTTAAATCAGCTTGTGTAACATCAAACAAGTGAAGATAATACTGCCCTCTTTTTTCTGAATATTGCCAGGCATTTCCTCCAAATTTAGATTGCCAGTTTGTAGGCTCTTTTCCATCAACTGCATCTTTCCATATATAGAAATCCTTATATTCAGGATCTCCAGCCTCAGACTTTTTAAACCACTCATTTTCAGTGGAAGAATGATTTACAACAATATCCATAACTATTTTCAAATCTCTTTTATGTGCTTCCGCCAGCATTTCCTCAAAATCCGCCATTGTACCATAATTAGGATCAATGTCATAATAATCGCTTATATCATACCCATTGTCGTTTTGTGGAGATTTATACATAGGCGTAATCCAGATTACTTCCACTCCAAGTTCCTTCAAGTAATCCAATTTCTCAATAATTCCTCTAATATCCCCTTCTCCGCTTCCAGTTGTATCATTAAAACTTTTTGGATAAATTTGGTAAACTACAGATTTATGCCACCATTTTTGTTCAAAATTCTTTTTCATAATACATCTCTCCTAAATTTTTATTTATAATTTCTTTTTTAAATTATACTCTATTATTTACACATATACAACCCAATTTTTAACTTTTGCCTAAAAAATTCACATATAAAAAGAGCAGCTATTGACTGCTCCTAGCACTTATTTAACTTCCTTGCCACCTGCATATCCAAAAACATAATCCAGATTTATATTTTTCATTGAATTAAACACGCTTTGTTTTACGCCTGGATTTTTTTCTTCAAGTTCGGCTAATAAATTTTTTACTTCCCTGCGTTTACTTGAAGTTTTTCCAGCTTCGATTGTACATCCACAGTTCATCGCACGTATCCCGTTTGTTTTTGTATAGTCGATTATATCAGCTTCCTTTACATAGATTAATGGACGGATTAGTTCCAATTTCCCAGAAGTTGAAGGGACTTTAGGCGTCATCGTTTTCAGCGTTCCTGCATAAAGCATATTTATAAGAGTTGTTTCAATTACATCATCAAAATGATGTCCAAGTGTCAATTTATTAAATCCAAGCTCCTCCACTTGCGTGTACAAAATTCCACGCCGCATTTTAGCACATAAAAAGCACGGATAATCCTTTGCCTTTTCATTTGCAATTTCCCAAATATTAGTATCAATAATATCACAGTCGATATTTAACTTATCCAGATTATTTTTAAAATTATCCAAATCAGAATTTCTAAATCCTGGATTCAAGCTAACCGCCTTAAATTCAAAATTTCTCCGTCTATCTTTCTTCAATTCCTGAAACAGCTTTACTAAAAGCAGGCTATCCTTCCCGCCAGAAACACCAATCGCAATTTTATCCCCATCCTGTATCATATCAAAATCACCAATTGCCTTCAGAAATTTTGCCCATATACTTTTTTTATAAGTTGTCGTTATGCTTTTTTCAATTTCTTTTACATCTTTCATAGGACAATCTGGAAGAATCGCCTCACATAATAAATTTACCACTTTTTTCTCCCTTAATATTTTTTATAAATTACATTTTTAAGTATCAAATAATAAAAAGTTGTCATAGATAAGTTTCGTTACTTATTTTAAGACAACTTTCTAAAACAAAATTGTATTTAACGCAAATATTTAGTTATATTTTAAACAATTCCTAAATTTACTGTTCCAAAATTTAACTTTTCATCATCTTCTTCAATTACATTTCTGTATTTATTTTCAATATAATGTATTTTTTCGATAAGCCCTTCATCCCTTGAATCAATTCTAAAAGCCGCCTTGTATTCTTCAAGCGCTTTCTTATGCCGTCCCATATGCTCATATTTTCTAGCAAAATCAATATGTGCGATGTACATGTCAAAATCAAGGAATATAGCGAGTTCATAACAGTCAACCGCTTCCGATATTTTACCTTTTCTTGAATAGATATTTCCCAGAAGGAACAGTATGAACGGCTCATCCTCTGTGCTTGTATCAAGCGCCTTGTTGAAATTTTCTTCAGCTTTGTCAAGTTCTTCATTTTCATAGTATAAATAGCCTAAAAAAGCTCTTGTTTCAATTTCCTCAGGCTTTAATTTTACTAATTTCTCATAAATTTTGATTGCCTTATCATTTTCTTTTAGTGCATGATAAATTGAAGCCAATGTCTTTAATACTTCCACATCATCAGGATTTTCTTTTATTTTATTCAAATTTTCCTTGAGAAGCTGCTCATTATTTTCATTGTATCTTATTTCTCTAAAAATCAATGTTTCTAACATTATTTCCTACTGCTGCGATTTCACTTTTCATTAAAATGTTTCTTGCCTTTTAATTAAAAGTCTGTTTTCACACAGCATCTCCTTTCTATTTTCCTTAATTTTTATTTTTATAAAATTTCCAAAAATTATTTAAAGTATAAATAAAAAATTCATAATCTGGATAAGATTCTTTTAATTTCAAATCAAACCTGAGTGTCATATTTATAATTTATACAGCATTTAAAATTATAAAATTAAGAATTAAATTTTTGAAATTATAGAATTTATATTTAATTAAAATAAAAATTATAAATTGTATAAACATATCCAAATTTCTTAATTTATTTTACCATAAATAACAGTTTTAGTAAATAACATTATTTAGAAAATTTTTTTATGACTTCTTAAAATTAAAATTAAAAAATTGAATAAAATGAAAATTTTAAAGGCTATTTTAATTTCGCTATTTTATTTCCAGCTTCCTGACTTCCAGACTTTACAGCTTTTTCATACCATTCTTTAGCTTCTTTTGTATTTTTTTCCACGCCTTTTCCAGTTGCATACAAATCCCCCAGCGCTTCGTACATTGGGGCTGTAACTTTGTCCATTCTGCCGTCTGTTTTTTTGTAAAGCTCTACTGATCTTGCGTAATCTCCTGCTTTTTCGTGAATTTTTGCAAGATTATATCGTGAAGTCAAATCTCCGCTACTATCTCCAATTTCATAGTAAAATGCAGCATCATCAAGGCTCTTTTTCACTCCAAGCCCTTTTTCAGACATTATTCCCAGATATCTCGGCCCTTTCATATCTCCACCATCTGTTGCTTTTGAAAAGAAATCGTAAGCCTTTTTATAATCTTTTTCCACTCCAAAACCTTCAAGATAAAGAATTCCCATATTTGTCATTGCCCTGTAGCTTCCTTTTTCAACAGCTTTTTTGCTCCATTCCATAGATTTCTTATAATCTGTCTTTACTCCGTTTCCATGAAGATACATTTCCCCAAGCTCAGTTTGCGCCTCCACATCTCCCTTTTGAGCTTTTTTTATTAATTCCTTCACCTTATCATCCTGTCTATTTTCAATATTCGGTTTATTCTGAAATTTTTGTGATTTTTTACCTTTTTTTTCACAGCTGAATAGTAAAATCAATATTAATGTTACAATAATATATTTTTTTTTCATAATTTCCCTCTTTTCTTTTTATATTTTTTTATTTTATTACAAATTAACATTTACTTACAATAACTTTTGCGTATTATTCCTTAAAATTATAAATATTTCCATAAATTTTTTTATTTGTTGCAGAATTTTATTATTAAAATTTCTCAGCTTATTCATTTTAACTTTTAAGAAAATAAATATATTTAATAGATTTCTTCGGCAATTTAATATCCCTTATCCTTAACAAGGATTTTTGCCCCCTTGCAGAATATTTATTTTATTATAATTCGCAAATTTAATTATCGAACAGATCTAATAAATTATTAGTCCCACAATTGCCGCAATTATCGTGAGTAATATTGGATTTACCTTCCATTTTAATACAAGTGCCACCGAAACAATGAATATCACCACACTTTTCCAGTCTATAAAATTATTTTTATCAACTAGCATTATCGCAGCCGCCAGAATCAGCCCGACAACAACAATTTTTAAGCCTGTAAACGCATTGTCCATATATTTGTTGTCCTGAAATTTTAAATAGAATTTGCTAAAAATTGTCATTATAATAACTGACGGGAGAATTAATCCAAATGTTGCGACTGTCCCCATTATAAATGCGTCCCAGAATCCTGCCTTATTTCCAACCAGATACCCGACGTAAGTTGCGGCATTCAATGAAATTGGTCCTGGCGTCACTTGTGAAATAGCCACAATATCTGTAAATTGCTGTACATTCACCCATTTATGCAAATTTACAACATCTGCCTGAATAAGCGGTAAAACTGCATATCCTCCGCCAAAACTGAATAGCCCTATTTTAAAAAATACAAAAAATAATATCAATAATATCGCTAAACTCATTTATTCTTCCTCCAGATCATCCAAACATTCCCTAAAACAGCGCCTAAAATAATCATAACAATAGGCGGGAATTTAAGAAAAGCCACCATTACTGCCACCAAAATCACAATCCACAACGTTTTTTTATTAATTTTAGCCGATTTTCCAATTGTATAGACACTTGCCGCAATTAACGCAACCACCATCGGTCTTATCGCCTTAAAAGCCTTTATCACATATATATTATCCTGTATATTGCTAAACAATGAAGCTATGACAAGAATAATTATGAATGACGGCAACGTGGCTCCCAGAACTGTGGTTATAAGCCCCAGCGTCCTTTTCATCTTATATCCTACAAAAACTGAAACGTTCACCGCCAATGCGCCTGGTGAAGACTGGGCAAGCGCCAAAAGCTTTACAAACTCCTCTTCCTCAATCCATTTTTTCTTATTCACAATTTCATTCTGTATGAGCGGAACCATAGCATATCCGCCGCCAAGAGTAAATGTACCTATCTTAAAAAAGATCCAGAACAATTCTAAATATACTTTCATTTTACCGCCTTCCTGCTGTTTCGTTTTATTTTTCATTTTACCATAGTTACTGCAAAAAAACAACAAACTTGTCATTCAAAAAAGATAGCCAAACCTTGACTATCTCCCTCAAAATAATGCTTTTTATTTTTTTGAAAAAAATTCCTTTGCCAGTTCCTTCAAGTAAAACACATCAAAAATTCCGCATAACTCACGTACCGAATGCATCGCAAGCATCGGAACCCCCAGATCCACTCCATCTATATCCAGATGCGTTGACGAAATTGGACCGATTGTGCTTCCTCCAAGCTCGTTTGACTCATTTACAAAAGGCTGGATACGTATTTCTGTACCTTCAATAAGCTGTCTGATTACAGCAATTGAATATCCATCGGATGTATATTTCTGCTTTGCACTTATTTTTATTGAAATTCCTTCATTTATTTTCCCACGGTTTGTAGGATCTGTTTTCCCTAAATGTGCAGGGTGTGCCGCATGTGCCGCATCAGCCGATAAAATATAAGAACTTTCAAGCATTTGCAAAAAATCGCTTCTATCAAGCCCAAGTGCCAGCAAAATTCTTTCAAGCGTGTTTAATAAATAATTGGAATCTGCCCCCTGTTTTGTAGCACTTCCTATCTCCTCATTGTCAAAAGCTGCAAAAATATTGATTCTATCCTGATTTTCTTCAGCTTCCACAAGTCCGATTATCCCTGTATAGACAGAAGCAAGATTGTCAAGTTTTGATGACGACATAAATTCCTCATTTGCTCCCAAAAGACATCCTTTTTCAGTTGCATATAAATACAAGTCAAAATCAATTATATCTTCTTTTTTTATCCCCGTCTTTTCCAAAATAATTTTTTCAAGATATCCCTTCTTTTCAAAATTTTTATTAATAAGCGAAATCACAGGTAAAACATCATTCTGTTTATCAATTTTTACCCCGTTATTTACTTCTCTGTTCTGATGAATTGCAAGATTTGGTATCGTCAAAAGCGGTTCGTCTATTTTAATTTTTACAGTTTTTGGGAAAAATGGATCCTTGCCTTTCACAATAACACGTCCAGCAATAGAGAGAGGTCTATCAAACCATGTGCTCAAAATAGGCCCTCCATAAACTTCTGTATTTAATCTCACTACATTTTCCGTAACCATTTCAGGATTAGGCTTTATTCTGAAACAAGGCGAATCGGTATGTGCCCCAAATATCTTAAAACCTTTTTTCACATCAAAATTCTCTCCAACTGTAAAAGCAATTATTGTGGAACTTGACTTTTTAAAAAAATATCTTCCTCCCTTTTTAATCTCCCATTTTTCACGAGGCATAATCCTCTCAAATCCGTTTTCATCCAAAATATCCGAACAATTTTTCACAACGTGATAAGTGCTTGGACTTTCATCAATAAATTCAACAACTTCCCGTGCAAAACTTTTCACTTCCATCTCAATAAAATTTTTCTGTATCTCTTCTAACTCTTTCGTTGTGTGTATCATCTCTATCCATTCCTCTCAATTTCTAATTTCACTTATTTAAAAACATTTCCCTATTAACAATATTGTACCCCATAATTTTCAATATTCAAAAAAATTTTTTATATTTTTTTAAATTTTTTTATTTTTACTTAAAATCTTTTGTGAAATTATAAAAAATTATTAATCTAAATATTTAATACTAAATCCCTTTTAAATAACGAAATTATTATAAACTTCTCTAATAAAGGGTATGAATCTAATATTTTCAGATAATTAAAATACAATTTTCATTTTTCAAACAGAGTCTGGTATAAATAAGAAAAAACATAGTAATATGAAAAAATATCTATTAATCAAAATATCTAAAAAATAATAAAAAACAATTTAATTAAATAATTATGAATTAGCTATTAAACAATCCTATTATAAAAATTTATTCCTATTTTTAAACGGTGTTTAGTATAAGTAATAAAATTATTACAAAAAAAGACTGGAGTTTAATCCAGCTCTTTTTACAATTTAAAATTTTTAAAAAACAAAAAATTAAAAAATCCCTTTTTCCTTAAATACTTTAGTTAATTTCCCATATGTATCCGCCTCAGCCGCTACCAATGGCAATCGCACTGTGTCATTTTCCATCTTTCCAAGTATTTTCATAGCAGCCTTTACAGTTACAGGGTTTCCTTCCAGAAACATATTTCTGCTTACATCATATAATTTTGTATGCAGTTCAAATGCCTTGTCAAAGTTCTTGTTTAAGAATGAACTGATTAAGTCGCTCATTTCCTGCGGCATTATGTTAGCAACTACTGAAACTACTCCTTTTGCTCCGATGGACAGCATTGGCAGGATTAGATGATCTTCTCCTGACAGGATTTCGATTTTATCTCCGCACAAGTTCTGAATTCTTATCATTTGTTCAAGGCTTCCTGTTGCTTCCTTTACAGCTACAATTTCAGGCAGTTCAGCCAGTTTTGCGATTGTTTCCGCTTCGATGTTTGTTCCTGTTCTTCCAGGCACATTGTAAAGCATTATAGGAAATTTCGCTTCTTGCGCTATTGTTTTGTAGTGTTCGTAAAGTCCCCTTTGGCTTGGTTTGTTGTAGTACGGGCAAGTGCTAAGCGCTGCGTCTGCTCCTAGTTCCTTTGCATATTTTGTAAGTTCTATCGCTCTTGTTGTGTTATTTGATCCTGCTCCGGCGACTACTTGTATTCTTCCCTTCACTTCTTCCACAACAATTTTTATTACTTTTTCATGCTCTGCAAATGTCAAAGTTGGCGCTTCTCCAGTCGTTCCGCAAGGTACTATTCCAGATGTTCCATTTTCAATGTGATAATTTACCAGTTCTCTTAATTTATCCTCATCCAATTCCGTCCCATTATTTTTAAATGGCGTGATTAAAGCCACATACGAACCTTCAAATTTCATTTTATTCCTTCTTTCTTCAATTTAGTTTCCTAAATTTTATTTTTTTATTTTATTTCTATTTAAAATTTTAACTTTATAATGAATTTACTATTTAAGCCAAAAGCAATGCAATATCCAAATTATCTTTGATATTTATACAATCCTTCAGCTATTTTTTCACTAGGCCCTGTCATAAAGGCATCATTTTCCCCGCCTTCATACTCAATAACAAGCTGTCCGCCTGGAACTTTCACATTAACTTTTTCATCAGTAAATTCAAAAGTCTTCGCTAATACTGCTGAAGCAGTTGCGCCTGTTCCACAAGCCAATGTCCGTCCTGCCCCACGTTCCCAGGTGATTACTTCCATATGCTTTCTGTCATACACTTTTACAAAGTTCACATTAACCTTTTTTGGAAATAAGTCAGTATAATTCTCAATCTTCTTGCCAAATTCATCAATATTGTAATCATTAAAATCATTTACAAATATTACAGAATGGTCAGTTCCCATAAAAATATATGAAATTTCAATTTCTGTTCCGTCAATATTGATTTTTTCTCTTAAAAACTGCTCTTTTTCAGTATTTATCAAGTCTTTTACATTAAAAACAGGTTTTCCCATATTCACTCTTGCTGAAAAATTATCTTTTTCCTCGTCATAATTTACTCTTATCTTCAAGTCCCCAGGGACTGTTTTTACAACAAATTCATCCTCTTCAACCAAATGATTGTTTACAAGATAATGTGAAAAACATCTTATTCCATTCCCGCACATCGGCGCCTGACTTCCGTCCGCATTAAAGAAAAACATAAATGGCATGCTTGCAACATATTTCAAAATAATCAGCCCATCTGCACCTATTCCAAAATGTCTATCACAAACTTGACTGGCAAATTCCCCATATTCAGGTATTCCCTTTTCGATTAGTTCCCTTTCAGTAACAATAACAAAGTCATTTCCCGCACCTTGATACTTTTCAAATTTTAACATTTCAAAACCTCCTTTAATTTTCATTTTTTGTAAAAATATTCCCAAATTATACTCAAATCCCTTTAATTAAGAACCTTTCTTTTTTTCCTGAATTTTTCCAGCTGTTCTTACAATAAGTTTTCTTGAAAAAAATCTAGTTCCAAAAACTGCAATTCTATTAAAAATTCCAGGAATTATAGTTGCTTTCCCCTTCTGAAATTCCTTATAGCCAATTTCAGCCACTTTTTTAGCTGTCATAACTTTCATTCGTTCAAATAGCGAACTTTCTTCCAAATTACTGCTTTTTTCAAATCCAGTAGCCGTTGGACCAGGACAGAGAACCGATATTTTTATATTTTTTGCATGAATATCGTTTCTCATTTCTTCCCTAACCGCTTCAGTAAACGACTGCACAAAGGCTTTACTCGCATAATACGTACTCATCAGAGGCCCTGGCATAAAAGCTGCAACCGAAGAAACATTCAATATTTCGCCATTTTCATTTTTTATCATATCAGCCAAAAACAGCCTCGTCAATTCTACAACTGCCTTTATATTCAAGTTTATCATCGCATCATTTCTCTTCATAGTTTCCTCATCAAATTCAGAAAACTTGCCATAAATACCAACTCCAGCATTATTTACAAGCGTATTAATTTTAAGATTGCTGGATTTTATCTGATTATAAAGCCTTTCAGCAGCATTTTCCTGCGATAAGTCATTCTCAATTACTATTACTTCAATATTTTTAGAAATTTCCTCAAAAATTTCTTTTTTCAAAATTTCCAACTTATCCCCATTCCGTGCCACAACAACCAGATTATACCCATTTTCTGCATAAATTTTAGCAAGTTCATATCCAATTCCACTGCTTGCCCCTGTTATCAAAACTGTTTTCATAAAATTTCCTTAAAAGATACGTTATCTATTTTACATTATAAAATTTATTTTTTTTAATAATCTTTGAATTGCTTAAAAAGATACTTTGATAACTTCCTACAAGTCAAATTCCTTTGCAAATAACTCAGCCACTCTTTTGCCCATAACTTCGTCTACAACTAACGAAATACTGATTTCAGAAGTAGAAACCTGATGGAAGCTTATATCGTTTTCTGATAGAATTTTAAACATTTTAGCAGCTACTCCAATGTTACTTATCAGTCCGATTCCTACTACCGAAACTTTTGTAACATATGGATTAATTATAAATGATGTTTGCGGAAATTCTGATTCTATTTCCTCTCCGATTTTTTCAAGTGCTGCTGTATCTGTTTTTGGACAAGTAAAAGCAAAGCTTCCGTGATGACTAGTCACATCATTTTGGCTTATCATATCAATATTTATTCCGTTTGCTTCAGCCTTTTCAAAAATTTCATACACATTCTGTGCATTTGTCGGGATTTCCTCCACGTTTATCATTACCATATTTTCATTAATTGATACTCCAGTTATTACTTTCTGCTCCATTTCCTTATTCTCCTTCGTTTTTTCTACCGACGTTATAATCGTTCCGTTTCTTTCTCCAAGCGATTTTCCAACGTAAATTTCTACACCATATTTGCTTCCAAGCTCAACGGCTCTTGGCTCCATTACTCCAGCTCCCAGAAAAGCTAGCTCCATCATTTCATCATAAGAAATTACAGGTAATTTTTTCGCCTTTTTATAAACTCTCGGATCAATTGTATAAATTCCGTCAACATCTGTGTAAATTTCACATTTTCCACCAAGTGCTGCAGCTAGAGCTACTGCAGATGTATCAGATCCTCCACGTCCCAAAGTTGTCACATCGCCTGCTTCATTTACTCCCTGAAATCCAGCTACAACTACAATTTTTCCTTTTGACAAATGTTCCTTTATGTCTTTTCCGTTAATATCCTCAATTCTATTTTTGGTATAGTGTCCGCTCGTTTTTATTCCCGCCTGAGCCCCTGTAAGCGAGATGGCCTCATGTCCAAGTGTCTGCAAAGCAATGCTCAGTAATGCGATTGTCTGCTGTTCTCCAGTCGACATCAGCCTGTCCATCTCCCTCAAATCAGGTTTATCAGTAATTTCGTGTGCCAATCTTATTAAGGCATCCGTTGTTTTCCCCATGGCTGAAACCACGACAACTACATCATTTCCAGAATCCTTTACACTTCCCAGATATTTTGCAATATTCATTATTTTCTCAGTTGTAGCAACCGAAGTTCCGCCATATTTATGCACGATAATCACAATAAATTCACCTCTTCCTTTCTTATTCTTTCTTTATAATTCAAAAATTTCATCATTTCTAATCAAATCATCTAGTGTTTCCCTTTTTACCGCAACTTTAGCTTTTCCATCCTTTACAAATACAACTGCTGGACGCATCATTCTGTTATAGTTGCTTGACATTGTGTAGCAATATGCTCCAGTCGTCGTTACCGCCACAATATCCCCTATTTCTGTTGATTTTGGCAATTTACCCTTTTCAATGATAATATCTCCAGATTCACACAGCTTTCCTGCCAAAGTTATATCTCTCACATCTGTATCATTCATCTTATTCACGACTCCCGCCTCATATTCTGCCTGATAAAGTGCCGTTCTTATATTATCCGACATTCCTCCATCTATAAACACATACGTTTTTCCACCAACTGTTTCCTTAATTCCTCCAACTTCATACAAAGTAGTTCCTGCATTTCCGACAATACTTCTTCCCGGCTCAATACAAAGCTCCTTAAATCCAATCTGATACTTGATTTCCATTGCTTCCGTATAAGTTATTATTTCGCTCAGAACTTCCTCTATCGGTTTCGGATCATCCCCTTCCTTGTAGTAAACTCCAAATCCTCCACCCATATTTACTGTGTGAACTACTATTCCCAACTCTTTTTTCAATTTATCCAAATATTTAAAAATCTCATCCAGAGCAAATATAAAGAATGCCGATTGGAAAATTTGTGAACCAATATGTGTATGAAAACCTTTAAACTCAATCCATTCATTATCATTCAGCCTTTTAATTATGTCAAACAGATTATCCTGAAACAATGAAATCCCAAATTTTGAAGTAAGCCCCGAAGTCTTAATATAATGATGCGTATGTGCCTCTATTCCTGGATCAATTCTCACAAGCACAGCCTGCTTCTTCCCTTTCTCACGGCAAATTTTCTCAATTTTACCAATCTCATCCTCATTATCAATAACAATCTCCTTTATCCCAAATTCAATTGCCATTTCCAGCTCTTCCACAGTCTTATTGTTCCCGTGCAAATGCACCCTGTTCATTGGAAATCCTGCCTTATAGGCAGTATAAAGCTCCCCGCCAGAAACCACATCCAAATCAAGTTCCTTAGCATCAACCAGCTTTAACATCCCCATTGACAAAAACGCTTTCCCCGCATAAGCAATCTGTGTATCAAACCTATTCGACTTAAAAGCTTCTTTCATTTTGTCAATAGTCGTTTCAACAAGCTCCTGATCCATTACATAAAGTGGTGTTTTAAACTCTTTTACAAGTTCAACCGCATCCACTCCCCCTATCGATAAATTCCCTTTTTCATTAACTTTCGATGTTCCAAATAATTTCATATTTCCATAGAAACTTTTTAAAAATAAAAAATTTCCTTCTCCTTTCAGTAGTTTTGATTCTGGATAATAAAAAATGCTGATAACAAGCATCAGCATATAAAACATATATCTAAAAATTTTTATTATTTTTATTTTAAACTAAAAAACTTAAAAAATTTATATGAATTATATCTGACAGCTCCCCATTATCCATTGATAATGACAGTCCTATGGATATTCTCCATAGCCCCAGCAATAAAGACAGTCAATCCCTACGCTTCGGCAATTATTCCTTTCAACTTATTTCACAGAATCGACTTTTCTCCATAAATTTACTTTTAATAATTGCACCTCTATCACATAATATTTATTATTATAACTAATTTTTTCACATTTGTAAAGCATTTTTAAAAATTTTGTATATTTTAGTAAATTTCAAGTGTAAATGTCACTTTTTATGAAATATATTGTTTTAACTAAATTTCATACATTTCATTAGAGTTTTTTTCTATCCTTTACTAAAAATAACAACTGTAACACTAAACAAATACTTAAAATCCCCAGCCAAAAAATTCTTTCTTTTATAATTTTTCTTTCAATCTGTGATGTCAACACTCTGTCTTTTTCTTCTTTTATCCTATTTAAAGAAATATTGTAATCTTTTCTAAACCAATTTGACAATTCTCTATCCGTCCCAAGCTTATCTACAAAAAATTTTGGACTTTTAAATTTTAATTCTTTTAAATCAAATTTTTTCATTATTTCTTCTTTTGTCAAATGATATTTCGTTTCATTTTGAGTTACGTAAAAGTATCCCGAATGTTTGTTTACATATTCTTCTACCGCTCGTTCATCGCCATTTGGAGGATTGCTGGCATAAGCTGGACTTTCTTCCATAATTTCATTAAAGGAATAAACATATCCTATCCATACCTCTTCATTTTTCATTAATCCTTTTACATACGCTCTTCCTGCGTCATCCTGCTCTTCCCCTCCAAAATTTATATTAAACAATAAATCATTTTTATCCTTAACAATTGGATCAATTGTACTGAAAATCAATCTTCTATAAATTTTTTTATTATACAAGGACAGACTCATATTTTCAGTTATTGGAAATTTATAAAAATGCCAAATTGTAATCCACAATAAAATTATATTTATGCCCAAAACTCCTTTTTTCATAACATCCTCTCCTAAAAAATAAATTTTTCCGCCTATAAATATTATACCTCTATTTTACCAGAAAAACAAAAAAGAACAGCAAAACCTAAGTTCCACTGTCCTTTCATTCTTTTTAAGCTTCTAACTCAAACATCTGTTACATTTTCAGTTGTTAAAGTTCTTCACTTTTCCATGATTCTTCATTCTAGTAAATAGCTCTAAATCCTATTCCACCTCTTACATTATTTCCTTTAGTGTCATATCCTCCATTTACTGTCACTCCGAATCTTGTGTTGTCAACTCCGATATTCAAGTCAAATTTACCATTTCCTCTTCTGTCTTCCTTTTCCCCTCTTATTCCAAACCAGTCTGCGCTTGTGTATCTTACTCTTCCTTGGTTGTTCTTGCTTGCCATCTTGCCTAATTCGTTTTCATAGGCGGCTGACAATCCCACTGTCAGATTTGTTCTCACTGCAAGTGGCTGTACATATCTGAATTCCATTCCGACTTCCGGCTTAACTGAGAAGTAGTCGTTCCCTTTTACTTCCAGTCTCATTTCCCCGTTATCTTCTTTAATGGTATTGAATCTTCCGTATTCCATCTTCAACGCTCCGTATGGACGTAAATGTGTTCTTTCACTCATTCTTATGTCATATCCCAAATCTGTCTTTAATGCCGCTCCGTAAGAATGATAGTCAGATTTTGCCTGGAATACGTCATCTACAACCAGGTATCTACGTTTCATATCATTGATACCTACGAATACATCTCCGCCGATTGTCCACTGCAATGCTCCATTGTAATCTTTCTTAGGCGACATTGTCTTAAAAATTCCTGCTTTAAGCTGAGTTTGATTTTCTCTTGAATGTCCTATATCCTTAAACTTGAATCTGTTTGTTACAGCTCCTGCATACCATCCGCTTGAGTTGCCCATCTTGATTTTTTCATCTTCGTGAACATAAGCCACACCGTAAGCATTGCTTGTGTAGTTAATGATTCCAGCTGTATCAGTGTTGTACTCATCTCTTGCACCAAACACTTTAATCTTGTTGTTTTGCTTAGACGGATTTCTCCAGTCGTGTTTCAGGTATCTGAATTCCTTGTCCAGTATGTTTCCAGTTGCATTGATTCTTTGTTGAAGGTTTCCATATTGATGTCCCATCATTTCGTCGAATGCTTGGTACAGCAATACTTCCTCGTTGTTTCCAATTCCATTTAATTTACTGAATATCTTTCTTTCCCTAGTTCCTAAAGCTTCAACTCCGTATCTTTGCTCAAGCCCATCTGTAAAGTTGTATGTATCTGTGCTGTCTACTGGTGTAGTCTGTCTTCCTGCCCATTCTGTATATGGTACTTTTGCCATATATAGGCTTGTTATTGAACCGTCATTCGGATCCAATGTCGGAGTAGCTATCCAGCTTATTGAACCTGAGTACACATTCCATTTAATGTTTGGATTGCTTAGCATTGCTGTTTTATACGGATTTATTATATTAGGATCGTTTACTAATATATATTTACTGTTTGTTGATTCAGCCGCTTCGTTACCAATAATTAAGTCTGCTTCACTTGTCAAGTTTTGCAACCCATCTATTGATTTTGTGTAGTCAACTCCTGATGTATTTACATACAGTCCAATACTTGAAGCTGATACTGTTATTGGGTTTCTACCTGTTGTATTTACTACCACTGGTGTTTGTGGCACTCCATTTACTGTGATTGTAGCCGTTTGGGCTCCTGCTGGTGCGTCGATTGCTACTCCACCTACACCTTTTCCTGTTTCAGGCACTGTAAATTTGTATATTATGTTTCCATCCACATCATTGTTATTTGTTTTAGAAGCACCATTTACTGTGATTGTTCCGTAGTTTGCTACCGTTCCACCTTTCAAGTAAACTCCCACACCATTTTTAGCATCTATATTAATTGTTGCGCCTTTGTTATTTATCAATTTAGAATCTTTTCCAAGATATACCCCTACTGCATTTGTGTAAGTTCCTGAACCAGTTGTAATTGATTTGTTATTAATTGCTGTCGCTCCATTATCAGCGTAAATACCTGTTGTGTTGCTTGCATTCAATACAATATTTCCATCATTTGTTGCCGTACTTCCTGCTCCACTTGCATACATACCTATACTGTGTTTTCCATTTACATTAATTGTTCCTTTATTTACAATGTTTCCCGTATCAGTTGTAGAATATCCTGCACCCATACCTATTGAGTAAAGGCTGTTTGCAACATCCGATGCCCCTACAGTGATTGTTGCATTATTTGTCGCAGTTCCACCTTTAATACTGTAAACTGCCACACTTCCTTTTCCGCTTGACAAGTCAATGTTTCCATTATTTGTTACTGTACCTGCTGAATAGATTCCATAGTTCTGTTCTCCAGTAGAAGTTATGTTTGTAGAGTTTGTTACTGTACCTTTAGTATCATTTGAATACATGTACACATTGTTGTCTCCAAGCCCTACATTTGAAATGCTTGAAGTTATGGTATTTCCTGTTCCGACGTTTACAAATCCAAATGAGTTGTTTCCAATATTAAATGCAGTTCCACTATTTGTAACAGTCTGTCCGCTTCCTACTGTGTAAACTCCAACTGCTTCATCTGTTCCAGTTGTGATTGTTCCTCCTGTTAAATTAACATTTCCGCTTTGAGAGTAAATTCCAACTGCAGCATTTCCTATCTTCAAGTCACCTGAATTTTCTACATTGTGTCCATACACTCCAATTGTATTGTTTCCAGACTCTATTTTCCCTGTATTTTGCAATGTTACAGTGTTATGATCTGTATAAAGCCCAACATTAGGACTTGTAATTGATGCCGAATCTCCCAATGTGATTGTTCCGCTATTTTTAGCTGTGTATCCTGGTGTCCCTGTTGCGTAAATCGCTGTATTTCTATCACCTGTCATTGTTATTTTTCCTGCATTTTCAAGCACTGTTCCTGAACCAAGTCCCGCATCTGGTTTGTAAGAAATTGCAACCGAATCATTTCCAGACGTTTCTATAGTTCCTGTATTTTTTATCGCCTGTGATGTGGAACCTTCTGAATACAATCCTGTTGAATTAGAACCTATTGTAATCTTACCTGCATTTTCAATCAATGAATCATCAATACCATAAATAGCAGTTGATTTGTCACCTATTGTCATAGTTCCTGTTGCCTTGTTGTATAATTCTCCAAACTTAGCATACATTCCTGTAGAACCTGCACCACTTAAGTTAATTGTTCCTTCATTTGACAAGACAACCTTATTTCTTGCATACAGACCCCTGTTATTTTCCTGAGCCATTGCAACCTGATTAGCCTTTGTTCCTGTTATAGTCTTAGTATTTGCATTCGTTATTGATGAATTTGAAATTTCAAGCTGATTGTATGCGTCGTTGGCATCATCCAAGTTTACATCCTGATTAATTGTAAGTTTACTTAAGTACAGCATAAATGTCTTATAGTCAGTTCCATTTATATGTGCTCCTGTAGCTTTTGAGACAGCATCTCCCGTTGTATCAGATAAATCCATTCCAACATTTTGAGCGATAAACAGTCTTGAGCCTTTATTCATATTTAGAGTTAGATTTCCTAAAGTTGTATTTGTTCCGTCTCCAAAATTATTTTTTGCCCAGTCTACAATCTGAGTCTTTCCAAAGTCGCCACCATTTCCTACATAATAAAAGGCATTTCCTCTGGTATTAGGAGTAGTTCCACCCTCAATAGTCGCATTCATCTTTCCATCTATCGCAACTTTTCCTGAACCATCTTCACCAAGATAGAATAGTAATGATTTTTGCCCTGTAGTCGCAGTTCCTGTTCCTTTTAATGTTATAGTTGAATTTTTATCAGCATCATAGTTTACCGCTCCCTCGTACGCTTTTACAGTATGATCCTTAAGTTCTACTTTTGAACCTTCTCCAGCATACACTCCGATAGACTGTTCACCTTTTACATTGGCATCAATATTTGCATATGTTGTTGTTCCTCCCACAGTTTTTCCTACAAATTTTGAACCTTTTCCTACAATAAGTCCGTAAGAACCTTTTTTGACTTTAGTTTTCCCATCAGAAGCTGTATATTCATACACTCCGGCAGAACCGCCTGCACCATCATTTACCGTGATTGTACCACCTGTAGCAGTCACATCCGCTGTATTGGTGTTATTATCTCCAACAATCGCCCCAGCAACTCCCGCTGCTCCTGTAACCGTAGTGCTTCCACCGTAAGTCAATGTACCATTTGTAACCAATACTCCTGTTGAGTTAGTACCACTTACTGTGATTTTACTGTTTGAACCAAGTGTTCCAGTCGGATTGGCAGTTCCTTTAATCATATATACACCAACGTTAGTCGAAACTCCTGTACCTTTTAATTCAATTTCACCTTCATTTTCAAGTTTTCCACCACTTGTTGCCATACCAATCCCATTAATGATTGTCTTGCCACTGGTAGTCCCTATTTTCTTTCCAGCATTATTAACAACGTCTGCATTTGTTCCAACCATTCCTATTGATGAATCTCCATCCAGATTGATTGTTCCATCATTTATTGCTTTTGGTGTTCCACTTGCACCTGTTGATATTGATCCTTTATCTACTCTCATAGCTATATTTTGTTTTTTTTCAGCACTGCTTACAGTAATCGTTCCATTTGTATCATTCGTTATATCATCAGCAGCATCCACAATTAAAACCATACCTGTGTTACCTTTACCACCAGATACTTTAATTTCTCCATTATTCTTAACTTTTCCTGTATATGCTCTTATTGCATTATTAGCTCCTGAATAACTTTTATTTTCTATAACTGCAATTCCTGATGATAATGAATCCAATATTTTTACAGTACCATCTGGTTTAGTTTCTGTACCTGCATCTCCAGATATTTCAATAGTTCCAGTATTTTCCATTGTACTGTCACTTGCAACACGTGAAGACCATTTCATACCATAACTTTCAATTCCACCCATAAAGATACCTTTTCCCCCAGTACCAGTATTTGATACTGTTACCTTACTTGGAGATCCTGGTGCAAATACTTGAATCCCTATTGATTTTTCTCCATTAATTTTTATCGTTCCATCATTTTTCAAAATATAATTTGAATTAGTATTTGTATCTACATTTTCAAATGTTAATATCATACCAACCTTGTATCCTAGATACCCATTTGTATTTTTTACTGGTATCTCGCTATGACCAGATCCAAAATCTGCTAATTTCAGTTTCATTGAATTTCCAGGAGAAATATGAGCCTGTATAGCTGAGTTATTTTTTTCTGAATCATCAGTTATTGTCCCTGAATTTGTTAAACCACGTACTCCTTGTTTGCTTGCATAAGGAAAAAAGGCTGCAACACCTCTATTATAATTGTTTTGAAAATAATCATCTGTTTGTGCTTCAAATCCTACTGTAAGTGGTCCTTCTAAATTTACAGTTGCCTTATTTTCTAATGTTGTGTTAACTACGTTGTCAAGAGTAGCTACTCTTGAACCTCCAACCAAGAAAAATTGCTTATTGTAATCAGGTAAACTACTATCACTAGTTACTGGATTTATAGAGGTTACTGTTAAATTACCAGTTAAAATTGAAGTTTTTGCACTTGTACTTTCACCTCTTGTAACATCAAAATATGAATATAAAAGTGCACTATGTCCACCCGATTCATCTGACCAACCATATCTTAATGAAGGATTATTTGTTGTAATATTTATATTATCTCCTGCCTCAAACGATCTTACGGTTCCTACAATAGTA
The DNA here is from genome assembly GCF_013394795.1 of Leptotrichia sp. oral taxon 223. Classification (NCBI taxonomy): domain Bacteria; kingdom Fusobacteriati; phylum Fusobacteriota; class Fusobacteriia; order Fusobacteriales; family Leptotrichiaceae; genus Leptotrichia; species Leptotrichia sp. oral taxon 223. Next base: position 384,260 of record NZ_JABXYU010000001.1, read on the forward strand.
CCACCATATCCGTATTGTCCTCCCTCATGATGCATAGAATTACAACTTTCCATACTATTACAATATGATCCTAATTGTATATTAAAAGTAGGTGGTACTGGTAATTCTGGTAATTTTGGCAATCCAATAACTGGTTTTGGCGGTGTAAAACTAATTGCTTCTGGCAATGTAGGTGTAACTGCCGTCTTATCTGCTATTCTTATTGCTGATTTATTTATGCTTCTTGGACGTATTCCTGCGTTTATCTCAAATGGTACGATTGGTTCTTTTACTGGTTTTGTACTTGCTAGACCATATCCAGCGGCTGAGCCTGAAGCGAAGTTTGTTCTTCTGTTTCTGTTTAACAATCCATAATTTCCACTGTCTGTCGAGATTGTTCTTTCATAGATATCTGAACTTCTTTGAAATACTCCTTCATATGGATATTTCGTTTTCTTATCTCCACGTCCTTTATAAGTCCCGTTCCAGTTATTATTAAAATAATTTATACCATATTGCCAGCTGCTCCAAGGCGACTTTACAACGTGATCCCCTTGTTCCATTAATTGAATAAGTTCAAGATTTGTATCTTTTAATAATTTGTCATTTTCTTTCCGTGTTGCTTTAACTTGCTGATGTATTGTCTTAATCGATGTAGAGATTGCCTGCTTTTGACTTGCAATACTTGTATTTGCTGAAGCTGGGAACAGATTACTTGCCACAAAAAGAGTTCCAGTAACTAAAAATGTTATTAACAGGCCTTCTGTATAGTGCACATCTTTACATCTTTTTGCATAAGCTCGCAAATCCTGCTTTATTTTTCTGATGCTATTTGTCATTTTAATACATCTCCTTGTAAAAAATTTTTCGTGATAATTAAATTTTCATTTATAAAATCTATTATCATATAATGCAATATAAAACCAAAAAAATATTTTAAAATATAATAAATTACTTAAAAACGATATTATTTGAAACTTGTTCATAATTTTTTTTAAACAACATTCAAAATAATTTTTAAGAAAAGTGATTATTTAGTGATTATAAGTGATTTTCTCTTAAAATACTTTATTTCAGTCAAATATTTTATTATAATTTATATTTTTAAAATTGCCTAAATATATACCTAAACTTTAAAAAAATCTACTGAGAAATCAAATTAATTTAAAATCTAGGCTAAACATAACTATTGCCACATTTAATAAATAATTAGTTATTTATTATTTTTTTAAGTAAAAGATAAACTTTAAAAATATAATTTTATAAAATGAATTTTCTATAAACATTCTTATCACATTTCTATTTTACCAAAGAAATTCAAAAAGTCAATTATTTTTTTACTTCAAATAACTTTTTTATTTTTTTCTATTTCATTATTTTTCATTATATTATTAAATTTAAATATAATATAAAAACATTAAATCAGAATTTTCCATAAAAATCTTTTTTTTTGATTAGTAATACATGCATTTTTTTTATGATAAAATTTAATTTTTCGTGTGTTTAATAATAATTTCCTTATCTTAATTTTTTTAAAAAAATTTCTATTTTTTTCATTTGTATTAATTGTGAAATTATCCTTATTACAAACTATACTCTAACCCATTTAAAATATAAAATAGCAAAAATAACATTCAAGTGTTTTATACTAAACCCTATTTAAAAAATAGAAATAAAATTCTATAACAATTAATTTGATAGCCTTATTAAAAAAAATCAAATTTAATTTTTAAGTATCCATCTTAAGGACTTTTATAATTTTAGTTTATAAATATTATGATTAATAATAGTTTTTTCTATTTCTTATTAAATTTTTTTATAACGTAAGGGCATCAGACGCCATGCCCTTTTTCGCAATAATAGTTATTTTAACATGTATAACTGGCTATTACTTAGAAATAATGGCGAAACGTTCTACGAACTACCCCGCTTTACGCAAAACTTTCTTATAAAGAAAAAATAAAACTCGCTTCGTAAAAACTACGCTCCCTTTCGCCAATAAGAGTTATTTTTCCATAAATAAGTTTTAGTTTTATAAAAATTATGGCGAAAGAAATACATTCGTATTTAGTTATTTTTCCTTTAACGAAATTTTGCTTATTTAGTATTTTTAAAATGTTAAAACCTAAAACTTAATTATGATAATCTTTATGATTTAATATAGAATGTCGTGATTTTTTTGGAATGAAAACGATTGTCTGAGCGTCAGCGAGTTTCGTTTTTATTTCAAAAAAATGCTTAGACGAGCCAGGGTTGCAAGGGAAATGGCGATTGATTTTCCTTGCTTATATAAAAAGAAAAAACATAGAATTATGAAAAACATTTATTAACAATAAGCAGTTTTTCAAATTCTGAATAAGAATCCCTTATATGGATACTTAATGATTAAATTTAATTAAAGGATATTTTATAGTTACATAGGTTATAAACAGTACAATCTTGTAAAAAAGGCTTTAATTCCATGAATTTTCTGATTTCTACTATTTAAATGGAAAATAGTATTAGATATTTTGATTAATAAATATTTTTTCATATTACTATGTTTTTTCTTTGCTAGAAGAATTTGTAATAAATCCATTATTAAATGGAGTTTAGTATTATTTCTACAAAAAAAGAACAGTGAAACTACAAATCTCACTGCTCCCTATTTTTTTGTTCAAATAATTTGAATTAACGATTAGGACTAGTAAATAGCTCTGAATCCTATTCCACCTCTTATATTATTGCCTTTAGTGTCATATCCTCCATTTACTGTCACTCCAAATCTTGTGTTGTCAACTCCGATATTCAAGTCAAATTTACCGTTTCCTCTTCTGTCTTCCTTTTCCCCTCTTATTCCGAACCAGTCTGCGCTTGTGTATCTTACTCTTCCTTCATTGTTCTTGCTTGCCATCTTGCCTAATTCGTTTTCATAGGCGGCTGACAATCCCACTGTCAGGTTTGTTCTTACTGCAAGCGGCTGTACATATCTGAATTCAACTCCAACTTCTGGCTTAACTGAGAAGTAGTCGTTTCCTTTCACTTCCAGTCTCATTTCTCCGTTATCCTCTTTAATGGTATTGAATCTTCCGTATTCCATCTTCAATGCTCCGTATGGACGTAAATGCGTTCTTTCGCTCATTCTTATGTCATATCCCAAGTCTGTCTTCAATGCCGCACCATAAGAGTTGTAGTCAGATTTTGCCTGGAATATATCGTCTACAACCAGATATTTACGTTTCATATTATTAATTCCAAAGAATACATCTCCTCCAATTGTCCATTGCAATGCCCCGTTGTGATCAGTTTTTGGCGACATTGTCTTAAAGATTCCTGCTTTAAGTTGAGTTTGATTTTCTCTTGAATGTCCAATATCTTTAAACTTGAATCTATTTGTTACAGCTCCTGCATACCATCCGCTTGAGTTACCCATCTTGATTTTTTCATCTTCATGAACATACGCTACACCGTAGGCATTACTTGTGTAATCAATGATTCCTGCCGTGTCAGTGTTGTACTCATCTCTTGTGCCAAACACTTTAATCTTGTTGTTTTGTTTAGACGGATTTCTCCAGTCGTGTTTCAGGTATCTGAATTCCTTGTCCAGTATGTTTCCAGTTGCATTGATTCTTTGTTGAAGGTTTCCATACTGGTGTCCCATCATTTCGTCAGTTGCCTGATAGAATAAAGTTGCTTCATTATTACCAATTCCATTTAATTTTTGGAATAATTCACGTTCTCTTGTACCTAAGGCTTCTACCCCGTATCTTTGTTCCAAACCGTCTAAGAAGTTATAAGTATCTGTACTGCGTACTGGTGTATCTTCTTTTCCTGCCCAAGCTGTATACGGTATTTTAACCATATAAATGCTTGTCATTGTTCCGTCATTTGGATTTAATGTTGGTGTTGCAAGCCAGTTCAATCCTCCAGAATAGATATTCCAATTTGAAACACCGCTTGTTCTAATTGCAGTATTATATGGATCTAAAATTCTAGGATCCTTAATCAAAATAGACTTGCTGTTTGTCATTTCAGTCGCTTCGGTACCAATGATCAAATCAGCTTCCTGAGTCAGATTTCCTAGCCCATTTATTGAATTTGTGTAATCTTTTCCTGATGTATTTACATACATTCCGATACTTGATGCTGACACTTCAATAGGATTTTTTGCAAATGTATTTATCACTACTGGCGTTTGCGTTACTCCATTTATTGTTACTGTTGCAGTTTGTGCTCCTGCAGGTGCATCAATTGCTGCTCCGCCTACTGCTTTACCTGTTGGAGGTGTTGTAAACGTATACACAGTATCATTTGGATTGCTGCTTCCATTTACTGTTATATTACCATAGTTGGCAATTGTTCCTCCTTTTAAATATACACCAACTGAATTTGTTCCATTAATTGTGATTGTACCTGTATTGTTAAGTGTTGCTCCTTTTCCTAGATATACTCCTACTACATTTGTGTAGCTTCCTGATCCTGTTGAAATATTACCTGTATTTATTGCAGTTGCTCCATTGTCAGCATAGATACCTGTTGTATTGTTTCCATTTAATACTATATTACTATTATTTGTTGCTGTACTTCCTGCTCCACTTGCATACATACCTATACTGTAGTCACCGTTTACATTGATTGTCCCGTTATTTATTACATTTCCTGTATCACTGTTTTGATATCCTGCTGCCATACCTATTCCATATGCATTTGTTGCTGCATTTGAAGCTCCAATTGTGATTGTACCTGTATTTGTTGCTGTACCTCCACCAATTGAATAGATACCAACATTTCCGACACCGTTTCCAAAGTCCATATTACCTGAGTTTGTTACATTTCCAGCAGAGTAGATACCATAGTTTCCTCCACCTGTTGCACTTAAGTTTGTAGAGTTATTTACTGTTCCTGCGGTATCACTTGAATAAACATAAATATTATTTGTTCCTAATCCTACATTTGCCGCTGTTGAATTAATTGTATTCCCACTTCCTGCATTTGCTATTGCAACTGATGTATCTCCCAAATTAAATGCAGTACCGCTGTTTGTTACTGTTTGACCGCTTCCTACTGTGTATACGCCTACTGCTTCAGACGCTCCTGTTGCAATTGTTCCTCCTGTAAGGTTTACATTTCCACCTTGAGAGTATACGCCAACACCTTTATCTCCTACTGTAATTGTTCCTCCAGCCACATCAGAAGCATATCCAAACATACCAATACCGTTGTTTCCTACTGTAATGTTTCCAGAATTTGATGTTGTATAGTTTGTAGCTGTACTCTCACCATATAAACCTACACTGCTGTCGCCTAAAGTAATGTTTCCTGTATTTCCAAGAACTGCTCCCGCTGCAAGCGATGCGTCAGGTTTAAACAACACACCTACTGAAGATGTTCCAGTGCTTGTTATAGTTCCAGCGTTTGTTACACCTTGAGTTGTTGAGCCTTCAGAGTACATACCTGTTGACTTGTTACCCATTGTGATTGTTCCTGTATTTGTTAGGATACTGTCCCCTATTCCGTAAAGTCCTGTCGATGTATCTCCTATTGTAATTGTTCCTGTTGCATTGTTATTAATAATTCCGTATTTAGCATACATTCCTGTTGAGTTTGCACCTGACAAATTGATAATACCGTTATTGTTTATTGTAACTGCAGCTCTGTTTGTTAATAGATTTTCCTGTGCAATTGCAGTCTGTCCTGTTTGTGTACCAGTTATAGTGTTATTGTTATTATTATCAATTGATGAATTAGATAATTCAAGCTGATTATATGCATCATTTGTATCATCTAGATTAATAGATTGATTTAGTGTTAACAAGCTATTGTACAACATAAATGTTTTATAATCACTTCCAGTAATATTAGCTCCTAAAGCACTAGCTAATGTTGAACCTGTTGTATCAGACAAATTCATACCTACATCTGATGCTATAAACAATCTTGAGCCTGAATTCATATTAAGTGTTAAATTTGATAATCCACTAAATTTACTTGTCGCCCACATTGATATATCCCCAGATGTGAACGAACTATGTCCAGTTCCTTGATACAGAAAAGCTGTTCCTCTTGTGGCAGGAGTATTTGAACCACCTGATATAGTTGCTGTCATCGGTTGAGTTATGTTTATCTTTCCTCCATTATTATAAAATAACAAGGATTTTGCACCTGTACTTGCAGTACCTGCACCATTCAAGTTAATTACACCATTTGAATCCACAGCATAGTTTACAGCTCCATCTGCTGTAGTTGTATTATGTGTTAATACTTCTACCTTACTATTGGTGTCCTTGGCATATATTCCAACTGAATTTTTACCACTTACATTAGCTGTTATTGCTCCACTTCCAAGAGTTGTGAATTCACTTCCACCTGTAGCTATAATTCCAGCTATCCCTTTCCCTGAAGATGAAGTTTTACCTGTTACCGTTATTGTTCCTGAGTTGGCTGCATGACCTCCTGATGAAACAACTGCTCCTGTAGCACCATCAGAAGTTACTGTTATTGTTCCCATATTCCCAGCTTGTCCCACACCTTTTGCCATCATTCCAATATTTTCTCCAGCTGTTACTGTTATTTTAGCATTACTATCATTTGTAACAGTACCACTTGAAGAATACATTCCTATATTTTCTGTACCAGTACTAGATATATTAATCTCTTTTTTATTTGTTAAAGAAGCTCCTGAGTTTTCCACTCTTAATCCAATAGATTTATTTTTTGAACCTATTATATTGATAGTACCTTCATTATTATAATTTTTACCACTTATATCTGAGTACATTCCAAAGGAATTTTCACCTGAAACATTAATTACTCCATTTGAAGCATTTTTAATTCCTCCACCCATATCATGCTTAATAGCAATTCCACCAGATTCATTTCCTTCAATATTAATTGTACCATTATTTGTTGCCGATGAACCTGCCTGTAATCCATTATTATTTGTTCCTATAGCAATTCCATAACTTTTATTCCCTTTCATAGTTATATTATTATTGTTGATAACAACAGCCGTCCAATTACTTGTTACTTTTAATCCATAACCTAGAGACTGTTCTCCTTCCATTACAATGGTTCCATCATTTTGTAATGTATAAGTTCCATTTGAATTTCCTTCATCTGTAAATATCATCGCTATTTGTTTGGCTCCAGTTCCAAGTATTTTACCTGAGGCTCCATTTATTCCTATGGTATTATTATTAGATCCACTATTGTCTGTTTGAACTTCTATTCCTCCTGTTTGTTCTGCAATCAAATTAATAGTTCCATTATTAGTAAATTTTAAATCAGTTGTAGAAACACTTATGGGATCTAATGTAACGGCTCTTTTTTTGGTTACATCTACATTCATGACTGAATCAGCAGCAGAATTAAAATCATTAACATTACTAGTGCTTTGAATATACTCTACTATAGCATTATCTTTTTTTGTTTGCGGTTTGGAACCAACTGCTGGCACAATTGTACTACTTCCATCACTGTTACTATGCGTTCCTGTCACATTAACATTTGTTCCTAATACTGTATCCCCATAAGAATTCCAATAAGCATCTAAATCAAAAACTTGTATACTTATCGCAGCAGGTTGTGGATTAGGTGGTGTTATTTCTGGTGGAACAAAATTAATAGCTTCTGGTAAATTAGGCTGTGTAGCTGTAAGTGGAGTAACTGTCGGAGCAGTAAACACTCTTGGGTTAATTCCCGCATTTACTTCAAAAGCTACAATTGGCTCATTTACTGGCAATGTACTTGCTATACCGTATGACAATCCCTGTCTGTTATTTGATGATGCTGAACGAGGATTTATGCTTTTAGAAAGTAGTGAGTAATTTTTACTTTCAGGCGACACGTATCTTTCATAAGGATCTGTGCTTCTTTCAAATACACCTTCATATGGGTACTTTTCTTCCTTGTCCCCTCTGCCTTTATAAGTCCCTTTCCAGTCATTATAGAAATAATTTATTCCATATTGCCAGCTGCTCCAAGGTGATTTTACAACATGATCTCCTTGCTCCATTAATTGAGTAAGTTCCAATGTTGTATCTTTCATTAATTTGTTGTTTTCTTTTCTTGCTCTCTTAAAATCAGTACGTATTTGATTTATTGATGTGTTTATCTGACTAACTTGATTTTTGATGCCTGAATCTTCATTGGCTGCAAATATATTAGCTGATATAAAAATCATTCCTGTCATTAAAAATACAATTAATGCAGATTCTGTATATTTAAAATTTTTCGTTCTTTTCGCAAATGCACGTAATTCTTGTGAAATTTTTTTTATATTTGTCATTAATCCATCTCTCCTTTTTCAAAAATTTTTTTTGTAATTTTTATAAGAATATGCTCAAACCGCCATTTATAAATCATAAAAAGCATCTAAGCTCATTTTTATAATTTTTAAGCATATTGAAATAAATTAAAAAAGATATTTATAAAAAGTGATTTTTTTTAGTGATTTCAAGTGAATTTTATCTTTTAAAATATATTCCCAATTTACTTAAACATTATATTTAAAATTTAATTCCAAAATCGAAAATATTTACAGTTTAAAGAAATAAAAATATTTCGAACAATTACTACATCTACATTTTATCAAATTTTCCAAAATTGTCAATACTTTTTTTACCTTAATTTCCGTGTTTTTGATTTTTTATATTATTGTTTTAACTTATAAAATTAAATTATGATTTAATTGATGTGAGATAAATTACATAAATACCATATATTTAATTTTAAAAAAATATTTGCTAAGTTTAAACAAAATATATTTTTAATTTTTAAAAAAAATACACCACTTTTTATAAGACATTCTAACTAAGTTATAAATTATTTAAAATTTACTTTTTTATGATAAAATATGGTTAAAATCACATTTTTGAAGTTACTGATATTTTTACTTATCGCCTTTTTACTAATTCAATATTAAACTAATTTAATTCAATTTAAATGATGATATTAATTTCAAAGATAAATTCCCTTAAATTCCATACCCTTATTCCTAACCTCCAGCCCAATTTTCATAATGTTTTCGTACTCCTCAGATTTCAGTCTATCCACATAATTCTTAACATTTATCTGCTTCAAAGAACTTTTTGCTGTTCTTTTCAAATTTTTGCTGTCTTTCACCTTAGAATGCTTAAATTTAAAAATAAATGTTCTACGAACTACCCTGCTTTACGCAAAACTTTCTTATAAATAAAAAAACATAACCTAAAACTTTTCAATTTTTATTATCCAGTTTTTAGATTATGTTTTCTTAAATATTATTTGTTTTTAAAATATATCCTTGTCAGATAACTTCGCATCTTTTGTTTTAAACATTTCAAGTAGTTTTTCCACTGTCAATTTTTTCTTTTCTTCACCTTTTATGTCAAAAATTACTTCTCCTGCATGAAGCATAATAAGCCTGTTTCCATAAGTTATAGCATCTTGCATATTATGTGTTATCATCAGGCTTGTTATATTGTTCTTTTCAATAATTTCCTTTGTCTTTTCCAAAATTATTGCTGAAGTCTGAGGATCAAGCGCAGCTGTATGTTCATCCAGCAGTAATATGTCTGGACGGTTCAGAGTTGCCATTATTAACGACAAACATTGTCTTTGTCCACCAGATAGAAGTCCTACCTGTGTAAACAGCTGATTTTCCAGTCCAAGTCCCAAACTTGCCAATTGTTTTTTATAAAATTCTATGTTTTTTACATCCAGCCCAAATGTAAAATTAAAACGCTTTCCCTTATTTTTTGCCATGGATAGATTTTCCAGCACAGTCATTGAAGGGGCTGTTCCCATTGCGGGATTTTGATATACTTGTGAAATCCATCGGGCTCTTTTATGCTGTTCCACGTTTGTTATATCATTTCCGTTTAAGATGACATTTCCTCCATCTGGAATAATCTGTCCGTTCAGTACATTCAAAAGTGTAGACTTTCCAGCACCGTTACTTCCAATAATTGTTATAAAATCCCCGTCATTTATTGTAAAATTCAAGCCTTTGAATACTTGTTTCTCAGTTCCCAATTCAGAGAAGAAAGTTTTGTATAAATTTTTTATTTCTATCATCACGCTTCTCCCTTCTCAATTAATTTTACTTTTTTCTTGCCTTTTTTTGTTTTTTGAATCAGTTCATTCCACAAGATTACTGCTAAAATTATTGCTGTTATAATTTTTACATCTGTCGGCTTAACTTCCAGTATTTTTATAACGTTATCACTGAAATGAAGCCCTTCGTACATATTTCTTGTCCAACTGTTTGACATCAATGCCAGATTTATTATGAAATAATACATTAAAGATCCGATTGTAACAATGGAAATTTCATTTATTACTTGAGATTTTTTCAATACTCCAAGTCCTAAAATAATTGCCGCAAGTCCAATGACGATTGTTCCTACTCCAGACTGCAAATCTGCAACTTTAATATTTTGTGCAAATAATGCACCCGCTAATGCCACAACCCCATTTGCCATCATTAATCCAAATATTTTTAATCTTTTCTCATTTACCCCAAGGCTTACTACAAGCTGCTCATTGTTCCCCAGCGCTCTTAATGCAAATCCAAATTTTGATGTCAAGATATAGTCAACAACCATTTTTATAACAAACGCAATAAGTATTGTAAGCATAAGTTTTACATCTTTTGTATTCGCCACATAAACTATCAATCCAATTACAAAAACTATATAAACAGTAAGACTTCTAATCATATATCTATTTTCTTTTATTTTATAATCATAAAGCCCTTTTAAAATAAGTAAAATAACAAACATAACTATAAAAGGAACAAAATCCTTTTCATACGAAATTATTTCATAAATACTTCTCTCCGGCGAGATAAACACATTGGGCATTCCGACAATTCTGGAATTTATACTATAAAGCCCTGTCATTACCAGAATTCCTGAAAGCAGTCCGTTAATTTTTAAATAAACATGCAGCGCCCCTGTAATATATCCTGCAATCATTCCACATACTACTGCCAGAATAAGTCCCATAATTGGGCTTGTTATTCCAAAAAAGCCGTTCTTAGAAAGTGCAAATGCCGCAAATACAAATCCCCCAAGCGGAAATGTCCCATCCACCGACATATCTGGAAAATCTAGTATCTTATAAGTCAAATACACCCCCATAACCATTATCGAATATATAAACCCCGTTTTAAAAGCCTCTGGAAGACTTTGTAAAAATACTAATAATTCATTCATTTAACTTTTTTCTCTCTTTCTTTTCTGTTCTCTCCAATTTAATTTATTATTTATTTTCCTACAAATTCAGCCCCATTAAACACAGGATTTTTTACATCCAGTCCCAATGCCTGCGCCGTCTTCTGATTTACGTACAATTTCATTTGTTTTGAAGTTTCAAAAGGAATTTGAGAAACAGGTTTCCCTTTAAGAATTTCAATTGCCATTTCTCCAGTACGTTTTCCTAGCGCATAGTAGTCTAATCCCATTGTAAACAATGCTCCCAGTTCTACAGAAGAGTTTTCACTTGCAATTACAGGCTTTTTAGCTGCAATCGCTTCGGAAGTAATAAGGTTTGCCCCCGACACAACAAGATTATCTGTTGGCAAATACAGTGCGTCAGTTGCACCCAATAAATTTTTAGTAGCCTGTGCCAGTTCACCAAAATTGCTTATCCCTTGCAGCACAACTTCTATATTTTTTTCCTTGGCAATCTTTTGAATCTCCTGAACCTGAACAGCCGAATTTTGCTCCGACGGATTATACAAAACTCCTATTTTTTTTGCACCAGGCTTTATTTTCAAAAGTAAATCCAGTTGTCCTGCAATATTTTCCACTTTATCACTTGTCCCTGTCACATTTGGATTCAGAAGTTTTGCGCTCGCAGGATCAGTTACCGCTGAAAATAATACTGGAATATCTGAAATGTTATTTACCAACGCCTGTGCAGACGGTGTAGCAATACCAAATACCAAGTCTTTTTTATCTGCCTTGTAATTTGAAGCAATAAGATTTGCATTTGTTACTTCCCCGTTTGCATTCTTTTCATCAAAGTCTGCATTTATTCCAGCTTCCTTAAAGGCATCTTCAAATCCTTTTTTTGCCAAGTTAAGTGATGGATGTTCCATGAACTGCGTTACACCAATTTTATAAACCTGTTTATTATCAGCTGGCTGTGAACCATTTTTCCCGTTGACAGCATCACTGTTTTGATTTCCACAAGCCAATACCATTAATAAACTTACAACTACTAATAATATTTTTTTCATTTCTCTTCCTTTCCCATTATTTTACTAAATCTTTTTATCAAAATTTATTGAACAATCTGCGCTTTGGCTTTTACATCTTCAGGTAACGAAATTCCAAGTGCCGCAAGTGTTTTTCCGTTTACTACAATTTCATTTAAGGGCATTGTCTTAAATTGAATTTCATTAGGCTTTTTACCATTTTTCAAAATTTCAATTGCCATTTTACCAGCTTCATTTCCTATTTCATAATAACTTACACCTTGCGTAATTAATGCTCCGCCTTTTACATGAGCCGCTTCTGCACCAAACACTATTTTTTTAGCCGCTGTTGCTTTATCTGTAATCAAGCTCACAACCGATGCCACAAGGTTATCTGTCGGCAAGTAAATTGCATCTGTTGCCCTTACCAAGTTATCCGCTGTCTGAGGTATTTCGTTTGCCTGAACAATGCTTTTTTCAACAATATTTATTCCTAGTTCCTTTGCCGCTTTTTTCAGATCTTCCACTTGAACCTTTGAATTTTGTTCTGAAGAATTATAAATTACACCAACCGTCTTTATTTTTGAATCTAGTTTTAACAATAATGCCAACTGCTGTTTTACATCCATTCTGTCACTTACACCAGTCACATTATTCTTCAAAATTCCAGCTGACTGCGGATCTGTAATCGCAGCAAACACAACAGGTATGTCATTTGTAGCCTGTGCAGCCGGCTGAGCCGCATTTGTCGCAATTGCAAATATCAAGTCCTCCTTTGAGCTGACAAAGTTATTGGCAATCAAATTTGCATTAGCCGTTTCCCCGTTTGCATTTTTCTCATCAAAATCAGCTTCAATTCCCGCTTCCTTAAAAGCCGCCTTAAATCCTTCCCTTGCACTGTCAAGCGCCGGATGTGACGCAATCTGTGTAATTCCAATTCTATACTTCTTAGAGCCTGTCCCAGCTCCACTGCTACCTTTATTCTCACCGCCAGAATTACCACAGCTTAAAACCATAAGTGTCAACGCACTAATTAAAATCAATAATTTTTTCATCAATTTTTCCTCTCTTTCCTACTATCCTACAAATTTCTCAAAACATCCAAAACACTTTTTTAAAATCCGCTTCAAAGTTTTGAGTTAATAAAACATTACCCTTTCAACTAATTTTAGATAATATTTTGTCCTACTATAAAATAATAACATTTTTTTCTCTTTAAAGCAATATTATTATTTCCTTTTAATAATTTTTTTGATTTATTTTTGGCTTTCATTAAACTTTATCTACAAACATTTTATACTAAACCCTTTTTGAAAATAGAAATAAATTTTTATAACAGGGTTATTTGTTAGCTAATTTATAATTATTAAACTAATCACTATATTTTTTCTTTTTTTATTTTCGTAGGATTGCTCATTACCGCAAATCCTACAACCTATGGCTAGACTACGACTTTTATTTGCCCAACTCCGAAACTCCTCCTTTCAGTCGTCAAACAGTCGTAGTTGAACAAATAAAAGCTCCGTCGGTTTATTGAGACTAAAAATCATATTTTAATTATTTTGAAATGTTGAATTTTTATCCTATGTTAAAAAAGTTTATAATAATTTCGTTATTTAAATGGAGTTTAGTATAATATCCCTGTAAAAATTAGATTAATATAATTAAAATAAGAAAAAATAACTATAAATCAAAATAAAATGACACAAAAAAACTATCTTGAAAAAATAAATAATCTTCAAGATAGCTTTAATTTATTAAAAATAAAATATTTTATTATTTAGCATCAGCAACTCTATCAGCCAATTTTTTTCCAACTTTGAATTTTACTACTTTTTTAGCATCTATTTTAATCGGCTCTCCAGTTGATGGATTTCTCCCTTCTCTAGCCGCTCTTTCTTTTACTTCAAAAGTTCCCCAGCCTACGAATTGGATACTTTCACCTTTTACTAAAAATTCTTCTGCTGTTCCTAAAAAAGCATTTACTAATTCTTCTGCTCTTTTTTTAGTTTCTCCAGTCGCTTTTGCATAAGCGTCTACAAATTCTTTTTTTGACATTGCATCTCCTCCAAACTTTTTTAACGAATTATTTACTATATGTTACCACATTTTCAGCATTTGTCAAGACTTCTTGAAAATTAAACTGAATTTTTATTTTCTTCTTGAAACCAATTTTATAACCTCATTTACAGCAAACGGTATTAATGCAAATATCAATACTACATCCCAATTTCCAAATGAAATGCTTGTTACTTTAAATATTTGAGCAATTGGCGCAAATGAAGTTAACCCTATCTGCAATACAATTCCAATTACAATCGAATAAATCAAATATCTATTTTTGAAAATTCCAATTTCAAATATTGTTTTCTGGCTATTTCTCATTGTTAACGAATAGAATAACTGTGATACTGTAAGCACTATAAATGCCATTGTTCTGCCTTGTGTCAAGGCATGTCCTGCAGCTTCATTCCCAGCTTTTGCCATTGCTTCCAGTTGTCCTAAATTTCCAATCATTCCAGCTTCACTAATCCCGATATAAAATGCCATCAGCGTCAGCAACCCGATTAATGTTCCTCCTATCACTGCCCGTATTCCCGCACTTTCAGAAAAGAAACTTTCTTTAGGGTTTCTTGGCAAACGTTTCATTACATCCTTATCTCCCGGATCGATTCCAAGCGCTAGCGCTGGTAAAGTATCAGTAACCAGATTTACCCATAACAGTTGTGTTGCAACTAGCGGCAAGTCCCAGTTTAACAGTGTTGACAAGAAAATACAGATTATTTCTCCCAAGTTGCACGAAAGTAAGAAAATTATTGTTTTTTTGATGTTGTTGTAAATATTTCTTCCTTCTTCAATAGCATGGACAATCGTAGTAAAGTTGTCATCAGTCAAAATCATGTCACTAGCACCTTTGGAAACATCAGTTCCTGTAATTCCCATAGCGACACCAATATCAGCAAATTTAAGCGATGGTGCGTCATTTACCCCATCCCCTGTCATTGAAACAATGTTGCCTTTTTGTTTAAACGCTCTTACAATTTTTACTTTATGCTCAGGCGAAACTCTTGCAAAAACTTTATATTTACCAATATTTTCGGAAAATTCCTTGTCTGAAAGCTCGTCAATTTCAGCACCAGTCAAGCTTTGGCTTATATTTTCTGCAATTCCCAGTTCTTTTGCAATGGCAACTGCTGTATTTTTATGATCCCCTGTAATCATAATCGGAGTAATTCCAGCATTTTTCGCCTCCGTTATCGAATCTTTAACTTCCGTTCTTGGCGGATCAATCATCCCGACAATTCCCACTACAATCAGCTCTTTTTCCATCTCTTCAGGATCAATCACAGTATCTACATCTTTAAATGCCACTCCAAGCACACGAAGGGCATCATCTGACATTTCTGTCGCAGCTTTTAATATTTTTTCCTTCATTTCTTCTGTCAATACGACGATTTTTCCATCTAACAAAATTTTGTCCGCTCTTACCAGAATATTGTCAATAGCACCTTTTGTATGGACTCTATACTTGCCATCTCCTTCTTCATTCAAGGTTGACATCAATTTTCTGTCTGAATCAAATGGATTTTCACCAACTCTTTTGTACTTCGCATTCAAAGTATTTTTTTCAAGATTAAATCTATCTCCTAATACAACCAACGCAACTTCTGTCGGATCTCCAATATCCTGCCCGCTGTCAATAGATGCATCCGAGCAAAGTACGAATGAACGGATTAATTCAGCTTCATCCCTATTCGCTACAAAATCTCTGCCTTTTGACGGCACTTCACGTAAATTATTAAGCGTATAAGTTTTTACAACTGTCATTTTATTTTGCGTCAATGTTCCCGTCTTGTCTGAACAAATTATATTTACTGCCCCCAATGTTTCTACCGCAGGCAGTTTTCTTACAATCGCATTTTTCTTTGACATCTTATTGACACCCATTGCAAGCACAATCGCAACAATTGCCACAAGCCCTTCAGGAATCGCAGCAACAGCCAGACTTATGGAAGTCATGAACATCTCAAGAACTGGACGTTTCTGAATAATTCCAACAACAAATATTAAAGCGCATATTCCCATTGCAATATATCCAAGCGTTTTTCCAAGCTCATCCAGCTTTATTTGAAGCGGAGTCAATGTATTCTCATCTTCATCGAGTATTTTCGCAATTTTACCAATTTCAGTTTCCATTCCCGTTGCAACTACAACGCCTTCTCCACGTCCATAAGTCGCCATAGTTGACATAAATGCCATATTCTCCTTATCTCCAACGGGAATTTTTTCATCACTTGTAATAAAATCAGCATTTTTCTCGCTTGGCACCGACTCTCCTGTAAGCGCCGACTCTTCAATTTGTAAATTTGCAGTTTCTATGAGTCTGACGTCCGCTGGAATAAATCTCCCTGCATCAATTACTAAAATATCTCCTGGAACCAGATCTTCCGAATTAACCTCTATAACTTCCCCATTTCTACGAACTAGACTTTTAGGAGTCGTCATCTGCTGCAATGCCTCAAGCGCTTTTTCAGCTTTAGATTCCTGAACTACGCCAACTACCGCATTTATAAGTACCACGGCCATTATAATCAGAGCATCTGTCCATCCGTGATGAATATCCACAATAAGATTTATCACAGCCGCCACAATTAACACATAAATCAGCATATCCTGAAGCTGCGCAATGAATAATTGCAGTAACGTTTTCTTAGCCTTCCCCTTCAATTTGTTCTGTCCATATTTTTCAAGCCTATTATTTACCTCATCAGTTGTCAATCCAACTTTGGGATCTACATTCAGCTCCTTTAAAACATCATTTTGTGATTTTGTAAACCACATAATTTCTACACCTCTTTCTGTAATTTTATTTATTTATTTTTTTGTTTGAATTAAAAAATTTAAGTATACTTTTAAAATTATACTAGAATTAATTATATAAGTCGTGTATTTTTTGTTCCATTTTAAATAGGATTTTATATAAATTAACTACATTCAATATCAAGCTCCCTTATTTTTTAAAAATATTTTCCTATATTATACACTAAAATCAATTTTATTTCACTATAATTCTAAAGTTTTTTCATATTTTTTATATAACTTGAATTTGTTAATTTCAGTAAAATTAAACTCGAACTTAAAAGTTATAAATATGTACAAAATTATTCAATTTTATCAATTCATACTATTCCCCATTTAAAGAGCAGAAATCAAAAATTCATGAAATTAAAGTCATTTTTTTACATGATTATGCTATATATGACCTATGTAACTATTAAAATATCCTTTAATTAAATTTAATCATTAAGTATCCATCTTAAAGATTTTTATAATTTTATTTATAAATATTATGACTAATAATAGTTTTTTCTTTTTTATTCAATTTTTTTGTAACGTAAGGGCATCAAACGCCATGCCCTTTTTCACAAATAAAAGTTATTTTTACATAAATAAGTTTTAGTTTTATAAAAATTATGGCGAAAGAAATACATTCGTATTTAGTTATTTTTCCTTTAACGAAATTTTGCTTATTTAATATTTTCAAATGATTAAAACATAATTTTTACTTTTTAAACAGATTCTAGTATAAATTAATCCGTCGGAGCATTTTTCTGTGCTGGCAAAACTGTTTGAGCATAGCGAGTTTTTTGTCAGTGCAGAAAAATGTCGTAGACTAGCCATAGGTTGTAGGATTTGCGGCAATGAGCAATCCTACGAAAATAAAAAAGAAAAAATATAGTAATATGAAAAAATATTTATTAATAAAATGTCCAAAAAATAATAAAAAATAATTTAGTTGAATGATTATGAATTAATTATCAAACAACTCTATTATAAAAATTTATTCCTATTTTCAAAAAGGGTTTAGTATGATAACTTATAAAATATATTAAAATAAAACTTTTAACGAAAAAATTAACAAACAAAAAACAGCCCTGAAAAACAGAGCTATTTTTATAATCTTTCTTTTTTATAACAGTTCTTTTAATGTTTTACCACATAAGCAATAGTATAAATTAAACCTATAACCATCAACACTGCAGCAACAAGCATAAAAAATCCACTTATTATTATTGAACAAACATTCATAAAATTACGATTTTTTTGATTTTTTATGCATAAAACAGATAACACGAAAGAACATAGAATACACAAGGCATTTACTGCACCAAACATATGTGCTATTACATAATTTACCTTAAATATTGACATAATTTGACTTAAAATAGGTACTGCGCTCATAATTAATGCTATTCTGCTAGCCATTAAATGTTGTTTTTTATCTGCAAAAACATCATCGCTTAATTTTTTTATTAGTTCCATTTTCATAATAATCTTCCTCTCATCTATTAAATTTTTTATATTTATTTTATATTCCCTTCCTTTCCTACACTCATATATTACCACATCAACCTTACAACAACATTCTCCTTACTTTACATTTACCTTACTTTTTTGAAAAATAAAAAATTAAAATTAATTTATATGGTATAATAAATTATATAATTTTAAGCATCAACGGAAGGAGAGTTGAAATGATTGAAAAATATTTGACAAATAAATGTATTTTAATTGTTGATGATGAGCAGGAAATTTTAGATATGACTACATCAATTTTAGCTGATTACGGGTATAAAAATATACAGACTGCAAAAAGCGTGAAAGAAACTATGAAATGCGTTGAAGAAAAACAGCCTGATTTAGCGATACTGGATGTTATGCTTCCAGATGGGAATGGTTTTGAATTACTGGAAAAGTTGAGAAAAACCAATAATTATCCAATATTATTTCTTACAGCACGTGGAGAAGATGAGGATAAATTCAAGGGCTTTGGATTGGGGGCGGATGATTATATTGTAAAGCCTTTTTTGCCAAAAGAACTTTTGTTTAGAATTACAGCAATTTTGCGGCGAACTTACAAAAAAGAAAGTCCAATTGTAAATTTAAATGGCTGTCAAATTGATTTTTCACGTGGAGAAATTATAAAAGATAATAAAAATATACCGTTAACTGCAAAGGAATATGAATTATTACAGACTCTTTATCGAAACGCAGGACGTATCGTAACCATTGATACATTGTGTGAAGCTGTATGGGGCGAAAATGCCTATGTTTATACAAATTCACTGATGACACATATAAGACGCATTAGAGAAAAAATTGAGATTAACCCTTCCCATCCTGTGTCATTAATAACAATGAAAGGTTTGGGTTATAAACTAATTGTGGAGGGAAAATGATATGAAAAGCATACTAAAACTAATACGTCGTTTTATAATAACCTTAATATTAAGTTTTGTCCTACTTCTATTATTAAATATTTTTCTATACGGATTATGGATTGTTAAATACGTATCAAAGGAGCCTCCTATGGACTATACGTTTAAAGTAGCAGGTATGTTGAAATTTGAAAATGGTAAATATACTTTGCCTGACGAAATGACTGCTGACTTAAAAAAACAAAATATATGGGCAATCTTGATTGACAACGATTCAAAGAAAGTTATATGGCAAACAGACAATTTACCTGATGATATTCCAAAAGAATACTCAATATCTGATATTGCCATATTTTCACATGCATACATAAAAAATTATCCTGTTTTCACTTCTAAAGTTGAAAATAATTTACTCGTGCTAGGCTATCCTAAAAATAGTTATTGGAAATACCCAGTAGCCAACTGGAAATACGGACTTGTTAAAAATATTCCAAAATTTTTACTTATACTTTTTTGTCTAAACATAATTTTTGTATTTTTAATATACATTATTTCCAACTCTAAACTTTTAAGTTCTGTAAATCCAATAATAAAAGGCATACAAAATTTGGATAAAGATACGCCTGTACATGTTAAAGAAAAAGGCGTTTTATCAGAACTTGCAAAAAGTATAAATAAAACTTCTGAAATTTTGCAAAATCAAAGGGAACAATTGCGAAATAAAGACACGGCACGAGCCAACTGGATTGCAGGAGTTTCCCACGATATTCGTACTCCACTATCAATGATAATGGGCTATACAAGTCAATTGAAAACATCTTTAAATTTATCAGATGAAACGGATAAAAAGCTTTCTGTCATTTTGAAACAAAGTGAGCGTATAAAAAATTTAATAAATGATTTGAATCTTGCTTCAAAATTAGAATATAATATGCAGCCTTTTGAGCAGAAAAAAGAAAATCTAGTAGCAGTCGTTAGGCAAGTTGTCGTTGATTTTTTGAATATGGATATCGATGAAAAATTTCCGATAGAGTGGAAGACAAAAAATGAACTTGTATCTTGCTTTGCCAATATCGACAGTAATTTGATAAAACGAGCTCTAGCGAACTTAATTCAAAATAGCATCAATCACAACGAAAATGGATGCACAATTTATATCTCGGTAAAAGAAGATGAAAAAAATTGCATAATTTGTGTTGAAGATAATGGAACAGGAGTTTCTGATAAAGAGCTGGAAAAACTCAATAATGCCCCACATTATATGGTTTGTGATAAAAATACGACAGAACAGCGGCACGGTTTAGGACTTCTCATTGTAAAACAGATTATTGATGTCCATAATGGTAAAATTATGATGAAACATAGTGAATATGGGGGATTTAAAGTCATTTTACACATTCCAAAATTAAAATAGGACTGTTATATCTAGTTTTTTTAAATAAAAATTAAATAAATTAAAAAATTGTCTAATTGTTTCAATAAAGAAATAACTAGACAATTTATAAAAATATTTTTATCAATTAATGATTATTACTATTTTGTAGCTTTGAATTCGATTCTTCTGTTTTCAAATCTTCCTTCAGCAGTATCATTTGGAGCAATTGGTTCAGATTCTCCTCTTGATTCTACACCTATGATTCTTGCAGGATCTAATCCAAATTCTATCAGTTTATCTCTAACCGCTACTGCCCTTCTCATACCTAAAGCCATGTTATAAGCATCAGAACCTTTAGAGTCTGTATGTCCTATAATTGTCAATTTGAAGTCATGTTGTTCAGCATAGTCTTTAACGTTTCTCAATAATTCAAAGTATTGAGGTTTAACTACTGATTTATCAAAATCGAAGTTTAATCTTCCAGAATCGAATGCCCAAACTTGTGGTTCTGGAGCTGGTTCTGGTTCTGGAATTGGTTCTGGAGCTGGTTCTTCTAACTCAAGAGCATTAATTCTAATTGTATTCTCTCTCATTTGAGTAGTTGTCAGCCTTCTTGCCATTAATGGTGAAGCAACTAACAACCCTAATGCAATTATTATTGTTGTTGTTGTTGTTGTTCGTCTAACCATGTTTCAGCCTCTCTTTCTAACGATCTGTATTTTTGGCTACCTGGATTTGGTTTATTTTCTTTTAAATAATCTTCTATATGGTTCAATCTAGTTGTGTTATAATCTACTAATTTTGCGTTTGTACAAGACAAAGCTCCTAATCCTACGAATAATAATGCTAACTTTTTCATATTTTTCATTTCCTTTCTAAACATCCAATTTTATTTTTTTCTCTCTTTAACTTTTAGTTCATTCTATTTTGAATAGTATCTAATCTTTGTTCCATTTGATCTAACATTTCGTTTGTTTTATGGAATTTTTCAATGTTGCTGTTGATTTGATCTACTCTTTTTCTAATTCTTTGAATTTCTACGTCCATCATTTTACTTTCAGACATATTTTTTCTTTGAGCTCTTAAATCTTTTGTTCTTGTTTTTCTTTGTTGAGCCGCTTCTTTTGCTTTTTCTGCTCTTTCTTTTGCTTGCGCTCTAGCAGCTTCTATTTTTTGACGTGCATCTTGACTCACACCTGTAGGTTCAGCCACTTCTTCAACTGGAACTACTACCACTTCTTCTACAACGTCGCCTTTTGCTGCTTGTTTAGCTTGTTGCGCTTGTCTTTGCTTAGCTACTTTAACTAATCTTTGCACAGCGGCATCAGTATTTGTTGGAGCTGAAAATGATACTTGACTCATCGCTAACACCATTACAGCTACTAATCCTAATATTTTTTTCATTGATTTTCCTTTCTTGAATATAATATTTATAAAAAATATTGTCCTTCAAAATAACTAAATTTTTAATTCTTTAAACTTTATTTAGTTGTTCTTCTATATTTTTTTGGAGCATTTTTAACGCCATCTCTTCCAAGAACGCTGTCAAATTCTCCTAATTCTTTTTCTTCTCTTTGTACACTTCTTACTACTCTTTCATAGAAGTCTACTCTATCTGCTGCTTTAGCTGCGTTGTATTCTAATTTTTCAATTGGAGATTTTCTTTTAACTACTTCTTTTTCTTCTACAACACCATCGTCATCAATTGTAACTAATTTTTCAGTTGTCATTTTTGGTTCTTTAGGTGTTTTTAAACTTTTGTAGTAATCATCTCTAGCTTGTCTTAATATTTCTTGTGGAGAAGCTGCCATCATAGGCACAGATAATACTGCCACTATTCCACACAATAATAATTTTTTTGCTTTCATCTCTTAATTACCATTCCTTTCAATTAATTCATTACTGATAATAATGTATCCAATTCTGCAATTTTTTGTTCTTTTGCTGCAATAGATTTGTTTATGTTTTTATAAAGAGTTTCGGAATTATTCAGTATTTTTTTATATTTATCTCTGTGCCATCTAACTTCTGAATCCACTCTTAATTTTTCTAATAATTTTTCTCTGTCAGCTTGTTTAGATTTTAAATCTTCAACTTCAGCTTCCAATTGTGCTTTTTGTTGTCTATAGCTTTCTTTTTGCGCTTCTTCTTTTCTCATTAATTCATTGAATTGGTTTTCAATTGAATTTAAGCTGCTTTCTAAGCTCTTTTTTTCAGCAGAGAAACCTATTGACGAAACCATCATTATTCCAACTAAAAAGAATATTGTCTTTTTCATTCGATTTTCCTCCTAATTATTTAATTCCATAACAATAAATGAATATGAAATCACTATTAAATCACTTACCTATCATCACTTATTTATTATTATACCAAATTATATAAAAAAATACAATTAATTTTTCAAATAAAATACAAAAATTTTCTTTTTTTATATTCTAAGCCTAAATAAAATCAGTAAATACAGCTTTCTTCCATAATATTGTTTTTAAATATTTTTTAATTTTTCAAAAATTTCTTCTGCTGATTTAACATTTTCAATTTGTTCAACCAATTCTTCTTCATAAGATAATTTTGAAATTTCAGCCAATAAATCTAAATGTTCTTTTTTTGTTTCTTCTGGAGCTGCAATCATAAAGATTAACTTTGAAGGTTCTCCATCCATACTTTCAAAATCTACACCTTCACTCGAAATTCCCAACGCAAGGGAAATTTTTGTTACAAGAGGTGTTCTCGCATGAGGAATCGCTATGCCGTCCTGCATTCCAGTTGGTGTCAGTTTTTCCCTTTCATTTATTTCTCTTACAAATTCTTCCAGATTTTCTGAATCAAGCACTCCGCTTTTTACAAATAACTGTGCCACTTCTTTAATGATTTCAATCTTCGTTTTTCCTTCTAAATTCAATTTTACCCTTTCAGGCGCTAAATATTCTAGTATTTTCATATTTTTATACAGGACAAATCCCGTAATCTCCTTTCTAAAATTTTTCCCATCTTGTGAGAATATCCTCTATTACTTCATTTTCAGACATTTCTGACAAATTATAAGTAATATATTTTTTTTCTTTTTTAAACCAGGTCATTTGCCTTTTTGCATACCTTCTGCTTTCCTTTTTTATTTCTTCAATTGCTTCTTTCAACATCATTTTTTCATCAAAACAGGAAAACAATTCCTTGTAGCCTATTGAAGATATTTTGAAAAGGCTTTTCTTATACTTATTATATACTTTTTTTGCTTCTTCGACAAGCCCTTTTGAAATCATAATGTCCACACGCTTGTTAATCCGCTCATAAAGTTCCTTTCTATCCCGTGTAAGAAATATTTTAAGAAATTCATAATTATTATTCTTGACATTTTGAACACGCAATTCGCTAAACTTTCCGCCAGTCAAAAGACAGACTTCAATAGCCCTGACTAACCGTAATTTATTGGATAAATCAATTTCATCATAGGACTTTTTATCCAGGCTTTTTAAAATTTCCTGTAATTTTTCAATACTTTTACTTTCCAGCTCAGCCCTGATTTCTTCATCCTTTGAAGGCAATTTTGCAAATCCATCTGTAATTGATTTTATATAAAGTCCTGTTCCACCTGCGATAATGACATTTTTCTCCTTTTTTTCACAATTTCTATTCAAAATATTGTTTACAGCCTTTTCAAAGTCTCCCACAGAATAATCTTCGTCAGGGTTTACAAGATCCATCATATAATGTGGTATTCCCTGCATTTCCTCATGAGTTACCTTTGCTGTTCCAATATCCAGTTCCTTATAAACCTGAGATACATCCGCCGATATAATCACTGCATTTAGCCGCTTTGCAAGTTTTATTGACAAATCCGTTTTTCCTACTCCTGTTGCGCCTGCAATGACAATCCCTTTTAATTTTTTTTGCATTTTCTAATTTTTTATCCTCCCTATTATAAGTAAACCACATTTTTCTTTTTTTGCAAATATTTTTATAAAAATTTATTACTAAATCACATATTCAAATTCATATCCAGCAATAATTATAATATCCCCTTCTTCAACACCTGCATTTTCAAGCTCTGTTTCCATTCCAAGGCTTCTCATCTTCTGAAGGAAATTTATTATTCCCTCTTCTCCGATAAATACATATTTCTTAAGCACATCATCCACAATCCGTCCATCCACTTCAAATACATTATCCGCTGTTTTCTTGACAATCCAGTCATCTTTCCTATTATTTTCCTGAATCAGTTCTTCCACAGAATGAACTTCTTCCAGCTCTTCCCTAGGTATTTCCTGAACTAACTCCCACGCCTTTGATAGGACCGGCTTTAATCCATCATTTGCGATTACGGAAACTGGATACACGTATTCTGCTCCGTTTTCCTTCACAAATTTTTCAAATTCATCATATTTTTCATCTTCATACAGCATATCAATCTTGTTAGCCACAACAATTTGAGGCTTAGTTGCCAATTTTTCACTATAATTTTTTAATTCGTGATTTATTTTTACAAAATCTTCCTTAGGATCACGTCCATCCAGCCCTGAAATATCCACAATGTGAATAATCAGTTTACATCTTTCAATATGCTTTAAAAATCTATCTCCAAGTCCCACTCCCTCGTGAGCCCCTTCAATAAGTCCTGGCACATCAGCCACTACAAAACTTTCCTCATCTCCCATTCTGACAACTCCCAATTTAGGCTTTAATGTTGTAAAATGGTAACTTGCAACTTTTGATCTGGCAGCCGACACCTTGTTAATGAAACTTGATTTTCCGACGCTTGGATAACCTACAAGAGCCACATCAGCAAGCAGCTTTAATTCCATCTTTATTTTTAATTCTGTTCCTTCACGCCCACTTTCTGCTATTCTTGGAGCTTTTTTCACTGATGACTTAAAATGAATATTTCCACGTCCGCCATCTCCACCTTTCAAAAATATTACTTTTTCATTTGGATTGTCCAGATCAAGCAGCAGCTTATTTGTTTCAAAATCCCTGATCATCGTTCCAACTGGAACTTTTATAATCAAGTCTTCTCCTGATTTTCCAGTAGAACGTGCGGCAGAGCCTTTTGTACCATCCTGTGCCTTAAATTTTTTACTGCTCTTAAAATCCACAAGCGTGTTAATATTTGGATCAGCAATAAAGACAATATCTCCGCCTTTTCCGCCATCTCCGCCGTCAGGCCCTCCAAACTGCACAAATTTTTCACGTCTGAATGTAGCCGCTCCATCTCCTCCATTTCCAGAAATTACCGTAATCACACTTTCATCTATAAACATTTCATCATCCTTTTCTTTTATACTTCTTTTTTTATTCGCTTATAAAATTACTTAAACCCGTTATTTACTTTTTGTTCTGCTTGTTGCCGCCGCCTTTTTCTCCCTTCTGTAATTCCATGGCTCCACATACCCTCTTTTTCCAAACAGCCCAAGTCTATTCTTTTTGGCATTTTCCTGATAGGCCTGCATTCTAGCATCATTTTTATCGTATTCCTGATACCACCACGCATTTCCAGTTTTTACCATTTCCTCATTTATATTTTTCCCGTCAGCATAGACTACAGCCACCGTTCTGCCGTATCTATCCCTGTTTTTCTCCTCAATTTCAAGCACCTTTCCACTTACCATCTTTTCCAGCGCCTGCTTGCTTTCATTACCATAATCCTGCGTCTTTTCAGGAGCATCAATTCCAAACATCCTGATTTTTATAACTTCTCCAGCAAACTTTCCATTTTCCACTTTCTGAACATTCATAGTATCGCCATCGCTGACTTTTATAGCCTGATAACCTTTCAGAATAGCTGGATTCTGCACAGTTTTAGCATTTGAAGAGTTATTTTTTTTACTTCTTGTAGCCGTATTTTTCTTGGAATGGCTTGTTGCTGATCTTTTCTTGCTCGAGTTTGAATTTGCTCCATTGTATGCAAATCCAAATATTGCCAATAACACTGTAATTATTGCGGCAATTAGTTTTTTGTTTCCATTTTTTGAACGTCTTTTAGTTCTTTTTCTTCTCGCTGTCATCTATTTTCCCTTTACTTTTTATTTTTCCAACGCCTGTTTAAAATCTTCAATCAAATCATCAGTATTTTCAAATCCAACCGCAATTCTTATTAATGAATTTGTAACTCCTCTCGCTTCCTTTTCTTCTTCGGGCATTTCTGCATGAGTTATCGTACTCGGATGAGTTACCAGTGTTTCTGCTCCACCAAGACTTGCCGCAAACAATGCCACATTCAGGCTTTCAAAAAACGTTTTTACTTTTGAATCGTCCTTTAAAGTGAATGAAAATACTGATCCTCCGCCTGCTGCCTGACTTTCATGAATTTTTTTACCTTTATTTGTATCCAAAGTCGGATAGTAAATTTTATCAACTGCATCATGGCTTTGAAAAAATTCTATCAGTTTTTCAGTATTCTTTTGTGCCGCTTCCACTCTAAGTTTCAATGTTTTAAGACTTCTCATCAAAAGCCAGCTGTCAAATGGAGAAATTAAAGCTCCAGCCGCAACCTGTGAAAATTTAATTTTTTCCGCAAGTCCATCATCATTTGTAATCGCAACCCCAGCCAGCAGATCATGGTGCCCAGACAAAAACTTAGTTGCACTGTGAACTACAATGTCAATTCCAAAATCAAGCGGTTTTTGCAAGTATGGCGTCATAAAAGTGTTGTCTGCAATTGTTATCAGGTTATGCTGTTTTGCAATTTCTACGACTCCTCTAATATCTGTAACATCAAGCAATGGATTTGACGGAGTTTCGATAAAAATGGCCTTTGTATTTTCCTTAATCGCATTTCGGATATTATCCAAGTCCGTTGTATCAACGAAAGTATATTCTACTCCAAATTTTGAATAAATATCGTGAACAATCCTATAAGTTCCGCCATAAATATCCTGTCCCAAAATAACATGATCTCCAGCCGAAAACATTGTAAATACAGATGTTATAGTTGCCATTCCCGATGAAAAGGCGTATCCATACTTTCCATTTTCCAATGCCGCAAGTATTTCTTCCAGTTCACTTCTCGTAGGTGCCGAAACTCTTGAATATTCAAATTCCTGCGTCACTCCAAATTCTGCAACAGGAAAAGTTGAGGCAAAATTAACATTCGTTCCCCATAATTCCTTCTTTTTTTCTTTTCTTATCCCATGTATCGTTTTTGTTTCAAATCTCATAACAATCTCACACTCCTTTTTTTCTCTTTTTATTTTTAACAACTTATATTTCAATATTCTAATTCCAAACATTTATTTTTTATTTTACATATCTATTTTATTCAAACTATACTACAATAATTAAATTCAAAATGTCGTGATTTTTTTGGAATGAAAACGACTAAACACATTTATGTGTTTCTTTCGCCAGAACCTTCATAGCAAATATATTTTAGAGAGTTGTTCTAATCTTTATTTGCGAAAGTGAGTGTTAGCGAGTTTCGTTTTCGTAGTAATTCAGGTTTATCTAAATAATAAAGT
Source organism: Leptotrichia sp. oral taxon 223 (assembly GCF_013394795.1). Lineage (NCBI taxonomy): Bacteria > Fusobacteriati > Fusobacteriota > Fusobacteriia > Fusobacteriales > Leptotrichiaceae > Leptotrichia > Leptotrichia sp. oral taxon 223. Next base: position 412,451 of record NZ_JABXYU010000001.1, read on the forward strand.
TCAGACTACTTTCCCAAATTTTATTTGGGAATATTTCAAAAAAATGCTTAGACGAGTCAGGGATAGTGCGTAGCACTTTCGCTATTCTCTTTAATATGTCATTATTTAAATATGTTAAAATAACTGTTATTGCGAAATAAAGGGAAATGGCGATTGATTTCCCTTGCTTTAAAAAAAAGAAAAAGCATAAAACTAAAGAAAAAAACAATTATTAATTAAAATGTTCCAAAATAAAATCTTAATTAAAGTGTTCAAAGAGAAATTTTTAAAATAAATTATCAAATAAATCTATAAATTTTTTATAATAATTTATGTGGTATTTTTATTATTTTCTCATAGGCAATTCTCTTTTCACCAACATCAGGCTCCTTATCCAAATAAATCACGCCGCAATAACTGAATCCATTTTTTTCAAGGAATTTTTTCATTGGTTCATTATTTTCATGTGTGTCTGTTTTTATACTGAGTATTTTATTTTTTATGCACTCTTTTTCCGAAAATTCCAATATTTTTGTTGCAATTCCCTTATTTTTTATTTCAGAATCGACTGCCAGCCTGTGGATTACGATATAATCATCGTTTGTTATCCATTTTCCTTCGATTTTAGAATATGATTCTTCCTTTTCAGGCGACAAAACAATCGTTCCGATAATTTTTTTAAAAATCTGATTTTCAGATTTATTGTCCTTTTCAGCAATTTCTTCCAAAACATAACTAAACTCATTTTTTATATCGTTTTCAACGACTTCTCTATTGGGATAGCCTTTTTGCCATTGATCCAGCCCTAACTTCTTCAATTCAACTTTTGCTTTTTCAATAATTTCTAAAATTTTATCCACATCATCGTAAGTCGATTTTCTAAAATTCACAAAGGTTCCTCCCTTCTGCAATTAAAATTTCTTTTATCAAATTTATATCTGCCAGTCAATTTCCTCTTTCCCCAGCTCTTTCAAAATGTCATTAGCTTTCTTAAAATGCCCACATCCAAAAAATCCACGGCTTGCAGACAACGGGCTTGGATGAACACTTTCCAAAATGTAGTGCTTGTTTGTATCGATAAAGGCTTTCTTGCTTTTGGCATTATTTCCCCAAAGTATAAAAATTATTGGTTCTTCACGATTATTCAAATATTTTATCACATTATCTGTAAAAATTTCCCAGCCTATTTTTGAATGTGAGTTGGCATTTCCAGCAACCACGGTAAGTGCTGTATTTAAAAGTAGCACTCCCTGTTTTGCCCAGCTTTCAAGAAACCCATTTTTACTCATTTTATAGCCAAATTCATTTTCAATTTCCTTATAAATATTCTTTAAGGAAGGTGGCAAGGCAACTCCCCGCTTTACAGAAAATGCCAGTCCATGTGCCTGATTTTCGCCATGATATGGATCCTGCCCTAGAATTACAACTTTGCAGTCCTTATAGCTTGTCAGCTTAAACGCAGAAAAAATTTCATATTTATCTGGATAAATCGTTTTTGTTTTATATTCTTTTACTAAAAATTTTCTTAAATTTAAGTAATAGTCTTTTTCAAATTCCTTTTCTTTCTCAAAAATTTCATCCCAGTCATTTCCGATATTAACCATTTTCCAATTATTCCTTTCCTTAAAAATTATTTTATTTTGTACTCAAAACCTTTTTAACTTACAAAAGAATTATAAAATCTTTCACTGTTCATTTTTATTAAGTACAATTGAAGCAATTACAGCCGCATCTAATCTTTAAACTGTATGTTTATCCTTTCTTTCCCAATTTCAAGATGAACCATTTCCACCTGTGCATTTTCAAAAATCCTTCTCGAAGCCTTTGTTGAATCAAGCGACTTATGCTTATCAGAAAAGTATATCACTTTTTTTATTCCCGACTGGACAATCGCCTTCGCACACTCATTGCAAGGAAAATGTGTCACATAAATAATACAATTTTTGAGCGATTTTATACTATTAAGAATAGCATTCAGCTCAGCATGCACAACATAAGGATATTTCGTTTCCAAAAACTCCCCTTCTTTACCCCAAGGCATACTGTCATCCGAACTTCCCATCGGAAATCCGTTATATCCGATTCCTATTATTTTCTTATCTTCATCTATGATACATGCTCCGACCTGTGTAGACGGATCCTTGCTTCTCATTCCAGACAAAAATGCAATTCCCATAAAATATTCATCCCACGATAAATAATTTTCTCTTTTAGACATTTTTATACCTCGCTTTCTAAAATATCCAATATTTTAAAAATATTACTTCCAATACTTACATTTTCAGGTTCTTCAATCCTTAAATATTTTTCAATTGATTCTTTCATTATAAATTTTTCAGCAATTTTAACCTTTTCCTTTTTATTCTTAGATTTATTATCAATTTTCAAAATCATTTCAATATTTTCATTATTCTTTATCAATTTATATTTATTTTTTTGAATAAATTTCTTTATATCTTCTAAAAATATTCTATCTTTCTCTTCTCTTTTAAATTTATCCAAATCAATCACATAAATGATTTCATAATCAGAGTTTCTATTTTGATTTTTAAATTTATTTATTTTCTGTTTAATCTGTTTTTCTTTTTTATTATAATTATATTTCCCATCAAGAATAATCCACTCTAATTTAATTTCTTTCTTCAATTTTTCAGATTCCACATAATACTTGACAATTTTATCAACATATATTTTATCTGAATTTCCCTCAACCAAAAATAGCCACAGTTTCATAATTCCCCCTTAACCCTCCTCTTCAGATGTATCAAATATTTCAAAAAAATCATAATATTCAATATTATATGGCATATTTGGTAACATCCCCTCCAAATACTGCTTTCTTGGAGAATAATTTCCATTTTTTATCCAAGGCTTTATTTCCTGATATTCAGTTATAAAATCTATCGAATTTTTATATTTTTTTAAAGTATCCAAAATACTTGTATTATGAGCCGTAAACGTAAACTGTCCTTTCCCATTTTCAGCAAAAAACTCAATTAACCTATTCAAATATAAATCATGAATACTCATATCTATTTCATCAACAAATACAATTCCACCATTATTAATCGTATCCAAAACATCAAATAATCTAAACAGTGATTTCATTCCCATACTTTCATATTCAAAATTTATCTTATAATCCTTGTAGTTGAAAACATATTCAATTTCATAATAATTTTCATCAAAATCTTTCTTTTCAAACTCTATTTTATTTAGTTCAGGATTAAATAATTTTAAAAATCTTTCTTTTCTTTCTAGACTTTTATTCAAATTTTCAATTTCTTCTTTTGTTCTAAATAAGATATTTCTCTTTTTAGCTTCTTGATTTACATAATCAACATATATTTTATCAAGCCAATTTTGATTTTCAAAATTGATATAAACCATTTTATAATGACTGTCTTCCAAATGAGTAAATACATTAATTTTTAAATACAATACATATAAATATATAAATTCAAATTTTTCAGATTTTAGTTCATTTGTTCCCTCTTTTTCAATGTTCTTTTCAGCATTATCAATAATCAGTTTTATTATACTTTTTCTATCCAGTAAATTCATTGATAACTTTTCTATTTCATCTAAATTTTTAAAATAATTTGACTTCTCTTTGTTTATCTTTCCATTTTCTATAATTAATGTTTTTAATATCTCTTTTCTATCTAGCTTTTTTTTATTTATTATTTCCTTTGTAATAATAATTTTCCCATTTTTTATTTTTAAATTTATTGAATGTTCAAAAATATGTTTTTTATTATTTTTATCAATAATCAAAAATTCAGAAGACAAATAACACTCTTTCAGCTTCTTATTTATTATTTCATTTAACAAACTACTTTTTAAAATCAAATAGTCACTGTCTAATACAATATTTCTCAAAATTTCAATTCCCTTTATAATAGCAGTCTTCCCAATTCCATTTCTTCCAAAAATTCCCTTAACATTATAATTTTCCCTGTTAAACTTCCGAATATCCTGCTTATAAAAACTAATTGCAATTTTTTTTTCAATATTTTTTATTCCATTTAATTTAAATTCTAAAAGATAAAAATCCATCTTAAACCTCTCCTTTTACAAAATATACATTTTGTATATTTTAGTATAAAAAAGTAAAGAAATCAATACCTTTATCTGATATTTTTTAATAATCAGTTACTTAACAACCACTTTCTTCTTAATATCTAAAAATTGTATTTCCAGCTTATCTTCCCTGCTAAGTTCAATCCCTCTCTTGACAATTTTCCCATTTTTTCGAGTTATCGTATACCCTTGTTTTAAAATATCACTTACAGAATATTTAGATAGCTGCGCTTTTTTGTATTTCAGTTCATTTTTTCGATTCTCAAAAAATTCCAGCATTATCTGATTTAATTCAGCTGATTTTTTCTTTAAATTTTCTTTTTCACTTAAAATTATTTTTTGTAAATTAATTCTATCAAATCTCTGTTTTCGGTAATCCAGCTGTTCCCTTGACTTTTGTACAATTCTTCTAAGTTCTCTTGATAATTTCTGTTCCTTTTCCATCAAGTCAAATTTTTTATTGTCCAGAATATTTGCAAAATTCTTTATATAGTAGTTATTTTTTCTGTATTCCAGCTCTTTTTTCATCATTGCAACCCTGTTTAAAAGTAATTTACTCAAAAGATTCCTTTTACTTTCCAGTTCATCTGTCAATTTTTCTTTTTCAGGAATCAGGATTTCTGCCGCCTGAGTTGGTGTAGCCGCCCGTTTATCAGCGACTAAATCTGAAAGAAGATTGTCAATTTCATGTCCTACCGCTGAAATTACAGGAATTTCCGATTTATAAATGGCTTCTATCACAGCTTCCTCATTAAATGCCCACAAATCCTCAATACTTCCTCCGCCACGTCCAACAACAAGCGTATCTATTTTAAGCTGTTTTTCTTCATTCATTCTATTAAAAAACTCAATCCCTGCTGAAACTTCCTGTGCAGCCCCTTCTCCCTGAACTTTTGCAGGATAAAGGTAAATATTCACATTTGGAAATCTTTTATGCGTCGTGTTTATAATATCTCTTATCGCAGCTCCTGTATCAGCCGTTACAACTCCAATATTTATCGGTAATTTAGGTAACTGTTTTTTTATTTTATCAGAAAAATATCCCTTTTCAAAATACATTTTTTTAAGCATTTCCATTTTTTCATAAAGCAGCCCTAAAGAATTGCTCTTTTCAAGAAAATCCGCCACAATCTGATAACTTCCATTCGCCTCATAAAGCGTAACGCTCCCACGGATTTTTACCGAATCCCCTTCCTTCAAGTCCTCAGGCACTCCTCTATACTTATAACGAAAAATAGCGCATTTTACGCTTGCACTTGCATCTTTTAACGTAAAATACAAATGTCCCGAACGATAATACGTAATATTAGAAAGTTCCCCTTCAATAAAAATATTCTTAAAGGTATTTGTCCCTTCCAGAAACAATTTAACTTCCCTATTTATCTCACTTACGGAAAATACTGTCTGTTCCATAATTTCCCTCATTTCTTGCATTTTTTGTTCTTTAATAATAACATATTTTAGTATATTTCTCAACTGATGAAAATGTTTTATAAAAAAATTTAGAGGGTATGAACATCATAATCTCATACCCGCTTTTTCTAGTTATTCTTCCTCAACCACAACTTCCACATCCTTTTTCCTGAATCCCATTCCAATTTTCACAATTTCCTTATAACCTTCATATTTTAACCCTTCAAAATAATTCCTGTCATTTATTTGCTTCAAGGCACTTTTCGCAGTTCTCTTCAAATTTTTGCTATCTTTTGCTCTCGAATACTTAAATTCAAATATAAATGCTTTTTTATTTTTATCTTTTGGCTTTAATACCAAATCAGGAATTCCATCTCCACTTTCCATATTTGATTTGACAAGATAATTTTCTGACATTATCGAAACTAGCCCAATTACAAACAGATGATAAGAATTTTCTTCCTTCAAGTCCCTAAAACTTATCGCATTTTTTAAAAGTTCCCTTATTTCCAATCTAAATTTTTCATAATTTCCATTAATCAAATGCTCTCCAAGTCCATAAAATCTGTAATGTCCCCGATACGTTCTATACAAAAATCTGATTCTGAAAAAATCAAACAGTTCCTCATTTGGAATTTTCAAGTCGTAAACATTTCTTCCAAGTTTCTTTTCAACGGTTAAATATCCGCTATGCAAGAAAAATTGCCAAATATTCGCATGTCCGAAGTCATTCATAAAATAATCCTGCTCAATTTCATAATTTCTCCCATTTTCCCTAACTTCAAATCCATAATTGTTTTTATTTAAGTTCAAGGCATAGTCTATATCCTGAAACGTCACAAAATCATAAATTTCCTTCCTTATGCTCTTATGGCTAAGCAATTCCTCCAGTTCAAAAATAATTTTCTCGTCTGAATTTTCCAAATAATTCATAATTTCATCATTACTTGAAGTATTTACCCAATGGGCTTTTAAATCCCTGTATTTCAAAAAATTAATAATTGACCATGGATTATACACATTTATATCTCCAAACAAATATCCATTGTACCAATTTTTTACTTCATCTAGTTCAAAATCTAAATTATAATATTTTAAAGCATTTTCAACATCATTTTCCAAGATTCCAAAATATTCATTATATTTTTTTTCTAATATGGTATGAACTTCCAAATTATTAAGCCCAGAAAAAATTCCTTCTTTAGCAATTCGTAAAATTCCCGTTATTACCGTGATTTCTGCATAATCATTTCCTTTTACTGCCTTTTCAAAGAAAGTCTTGAAAAAATTTATCACATTATTATAATAGCCGTTTGCATGTGCCTTTATTATTGGTTTATCATATTCATCAATTAGTAAAACAACTTTCTTGCCATAGTATTCAAACAAATATCTCGACAAGTTTGATAAGGCACGGCTGTAATTACCTTCCTTTTTTTTAAGCCATATATTATCAAAATCCATTAAATCACTTTTTTCTAGTTTTTCCCGCAAAAATCTGAATTCATTGTATAAGGATTTTATTTCCTCTTTTATACTGTTGAAACCATTTTCCCAGTTTGTTTCCTTAAAATCCTTAAAACTGATAAAAATAACTGGATTCTGTCCTTGTCTATCAAAATATTCACTTTTAGAAATTTCTAGATTTTCAAAAAGTTTTTTATTTTCATCTTTATTTTTCACATCAAAAAAATATTTTAACATCGACATATTAAGCGATTTTCCAAATCGACGTGGCCTTGTAAACAGAATTCTTGTCGTCCCGCTTTCCAAAATTTCTTCAATTAGCCCAGTTTTGTCAAAATAATAGTAATTATTTTGTATCATTACTTCAAAATTGTCAATTCCAACTGGCAAATTTTTCTTTTTTTCTATTTTCTCATTTTTTCCCTTTTTAATCATATCCCCTCAATTCCTCTCTTTTTTATTATTAACCACATTATATTTATATTTTGAAGAAAAGTCAAATAATATTAAAAAAATTATGAAAAAAGAACAGCAAAACCTAAGTTCCACTGTCCTTTCATTCTTTTTAAGCTTCTAACTCAAACATCTGTTACATTTTCAGGTGTTAAAGTTCTTCACTTTTCCATGATTCTTCGCCCTAGTAAATAGCTCTGAATCCTATTCCACCTCTTACATTATTTCCTTTAGTGTCATATCCTCCATTTACTGTCACTCCAAATCTTGTGTTATCAACTCCGATATTCAAGTCAAATTTACCATTTCCTCTTCTGTCTTCCTTTTCCCCTCTTATTCCAAACCAGTCTGCGCTTGTGTATCTTACTCTTCCTTGGTTGTTCTTGCTTGCCATCTTGCCTAATTCGTTTTCATAGGCGGCTGACAATCCCACTGTCAGGTTTGTTCTCACTGCAAGCGGCTGTACATATCTGAATTCCATTCCGACTTCCGGCTTAACTGAGAAGTAGTCGTTCCCTTTTACTTCCAGTCTCATTTCCCCTCTGTCTTCCTTGATGTCATTGAATCTTCCGTATTCCATCTTCAATGCTCCGTATGGACGTAAATGTGTTCTTTCGCTCATTCTTATGTCATATCCCAAGTCTGTCTTTAATGCCGCACCATAAGAGTTGTAGTCAGATTTTGCCTGGAATATATCGTCTACAACCAGATATTTACGTTTCATATTATTAATTCCAAAGAATACATCTCCGCCGATTGTCCATTGCAATGCTCCATTGTAATCTTTCTTAGGCGACATTGTCTTAAAGATTCCTGCTTTAAGCTGAGTTTGATTTTCTCTTGAATGTCCTATATCCTTAAACTTGAATCTGTTTGTTACAGCTCCTGCATACCATCCGCTTGAGTTACCCATCTTGATTTTTTCATCTTCGTGAACGTAAGCCACACCGTAGGCGTTACTTGTATAGTCTATGATTCCAGCAGTATCAGTGTTGTACTCATCTCTTGCACCAAATACTTTGATCTTGTTGTTTTGCTTAGACGGATTTCTCCAGTCATGTTTCAAGTATCTGAATTCCTTGTCCAGTATGTTTCCAGTTGCATTGATTCTTTGTTGAAGGTTTCCATACTGGTGTCCCATCATTTCGTCGAATGCTTGGTACAGCAATACTTCCTCGTTGTTTCCTATTCCATTTAATTTTTGGAATAATTCACGTTCTCTTGTACCTAAGGCTTCTACGCCATATCTTTGTTCCAGCCCATCTGCAAAATTATACGTGTCTGTACCATTTACAGGTGTTCCTTCATTTCCAGCCCAACTTGTATATGGAATTTTAGCTAGATACAGACTTGTTATTGAATTATTAGTTTTATCCAATGTTGGTGTTGCCATCCATGTCAATGAACCTGAATAAACATTCCATTTTACGTTGTTGTTTTGTAACATAGCTTGCTTATATGGATTTATTATGTTAGGATCATTTACTAAAATATATTTACTATTTGTTACTTCTGTAGCTTCTGTACCAATAATCAAATCTGCTTTATTTGTCAGTTGACCCAATCCATCGATTGATTTCGTATAATCAACACCCGAAGTGTTTACATATAATCCAATGCTGGATGCTGATACAGATATTGGATTTTTTGCCATTGTATTTACAACTACTGGCGTTTGAGGTACACCATTTAAAGTAATTGTGGCAGTTGAGGCTCCCGCAGGCGCATCAATTTTCACTCCTCCTACAACCTTATCTGTTTTTGGTGTCGTAAATTCTTCATGATGCTTAGCACCACCAGATACTGTTATGTTTCCATAGTTAGCCACTGTTGTACCTTTCAGATAGACTCCTGCCCCACTATCAGAATTTATATTAATTGTACCAGTATTTTGAAGTTTTGTATCTTTACCCATATAAATACCGATTGCTCTCGTAGGTGATCCAACTGTTGTTATTGTACCTCTATTTATTGCAGTAGCTCCATTGTCAACATAAATACCTGTAGTGTTGTCTGCACCAAGATTTATTGTGGCTCCTGTATCATTTATAGCCTGACTTCCTGATCCGCTTGCATACATACCTATACTTTCTTTACCATTTACATTGATTGTACCCTTATTTATCACTGTTCCTGTATCTGATGTCTTATATCCAGAAGCCATACCTATTGAAAATAAGTTTTGTTTGCTGTCAGAAGCGCCTACATTGATTGTACCCGTATTTGTTGCTGTACCACCTTTAATACTGTAAACACCGACATTTCCAAGTCCATTTGTCAAATCAATATTTCCACTGTTAGTTACAGTTCCCGCAGAGTAAATTCCGTAGTTTCTATCTCCATTTGTTGTTATATTTGTTGTATTTATAACTTTTCCTGTGGCATCGTTTGAATAAACATATACGTTATCTTTTCCAAGTCCTACATTTGCAATAGTTGAATTTATTTCATTTCCGCTACCTACATTTACAAATCCAAATGAATTTTCTCCTAAATCAAACGCTGTTCCAGTATTTGTTATTTTTTGTCCTGTTCCTGCGCTGTAAACTCCAACAGCTTCTTCAGAGCCAGTCTTTATTGTTCCGCCTGTCAAGTTTACATCTCCACCTTTAGAATAGATACCGATTCCTGCATTTCCAACAGTTATATCACCTGCATTTTCAGAATTGTAACCATATATTCCAATCGAATTATTTCCAGCTTTTACAACCCCAGTATTTTTTATACTAATAGTTGAAACATCTGTAAATATGCCAACACTCGGTGAAGATAAATTAGCAGAATCTCCTATTGTTACTTTTCCGTTGTTAAGTATTTGATAATTTTGTCCCATTCCATAAATACCAACTGACTGATCACCTGATAAATCAACAGTTCCTGAATTTGTTACTCTCGTATCTGTTGTAGCTCCAGTTCCGTTACCGTTATATGTCATACCGATAGCTTTTGCCTGTGTACTCTTTATTGTTCCTGTATTTTTCATTTCTGCTGATGGTGTTGCTGTACTTTCTGAATACAGTCCTGTTGAACCACTTCCAAGATTTATTATTCCATCATTTGTCAATTCTGAATCACCCACTCCATAAAGGGCAGTCGAATTAGTTCCCATATTCATTACGCCAGTTGCTTCATTTTTAATCACACCGTGTTTTGCGTACATTCCTACAGATTTATCACCACTTAAGTTCATAGTTCCTTCATTAGAAAGAGTTACTACAGCTCTATTTGCATCAGCATTTTCCTGTGCCATTCCAACTTGTCCAGCTTTTGTACCTGTCATTGTGTAAGACTGTTTATTGCTAATTTTAGAACTTGAAAGCTCAACTTGGTTATACGCATCTGTAGCATTATCCAAATTTATATCCTGATTTAAATTCAAAAGACCTTTGTACAACATAAATGTTTTTGTTTCCGGATCAATATTTGAAGCGGGATTTAATGTTAATGTTGTTTTTAAACCACTTGCTACTGTATCACTAAGATTCATTGTTGCATTATCTACTATAAATAATCTGGAATCTTTTTCTGTATTTAAAGTTAAATTATTAAATTTATTACTTCCAGTATGGTTAGTTACCCATGTACTTATATCAGCTGAAGTAAATGGAGCGTATGGTGAACTTGCTGTATAAAGAAATGCAGTTCCCCGCTTAGTTGGATCACTTGATCCTTTGATTGTAGCAGTTACTGGACCACTTATAGATACTTTACCAGTTGCCTTAGTTCCATTACCAAAATAGAACAATAATGATTTTTCTCCCGTAACAGCAGTAGAGTTTCCACTACCACCTAAAGAAATGTTTCCATTATCTGATGCAATAAAGTTTACTGCACCATCACTAGCGGTAACATTAAATCCATCCGCTTGTATTGATGAACCACTTCCATCAGAATAAAATCCTACTGACTTATTACCTTTAACATCTATCGTTGCACCATCAGCTGCAGTATTAGTTGATTCTACTAAACCACCATTAGTTGCAATTATACCCGCAGTCCCTTTCTTATCAGCAGTTACTCCACCTTTTATTGTTAATTTTCCAGTATTAGTTATTTTAGATTGATTTGAACTACCAGAACCTTTACCTTTAGCAACAAATCCTATAACTCCATCAACTTCACCTTTAATAGTTCCACTATTTTCTCCAACTGCGTTAACATCACCATCAACCATCATACCAGCATTTCCACCGGTTTTAATATTTACTCCAGCATCGGTACCACTACCATTACTGGCATTTATAACTTTTCCGGCTGTTGAATAAAGTCCTACATTATTATTTCCACTACTTTCTATGTTTACAACACCTCTATTTATAACCTGATCATTTTTGTGTTCTACTCTTAATCCTGTTGAACCGGTTGCTGATCCTTTTATAGTTATTGTCCCACTTGTAGTATTAGTTAATTTTACAGCTTTACTACCTGGATTATTTGTCACATTAGAATACATTCCAAAAGATTCATTTCCAGTAATTTCAATTTTATTATTATTTTCAACCTTAGGAACATAACTTTGGATTGCAAATCCTCCTGATTTATTTCCATTTACATTAATTGTTCCATTATTTTCTAAAACTGTATCGTCGCCTAGCCATATATTTCCGTTTGGAGTTCTTGTACTGCTAGCTGTTAGTCCTACTCCTATAGCATAACTTTGTTGGCCGTTCAAAGTTATTGTACCTTCGTTAATAGCTTTTACATTAAATCCACTTATAACTCCCAATCCAAATCCTGTGGACTGGTCTCCATTCATAGTAATATTACCCCCATTACCATTTATTAAAGTATACATTATGTTATTATCATTTGTAGCACCACTTCCATCTCCACCGAGTGTCCCACCTTCATCAGTAAATATCATTCCAACTTGTTGATTAGCTGTCCCAATAATTGTACCTTTATTTGTTGCTGTAGCTGATATACGCGTATATGGATTAGCATGTCCTGGATTGGACACCTTAGCATCACTATATGGTTGAGGCCAATTCGAACTGACACTGTTATCAGATTGAATTTCTATTCCTGCAGTTTCAGTGGCTAATAAATTTATATTTGCATTACTAGTAAGGTTAAGTAGTCCATGGGGATTTCCATAGAATGAATCTATTGTTACAGCCCTTTTTCTATTGCTATTTATATCCATAGTGACTCCCCCAGCTATTGTGTAATCTCCTTGAGTCACAAATTCAGCCACTGCCTCAGCACGATGTATTGGAGCGGTACCAGCAATTATTGATCTCTTGCGATCATGATCGGATTCTGTATTACTATCCAAAGTATAATGTCCTGCAAGTGAAGTTGGATTTATTTCATTCATAGTATAACTACCATAACCACGTCTTACACCTCCTACTTCATCAGTTCCACCATCATTCCAATAATCTGTCAATGTTACTGTGGTAATCTCCACATTTGAACTCGCTATCGTCGGAACTGTCGGCGTAGGCGGTGTAAACTGTATCGCCTCAGGCACATCCGGTTTCAACGCTGTCGGTGGTGCCAATGTCAAAGGTGCTTTATTTATTGATCTCGGATTAATTCCTGCGTTTACCTCAAATCCTACTATTGGTTCCTTTACCACCTTTGTACTTGCTATCCCATAGTTGCCAGCTGATCCTGTAGCTGATTTTAGACCTCTTGTTTTTGAAAGCAACGAATACTTATCACTATCTGGCGATACAGTTCTTTCATAAACATTTGAACTTCTTTCAAATATCCCTTCATATGGATATTTTTCTTCCTTATCTCCACGTCCTTTGTAGTGTCCGTGCCAGTCGTTATACATATAGTTCATTCCAAACTGCCAGCTGCTCCATGGAGATTTTACAACGTGATCCCCTTGTTCCATTAACTGGATAAGTTCAAGATTTGTATTTTTTAGTAATTTGTCATTTTCTTTTCGTGTTGCTTTGACTTGCTGATGTATTGTCTTAATTGATGTAGAAATTGCCTGCTTTTGGCTTGCAATGCTTGTATTTGCTGAAGCCGAGAACAGATTGCTTGTTACAAAAAGAGTTCCAGTAACTAAAAATGTTATTAACAGGTCTTCTGTATAATGCACATCTTTACATCTTTTTGCATAGGCTCGCAAATCCTGCTTTATTTTTCTGATGCTATTTGTCATTTTAATACATCTCCTTGTAAGAATTTTTTCATGATAATAAAGTTTTAATTCATAAAATTAAAAAATCTCCTTTTTTATATGATTGATATAAAACAAAAAAATAATATTTCAAATATAATAAAATTGCATTAAAACTATATATTCAATATCTCGTATAATCTTAAAGCAATTTTGGATAAGTGATTTTTAGTGATTTAAAATGATTTTTTATTAAAAAATATTATTTGTTTTAATATCCTACATAATTTATATTTTTAAAACTACCTAAACATATTCAAAATAATTTAACTTTTAAACAAAATAACTATTTTTTTAATAAAATGCTAATTATTTCTCATAGATTTTTAAAGACTAGATAAATTTTAAAAATATAATTTTATAAAAATAAGATTTTAGTGAAATCTACTCAAATTTTTTTAGAAGCGAACTGCTAAAAACTAATCAAATCCAGGACTTAATATAGTTTTCGAGTTCAGCTTCAAAGGATTTCACATAACTTTATTACATTACTATTTTACCAAAAAATTTCAAAAAGTCAATTATTTTTTTCTTATTAAATTATTTTTCTATTTTTTTTTTTTTTTTGTTTTTTATTATAAAATTAAAATACAGTTTAATAAAAATACAAGAAAGTTTCTTAAAATATTTAAATTTAGTTTTAAATTAGAATTATATAAATATTTTTACAAAAAAGTTACTTTTTCATTGTGTTACATAATAATTTCCTTATCTTAAATTTTTTTAAAAAAACTCTATTTTTTTTCATTTAGATTAATTTTTTTTGCAAAAAAAAGACTGGAAAAAACCAGCCTTCTCTATAATTTTATAATAGACCTGTTCGACAACCTTGTATAAAGACCAATATCAGGGTATAATAATACTGGTGATGAAAATGATAAATAATGTTGAAAGAATAAAAAAAACTTAAAGAAGAAAAAATATAAATTTTAACGGAGTGATTCTAAATGAGTATAATTATAAAGGAGATAGTCTCAAAAAATATAATTACTAAATCCAAACTACCAGATACGGATTATGTTATAAATAACTATGTTGGGTGCAACCATGGCTGTATTTACTGTTATGCAGAATTTATGAAAAGATTTACTAACCATACTGAAAAATGGGGAGAATTTTTAGATGTTAAAAAGTTTAATGAAGAAAAATTTGTTAAATATCTTAAGAAAATAAATAGTGATAAAAAAATATTAATGAGTTCAGTTACAGACCCTTATAATCCATATGAAATAAAGTATAAATCTACAAGAAATATTTTAAAACTTTTCATTCAAGCAAATAATGAACATATTCATTTAGAAATTTTAACAAAATCTTTACTGATTTTTAGAGATATTGATTTATTAAAAAAAATTAAAAATATTACTGTAGGAATTTCATTAAATACATTGAATGACAATTTAAGAAGGCAAATCGAACCTTGTGCAGGAAGCATTAAAAGCAGAATTGAAATTCTAAAAAAACTTAAAGGAGAAAATATACCCGTGTATTTATTTATATCTCCTATTTTTCCGATGCTTACACAATTGGAAGAAATTATTGCTACCTGTAAAGATACAGTCGATTTTATTTATTTTGAAAATTTAAATCTAAGAGGAAGATACAAAAAAATTATTTTAGATTTTATTTCAAAAAATTTTCCCGAGTATAATCAGCTATATCAGGATATCTATACAAAGAATAAAAAAGAATACTGGTATTTACTAATGGAAGATATAAATAGATTATGTAAAATTTATGATATAAAATATAAAACTTTCTTTTTTCATGATAATAAATCAAGTTAAATCTTAAAAAGTTAAAACACAAAAAAAGCACCCCCTTATAAGAGTGCAATATATTTTTATTTTTTATTCAAAAACTTCCGTCGCATTCGTAACTTCATTCCCTAACGCCACATTCAAAGCTACAATTGCCACTTCCAATTGGCTTTCATCAGGCTCGCTTGTAGTTATCTTTTGCAGCCACATTCCTGGAACAGCTATTATTTTTGCAAAAATGTTGTCCAGATGGTAGCTTGTCCAACGCTGTATTTCATAAGAAAGTCCAGCAACAAGCGGTATAAATAGAATTCTTGTCGCCAGCTTGTAAAGTATCATTGTAAGATGTCCTGAAGGAACCTTGAAAAACAAGTCAACTGTCGAAAATACAAGAATACTTATGAACATTACAAGCAAAAGGAAGCTTGTTCCGCATCTTGGATGAAATCGTGTACATGCCTTTGCATTTTTTGGTGTCAATTCCTTTTTCATTTCATAGTTCATAATGCTCTTGTGTTCTGCTCCATGATATTCAAAAACCCGCTGTATATCCTTTAAAAACGAAATTCCATAAATATATCCCAGAAAAAGGACTAATTTTATGGCAGCCTCAACGATATTTGCCTTTAATATGTCGTCTTTAAAGAAAAAACCTCCGACAGCAGACGGTAGCCACATAAATACCGCAATTCCCAATAAAATCGACGTCATAACAGTAAATCCAACCTGTTTATCTGTCAATTTCTCCTCTTCCAGTCCAGCCTGATTTGATGCAAAAATAAGCTCCTTCGTCCCAACAACCATTGCATCATAAAGCGCTATGACTCCTCTCACAAAAGGCACTTTTAACCATTTATTATTTTTCTCGGTAAGTGTTATTTTTTTATAAACAATACTCCCATCCTGCTTACGGACAGCCGTTGCAATAGCCTTAGGCCCTCTCATCATAACCCCTTCCACAACAGCCTGCCCTCCAACAGTCACTTTTTTATCTTCCATTTTTACCTGCTTTCTTAATATTCTTTATTTTTCTGTTTTTCTAACTTTTTTATTGTTTTAGTTAATAATTTATTCCCTGTCAATTGCCGCCTTGTTTTTTATCCGCTTCAATGATTTATTAATGTGTTCAGCCTTGTATTTGCTGACTCCCTTTATTTTAGCAATGTCTGAGGCAGTTGACATCAAGATTGACTGAACGTTTGAAAATTCCTTTACAAGAACTTCCCTGTCTTTTTTACTTATTTTTGTTATATTGCTCAAAAGTCCGTATCCACGCGGCTCTATCTTTTCATCCAAAGTTATGATATTTGTATCAAATCCAAGTAGACACACGATTTTTTCATCATCCAGCAATTCCTCCTTCGTTAAGGATTTTACTCTCACTCCAATTTTTTCAGCTTTTTCATTGCTTACCTGATAATCCTTTATAAGGGCATCAAAGCTCTCATTTTTATTTAACATGATCTCTTCATACTGAATCTTTATGAGCCGCCCTTCACTTCCAAGCTCTGCCATATATTCAATTAATTCTTCCGACATTCTGAAAAGAAGTCCGTACATTCTAACACATTCCACAATATCATAAAGCGTTACCATATTGTCAAATTCCAGAATGGACAGATTTACATGGTTTTTTTCAATCGCAAGGGAATATTTTTCAAGAGCCGTTATCGCCTGTGAAGATTTTGTCAGCAGATCTCCAATTTCATTTAGCAAATATCTAAACTTTCCATAATATACTGTTATTTTATTTCTTCTTTCGGAAACCGCTACAACTAGATTCCCTTTTTGCTGGGCAATTCTATGCGCCGCCTGATGTCTTGTTCCGCTTTCATCTGTTTCTATCGAATAATTTGGTTGCAATTGAATATTTGCCCCATAAATTGTTTTTATATCCTCTGACAAAATAATTCCGCCATCCATTTTAGACAGTTCATAAACCTTCTGCGGCGAATACACTGTATTCAGTTCAAATCCGCCTCCCATTACATCCTTCAAATCACTAGGGTTTCCAAGCACAATCAACGCTCCCAGCTTTGCTTCCTGAATTTTATCTATCGCTTCCCTCAAAGCTGTTCCTGGTGCTATTCTCTCAAATATGTGCTCCAATATTTTCTTCTTGTTCACTACCTTTTTTACCATTTTATTATCCTTTCGCCTATTTTGCTCTGTCGGCTTATCTTATCCTCTCGACAAGTTCATTTATGTTGCTTATATAGTTAAGTTTTATCTTTGTTTTTTCCTTCTCAAAGTCTGCCTTATGGCTTTTTGGAAGGTATACTCCTGCAAATCCCATTTTTTCCAATTCATTTACTCTATTTTTAATAAATGAAACCTTTCTCACTTCACCACGTAATCCCAATTCACCAATAGCGGCTATTTTCTGGCTTATCGGCACTCCCTTTACTGATGACAGAAGCGAGAAAACTACCGCCAAGTCAGAACTTCTGTCATTCAAGTCAATTCCGCCTGGAATATTTATATAAATGTCCTTTGAATTTACATCCACCTTCAAGGAACGTGATAAAACTGCACTCAATATTTCCACACGAGTTTTGTCATATCCTTCAACAGTCCGTCTCGGCATTCCGAAATTTGGCGTTCCCAGTAACGACTGCACTTCAAATAAAAATACACGACTTCCTTCAAAAATCGGCACAATAATGCTTCCGATATTTTTTTCATCCCTGTCGCTTATAAAAAATTCAGACGGATTCTTCACTTCACTAATTCCATTTTCCTTCATATCAAAAATTGAAATTTCATTTGTGGAGCCATAACGGTTTTTTATCGAACGGATAATTCTATAATAACTGTTTTCCTCCCCTTCAATTTGCAGCACCGCATCCACCATATGTTCCAGCAATTTTGGCCCCGCCAGTTTTCCATCTTTTGTAACGTGTCCCACAATATAAAATGCAATTTCATTTTTTTTAGCGATTTCAATGATTTTTAAAGTTGTTTCCCGAATCTGCGTCACGCTTCCAGGAATGGAATTTACATTTTCCGAATAAAGCGTCTGAATTGAGTCAATTACAACAACTTTCGGCTTATCCTTTAAAATTACGCTTTCGATTTTTTCAATGTTAGTATCATTCAGGATATACAGGTTTTCGCTTTTTACATTGACACGTTCTGCACGCTGCTTTATCTGCCGTGGCGACTCTTCTCCAGAAACATAGAATACATTCCCAATTTTTGCATATTCCTGTGACAGCTGGAGCAGGAAAGTCGATTTACCAATCCCTGGGCTTCCAGTAATCAGCACAACTTCCCCCTTTATCAGTCCGCCTCCCAGCACCCTGTCAAACTCCTCAAAAGGCGTTACCATCCGAAATTCCTTTTCTATTTTAATTTCCGTTATTTTGCTAATCGAAACTTCCTTTGATTCCACATTTTTAAAAGTGCTCTTTATGTCGATTTCCTCTTCAAACGTTCCCCACGAATCGCAGTTAGGGCATTTTCCCAGCCATTTTAACGAACTGTAGCCGCATTCTGAGCATATGTATTTTGTCTTTCCTTTTTTTACAGCCATTTTGAGCTCCCCTTTTATTGTTTACTTGTCTTATATTACCAAACTTTTTTAACAAAATTATGTTTTTTACCTTTTTATTGGCTTATAATAAATTTTAAATTTCCAATTCCTTAACCTTCTCAATCAAACGTTTTTCCACATTCCCTGTAACAAAAAAGCTTAAGTCCCCTTTATTTAATGCAACTTCCTTCACAAGACTTGAACTTAAATACAGATATTCCCTCGAAGCAGTCAGGAATACAGTTTCAAATTCACTTTTTGAAAGCGTCTTATTTGTCAAGGTAAACTGCAGTTCATATTCATAGTCTGATAAAGCACGTAATCCTCTTATTAGAATATTTACGTTTTCCTTATACATAAAATCAACTAATAATCCGTTAAAAATTTTTATTTCAGCATTAATATTTTCTTTTTTCAAAATTTCTTCTATCATTTCGACTTTTTCTTCATCCGAAAACCAGGCTTTTGATTTTGTAGAATTTTTAAAAATTCCTATTATTAACTTGTCAAATAAATTTGAAGAACGTTTTATAATATCAATATGTCCCTTCGTTACTGGATCAAAACTTCCTGGATACAATGCCACTTTTACCATCTTGTTCTCCTATTTTTACTGCTTTTATTTTTTCAATCTAGCTAACGCTTCTTTTGCCGCATGTTTCTCAGCTTCTTTTTTACTTTTTCCGGTTCCCACTCCATAAATTTTATTATTCCAGCTTACAGAAATTTCAAAAATTTTATCGTGATCAGGACCCTTCGTATTAAGTAGCTTGTATTCTGGCATTTTTCTATACTTTCCTTGAACAAATTCCTGCAGAACTGTCTTATAGTCACCAGTTCCCTCTATTTCCTCAAGCTTATTTATTTTTTTAAGTAAAAGCTTTAATGCCACATTTTTCGCAGTATAATAATCTGAATCTTTAAAAATTGCACCAATCAGCGCCTCAAACGCATCACCTAGGATAGATTTCCTATTTCTCCCGCCAGACATAATCTCGCCATTGCTCAAATACAAATATTCTCCCAGCTCCATATCACTTGCAATAGTGGAAAACACAGGCTCGCTTATAATTTTACTTTTCAGTTTGGCAAGTTCTCCTTCCGTTTTTTTCTCATAAAGATCGTAGATATATTCTGTCGTTATAAGATTTGCCACCGCATCTCCCAGAAATTCCAGCTTTTCATTGTTAAATCTTCTAGTTTTTTCCGTTTCGTTGGAATAGGATCTATGTGTCAACGCTTCTTCCAAATATTCCTCATTTTTAAATTCATATCCTATTTTCTGCATCAATTCCTTAGCGTCCCTATTTGCACCTGTTTCCATTTTTTCACCTCCTTTATTTTTCATTGCTTACCTTATTACACTTTAATTAAGGGGAAAATCAATACCTATTCTCCCCTTAGTCATTTCAAATATTTTTATTATTTATATTTTCTAAATGCTAAAACCGCATTATGTCCGCCAAATCCTAACGAACTTGACATTCCTACTTCAATATCCCGTTTTACTGCTTTATTTGGTACATAATCCAAATCACACAGCGGATCAGGGTTTTCATAATTTATAGTCGGCGGCATAATCCCTTCCGAAATTGCAAGTGCCAGAAATGCCGCTTCAATTCCTCCCGCTCCACCTAGCAAGTGTCCAGTTGCACCTTTCGTAGAACTTACAGCAAGCTTGTATGCATGCTCTCCAAATGCTGATTTTATCGCCTGAGTTTCATTTTTATCATTCGCAGGTGTAGATGTTCCATGTGCATTGATATATCCAACTTCCTCAGGCTTAATATTCCCCTGCTCCAAAGCCATCTTAAATGCTCTTGCCGCTCCTTCTCCGCCATCTGATGGCGCTGTCATGTGGAAGGCATCTCCTGTTTCCCCATATCCGACAACTTCCGCATAAATTTTTGCTCCACGTTTTTTGGCGTGCTCCAACTCTTCCAGAACTAGCACTCCTGAACCTTCTCCAAGTACAAATCCATCTCTATCCGCTGTAAATGGACGTGATGCAGTTTTAGGATCTGGGTTAGTTGACAATGCCTTCAGGTTTGCAAATCCTGCTATTCCTGAGGGAGTTACTGTCGCTTCTGTCCCTCCGGCTATCATTGCATCAGCCTTTCCTAATAAGATTGCCTGAAAAGCATCTCCAATTGAGTTTGTTCCTGAAGCACAGGCTGTAACAACTGTTTTATTAGGCCCTTTTGCTCCTGTATAAATTGAAGTATTCCCCGAAGCCATATTTAAAATAGCCGCTGGAATGTAAAATGGCGATACTCTTTTAGGCCCTCTGGTAACGAGTTTTTCCACTTCCTGCTCAATTACATCCAGCCCGCCAATTCCAGAACCAATAATTACTCCAATCCGGTCCGCATTTTCATCTGTAATTTCCAATTTTGCATCTTCCAGCGCTTCCTTTGATGCAGCAATCGCAAATTGAGAAAATCTGGCTATTTTTTTCAATTCTTTTTTCTCAATATAATTTTCTGGCACAAAATCCTTTACTTCCGCCGCAATATGCACTGGATGCTCTGAACTGTCAAATTGCGTAATTTTATCAATCCCACATTCTCCAGCCAGCAAATTTTTCCAAGCCTTATCTTTTCCAGTTCCTAATGGTGTTACCAGTCCTATTCCTGTAACAACTACTCTTCTCATTAATACACCTCTCATTTTTTATTTTTTTCTAATTCTAAATACAAATTTTAAATTTTATAAAATAAATTGTTATTAATAAAAGGGGTTTTCTTTAATTTTTGTATTTTTTCTTTTTTCAAACGTAAAGGGGATCAGTCGTCATTCCCTTTACAATCACGACGTCTTTAATTTAATTACAACAATTGTGATACTGAAAATAATAAGCAAAATTTCGTTAAAGAAAAAATAACTGTTTGAGATTTTGGAGTATATTTTAAATCATAAACATTTATTGGTGTTAAAATAACCTTGATTCAAAATCGAGTTTTATTTTTTCTTTATAAAAAAGTTTTGCGTAAAGCGGGGTAGTTCGTAGAACGTTTCGCCATTATCTCTAAGCAGTAACCAGTTATACATGTTAAAGTAACTGTTATTGCGAAAAAGAGCATGGCGTCTGATGCCCTTACGTCAAAAGAAATTAAAAAATATAAAAGAAAAAACAATTATTAATCAAAATAATCCATAACATGACATGAAAAAAAACTTTTAATTAATATTTAGAAATAGATTATATTAATTTATTTTATTATTTTAAATAATAACTTTTTTACAATAACTTTATTTTAACATTTTTTCATTTTTTTTTCAATAAAAAAGGGGGAACACCCCCAAAAGTTTTATCTATTGTTTAGATTCAATATATTCAATTACATCTTTAACTGTTTTAATTTTTTGTGCATCTTCATCAGGAATTTCAATATCAAACTCTTCTTCAAAAGCCATGATTAACTCAACTGTGTCTAATGAATCAGCTCCTAAATCATCAACGAAAGACGCATCTTCTGTTACTTGATCTTCGTCTACTCCTAATTGATCTACTACTATTGATTTAATTTTATCTAGCATTATAATGCCACCTCCATATTTATTTTCTAGAATTATTATACCAAATGAATTTGAAAAATGCAACTAAAATTTATTAATAATTAAAATTTTCAATTTCAGCTCAATAATTCCATTAATTCCTTGTCGCTCATCTCGAATAACGCTTTTTCCCCGTCCTTGCTTTCCAGCAGATTTTCACTCAGCTTACGTTTATTTTCCTGAATTTTTATAATTTTTTCCTCAATTGTGCCTTCTGTCACAAGTTTTATAACTTGCACACTTTTTTTCTGTCCAATTCTGTATGCCCTGTCGCTCGCCTGATTTTCCACAGCAATATTCCACCACGGATCATAATGAATTACAACATCTGCTCCAACAAGGTTTAATCCAGTTCCTCCTGCTTTTAGCGAGATTAGAACCACTTGACGCTCCCCAGCGTTAAATTTATTGCAAATATCCACTCTTTCCTTTGATTTTACGCTTCCGTCAATATAAAAATACTCAATTCCCATGCTTGCAAGCTCTTTCTCAATTTCCTTCAAAGTTCCTACAAATTGCGAAAATACTAATAGCCTATGCCCGTTTTCGATAATATCCGGCATTAAGTCACGCAGCACTTCGAGTTTTGCCACATCACCCCTGTAATCTTCCTTGAATAAACTCGGAGAATTACATATTTGACGCAGTTTTGTCAAGATAGCCAATATTTTCATGCGATTATTTTCATTTTCGTTAAATTTTTTCATTTCACTTTTAGCTTGCTTTATATACGACATATACAACTGTTTCTGCTCGTTGCTCAATGTTACAACTATATTCGACTCAATTTTATCTGGCAATTCTGTAAGCACTTCCTTTTTTGTTCTTCTCAGTAAAAATGGAGCAATAATTTCACGTAAATTATGTATTTTGGAAGAATTTGGATTTACAATTGCTTCCTTGTAAGTTTTTTTAAATTTTGTCAAATTGTCCAAGTATCCTGGTATTACGAAATCAAAGATTGACCATAGTTCCAGAATGTTGTTTTCTACCGGGGTTCCCGTCAATGCGAAATTTACTTTACTGTTGATTTTCATAACGGCTTTTTTTATTTGAGAAGTAGTTGTTTTTATATTTTGAGCCTCATCCAGCACTACTACATCGAAATCCCTGCCTTTGTACTCTTCAATATCATTTCTCAAGGCCTGGTAAGTTGTTATCAGAAATCCTTTTGACCTTCTTGAAATAATCTCTTTCCTTTGAGCCGCCGTTCCTTCAATCAGAGTTGGACTTATCCCTGTAAACTTGATAATTTCTTCCTTCCAGTTGTACAATAGAGAACTTGGAACAATAATTAATGCCGAAAAACCTCTATTTTCCTGATAAATCTCATTTAACAACGAAATTGTCTGCAAAGTCTTACCAAGTCCCATATCATCAGCCAGAACCCCACCAAATCCAATATCATACATATCTTTCAGCCAGTTAAACCCTAATTTCTGATATGGAAATAATTGCGCATTTATATTATGCGGCTCCATTTCCTGTCGATTTTTTATTTTATGAAACAAATCCTTAAATTCATCCATTTTTACAAGTTCATCCTGAATGTTTTTTGAAATTTGGGCAAGCTGCAGCGCCTTTATTTTAGAAATTTTATTTTCTCCAACTTTCAGATTGGAAACGGAATCTGTAATTCCAACCAACTCTTCAATACTTTTGTTAGCAATTTTTACAAGTTCCCCGCTCGAAAGCGTTATATATTTCTGCTCATTTTTAATTGCCTCCATCACAATTTCTACATCTTCCGTCTTTATTCCCTCAATGTCAAAGCTGACATTCAAAAAATTGTTTTCTGCCTTTTTTATTCCAACATGAACGTCTATATTCCGTGCATTTTTTATTTTGTTATCCAGATGAATTTTTACCTTGTCTGCATACTTTTTGTCAATATATTCCGAAATTTTCCCCAATCCTTCATAATTCACATTATAAGTGCCTTCTGCCAATTCCATATTCACAAAGGAATAGCTTTCCACAAGTTTTTTCAGCTCTTCAAATAAGCTGACATTTTTTCTTGGAATAAAATATTTTCCATTTTTTTCAACTGCACATACAGTATTTGACAAATTAATTTTTACAAGTTCCTTTTCATCCGTTTCCGTAACAAAAATATCAATATTTCCGTCCTCGTCAATATATTCGGCAACATTGATATTTTCATACTCCAGAACTGCTCTTAATTTTTGGTTTTCCTCCCAAGACAGCTGATTAAACAGCTCCATATCTAAAAAATCAAATTTTTCAAA
This sequence comes from Leptotrichia sp. oral taxon 223, assembly GCF_013394795.1. Taxonomy (NCBI): domain Bacteria; kingdom Fusobacteriati; phylum Fusobacteriota; class Fusobacteriia; order Fusobacteriales; family Leptotrichiaceae; genus Leptotrichia; species Leptotrichia sp. oral taxon 223. The sequence goes on from NZ_JABXYU010000001.1 coordinate 437,093, forward strand.
AAACTTCATTTCATTTTTATCCATTTTAAAGACTTTCGTTGTGTCATTTGAAAAAGTATAAAATGGACTATTTTCAGAAATTTTTTCAATATTTCTCATTGTAATTTTATCATTTTCCAGTATAAATAACGGTTCATATGAATTCATTATCTGCTTCTGCTCTCCCAGAAGAGCCAGACTCTTTCCTTTTTCCATAGCGGCAAGCAGCCTATTTAGGAGCATTTCATACACTTTTAGCCCTTTTTTGTCCTTAATTCCGCTGTCAATTACGCTTTGAATTTCCTTGCTGTACTCGTAAATTGCGTGAATGATTTTTTTATTTATATCATTGAAAAAATAAGTTTTTGGATTATAAGTAACTTTAGAAGTTACTTCATATTCCTTGTCTTTTACAACCGCTTCAATAAATTTTAAAATATCCTTCACATAGTAAGTTTTCTTTAACCCAGTTTTTAACCGTAAAATATATCCTCGGGCAGTATTTTCCTGATTATAGTCATATCCATACTTATAGTCGCTATAACTTCCTTCGTCAATTTCAACTTCCAGTCGCATTTCCTGCTGTTCTTCCGCCTTAATGTTCTGATTTTCCAAATGTAAATTATAAATTTCATTGATTTTTTCAGAAACACTTTCAATATTTTCCACTATTTCCTCATTATTTTTAATTTTCTGAAAATTTTGAAAATCCATCTCTACTTTTACATTCCCATCTTTTACAGTATTTTTAGCATTTCCTTCAATTATTTCAAATCTAGCTTCCAAATTCTTACTTTTTTTATCAATACTTTGCAACTCATTATTTTCAATATTTCCTGTTTTTTCAGAAACTTCACTTAATTTATCTAATTTTTTTATATTTATATTTTCATCTTTTAATTTTATTCTTTGTCTTGATTTATTTTTATTATCGTTTTCCAAATTTCGCTTAGCAGCTTTTTCAGCTTTAGTCTTTTGTTCTTTTTCCTTAAGTTTGGCTAATTTTTTATTATCTTCCTCAAAATCGTCTTCAAACATCATTTCAATTTCATCAGTCCCAATAACCTTTGAAATTTTTTCAGAATGGTCTGCCATCATTCCCAAAGTTACAATGTGTTTACAGCAATTTTTCTTATTGCTCTTAAAAAACATGCAATCACAGTTCGCCTCAACAAATTCCCCTTTTTTCTGTTCCACTGTAATCGACGTCTTGCAAAGGCTGTTCTCCTTATACTCCCCTTCCACCGTCATAAAGTTCCCATCGGCAAAAAGTGCAGTTATATTCCCCAAACTTTTATTATAATATTCCTGTCCAATTACAAAAATACTTGGTGTTATCTGTTTTTTTAATTCTAATGAAATACTATTTTGTCCCATTTTTCTCCCTTACTTTTATTTATGCTAAAACTAAATGATTTTCATCATTATTATTGCATTCTCATTATTTCCATAATAATTTTTTCTTACAGAAATTTGTTCAAATCCAATTTTTTTATAAAGTTTTAGCGCTTTCATATTATTTTCATTAACTTCCAGCAAAAATTTATTTTCTGAAAAATTTATGTTTTTAATTTCCACATTTTCGTTATTTTTAACTAAATTTTCCATACTTTCAGTTAACAATTTTTCACCAAAACCTTGCCCCTGGTATTCTTTTCTTATTGCTGCCTCAAAAATATCTATGCTCTCTATTGTACCATAAAATGCGACATATCCCAACACATTTTTCTCAATTTTTTCATTTTTGCCCAAATCTGTTTTTTCTTTTTGACTTTTTTCTAAAGTTTTATTTTTATCTTCTTTTTTTAATTTTTCCACAAAAATATTTTCTCCCGTAAAATTAAATAAGCAGTATATCTCATACTGCTCACCTAACATCATTTCAGAAAAATATTTATCCTCAACTTTATTTTTAAAGTTTTCATTATGAATTTTAACCAATTCACTCACAATATTTTCCATTTTATTCTCCATTTTTTCACTTTATCGAATTTTTATTCATAATATCAAAACACGAATATTTTTATAAATATTACAAAAATTTCTAAATTATAACAGCCCTATTCTAGTTAAAGGCCACCATCTCACAAGCAATTCCCCTTTAATTCTAGGTTCAGCTACAAGTCCAAAGTATCTTGTATCCTGGCTATTTGAAGTGTTATCTCCCATAGCCATGTAATAATTCTTATCAAGCGTTATAGTTTCACCATTTAACAATCTTTTGAACAACTCATCATCATACTTAAAGTCCATAATCGGCATAACCATTTCATCTCTGCCTTCCACTTTTAGAGTGAATGTATAGTACTTGTTAGTTAATACATCATTGAAATTAGCTTTGTATATATCATTGCTCCCAATTATATCTTTAAAGTTTTTATCTGTTTTTATTAATTCCAGGAATTCTTTTCCAGTCAAATTTTTATAACCTTTTCCATCGTAATAACTTTTCCAGTCAGTTTCTGCAACCAAGCCGCCTTTTACTGTTTCATAAAATTTCTTATCAATTGCGATAACTTTGTCTAGCTTTACTTTATCGCCTTTTTTCGGAATATAAATTTTATTATTCATAAGTATTCCTTCAGGCAAATATAATTTTTGAGGTGTTACTCTTTTTAAAATTTCTGATTCTTGTCCATTTATTATCATTGCTCCACCAACTTCTTGAACCTCACGATCACGATATTCTTTTAATTCTTTCTCATATCTTGCTTCTTCAAGTTTATCGTGCTTTTTATCGCCATTATATTCAGGATCTCTTGGTTCCTTGTCAATGTTTGCAATTTTAAATTCCGTTATAGTCATCTTCCCTTTTGCAATTTGTAAAGTATCTCCAGCCGCCCCGACTATTCTCTTTGTAAACATCAGTTTATTTTCCATCGGTTCCTTAAAGGCTATTATATGTCCGACTTTTGGTGATGAAAAATGGTACTTAACCATATTTGTGAAAACTCTGTCCTGAATTCTAATTGTAGGTTCCATTGAACCTGTTGGAATTACGTAATTTCCAATATAAAACATTTGTATAAGCCCTACCAGAATAATTGCAATTAATGCGTTGTCAATTCTCGAAAGCGCTTTTCCAAACGTACTTCTTTTTCTTTTTTCTCTTTCAATTCTTTCTTCCACTGTAATATTTTCCTTTGGAAATATTTTTTTGAAAATTTCTTCCGCATTTTCATTTTTTACTTTTGCCTCTGTCAATATTTTTTCCAATTTTTTATTTTCATGTACAGCTTCCTTTAAAATCGTCTGTTCATCAATTTTTTCTTTTGGCAGTTCTTTAAATAAATAAATGAGAATCAATGAAATTATAACATTTATTCCCAAGTAAATATGAAAATTCATATCCATAATATTAAACATTAATCTGCTCAGAAATAACATTATAAGATTAAGTAAAAAAATCCATTCATGCTCTTTTCTTAAAATATAAAACACTGTATTTATAATAAACACTCCATAAATTCCCCAAACTTTTATAAAAATATCAGAATCCGGTGTTTTATCTACAATCACAAAAAACACTGATGTAATAATTAACGCAACTATTGTTAAAATATTCCCCGCCGTAAAACTTCCATTATTTCTTCCAAGCGGCACTTTTTGCAATATTTCATCTTCCTTCATTCTTATCCAATGAATAACCTGTTTTTCCTTAAAAAAGAAAAATAATAGAAATAACGATGCAACAAGATAAAATGCTCCCCATAATAACATATTCATAATTTTTCCTCTCCTAATTTATAATTTTAAAATTGTTAGTTTTTATAAAAAATAAAAAGCTAGCATTTTGCTAGCCTTGAAGCTACTTTCTAATTTCTTTAATTCTAGCAGCTTTTCCTGATAAGTTTCTTAAGTAGTATAATTTAGCTCTTCTTACTTTACCAATTCTCTTAACTTCGATTTTTTCTACTAATGGAGAATTTAAAGGAATAATTCTTTCTACACCGATTCCTTGCGATACTTTTCTAACTGTGAAGTTTTTAGCAACGCTTCCACCAGAAATTCTAATAACTACACCTTCAAAAACCTGTATTCTTTCTTTGTTTCCCTCTTTGACTTTGTAGTGAACAGCAACTGTATCCCCTGCTTTAAATTGAGGTACGTCAGCCTTCAAGTAATCTTTTTCTACTAATTCGATTAATTTCTCTTTCAAGAAATTCACTCCCTTCTTTCTAAGATATTCTTTCTATCTATACCAGTCTCACCAATTTAAAAACTTTTTTTGCTTATAAATTTTATTCCAGAGCTGGTAGCAACAATAAAAGCGGAATATCCCCTTATTCAATAACTTATTAAGTTTATCATATTTTCCATTAATTTTCAATACAATTACAAAAATTTTTTCAATTTTTTAAAATTTTAAAAATAATATTCTTTTTTCTAAAAATAAACCTTTTTATCCTAAATATTTCAAATTCAAAAATTATAGCTATATTTTCAAATCTCTACATTTATTCAATCTTTAGTCATAAATTCTAAACGGTTTCAAGTTTATTTCAATTTCTCAATCCACTCAGCTTCCTTAAAGCCAACCAGCACAAAATCTTTCCCTACCAAAAGCGGTCTTTTCAACACCATCCCATTGCTTGCAAGTAGCTCAAACTGTTCATCTTCTGACATCTCTGCCAATTTTTCCTTCAAGTTCAGCTCTTTATAAACATTTCCACTTGTATTAAAAAATCTTTTTAACGGCAATCCACTTTCTTTATAATATTTCTTAATATTTTCCTTCGATGGTGTTTCTTCCACAATGTGCTTATATTCGTAATCAATCCCATTTTCTTCCAGCCATTTTACAGCCTTTTTACAAGTTGTGCATCTTGGGTAACAATATATTTTGTTCATTTTTTTATCTCCTCTTTCAATTTTAATTTTTAAAATCTAAACTTTATTAATTTAATCAATATCTACTAATTTTTTTTAGTCAATAACTTTCTGTAATTTGTCACTTAAAACATGTGTTATTGGTTTTTTAGAAATTTTTGTCAAGTATTCTTTTTTTATTAATTGTTCTATATTATTTTTTAGTGTAGGTCTGCTCATATTTATTATTTTACATAATTCTTTATCTTCTAAATCAGAATTAGAAAAAATATGATTTTGAATATATACAAACATTATATCTTTCTCCAAATCGCTTAAATCAAGATTATTCAAATAATTTCTCGAAAAATTCAATTTCTCCATTTTATCTTCCAGCATTTTCATTATACTTTCTTGTCCTTTTTTTATTAGTTCCAACATGCCTATAAGAAAAAATGTTATTTCACCAAAATTTTTAGAATTTGAAGTATTCAGAAATAACTTTGAATATTTTTCCTTTTCAGAAAAAATTGCATAAGATAGTGACAATCCCGTAAATACATCTAATTTTCTTGCCAGATACATTGAGAAAATCAGTCTTCCAAATCGTCCATTTCCATCATAAAACGGATGAATGTATTCAAAATAATAATGAGTAATACACGCTTTTAACAAGAAATTTATATCTTTTTTATTCATAAATATTATTAGATTTTGAATATGCTTCAGTATCAGTTCTTCATTTGAATCGCCTAAATGAACATTTTTCATGCTGGAATCTGTAACATAAACCAATCCTTTTCTAAATAATTTTCCATCTAATTGATTCTCTGGATTAATCATAATTTCTTCACTAAAAACTTCATCGTATATTTTTCGTATTTCTTCTGCTGAATTAATTTTTTCAATCTTATTTTCTGTTATTTGCTTATATTTTTTTACAATTCCTGAAAATCTATATTTTTTATTGGAATTCATGCTATCATACACATCTTTTTTTGTTGTATAAACCCCTTCAATACCATTACTTTTTATTATTTCATTAACCATAATTTCTCTTACACAATAATTTAAAGCCACTTCAGGCAGTTCGTTAGACAAATTTAAAATATCTCTACTATTTTGGATTATTTCATCTTGTAACATTAATACATTTTTTATTGGTAAAAAAAACAATTCCACTTCCTCCGAAACTCTTTCTCCTCGTAAAATTGGCGAAATATATAAGGATGTTTTATAAACACATGGATTTTCAAATCTTTTATTCAATTCTCCTTCAATATTAGCTTTTTGATAGTATAATTTTGACAATTCCAAATAATTATTCATAAAAAAACTCCTATTTTTTAAATATTTATTACATTATACCTTATATTTCTAAAAAAATAAAGTTTTTTTCAAGTTAACACTAAAATTATATTTTTTATAATTGAAAATTTTACATTTTTCAAATTTTTTAATTTATAAAGTTTATCATATTCAAAAAATATAGTATTTTTTAGATATTTTAGCTAAAATTATAATAAAAATATAAAAATATCTAAATTTTAAAAAGGTTCTATTAAAAATCTGCATTTTTGCTTCATTAGACTTGTCTGACAATTCAATACACTTTATCTTTAACAATTGTGTTTAATCCCTTGCGAATAATATTTATTTCATTATATACTCGAACCCGTTTAAAATAGAACTGTTAAAAATTATAAAAATCTAGGGTTTGAGTAAAATAGTCATAGCTTCTGAGTTCAGTTTTAAGGCAGTTTTACTATATGTCCAAATTTATATAATTACTGAACAGTTTCATTTCTTTCCAAATTGAAAAACTTCCTACAGTTGAAAATCACTCTCATAATACAAAACCTTATTCATATTCCCTTGTAAAAATTCAACCTTTTCTCTAATTTCCTCAGATACAAACGGCATTTTTATATCTGACAAAGTTTCCTTCAAAGTCTGTGTCAATTTCACAGTTTTTACTTTATATTTATCTAACCTCAAATCATTTGCCATTGATTTTATACAATCTTCAAGAGTTCCAATTTCATCAACTAAATTGATATTTTTGGCTTCGCTTCCAAGCCACACTCTTCCTTGTGCAATTTTTTCAAGTTCCTCGTCATTCATTCCTCTGGCTACCATTACATGTTCCTTAAACTCGCCATAAACTTCATTCATATTATGGATTAATTTCTCTTTTGAATCTTCTCCTAATTCTTCAAATGGATTCAGCATATCAAAGCCAGCACCCTTTCCAAATCCTTCCAAATTAACATCTAACTTTTTTATTGTTCCTACAACTTCAGGATACATCATCACAACACCGATTGAACCTGTCAAAGTGAAGTTATTTGCAAATAATTTTTTTCCAGTTGTAGCAATGTAATAACCTCCACTTGCACACAAATCTCCCATTGAAACATATATCGGCACAGTCAATTTTTTTAATTTCTTGTATATTTTTTCAGAAACTAAAGCACTTCCACCAGGCGAATTTATTCTTAATACTAACCCTTTCAAATTCTTTATTTCTTTTAATTCCTCAAGTTTTTCACAAACATTATCATAGGTAATATTTTTGTTGGGATTTTTCATATCAATAACGCCCTCAAGATTTATCACAGCAATTGTATCTTTCGCCTTTTCCTTCTTATTTTTTGACATTATAATGTAATCTTCAATTGAAACAGTGTCTTCCTTATAATTTATCCCAATCTCATCATAATCAGCAACACCGTCAATCAATTTATATTCCAAAGCCTTTTTCTTCCCAGCAAAAATCAAATTTCCACTCAATATCTCATTTTCAATATCAGTCCCTCTTTTACTTTTTACCAATTCCACAAAATCTTTAAAAACTTTATCTTTTATATTTTTAATTGATTCCTTTTTCTCTTCTGACATTTGGTTATGGCTATATTTTTCTCCAGCCACCTTATAATCACCAATATGAAGCACATTCATCCTTATCCCAAACTTTTCCAGAAACGACTTCAAATAAAATTCCTTATGTAAATATCCCCTAAAAATAAGAGTTGACTGCCTTGTGTCAAACATAAAAATCTTATCAGCAAGCATAGCCTGTCTATATCGACTTTCCTCAAAAAGCGTTCCTATCGCTACTACTTCCTTATTTTTCCTAATCTTATCAAAAATTTTAGAAATTTCTTCCAGCTGGGAAAGTGTCAAATTCAACTTATCCACATCAATAATCACTTTTTTTATATTTTTATCTTCCGCAAGATTATTTAATCCTTGCAATATTTGATAATACGATAATTTCTCTTTCCCCTTTAATGCCGGCATAGCCACATCTTCCTTCAATTTTTTTACATCAAACACAACAGTTTTTACCTTTTTTAAAGGCAATTTCTTCTTATTTTTTACTCTAAGAATTTTCTTCATAAAAATTAGATTTAAAATCACACACAAAATAAGCATTATTACTATTTCTAACAACATTTTCAAAATAAACATCATATCAACTCCCTTTTTTATTCTTAAACTATTTTACTAATAATCCCAATCCAAATGCAATACAACATCCTATTAACAATAACAATTCTTTCATATTGAAAATTAATATCAAAAAAATATACATCAATATTAAACTGCCCAAAAGATAAAAAACACTTTTCATTTTAATTTCAAAATCATACATTACCCCAAGTACAAAAAACACTATTAGTGGCAAAGCCAAAGTTATTACAAAAAATATTGCCAATTCAAAAAATGAAGCAAAAATACTAATATCGGACTAGCACTATTAATTTCTATTATTACTTTTCTTGTATACAAAGCTATCGGATACAATATTAATTGTGAAATAAAAAACGGAAACAACGACATCCAATCTGGAAATTTTATTTTTTTGTTTTTATTCAATTTATTACTCCTACCAAAAATTTCAATACTTTATTTTAAATAATTTTTTAATAAAGTTTTTATTAAAAATTAATTAAGCTGCATACTACAATTAAATTAAAAATGTCGTGATTTTTTGGGAATAAAAACTACTGTTTGAGCTTTTTCAAAAGATTAAAATTACAACCGTTTAAAGAGTTAGCAAAAACTCTTATTAAAAAGCGAGTTTAGTTTTTATTCCCAAAAAATTCTTAGACAAGCCGGGTTTGCAAAGGGGATGGCGACTGTTCCCCTTTGCTTTATAAGAAAGAAAAAAACAAATATTAATAAAAATCATTAATCCAAAATTCTTAAATATATATTTCTTATAAAAATAAAAATTACAGTTCAATTAACAACTTCTTCAATTCATTCATTTTATCCCTCAACTTAATAGCTTCCTCAAAATTAAGTTCCTCTGCCAATTTCTTGATTTGCTTGTCAAGTTTCTTAATTTCCTTTTCCACATCTTTTTCACTCTTATACTGCTTAATTGCTTTGTTTGCTTCATTTTCTTTTTCAATTTCATAGTCTACAATCGACTCTGCGATTTCTCTTACGATTGATTTTGGATTAATGTTGTGTTCCAAGTTGTATTTTTCCTGAACTTCACGCCGCCTGTTTACTTCGTCAATGGCTTCCTGCATAGAACCTGTTATTCTGTCAGCATATAGGATAACGTGTCCTTCCACGTTTCTTGCAGCACGTCCCATTGTCTGAATTAAAGATCTTCTGGAACGTAAATATCCTTCCTTGTCTGCTTCCAAAATTGCTACTAATGAAACCTCTGGAATATCCAGCCCTTCCCGCAGCAAGTTTATTCCAACCAGAACATCAAATTCACCTTTCCTCAAGCCTCTTATTATCTCTGTTCTTTCTAGCGTGTCAATGTCAGAGTGCATATATTTTACTTTTATTCCATATTCCAAATAGTAATCTGTCAGTTCTTCTGCCATTTTTTTTGTCAAGGTTGTAACTAAAATCCGTTCTTTTCTTGCCGTTCTTGTTTTTATTTCATCCATCAAGTCATCAATTTGATTTTTTGTTTCTCGAATGTCGATACTTGGCTCTACAATTCCTGTTGGACGTACAAGCTGCTCTACAACTTCACCATTTGAATGTTCCAGCTCATAATCGCTTGGAGTGGCTGAAATATACACAGCTTGCGGAACTTTTTCAAAAAATTCCTCAAATTTTAATGGACGGTTGTCGTAAGCACTTGGAAGCCTGAATCCATTGTCAATTAAAGACTGCTTTCTTGCCCTATCTCCCTTATACATCCCATTTATCTGCGGAACTGAAATGTGCGACTCATCCAAAAATACAACCAAATCCTCTGGAAAATAGTCAATCAGCGTATCAGGCGCTTCTCCTTCACCTTTTCCAGTCAAATATCTGGAATAGTTTTCCACACCTTTACAATAACCAATTTCCTCAATCATTTCCAAGTCATATTTTGTCCTTTGCTCAATTCTCTGTGCTTCCAGCAGTTTTCCTTCCTTTTGGAAAAAATGCACTCTTTCTTCCATTTCCTTTTTTATTGCCTCAAACATCACTTTTGTATCTTCATTTGTCAAATAGTGAGTTGCAGGCATTATTGTGATTCTTTTTATATTTCTAATTTTCTGTCCAGTAAGCGTATTAATCTCTGAAATGCTTTCCAAATCATCTCCAAAAAATTCAAAACGGTATCCTGTATCCTGATAAGATGGATGTAAATCAAGAATATCACCTTTCACACGGAATTTTCCACGCTCAAAAGCAATATCATTTCTCTCATATCTAAGTGAAATCAGCCTTTTTATAAGCTCATTTCTCTCAAACCCAGTTTCCACATCAATCGGAATCGATCTCTTTTTATATGCCTCTGGCGATCCCAATCCATAAATTGCCGAAACCGAAGCCACGATAATAACATCTCTTCTATTCAAAAGTGCTGCTGTTGCTGCATGCCGTAATTTATCAATCTCATCATTAATTGAAGAGTCCTTTTCAATATACGTATCAGTTTGCATAATATACGCTTCAGGCTGGTAATAATCATAATAAGACACAAAATATTCAACAGCATTTTCAGGAAAAAACTGCTTGTACTCATTGTAAAGCTGTGCTGCAAGTGTTTTATTCGGTGCCATTATCAAAGCTGGACGATTTATTTTTTCAATAACATTCGCAACTGTAAATGTCTTTCCCGAACCCGTAACCCCAAGCAAAATCTGATCTGTAATACCATCTTCCAAGTTTTCCACAATTTTTTGGATAGCCTGAGGCTGATCTCCAGTGGGCTTAAATTTTGAATGTATCTTAAAATCCATCTCTATTTTTCCTCCTTTCAATACAAACCTTTTGGTTATTTATAAAAGTTTATAAACTCTCAAATAATACAATTTTTGATTTTTTTATTTTTTATTACTTTCTGACAAGCCCCTGCTATAGTAATACTAACCCCCATTTAAATAACGAATTTATTACAATCTTTTCTAACAAAGGATAAAAAACAATCTTAGTTGAATAATTATGAATTAGTTATCAAACAACCTTATTATAAAAATTTATTCCTATTTTTAAATAGGGTTTAATATAAAGATTGTTATTATTCAATTTTTATAATTATTTAATATAACCTAAAAATAAAATTATTTCCCATAACCCATTTCATCAAGAAATTTCTTATTTTTTCTCCATTTCTTCTTAACTTTTACCCACAATTTTAAATTAACCTTCAAATCAATCAGATGCTCAATTTCACGTCTAGCCTCTATCCCAATTTTCTTAAGCATAGCCCCATCTTTTCCAATAATAATACCTTTTTGACTATCCCTTTCAACATAAATATTTATATCATATTTTCTAATTGTAGGCTTTGTTTCTACATTAATAATCTCCACAGCTACACTATGCGGAATTTCATCTTTTGTATGATGTAAAATTTTCTCTCTGACTGTTTCCACAACGATTTTATTTACTGGTAAATCTGTATAGTAATCTTCTGGATAAAACCATACATCATTTGACAAATATTTCTTGGCAACTTCAAATATTTTATGAATCCCAATCGCATATTCCGCCGTAAGAGTTATTATTTCATCAAACTCTCCCAATTTTTCACGAATTTCCTTTTTCTTCTCCTCAATTTCCTCATCCGTCATTTTATCAATTTTGTTAATAACAAGTACAATTGGTGTATTTACACTTCGCACATTTTCATTAACAAACATATCCCCAGTTGAAATTTCCTGTGTCCCATCCAGCATAAACATTATCAAATCCACATTTTCAAGTGCCTCTAACGCTACATTAGTCATATGTTCCCCAAGTAAATGCTTAGGCTTATGAATCCCCGGCGTATCCACAAATATAAACTGATTCTCTCCAATATTTACAATCCCTTTTATCTGATCTCTAGTCGTCCCAGCCTTATCCGACACAATCGCAACCTTTTCTTTCACAAGCTTATTCATAAGCGTAGACTTCCCAACATTTGGACGTCCAACAATTGTTATAAATCCTGACTTCATTCTTTCTCCAATTCTGTTTTTTATATTTTTTTCACAAATTCCGATTTCAGTTTCATCGCTCCAAAACCATCTATTTTACAGTCGATATTATGAATCCCATCGTCAATTAATCTTATATTTTTAACTTTTGTTCCTCTTTTCAAGTCTGATGATGCACCTTTTACTTTCAAATCCTTAATAATTGTAACGCTGTCCCCATCCTGCAAAATATTTCCGTTTGAATCTTTTACAACGTTTTCATCATCGCTTTCTTCTCCATTTTCAGCCCATTCGTAAAAGCATTCTGGACAAACTAGCATATTTCCATCCTCATAAACATATTCGGATCCACATTTAGGACAATTTGATAAACTCATACTTTATATTCCTTTCAAATTTTATTATTTTTTATTATACCACGAAACAGAAAGTTATAAAATATGTTTATCATTATAATTTTCATTTATAGTAATGATATTTTAAAATCAATTTCCAAAATTATTTTATTGTTTCAGTATTAAAGGAGCTTGAGTACATATCAATTTTTGCAGTAAACAACGGCATTATAAAAAATGTTATAAAAAATAACATTCCATAATATGCAAAAACCGTCCATAATGGTGCTTTCCCGTTAATATTAAGCTGCAAAAGCGGAATTTTGCTCCCAGCGTAAATAAATCCTTCAAAAGCCTTAAAAATAATTTCTGTAACAAAAACAATCGAGCTGTTAAATAAAGATAATTTAAAAATATTTAGAAGCACAATAAAAAATAAACATTGTATAACAACTGTTCCGATTGGTATTCCCACAATATTTAATAAAAACGAAAATAAAGGCAGTTTTTCAAAATAATAAAAAAATAATGGAATACTTGTAATTTGTATTGTTAAACTTAAAAATATCAAATCTACAGTATTTCTCAAAACTTCGTTTTTTATTTTATCCAAAATTTTTTCCTGATAAATTTTCTTAAATTCAGGATTTACAAATATTATTGCCACAACTGCCGCATACGAAAGCTGCATTGAAATATCAAAAAGTGAATACGGATTTAGCACAATTATAACAATAAACGACACCAGAAGGGATTTTTTACTGTCTTCCTGCTCAAAAAGAATCCTTGCCAAAATCATCATCGCTCCCATAATATAGGCACGTAAAATTCCTGGCGAGAATCCAATTAATGCACAGTAAAAAGTGAGTGCAACAAGTGCCATCAAATACTTAAACCTGTACCCTAGCGACAGCCCATCCAAAATTTTCACAATTCCAATAACAACCAGACTTATATGAGTCCCAGAAATTACAATCAAATGAGCCAGTCCCGTGTATTTAAACTTATCCTTCATATCCTTAGAAACCTCCGCCTTTTCTCCCAGAACCGCAGCACGTGAAAAAGCATACAAATTTTCTTCAGTTATAAATAAATTATCAAAAATCTCCAAAATATATTTGCGGACTCCATTTAATCGTGATTCTTTATATCCCAGCAGTTTCCCTTCAATCTTAATATTGCCATTTTTATTTACAATTTTCCTAATTTTGTACCGCATAAGGTAAAATCCATATTCAAGCCCCTTCTTATTCTCAATACTCGCCTGGTTTTTCAAATATTTGTTATTAACCTTCAAGACACTTCCACGATTTCCATCAATTTTCACATAAAGTGTATTTTCTCCAGAAAGTTCCCCCTTAAAAGTAACAAAATTCAAATAAAACGCAAACAAAAAAATCCCTGCCAAAATTAAAATTCCAAATTGCCAAGTTCTTTTCACTTCTTCAATTCCAACTTGCATATTAAAAAATTTTACTAAATTTTGTTTCTTGCGTGAAAGTTCAGATTTTATATGCTTTTTTCTAGCTTCTTTTTCCCTCAATTTTTGCATTTCCAAAATATATTTGTCAAATTCCTTATTTTCAAATTTATTTACATTTTCTTGAGTTTTGCTACTGTTATTATTTTTACTCACTTTTGTATTTCCAGAATTTTTCAAATTCTTATTTTTATTAGATTTTTTCACAATTTTACGAAATCTTATATTTTCAAAATCTCTTTTTTTATTATTTTGTCCAGTTGTTGTATTATTCTCAACATTTCCCCCATTTTTCATCTAAATTTCCTCCTCCCACAAGTTAGCCTTTGAATAGTCATCCGAAAGATTAATCGGCTTTTTAGCCCTGTAAATACTTATAATCGGATATTTCGCCGCATTTATTGTGTTTGTAGAAATTCTGTAATAAATTTTTTCTCCCTTTTTATCCAACAAATAAACGGAAAATCCTTTTTCAAAATTCCCTTCATTTGTAGTACGTCTTCTAAAATCAGCATTTTTATTAGAATTATTTGTCATATAAGATAAGTTTTTGGAAATCTTCATTTTATCAACAATATCCTTTTTCCCATTTTTTTCGTCTAGAAAATAAGCTGTCTTTTCAGATATTTTAAAATCCAGCACATATTCCTTCCTGTTGTGCTGTGCATACTGCTGAATTTTTCTGATAAACTGGCTAATATTCCTCTTTTGAATTGCGAACTCCTGATTCTGCCTCTGTTTCTGTAAATTCACAGAAACCACCATAAATAAAATCGCCGTAATCGAAATGTATAATAAAACCTCAATGAGTGTAAACCCCTTGTTATTCCCCTTTATTCTCATTTTTCCCCCTTTTAAAAAACTATTTTTATACAAAATTTAATTTTTAATTAATATTATTATACATCATTTTTTGAAAAAATCAAATTATTTTTTATAAAAAATATATTTACAAAAAAAATTCCTCATTCAATGAATAAGAAACTTTTTCCACAATTTTATACCTTATAACTATAATCAATATACAGATTATTTCCTTCTACAACACAGTTATTGAATACTAATTTATTATTTTTTTTAATTTCATATTTTTGTTTTATCTCAAAAAGCATCTGATTTTCAACTTCTACTATTTCTATCGCTTCACAATTTTGATTTAAAATTCTGACAAAAATAGAAAACTGATAATCTTCATAAAAATGTTTTATTCCATTTATTTTTATTTCCGAATCTCTTGGAGAAACCTGATTAATTGAATCAAGATAACTTGTTAGCATATTTAAATTTTCCAATTCTGCTTTGTTTATCCAAAATAATTTTCCGCCATCTTCATCAAACAAAATATCTGGAATAAACTTTATTTTACAAATATAAGGAACAATCAATATTTTTTTATTATTCACACTTAAAAAACAAGGTTCCAATCCTTTTTCCACATCCACTTTTATTCCTGATTCTTCCAAAAACTCTTGTTTCAATCTGCTTTCCAAATCACTATCACTTTTTTCCAGCTTTCCTCCCAACAGTTCATATTCGTTCCTTTCATTCTGCCTCAATAAAAAATTTCCATCTATACTCACAATTCCTTTTACTGACACAGCATTCATAAATTTCCCCTTTTCCTTAACTAAATAATTATTCCCCGTTTTTTAAACAACTTTATTTTCCAAATTTTATAAACTTTTCTCTGCTTCATCAATCGTCTTATATCCTTTTTCCAGTACAATATTTTCCAAATTATTTTCTGCCAAGTTTACATTATTTGTAACACAGCTTTGGATATACTCATAATATAATTTCAATGTTTTTACTGAATATGATGATAATTCTCCCTTCAAGTAAGTTTCAATTGAAGTATAGTTTGGTGTGTCATATTTTGAGTATAAAGGGCGCCCTTTTGAAGTAACTTTTGGATATTTTTTTATTATTTCTTCTTCCCAATGCAAATAAATTTCTACTATTTTTTGCACCAATTCTTCTTTCTCCTGCGAGATTTCAGGCAAGTAACCCTTAATTATTTCATATTCCTTTGGCGAACTGTATTTCATCATTCTGGCATATTTATCCTGAACAATGTTTTCGCCACGATGTTTTGCCAAAATCAAGTCTTCCAAATAACTTTCCAGAATTTCATCAGGCAATGTTTCCCATTGGCTTCTTCTCATAATTTCAAATTCCTGCGGATTATCCTGACATTCTGCCCTTCCTTCCGTATGATGCACATTTTGAAAAAATTCCCATTCCCTTTTTAAAATTTGTCTAATAAAACTTTCTTTTTTACTAATTTCTCTTTCCATTTTCAATTCTCCTATTTTAAAATCCAATATTCTTTAATTTTGTCGATTGTTTTTTAAATTTTCTATTTTAATCCATCGCAGGATTCCAGTTCCTTAATTTTTCATCTTCAATTTTATTTTGCACAAAAGACCCATAATCCTGTAAAAAGTCGCTTGTTAATTGTCTTGGAACAATATCTTGATTTTTCATTTCCAAAATTACATTAGCACTTATTTCTTCAATAATTTGAAATTTCCGATTAACTGCACCAGTTGGCAATTTTACCAGTTCTTCAATTAGAAAATAAGTTTTTTCTCCCAAGGTTTTCAAGTTTTTTAAGGCTCTTGGCATCCATTTATAAAAAAGTTTATATTTTTTATTTAATAAAAAAATCATATGTATTGCCTCATTTATAAATTCGGTTTCTGCCAGCCTTGCTGCCACAATTTCATTCCTTTTCATGCACCGCAAATAGTTATACTGCCCAGATTGTGCCATTTTCATACATCTTGTGGCAATTTTATTAAGCCGTATATCTTCTGGAAAATATTTTTTTAAATCATTTCTAATTTTTGTAAATTGTCCTAAATTATCCATAAAAATTTCTCCATTAACCGCCGTTGCTAGCAATTCTTCTGGAATTAACCGCCAATCATACAAATTCTCAGGCGCCTTTACATCCCCCAAAAATTTAAAAAACCAGTCTTCCATATTAAGGACACCACGCCGTCCATCTCCAAATTCACTCACATTCAATGCTCTAAATCCCAAAAACTCCTTCGGCAATTCATTAAGCCTTTTTTGCAAATTTAGTCCATATTTTTCATAATCTTCTGAACTTAGCCAAATACAGCAGGACGGCCCAAAATCATGATCCTGCGAAATTTCATCATCGAACCCAAAACACTCTGAACCTTCTCCCGCAAGTCCAGCCGCCATTTTTTCAAAAACTTCTAGAAATTCACTTTTTATAACTGGCAGATAAACTTCTTCAAAATATTTTTTTGAAAGTTCCAGTCCTTTTATTTTATTTGAATCCATTTTTTCTCCTTCTTCCAAAAATCTAAACCATTTTTTCCTTCACAACTTCAATATTTTCCAAAATATTTTTGTAATTATTGCTTTCTTTACCAAACGTCTTTTCACAAATTTCAGAACTTTCCTCAAATAATTCCAATGCTTTTTCATATTCATTTTCTGCAAAATAAAAAGTCGCCATATTATTCAGAACTGCCGCATACAAATTATGAGTTTTTCCAACTTCCTTTTCGATTAGTTCCAGTGATTTTTGCAAGTATTCCTCTGCTTTTTCTTTGTTTTTTACTTTCAAGTAAGGCTGTACAAGATTGCTTAATGTAATCGCATACTGAATAGGATTTTCTCCAACTTTTTCCAGTACCCTTAGACTTTTTTCCTGTAATTCAATCGCTTCCTCGTATCTTTCAAGCTCCTGATAAAATAAAGCCAAATTATTGCACACGCTCGCATAAACATAGTCATTTTGCAAATTATTATTTTCATAAATTTTCATAGTATTAAGGTACATATCTTCAGTTTCATCATATTTTTTCATAAATCTGTAAACTTCGGCTAGGTTAAGGCTGCAAGTCGCATATGGAATACTGTCTTTGCCGTACTTTTTCTCAATAAAGCCTTGTGCCTTCAGCAAAGCATCTTTCGCTGTGTCAAACTCCCCAACATATTTAAGAGTTCCCCCAACTTCATTCAAAATTTTAATATTTTCATCACTTTCCTCACCAAAAACCTCTTCTGTAAGTTCTGCTAATTCCTTTAACACTTTAACCTCTTCCACAACATTCCCCTGCTGCATAAGTTCTTTTCTCAAGTTTGTCAATTCGTTTATTCTGACTTTTTTTTCAAATATATTTGACATTTTATATTTCTCCTTTATCTTAAATTTATTGCTTAACTTTGGTATTACAAAAATATAATTTGAATACATTTCAATTTTAAATTTATTATTTCTAACAAAAGTTTACCATACAAAATTGCAATCTGCAACAATATTAAAAATAATTTTAAGATTTTAAAATAGTTTTACTATAAAATAAAATTATGTTGTTGAAATAAAAAAACTCCTATTATATAATTAAAATAGATTAAATATTTTTAGAGGAAAGAAGGAAAGATAAGATGAATAAAGAAAAAATTGATTTTAAATATCATCATATAAAGCATTATAAATATCAGGCACAATCAAAGAAAACTTTGATAACTTCAATTTTACTGACATTATTTTTTGCTTTAGTTGAATTGTTTGGCGGGATATTTAGCGGTTCGCTTGCACTTATTTCAGATTCATTTCATATGTTTTCGGATGTTGTTGCACTTTTATTCAGCATTATTGCAGTATTTTTTTCAGCTAAAAAGCCAAACAAAAATTTTACTTACGGATTTTTGAGAATCGAGATAATTTCTGCATTCATAAATGGACTGGCTCTTATGATAATATCGGTTGGAATAGTTATTGAAGCTATAAAACGGCTTTTCAATCCAGAACATGTTGATTTTTTTACAATGTTTACAATTGCAGTAATTGGACTTCTAGTTAATATCATACTTATGTTTGTACTTATGAGAAGTTTGAAAAAAGAAAAGAATCTTAATGTAAAAAGTGCTTTGTGGCATTTTTTAGGCGATACATTAAATTCTGTCGGAGTCATAATTGCTGCAGTTATTTTGAAATTAACTAATCTTGTTATTTTTGACATAATAATAAGTGTGATTATCAGCGTTGTTATTTTCACTGGAGGGCTAAAAATTGCAAAAGAGGCGTTTTTTATTTTAATGGAAGCTGTTCCAAACAATCTAGACATTAACGAAATTTATAATAAAATTTTGACAATTGATAAAATAAAGGATATTCACGAATTTCATTTATGGAATATTTCAGAAGAGAACATAAGCATTTCATTTCATATTTTGCTTGACGAATATGATGGCGTAAATGATTACGAGATTGTAAATAATGTGGTAAAACTCCTAAAAAATGAATATGGAATAGAGCATGTGACAGTTCAGATTGAAAATCCCGAAATAAATCCGCATCTTTAATTACGCTTTTAACATAGCAAAAAAAACATAATTTTCAAATCTTCTAATTTAGCCGATCTGTCAATTATGTTTTTCATTTAAATATTAGCTTTATTATCTTCTTCTACAAGATTTTTCAATGCCATTAGGCCCTCTATAAATAGCATCTTTTCCACCTTTAAAGAATTCGATATTTCCATTTTTGGAAACATATCTTGCTCCACTGGCTGATACTGCCACTTTCAAGTTATAAACATTTCCTGCTTTAGTCACTACTCTGGCAGCGTTTGTTGCCGGATATGAAACTGTTATTCTTTCAGAACTGCAAGTATATGATTCTGAAGCCACTCTTCTTGCAGCAGGTTTTTTACCCGTTCTTCTCTTGGCTGTTGCAGCAAAGCTCATTCCTCCAATTAATGTCATTACAGACAATACTAGCATAGATTTTTTCAATAATTTCATTTTTACACCATCTCTTTTCCTCAAAATTTATTTCGATACGAAGTATACCACCTAAAACTGTTAAATTTCTTATAAAATACTATTTATTAAAAATGAAACTGTAGTAAAATTACTTAATTGTCTAGCCTATTAATTTTAGATTTTATTTTAAATTATTTAGGCCTATTCGATAGCTATATAAATACTGCTTTTTAATAGTTTTCAGGGAATAAAACTCTTTCTACACCTTCAATTATGATATGCAGAATCATCATATGAACTTCTTGAATTCTGTCTGATGTTTCACCGGGAATTATAAATTCATAGTCACACATTCCCTTCAATTTTCCCCCATCTTTTCCAAGTAATGCCACTGTTTTCAAATTTCTTTCCTTAGCTGATTTTACAGCCTCGATTATATTTTTGGAATTTCCTGAAGTTGAGATTCCAAAGAAGAAATCACCTTCCTGCCCGAATGCTTCCACACCTTTTGCAAAAATAAAGTCAAAGCCGTAATCATTTCCAACACATGTAATATGTGAAGAATCGCTAATACTTATAGATGGCAATGCTTTTCTATCTTTTCTAAATCTTCCTGTAAATTCTTCTGCAAAGTGCATCGCATCACAGTTGCTTCCACCATTTCCTGCAATCATTGATTTTTTGCCGTTTTTATAAGCCTGTGCCAATTCCTGCGATATTTTTTCTGTCTTTTCAATATTTTCATCATTTTCTACAAATGCCTTTACAGTTTCAAAAGCTGTTAAATACGAATTTCTTATATTTTCTTTTAACATAATTTTCCTCCCAAAATTTATTTATAAATTATTTATTTAAATTATTACTTATTTTTTACTGAAAATAATGCTGGAGTAATCTTATAATCTCTCACAAATTTTACAAATTTAGAAATTCCTGTTTTTTCACCATTTTCACGAATATAGACGATTTGGAACTTATCTTCAGATTTTTCGAAGTTATGAATAATTTTTAATGCGCCTTTTTCGATTTCTTCATAAACGCTGTAATACGGAAGAACTGCAAACCCAAGCCCGCTTTTTATAAGATTTTTCATTGTTTCAATGCTTCCATTTATGACAATTCTGTTTTCCAGATTAAATCCTATTATTTTTTCAAACAAATCCAGATATTTGCTTGTCAGCACAGTATCCCGCTTTAACAGCTGCATTTCCTTCAGTTCCCTGTAATCTGATATTTCCTTACCTGCTACGACAACAAATGGATATTCCTCAGTTTCAATAACCTTTATTTCCTTATCCTCAATGAAATATTCCTCCATTAGTGCAACGTCAACTGTTCCTTCCTTCAGATGCTTTACAAGCGACTCACGGTTTTTGATATACAAGTCAAATTCAATCTCGGGATTATGCTTTTTAAATTCCACCATAATTCTAGGCAGCACAGGCTCTCCAATATTATGAGTCGCCCCTATGCAAATTTTACCCTTGCCATAATGCGAAATTTTTTCCATTTCCTTTTCCACCCGTAAAATCTTGTCAAAAACATCCTTTGACATCCGATAAAGCTCTTTTCCTGCAAAAGTTAGCCTGAAATTTTTCGAATTTCTTTCAATAAGCTGGATTCCCAATTTTGTTTCCAGTTTTTTTATTTGTATCGATACCGCAGATTGACTTATAAATAAATTTTTTGCAGCTTTAGTAAAACTCTTTTCCTTGCACGCCTCAAAAAAAATTTTTAAATGATGTACATCCACATTTATTTCTCCAATCATATATTTTTTATATTATTATAACTCATACATATATTTTTGTCCAGTAAATATACATCGAAGAATAAAATAAATGAATAATAAGATAAATAATCCAGCCTTTTTTATTACTTTAATTAATGATTGATTTTTTTTATGCTAAATTTACTCAAGATTTTTTATACTTACTTCAAACTTTATGAATATTATACCACTGTTTATTTTGATAATCAAATTATTTTTTCACTTCTATAAATATGCTAAATCTCATTTAAAAAATAGAAGTAAAATTCTATAATAATTAATTTGATAACTTTGTTAAAAAATCAAATTTAATTCTTAAGTATCCATCTTAAAGACTTTTATAATTTTATTTATAAATATTATGACTTTTTTTTATTCAATTTTTTTGTAACGTAAGGGCATCAGACGCCATGCCCTTACAATTTTGCTTATTTAATATTTTCAAATGATTAAAACATAATTTTTACTTTTTAAACAGATTTTAGTATAAATTAATCCGTCGGAGCATTTTTCTGTGCTGGCAAAACTGTTTGAGCATAGCGAGTTTTTTGTCAGTGCAGAAAAATGTCGTAGACTAGCCATAGGTTGTAGGATTTGCGGCAATGAGCAATCCTACGAAAATAAAAAAGAAAAAACATAGTAATATGAAAAAATATTTATTAATAAAATGTCCAAAAAATAATAAAAAATAATTTAGTTGAATGATTATGAATTAATTATCAAACAACTCTATTATAAAAATTTATTCCTATTTTCAAAAAGGGTTTAGTATTAAATATAATAATCTTTATAATTTAGTATAGAATGTCGTGATTTTTTTGGAATGAAACTGATTAAACACATTTCTTTAAATAGGAAATAATATTATACTGATAAAACTTAGCAAATTCCAGATTTAAACAAAATAAGCACGATTCTCAAATAAATTTTAAATACTTTTGATAACCAAAAAATTATAGAAAAATTAACTATTTAGTGATAAAATATACTCGAACTTTTTTAACAAAAAGACAGCAAGAAGTCGTAGGCTTTCTACAAGTGGGAGATGAATTGCTTTTTTTGTAAAAAAATTGAAAAAAGGATACGTCTATGATACAATTTTTGTATAAAATATTGAAGAGAAATCTTAATGATAAATTTCTAAAGAAATAATTAAAAATAATACTCAAAATCAAAAGGAGGTGTAATTTTATGAAATATAATTTAGCATTCAAATACAGAATTTATCCAAATAAAGATCAAGAATTATTGATAAACAAGACTTTTGGATGTGTTCGTTTTGTTTACAATACAATTTTGTACACTGCGAATAAAATTTATGAAGAAACTGGAAAAAATAAAATAATTACACCTGCCAGTTTGAAAAGTGAAAATCAATTTTTGAAAGAAGTAGATAGTTTGGCACTTGCAAATGCTCAATTAAATGTAAAACGCTCGTTTACGAATTTTTTCCAGAAGAGAGCAAAGTTTCCAAGGTTCAAATCTAAAAAGAATAATGTTAAAAGTTATACGACAAATTGTGTGAACAATTCGATACGAATAGAGGAAAACAAATATTTGGTTTTGCCAAAATTGAAAAGAGTAAAATTGAAATATCATAGAGAAATACCAAAGAATTATAGAATAAAGTCGGTAACACTAACAAACAGTAATGGAAATTACTATGTTTTTATTTTGACGGAATTTGAAAAAGAAATCCAAAAAAATCCAAGTAATGATAAAGTGATTGGACTTGATTTTTCAATGTCTGAATTATTTGTCAGTTCTGAAAACCAAAGAGCTGATTATCCAAAATATTTTAAGATGTTGGAGAAAAAATTGAAAAAATTACAAAAATCATTATCGAGAAAAGTAAAATTTTCTAAAAATTGGTATAGACAAAAAGAGAAAATATCAAAATTGCATGAGTATATCAAAAATTGTCGAAAAGATTTTTTACATAAATTATCAAAAAAATTGTCTGAAACGTATAATGCTGTGGTTGTTGAGGATTTGAATATGAAAGGGATGAGTCAGGCATTAAATTTTGGGAAAAGTGTAGGAGATAATGGATGGGGAATGTTTTTGAGGATGCTTGAGTATAAGCTGATATTTTCAGGGAAACAATTTTTGAAGATAGATAAGTGGTTTCCATCGTCGAAAACTTGTAGTAAATGTGGAAACGTTAAAGAAGAGCTGAAATTATCAGAAAGAAGTTATAAATGTGAGTGCTGTGGAATTGAAATTGACAGAGATTACAATGCGGCATTGAATATAAGAGACATTGGAAAAGCGATGTTGAAATATTAGGGAAATAAAAGGAAGCAGGGTAGGAACTACCCGAAGAGCTTGGTAAATATATTTGGCTAGCAAAAGCAGATACTTCCCAAGAAGCTCCCGCTTCTAAAAGCGGGAGTAGTTCACTATCAATCTAGTCAAGAATTTGAGCAGGAAAGTCATTAATTTGTGAACTTGGTTTTAAAATAGTTTTACTATGCAAATATTCACATAGTTAAAATTTATAAAATTTAAAATTTAGGAGGAAAAATGGTAGAACAATTATTTAAAGAATTATCTTTATTGGAAGAAGTTGAAGCAATCGCATTGGGAGGTTCACGTGCTGGAGAAAATTATGATGAAAAATCAGACTATGACGTGTATCTTTACATAAATTCCCCTATTAGCGAAGAAAAAAGAAAAAACATTTTAAAAAATTTTTGCAGCCATATGGAAATTGGAAACAGCTTTTGGGAATACGAAGACAATTGTGTCTTAAACAATGGAATCGAAATTGACATTCTCTATCGGAATATGGAAGATTTTATGAAAGGAATCGAAAGAGTCGTTATCGAATGCCAACCAAACAATTCCTACACAACTTGCATGTGGCACAATCTAATTACTTGCAAAATTTTATATGATAAAAACGGAACCCTTGAAAAATACAAAAATAAATATACCATAAACTATCCAAAACAACTAAAAGAAAATATCATAAAAAGACAGCTGGAATTAATAGACTCTGCAATGCCAGCATATCCGAAACAAATAAAAAAAGCAATTTCAAGAAAAGATTTTGTCAGCATAAACCATAGAATAACAGAATTCCTAGCTTCATATTTTGATCTATTATTCGCGATTAATGAAGTGACACACCCTGGTGAAAAACGATTAATCCAACTTTGTAAGAAACAATGCAAAATCTTGCCTGAAAACTTTGAAGAAAATCTAAATTCTCTTTTTTCGCATATGTATTCAGAAGAAAATCAATCTTTATTAATGAGTGATATAGAAAATATTATAAATAATATAAAAAAGATTTCTTACTAAATTCTTAAATAGTTTTTTTATTACAAACAGCCTAATATTTATTTGACAAACTAAAACAATTTCAATTTATATCTAATTATTCAGTTAAATTAATAAAAGGGTAATTTTATTTTAGATTTTTCCTTTTTTTAAGCATAAAGAGTATCAGTTATCGTCCCTTTCACATCGCAATAACAGTTATTCTTATATGCTTTACATGTTTATGAGTTAAATGTTTAGGTGATAGTGTTATGCACTAATCCCAGCTCGTTTGATCATTTAATATTGTAATTTAGGATAAAAATAATATATAATATAATCATAATGTTTTAAAACAAAATTTAAAAATAATATCTGTTTTTTTATTTATATAGTAATCATCTACTTAATTTAAAAAAAAATTCACTATAAATATATTTAATTTATACAATAAAAAATTAAAGGAGAGCACTATGATAAGAACCAATGAGGAAAAATTTCTGAAAAAATTGAAAGAAAATATCAATATTGAAAGCTTAAAAGGAGATGGAAAAATATTTTCATATGTAAACGGAAATTATCTTGCAGGAGATAATGAAAAATATATGAATATGTATGATAAATTATCATTCTGGTATGATTTTGGTGAAAAATGGATAGGACTGCTCAGATATGGAAATACAATTTCTGAAATGAGAAAAAATCTTATGGAACATCTGGAATGGAAAAATGGTATTTCTGTTTTGTATGTTTCCATTGGCACTGGAAAGGATTTAAATTTTATTCCACAGAATGTTGATTTAAAATCTTTAGATTTTACAGGTATAGACATTTCCCGTGGTATGTTAAAAAAATGTCATTCAATCTGGAAAAAAAGAACAAACCTCACATTAGTAAATTGCTGTGCAGAAGATTTACCTTTTAAGGACAATGCTTTTGATATTGTTTTTCATGTAGGAGGAATTAATTTTTTTACTGATAAGGCTCTGGCTATAAAAGAAATGATCCGTGTATCAAAACCTGGTTCAAAAATAATGATAGCAGATGAAACCGCAGATTTTATCGGAACTCAATATAAGAAAAGTATTTTTACAAAAAATTACTACAGGAATACAGATTTTGATTTAAGTGAAATTCAGAAATGCATACCTGAAAGTGTAAAAGAAAAGAAGACAGACTTTTTATGGAATAACAGATTCTATTGTATTACATTCAGAAAATAGATAAAACAGTACTTTCATTCTCAACTTTAAGATAAGAGGTGTTGTTTTAGAAAAAATTGGCACAATTAATATTGTAATTTAAGTTAAAAAAATCTTTTATCTGAGTATTTATAAATATTCTTTTTAAGAAAAATAAAAAATTTGACAATAAATAAAAATTTTGATAACATTTACGGGTAGAATAAAAAACTGTGAAAGAAGGAGAGTATATGTCAAGTATTATAATTCCAAAAAATTATGATCCAAAATACGGGATTATGGAAACAGAAATCGCTATAAAAGCGGCAAAAGACTGTTTTGAAAAAGAGCTTGCAAAAGCGTTGGACTTAACAAGAATTTCGGCACCTATGTTCGTTAGAAAGACGGCAGGGATTAATGACAACTTAAACGGTGTTGAGCGTCCTGTGGCTTTTGAAACAAAAGAAATGCCAGATGTAACATTGGAAATTGTACATTCGCTTGCAAAATGGAAAAGAATCGCATTAAAGCAGTATGGTGTAGAAGCTGGAAAAGGGATTTACACAGATATGAATGCCATTAGAAGAGATGAGGATTTGGACAATATACATTCGATTTATGTCGATCAGTGGGACTGGGAGAAAGTTATTTCAAAAGAAGATAGAAATATTGACTTTTTAAAGGACACTGTAAAAAAAATATATCAAGTCTTTTTAAATGCAGAAAAAGAATTGACAGACAAATTCGATAAATTTGAAAAATTTTTACCAAAGGAAGTAACATTTATCACTTCTCAAGAGCTGGAAAATTTATATCCTGAATTGACTCCAAACGAAAGGGAAGACAAATTTTCAAAAGAAAATGGAGCAATATTTATTATGCAAATTGGAAAAGTATTAAATTCAGGACAAAGACACGACGGCCGTGCCCCAGATTATGATGATTGGGAATTAAATGGAGATTTGATTATGTGGAATCCAGTTCTTGAAAGATCGCTGGAATTATCATCAATGGGAATCCGTGTGGACAAAGCCGCTCTAGAACGTCAATTAAAAGAGTTAAATCTGGAAGAAAGAAAAAATCTTGATTTTCACAAAATGCTTCTAAACGATGAATTGCCACTAACAATCGGTGGAGGAATCGGACAGTCAAGAATCTGTATGTTTTTATTGCAAAAAGCTCACATTGGAGAAGTTCAGGCCTCAGTTTGGACTCCTGAAATTGTGAAGGAATGTAAAGAAAACGGAATCAATCTTTTATGGTATTAAGATAGAAAATCTGAAATGTAACAAAAAAAAGTGAATTACTAATTAATTTTAGTTTTTCACTTTTTTATTTAAAATTTAAATTATTTCCCGCAACTTTCAATAAACTTGTCAAAAATCTCCTGCATTTTCTCATTCCCACGAACTGCCATCATTTCAGGATGCCATTGTACTGCATAAAAGAATTTATGATTTTTGTTTTGAAAAGCCTCTACTATTCCATCGTTTGCTTTTGCAATAGCAATCAAGCCATTTCCCAAATCTTTTATCATTTGATGATGGAAAGAGTTTGTTCTAGTTTTTTCTCCAAAAATTTCAAATAAAATATTATCCTTTTCAATATTTATATCGTGTGTAGGCAAGTCAGGAAGCCACTTTTGCATATGATTAATCGTCGTTCCCGTATATTTTACATCTTGATACAAACTTCCGCCAAAATAGACATTTGCAATTTGCAATCCACGACAAATCCCAAAAATAGGCTTTCCAGTTTTCATAAACTCATCTAAAATTTCAAGCTCAAATTTATCCCGCTCTGGTGTAATACTCCCAACTTCCTGCAGACAGTTCTCTCCATATAAAATCGGATCAGGATCTCCTCCTCCAGAAAGTAAAAGACCGTCCAGAAGCTGAATTTGTTCCCTTATAACTTCCATATTTTCTGTTATTGGCAAAATAAATGGTATTCCTCCAGCATTTATAACCGCCTTGCTGTAATCCACAGAAACTATCGTCTTGTGATCATTTAGTCTATTTGGGTTTAATTCCAGCGAAGTAGTAATCCCTATAATTGGTTTTCTTTTATTATTCATCTATCAAATTCCTTTCTTTCCCCCGTTTTTATTATCACTTTTTATTTAAAATTTCTCACTCTTCCAAAAAAATCAATAAAGTTCTTATAAGTTACCATCTCAATCTCATTTTGAGAGTATCCTCTTTTTTTCAAGGCTTTTTTTACATTGCCTAACTCTGTAACATCGTGAAGACCAAGAAGTCCATCAACCTCTTCTCCTTCTGGAGTATAATATTCAGCAAAGTCAAGTCCAAATCCAACTTTATCCAGTCCAATTTTCTCAGCCACATATTCCAGATGATTTAAAAGCATTTCCAGATTTTTTTCATTTTCATTTTGACTGACAAAATTGTGATAACTGTTCATTCCAACCATTCCCCCTCGTTCACCGATACATAAAATTTGATCATCAGTTAAGTTCCTCATTGACGGACAAAGACTTCTGGCATTTGAATGTGAGGCAAAAAAAGGCTTTTTAGAATGTTTGACAATATCCCAGAATGTTTTATCGTTAGCATGTGAAACATCAAGTAAGATTCCCAATTCATTGATTATTCTCACAGCATCAATTCCAAGTGAAGTCAATCCCCTGTTTTTATCTCCACTCTGCCCTGTTGCAAAAGCGTTTGCTTCATTCCAAGTCATTCCAATATGTCGCACACCAAGCTGATTTAATAAATAAATATAATCAAGTTTATCTCCAATCCCTGGAAGCCCTTCTATTCCAAGCATAATTCCAAACTTTTTATCTTCTTCCTTAACATTTTTCCAATTTTCAAAAATTTTAAAATCAGATGGCTCTTTTATAACCTTTATCAAATCTCTTGCGTGGTACAATTCCTCAGTCATTGCTCGCAAATCTGCAAAAAAATATTCTTCAGTATTCTCCACTTCATTCACATTCAAATAAATAACAAAAATTCCTCCAGAAAGCCCTCCTTTCAAAAATTTTTCCTTGTATTTATTTCTAATAACGTCCTTATTTCCCTTCTGATATTCCCAGAAATTATCCGTCCACACATCTGCATGCATATCAAAAAACATTGATTTTTTCCTTCTTTCTATGTAAATTTATTTTATACTATTTCCTGCTTAAAGAATATAAACAAAAAGTTTATGAAACTAAAGTTATTTTTTCTATTATACAATCCATGTAACTATTAAAATATATAATTAAAATAAGAAAAATTTAGTAAAATGTCGCAATTAATATTGCAATTTATGAAATAAAATTATAAAAGTCTTTAAGACAAATTCTTAAAAATTAGATTTGATTTTTTTAACAAGGCTTTCAACTTAATTGTTATAAAATTTTACTTCTATTTTTCAAAATAAATTTCATTCTTATTTTCATTAATCTTCAAAGTACATTTTGCTCCCATCGGCATTGTTACCAAATCAGGCTTTTCATGTCCACTTTCAAGTCCATAAATTACAGGCTTTTCATAATCCTTGAAAAAATCTTTTAAAAAGTCCATTAACTCATAATTTTCTCCATAAGTATTCTCACAGCCTGCAAAATTTCCAAGTAAAACCGCATTACAGTCTTCAAATTTTCCAGCATATTTCAAATGTGTCATCATTCTGTCAATCCTGCTGATTTCCTCTTCAATTTCCTCAATAAAAAATATTTTTCCTTTTGTATCAATTTCATAATCTGTTCCTAAAGTTGTAACAATTATTGAAAGATTTCCACCAGTTAATTCACCATTTATTTTTTTATTTTCAAAATCCTTTTTATACAGAAGTGACGTTTCTTTTTCTGCTCCAGTTTTTTCATCTATTGGATTTTCAAATAACCATTTTTCATCTTTTTTCTTATCCAAGGCATTAAAAAAAGATTTTTTTGTAAACTCATTAAAATCATTAAACATATTTGATTTTACCATAGGCCCATGAAAAACTCCCAAATTACACTTCTGATTGAAAGCAATGCTCAAATTTGTAACATCGCTATAACCCACAAAAACTTTAGGATTTTTCTTTATTAATTCATAATCCAGCTTATCCAAAAGCTGAGAAGCACTAAATCCACCCTTCACACAAAAAATCCCTTTAATTTCACCATCAGAAAAAGCCCTATGTAAATCTTTTGCCCTAATTTCAGGCGTTCCCGCCATATATCCTCCAATATTCTCAAAAAGACTCTCCCCTAACACTGGCTCAAAATCTAAGTTTTTCACAACTTCCTTACATTTTTCAATATCTTCCTCAAAAATAGGAGAAGAAGTGCATACTAAAAACACTTTATCTCCTTGTTTTAATGGTTCCGGAAAATTCATCTTTAAACTCCTTTTTTATTTTTTCAAGTTTTTATCTTTATAAATTGGCTATATTATTATTTATTACTACTATTTTCTATTTAAACGGCAAAAATCAATTAAAACCATTTTTTACAGTTAACATAACTATTATAGATTCTAATTTGTTTTTACAAGGTTTAGTATAAACAATATTTTAAATATTCATTTTGTAAATTTCAATTTTAAAAACAACCTTTGTAACAATCTTTCTTATACTTCCAGAATTATCATTTTCGGAAACATTAAGTTCAGGCTTATGCACATCATTTGGGAAAAATACAAACACATCCCCAGTTTTCATAACTACATCAAATGCTTTTTCACCTTCCAGAATTACCAAATCCTTTTCAGAATCAAAGCTCTTAACTTCCATATTTCGAATATCACTAATTGCAACTTTTTCAGTTCCATTAATCATAATTTGTACATCCAAATATTTTTTATGGCTTTCCCAAAATTTCTCATTTTCACTTTTTGTAAAATATTTTCCTACATTCATTTTAATGTCATTATATCCTACATCATAACTTCCATGTACAAGCGATAAAATTTTGTTCTCATTTTTTTTCGCAAATTCAATGCAAAATTGAATATCCTTTGCCAAACTTTTGTTTTGCACTTCATCATTCATATTTGTAAAAATCATTTTTTACACTCTCCTTTAAAAAATCACAGCTAATTCTTAACTGTGATTATACCCTTTTTTATTAAGAATTTCAATAAAAAAACTTATTTAAAAATTTGTTTACAGCATTTCAATCATCTTTATTTTTTCTAAAATTCCTTTTTCTAAAATAATTTTGTCAATTTTACTTTTTAAATTTTCATCATAAAAATTTTCAATTACTGCAATTTCACTATTTCTATCCAAATTTTTATCCCAGAATTTTTGGAAATATGGACGTAAAAATTTGTTTATTTCAAGCACAGCCTTCTTTTCTCCTTTATTTTTCACGATATTTTGCAAATGTTCCAAAACAAGTAATTTTGTTTCATCAAAAGTTTGAATTGTGTTTATTCTGCCAGTCTGCAAAAATTCCCTTGTTTGTGAAATTAACCAAGGATTACCGATTATGCCACGTGAAAGTATTATACCGTCAAGGTTGCACGGAGTTATTCTTCGTTTTATTTCGGAAGGTTCAAATAAATCGCCGTTTCCAAAAAAATGTATATTTCTTGGCATTTTGCTTAGTTTTTCAACAATTTCCCAGTTGGCAGTTCCAGAATACATTTGTTTTTGAGTCCGTCCATGAACACAGATAAAATCAAGGTTATGCTTATTTGCCAAATTTAAAAATATTTCAGGATTGTCAAAATCCTTATAGCCAACACGTATTTTTATTGAAATTTCAGCACCAATATCTTGCGTTTCCAAAAGAACCTGATTAACTAAGTTATAGTTTTCAAGAAGTGCCGAGCCAGCTCCATTTTTTATAATCTTAGGCTGTGGACATCCCATATTTATATTAATTTTTCTAAATCCCAAATTTTTCAGCTTTAAAATTCCCGAAACCAACTCATCCTTATCTCCACCAAAAATTTGTGTTCCAGTTTTTTGCTTATTATCACATTTCAAAAGCTCATTTAAAGTAATTTCATCCTCACGATTCAATAAATTCGCATTTACCATTTCTGTAAACAAAAAGTCAGGCTCAAATTTTTCAAGTATTTTTCTAAAAGAATAATCAGTAATTCCGGCCATTGGAGCAGTGTATATTTTCATTTTCTCTCCTGTTTTTTATTTTACATTATATACTTAAAATGAAAAAAAATCAAATTGAGAAAATTATTTATACTATTTCCCATTTAAAGAGTAGAAATCAAAAATTCATGAAATTAAAGTTATTTTTTTACATGATTATGCTATTATACAATCTATGTAACTATTAAAATATCCTTTAATTAAATTTTATCATTAACTATCCATATAAACGATTTTTATTTAGATTTTAAAAAAAAATTTAGTACGTTTTCAAATTTAATTTTTATTCATTTTTTAATCAAGATTTTCAAAAATAACGGTTATTTATTTACTATAAATAAAAACATAAAATATTTAAAAAAATAGTTGACATATCAATTTTTTTGTTGTATAATTAGATCGCAAAAACAAAGAAAGTCATTTACCATAAAATTAATAAAATAAATTTTTACTAAAAATAATTACAAAATTAAATTATTACAATTGAACTTTAAGAGCATTTATTCTATTAATAAAGGAAGTACATAATAAAAACAATTATATTTCCTACTAAATTAAAAATAAAAAATAAGGAGTGATTTAAGATGAAAAAATTAGTTTTAGGAATATTTTTAGTGTGTGGAGTTTTAGGATTTTCAAGATATGTTGTACGATGCAGAGTTACAGATGTTAATTCCAGCTATTCAAGATGCAGAAGTTTAGATTCAGGTAAATATTTCACATTTACAGATGGTATTTTTGATAGGCTTGAAGAAGGCTATACTTACACAGTTGAATTTTATGGAAATGGCTATAACAATTTATACTTAGAAGATGCAGAATTTGTTGACTAATAAACAATTTATAAAATGATGCTGTAATAAAAAAAATGACTTGCTTTGTAATAGAAAACTCTTGTAAAAAATAAAATTAGAAGGCACTTGGAGAAATAACTTTAAAAAACTGCTCTCTGAGTGTTTTTTATTTCCAACTTTATAAAAGGATTTACTAAAACGCTTTGCTGCTTCCTTTAAAATTAAGTAAAGCTGAGATTTGACATTTATAAAAATCATAGTATAATGTTTGTAATAGAAAAAATACTAATAATTTTATAAACTTAAAAATTTTTTTTAACTATTTAATAAATCAAGAAAATGGTTAATGTCTGGAATGAAGCCTCAAGTAATGCTGACTTTGATACTTTGGAAAAAATTTTAGGGGATAAAATTGAATATTACCAATCCTCTGTTACTAAAACGTACTATATTTCCGATCAGAAGAAATTTTTTGAAAATAATCCTGTTTATGGGCAAAAAATAAAAGGAGATATTACTGTTACACAAATTTCCAATAAGCAGGCAAAAGCGGAATTTGTCAAGGAAGTTACAACTAAAAAAGGTACAAAAGAATATCCTTCCTATCTTGTTTTTGAAAATGTAAATGGTGAATGGAAACTGATTTTGGAAAGCGATTTGATTTCTGATAAAAATGCTGAAAATAAACAAAAGCGTGTTCCTGAAAATCCTAATAAATCCACATACAAATATGATGAGCCAGTTACAATCGTCGGAACTTTTGGAATTAAGGAATTTGAAACAGAAACGGGAATTCAAAAACCGTATGTTTTAAGGTTAAGCTCGCCAATTACAGTAGTAGCAAATGGAGGGGACGAATTTAACGAAACAGAAACCAGTCAGAGCATAATCCAGATGTCTCCCTTGGAAGAACATATAAACTATTTAAAATCACGCAATGCTTATGGTAAACGTATTCAAGTTACAGGTTCATTTTATCATTCTCATACAGGACATCATTTTACACCTGTTTTAATTTCTGTTTCTGAAGTTAAAATTTTAAATTAATAAATACAAAAACTAGCTGTTTTATTTAAAATGTAAGACAGCTTTTTTTATTTTCTGAATTTTTTAGACAGTTTGAATATCTTCAAATTCTTTTTCAAAAAAACAGAAAATTTATTACTTTAAAAATTTATGTAATTTACTATTGACTTTTTTTGAAAATATGAGTTATAATCCGAATATAACAAATAACAGAATTTAAGTTACTGTTATAAAATTTTGGTATATATATTCTTTAAAGGAGAGGATTACTATGAAAAAAAATAAAAAATTAATGTTACTTGCAATCTCCCTGCTTGCTTTGCTAAGCTGTACAAGCAATAATGGAAAGGGCAACCTAAAAACAGGCATTGGCGGAACTATTAGAAACAGTGGAAGCGGAAATGGTAAAGGTTCTGGAAATCCAGCAGTTACCAATCCAACTTCACCAGGTTCTCCAGCTAACCCAGCAACCCCAAATCCTGCAACACCGTCAATAAGCACAAATGCAAGATTTCCAAAAATAAATCTCAGTGCAATTCCTAATTCAGAATTAGACATTTTTGCATATAAAATTGCTGGAGAAAAACTGGACGCACCTAAAACTGCCAGCAAAACTCACTATGAAGTCAAGGACAGGGAAGTTGGATTTTACTTGAACCGTTCAGCTACAAAACCGCTTACTATAGCTACTTCAACAACAATGGATGTAAAAGCAGGTGGAGGAGCAATGGCATTTTTTGAAGGAACCAGCGTTTATAATGGAAACACACACTTTTTTACGGATCCTCAGGAAGCTGTTAAGCATTACTTGACAAAACTTATACACAATGCTGAAAAATTGACATTCAATATGGAACCTAATTCGTATTTATTCGTACTTAAAGGCGTAGAGGTAGAATTGTCTAAAACTGATGTTTCAAATCTTCTTGCCAAAATTCCTGCAAATCAAAGGCCGACAATTAATGGTACTGGCTATAAATTAGTTAAATTTGATAATTCCAGACTTTTTGTAGACAAGGATGTAAACTTGGATGATCCTAACGACTTGTATAATAAAGTAGATGTTACAAATTCTACTTTCACTATTAATTCTGGTAAAACAATTACTGGAACAAAAGACAATCAAATTGGAATTAAAGGACTGTATGGATTTGAATATGAATTTGTTCCAAACGATGTGAACTATAACCGTGGTACTATCGATATGAAAGGTAGCAACTCAATCGGAGCATATGGTACTGCGTCAAACTTTAATAACCTTGGAACAATCTCAGTTGGAAAAAATTCAGCTGCAATTTACTGGAGTGCAGAATCTGAATTTGACTACGGACTGCTTGGACCTTCTGCTCCTATTCCGCACAATTCTGCAAGAAACGACGGAGATATTCTGCTCGGAGAAAATTCTACAGGAATGTATATGGACAAGCCTTACTTTGACAACAAAGGATTTATTGCAAATTTAAATAATGGAAAAATTGAAAGTACAGCAGCCAATGTAATCGGAATGTGGGCAAATGTCCGTAACCAGAAGAAAGATCCTACAGCTTCAGATACTCCACAAGACGTAATTGGAAGTGTTGGTGAAATTAATCTTTATGGAGATAAGTCAATTGGAATCTATGCTGGCGGAGATGGTGCCTATAATGCAGAAAATCAAAAATATTATGGTTCTAAAGGAAAAATCAGAATAGGTGATTCATCTGATAGAAACAACCCAAGTATGGGAATGTACAGCGATAATCCAAATGCAAAAATGATAAATAACGGAATTATAGAAATCGGTAAAGATTCAATCGGTATGGCAGGAATCAACGGAAATACTTTAGAAAACAAAGGAACTATCAACATCACTAAGGATGGCGGTATCGGAATGTACTTGGCAAATGGTTCTAAAGGTACAAACAGCGGTACAATAACTACTGTTGGAACTCCAAAAGACGCAATCGGTGTAGTTGTTGGAAAAGATTCTGAATTTACAAATAATGGTAAAATCCACATTGAATCTGCTGGCGGTGCAGGAATTGTTGTTGCTGGCGGAATAATTAAGAATTATGGAGATATTGAAGTTAGTGGCGGTGCCGTAAGAGACCGTGTAGACAACACAAGAACTATTAAAGTTCTCTCAAGCAAAACAAAACCAATCAACGGAGATTTGGGAGTTTACGTAGACACATTAGGAAAAACAAAACCAATTGAAGGTCTTTCAAACTTAGGATTACAAAGTGCTGACTTGTTAATCGGTGCAGAAGCTACTGAAAAAACTAACGCTACTGAAGTAGCAGTTGGAAATGAAGTGCTTGATCTATTTAACAAATCTATTCAATCAAGCAATATTGCAAACTGGAATGTAAAAACTGGTTCTTTAGTATGGGAAGCTGATTCAGAAATTAAAAATAACAAAATAGAAAAAGTTACTTTGAAAAAACAATCCTATGCAAAATTTGCAGATAGTGAAACAACTGCAGAAGTGGCTAATGGGCTGGATGAAAAATATACTGGAACTGCGGCAGATTCAAAAGACAAACAAGTATTCAATTACTTAAATACATTGAGCGACAGAAAGGCGTTGGCAAGAACTTACCGTGAAATTAATGGAAGTCAATATATCAATGTTCAACAAAGAATTGCACAGACTGATAATATTTTAGACAACAAACTTTCTGCTTTACAAAAAGAAAATGCTGATAAATCTGGACATCATGTTTCTACTTTCTTTAACAGGGATAAACATGAGGCAAGAACGCCAGAATTAGCAGATTCAAACAGCTCAGCTTACGGAATTTCATATTTATTCAATAATGCTGATGCAAAACAGGGAATTTATGCTGGAACAGTTATTAACAACTTCAAATTTAAAGACAATGGAAAATCAAAAGAAAATGTAACAATGTTTAAATTAGGTGCTTACAAGACATTTGACTTAAATAATCTTGAATGGACTTTAAGCGGAGATGGATTTGCTTCTAAAAATGATATGAAGAGAAGATTTGTAATCGGAAATAATGTTTATGAAAACAAGGCTAACTACAATGCTTACGGATTTGCAATCAAGAACGAATTAGGAAAAACTTTCCAAGTTGGAGAAAATGTTACAGTCAAACCTTACGCTGGTCTAAAACTTGGCTATGGTAAATTTTCAAAAATTAAGGAAAAAGATGGAACTTTAAATATGGAAGTTAAAGGAAGCAATTACTATTCTGTAAAACCATCTGCAGGAGTTGAAGTTGGATATTCCGCTCCAATTACAGAAAACACAAAATTCAAAGCATCTTTAGGACTTGGCTATGAACATGAACTAGGAAAAGTTGAAAGCAAGGTGAACGAAGCTAAATTTACGAATACAAGCACTAAAATCAACTTAAAAGGCGCAAAAGACGAAAGACGTGGAAATTTCAAGAGCAATGTAAAAGTAGGATTTGAAGCAGGAAACTTTAATTTTACAGTAAATGGTGGATATGATACAAAGGATAAGAATTCTCATATTGGTGTAGGACTTGGTGTTTCATTCTAATTTATTTTATATTTGATTTTAAAACAGAGACAGGATAGTATCTTGTATCTGTTTTTTTATATAAAAATTTTTTAATTATATTCAATTCTGCATAAAATGTGAGTTTGTAAAAATCAAAGAAATTTAGATTTGAACAATCGTGTAATTATATTAATTATATTGACTTTTTTAAAATTCATAGTATAATGAATATCGAAGAAAAACATAATACTTTACTAATATTTTTATAAATTATAGAAAATCTATGAAAATAAAAATTTGAATTTTAGAAACGAACAAAGGCAATGGTTAAAAATCAGAACAAAGAAAATAGAAAATTCAAATAACAGTGAAGGTGGAAATCCTGGAACGGGAGGAAGATCTGATGCAAACATTGAAATAATAACTTATCAAAAATTTACAAAAGGCAGGTTAATTGAATTTGCAAGAATGCATGACAATATGGATTAAAAACTTTAAAAGAAAGGAGCTTGTATAATGTAACCATATTATACAAGGAAAAAATAAAAATGAAAAATAAAATTTTAATATTAGGAATGCTGGCTCTAATGTCAGTAAACGTAAATGCTGGATGGATAAAATATAGAGATAAAGCTATAAATGAGTTAAAATATGCTATAAAAAATACCAATACTCAGAATTACAGCAATTATCAAAGTTATTATTATGATAATGATAGCTATGATGATGATTATGATGATAGCGACAGCGATTATGACGATGATCACGATTGCGGCTGTGATGATGGCGACTACGATTATGATGATAGTGACTATGATTATGATTATAATTATGATAGCTATTACTATTATTAAAATTTATAAGATTAAATAAATCAATTATGGTAAACGAATTCAAGATACAGGTACATTTTACCACTTCTATACTGCACATAATTTTACACTTTTATTAATTTTTAGTTTCAGAAGCTAAAATTTTAAATTAATACTAAACCCCATTTGAAAAATAAGAAACATATGTTATTTATTTTCTAGCAAACCCATTATTTTAATGGGGAATAATATCAGACAAATAAACTTAGGAAGGATGGGTTACTATGAAAAAAATATTATTTTTATTAGCAATATTACTTTGTTCATTTACAATAATGGCAGATTTTGAAGATGAACCAATTGAAATTCAATCAGGCTATTGTGAAGGAAGGGGAAAAATTTTAAATAGAGAAGAAGATCTTCCATATGTAGGAATTACAACTACATATTCGCTATGTCGAATTAATGGTTTACGATATAAAAATATCAAAGTGATAAGAGAAGCTAGAGTTGTTGTTCCAAAACGTGGAGGTTTTGATTTAAAATCAAGAGAAGATTATACTGATGGATCATTTTGCATGCAAGTAGATTACGATAACAGGATTTTAAGAATTTTTCATCCTTTAGACGAGTTATGTGAAGGAATTGAAAGAGAAAAAAGATAATAAAATTATTTTAACAGGGACAGGATAGAATTTGTTCCTGTTTTTTTGTATGAAAATTTTATTTTCTAAAAATTAAATTTATCTTTTTTTCTATTTTTCTACATCTAAATATATTAAAGTGCTTGAATAAAGCTATTTTTTTTATATATATTGTATATGACTTTATAACAATTTTATGGTATAATAAAAATCAAAGGAAAATAATAAATTATTAAAGAAAGGAAGATTTTAAAATGAAAAAAATATTCTTATTAGCATTAATAACTTTTTCTATTTCATTTTTGAGTTATACCAAAGCTGAAGAAACAGGAACTAAAACATTTGAAAATGTTACAGGTTATTGCGAGAATGGAAAAGTAACCAGCATTAAAGAAGCGGATACTGAGAATTATCTTGCGTATGTAAGAGTAACGTATCCGTTATGTAGAATAAATGGATTGCGATACAGAAATATAAAATTTTCATATCGTACAAGAGAAGAAGCTGATTATGTTGCAAAACAAGTAAGAAATATAAATTTGAATGGATATGACATTGAAATCAATTATGATACTAGAACAATATACACCAGATATTAATATTTAAATTTTTTCAAAGTCAATAGTTAGAAGCTATTTTAATTGAACTGCACTCAAAATCTTGTATACAAAAAAGATTAAAAGTGCGGTGTTTATTTTTATTACTTAAAAAAAATCCTTCTTTTATTTTCGATATTAGACCTGTTCGATAACCTAAGTTTTTTTATTTCATTTTTCTTAATAAATCTAATATTTTCTGTGGAATAGAACCATTTCCTTCCATTGCCACCACTATTGACGGGAAGTTTTTCGGAAATGCCAAATCTTCAATTCTATTTTCCACATCTAGTGTTATCTCGTTCTCTTTTCCAGCAGATATTTTATTTTTTGTGTCAGGATCTATTATTATTAATGAAGCTAATGCCAGTAAATCTAAATATTCGCTAGCTTCCAAAATTTTATCAGCACTAGTTATGTCTCCTGCTCCAATTAATAATGCACGTCCATCTATAATGGATTTTATAACTTTATTAATTGATTGCCCCTTACATTCTCCTAAATAGGCTTTGCTGGCATAGGCACGATTTCCCTAAAGGGATGTGTAAATGCAGTCTACTCCCAATCTTACTACTTCATTGATTAAATACAAGCTGTCGTCAAGTAAATAACCAATTTCTTTGCCGTGAATTTCTTCAGGTGAGAGCCTGTAGCCAACTATGAAATTATTTTCATCATCCCTTTACATTATTTCAAATTTCATTATTATTATAACTCAAAATTTAAATTTATCAATTTTTTTCACTAAAACATTTAATTCCTCAAGATAAAATATTTTCAAAGTGAAAATAAACTTAAATAATAGAATAATATAGTACAATATATTGAAAATAAATATTTTCTTATTAAGGAGGAGTCAATATGAAAAAAGTATTAGCAATTATTCTGTTATCATTATTAACAGTAGTTTCTTGCACGACTGCCACTGATGGAACGAGAAAGGTTAGCAAAACTGGAATCGGTGCAGGAATTGGAGCAGCTACAGGAGCTATAATTGGACAGGCTATTGGAAAAGATACAAAAGGTACATTAATTGGTACAGCTGGAGGGGCTGCAGTTGGAGCGGCTATTGGAAATATTTTTGACAGACAGGAAAAAGAATTAAGAAATAAATTAAAAGGGACAGGTGTAGATGTAAAAAGAACTGGTGAAGGCGAAATCAAATTAACAGCGCCTGAAAATATCACTTTTGACATAAACAGCTATGTAATCAAGCCGCAATTCAGAAATACACTGGATTCAGTGGCAACTGTGCTAAAGACTTACCCTGACTCAACAATCATAGTATCAGGACACACAGATACAACAGGAAATGATGCGATTAACAATCCATTATCTGTAAACCGTGCAAGTTCGGTAGAATCTTACCTTGAATCACAAGGTATTTCAAACTCAAGAATAACTTCACGTGGTTATGGAAGCAGACAGCCAATTGCAAGTAATGCAACAGAAGCTGGAAGAGCTCAAAACAGAAGAGTGGAAATTGCTATAATTGCAAATCAAAAATAATTAAACAATTTTTAGGGGTTTTTTCAAATTAAATTTTGAATTAACTCCTTTTTTTACAAATTTTTAAAATCAAAATTTAGGAGATTTTTATGAAAAAAAATATATTATTAAAATTTATGCTGTTAATCGGAACTTTGTTAAGTTTCACATTAAATGCTGGAAATAAGGAAAATTTTAACAATTTTGAAAAATTTTCATTCAGGATGTCAAATAATCCAGATTATATAAGCTACAGAATAATAACAGGCAATGGAGATAAGTATCCTGTGCAGCTGAATGTGGGAAACTATCTGGCTTTTATGCCTTCGAGATATGCAGCAGTCAATGTTTATGAATTTTTATCTGATACCTTGAAAAAAGATTTTAAAATTATAAAAATAAATAAAAAGGGAAAAATAACGGATCAGTCTAAAATTATAAAATATTCTGCAAATGATTTTTTTCTAAACTATAAAGATAACGTGGATTTTGAAAAAGCTGAACTAAAGTCGCTAGGAATGGTGTTTGCAGGAGTAAAAAATGTAGGAACAGGAGAATACAAGATAACTGCTTATGGGAACAAGGGAATTTCTGGAGGAATTGACAGTAAAGGGCTAAATTGGTTAAACTTGGCGTTTATTCCGACGAATTCAGCATTTTATATAAAAATGACTAGCGATAAAAGTTTAGTGTGGAGTCCAAATCGTGATTATAACAGTATTCAATACACATTTTCAGTTGAGAATGAAAAAATAGTAGCCGTGGATAAAAAAGGAAAGCATTACTTAACTATCTATCAAAAGGGTGATTCTCTATTTGTCGATATGAAAAAATATAATCTTGAATTCCGTATAAATCAAGCTGAAAATCAGTTAGAATATTGGATAAATCATAAGTTAAAATATGTAGAAAAATATCAGATTATGTAATTAAACTTATTTGGAAACTATATATATTTAGAATTTAATAAAACAAAGCAAGGGGGTTCAATCCCTTGCGAATAATATTTATTTCATTATTTCCAAATTTATATAATTGGTTATCGAACAGACCTGTTGTAATTTATGTATTTTTAAAGGTTTATTTCAACTGTTGTATTTGAAGTATCGTTTTTCAGCAATGATTCCAATATTTCTATACTTTTTTTAGCTAATTCTGAAAAAGGCATGTTATAAGACACTATTTTCTCATCAATAAATCTTATGATTTCATTATCTTCAAAAGTTGCAATCTTTATGTTTTCAGAATTTATGTTTAATTCTTTTAAAACCTTTAAAAATCCTAATGTCATTGAGTTATTAGAAATATATATGGCATCTATTTCTCTTTCTAAAATTTCTTTTCCCAGATTATAGCCGCTTTCTAACGTAAAATCTCCATAAAGCACTAATTTTTTGTCATACTTGATCCCATTATCTTTTAGGGCTTTTTTGTAACCATCTAATCTTTCCTTTGCTGTACTTATAGTTTGAGGCCCCGCTAAAAATCCTATTTTTTTCTTTCCATGTTTTATAAATTTTTCTACAACTCCGTAAACTGAATAAAAATTTTCAAAAAATACTCCAGGCATCTGTTTATCTATTTTTCTGTCAATCAGTACTAATGGTATTTTTGAAGATGTCTGATCAAAAAAATCAATTTTATCGTATGAATTCTGAGTTACTGCAATAATTACCCCTTTAACTCTCTGCTCTATGAATAATTCTATATATTTTGCCTGTAATTCGAAGTTTTCATTTGAACATCCCAGAATAATATTTAAATTTCTTCTGTTTGCTTCATTGACTATTCCATCCATTATACTTGCAAAATATAAGTTTTTTATATCAGGAATTATTATCCCTATTGTATTATTTTCCTTTTTAGAAAGATTTCTTGCAATTATGTTAGGATAGTAATTATTTTCCTTTATAATTCGATTTATTCTTTCCTTCGTTTCTTCTCTTACGTTGTCATTATTATTAATTACTCTTGAGACAGTTGCAACGGAAACATTTGCCAGTCTCGCTATATCCTGTATTTTCATAGTACCACCGTTTCATTTTTATTTCATACTATTTTACATTTTAACGGTGTGTTTGTCAAATTTTTATTTTGTAACTAATTTTAATTCAACAGGAATATTTTTTTCAACTTTTTCTCCATTTAAAATTTTTGAAGCTGTTTCTACTCCGAAAATTCCAATCAATTTAGGCTGTTGAGCTACTGTTGCACTCAGTTTTCCATCCTGCACTGCCTTTACAGCATCTTCAATCGCATCAAATCCTACAATAATAATATTTCTTTTAGAAGCTTCAATCGCTTTTAAAGCACCTAATGCCATTTCATCATTATGGGCAAAAACTGCCTGTATTTCAGGCTGTGCCTGCAATATATTTTCCATAACTGACAGCCCTTTCGTTCTGTCAAAGTCTGCTGTCTGTTTTGCCACTATTTCTAATTTTCCATTTACAGCCTTATTAAAACCTTCTCCACGTTCTCTTGCCGCTGTTGTTCCTGCAATACCTTCCAATTCAA
Organism: Leptotrichia sp. oral taxon 223; assembly: GCF_013394795.1. Lineage (NCBI taxonomy): Bacteria > Fusobacteriati > Fusobacteriota > Fusobacteriia > Fusobacteriales > Leptotrichiaceae > Leptotrichia > Leptotrichia sp. oral taxon 223. The sequence goes on from NZ_JABXYU010000001.1 coordinate 480,478, forward strand.
CTACTTTTCCTTTTCCACCTAATTTTTCAATAATAAAGTTTCCTGCCATTTCTCCACCCTTTACATTGTCAGAAGCAACGTGAGCTACTACTTCTCCGCTGTTTGCCGCTCTATCTAGAGTTACTACAGGAATTTTAGCCTCATTGGCTATTTTGATGGCATTTCCAACTGCATCTGAATCTGTAGGATTAATTAATATTAAATCCACGCCTTTTGTAACCAAATCTTCAACACTTGATAATTCTTTAGCCGAATCATCCTGTGAATCAATGATTATCAGTTCATAATTCAGTTCTTTTGCTTTTTCTTCAATCCCTTCCTTTAACGTAACGAAAAAAGGATTATTAAGAGTTGAAAGAACTACACCAATTTTTTTACTTTTCCCATTTCCTCCAGATTTATTTCCGCATGCAAAAAGCAATACAAATAATAAAACAGATAAAATTATTTTTTTCATAAAAATACCTCCCAAATTTTATTTTTTATTTGATTTCATATCTATAATTACAGCGATAAATATTACCAGTCCCTTTATTATCATCTGATAATAAGCCGTAACATTCAATAAGTTAAGCGCATTAGATAAAACCCCTATTATCAGCGCACCTATCAATGTCCCTCCTACAGTTCCTATTCCTCCTGAAAGGCTTGTTCCTCCTAATACTACCGCCGCAATCGCATCCAGTTCATAGCCGTCCCCTGCTGTAGGCTGTGCCGATGACAGTCTTGAAGCAATTATTATTCCAGCAATCGCTGAAAACACACCACTTAAAATATATGCCATTGTTTTAAATTTTACAGTATTTATTCCTGAAAGTTTTGTAGCTTCTTCATTTCCTCCAATAGCATAGATATATCTTCCAAACCGCATATTTTTCAATATATAGCCCATTATCAGATATATTATTATCATCAATATTACAGGAATAGGAATTCCTAAAACATATCCGTTTCCTATGCTTTCAAATATTTTTGAATTTTCTGCTATTTTTATAGGCTTCCCATTAGTTGTTACCAATGTAAATCCTCTAAGAACAGTCATTGTCACTAGCGTAATAATAAAAGGCTGTAATTTTAATTTTGATACCACTATTCCGTTGAAAAATCCAAAAATTCCTCCTAAGGCTATTATGATCAGAATAACTGCAATTCCTGGAAGTTTATTTTGAAGAAGCAGAGCTCCAATGGCTCCTGTTAATGCCAGTATAGATCCTACTGAAAGATCTATTCCTCCTGTCAATATTACTAATGTCATACCTACTGCTATAATTGCATTTATAGAAGTCTGTCTAAAGACATTCAGTAAATTTAATCTTGTTAAAAATCTCGGATTTACAATACTGATTAAAATTGAAAATATTATTAATCCTATTAGAGATTTATTTTTTAATATTTTTTCCTTTAACTTATACATTTGTAAGCCCCTTTCCTTTGAAATTTTATAATGATACGACTGCCGCCTTCATCAATTTTTCCTGTGTAACTTCCTTTCTGTCAAATTCTGCAGTGATTTTTCCATTGGACATTACAAGTATTCTGTCACTTAATCCAATTATTTCAGGCATTTCAGAAGAAATAAGTATAATTGAAATTCCTGTTTTCTTCAATTCATTAATCAGCAGATAAATATCTCTTTTAGCTCCCACATCTATCCCTCTTGTAGGCTCATCAAGAATAAGTATTTCAGGTTCTGTCATAAGAGCTTTTCCAATAGCTATCTTCTGTTGATTTCCTCCACTTAGATTTTTTATCAGCTGTTCCATCCCTGGAGTTTTAATTTTAAATTTTGAAATATAGCTGTCTACTAATTTCTCTTCTTTTTTAAAATTAATTTTTAGGAACTTATTTTCAAATCTTCTTATTGCAGACAGGGACATATTCTCCTTTACACTCATTCCCAGTATTAATCCATCTTTTTTTCTATCTTCGGAAACGTAAAACAAATGCTGTTTCAACGCTTCTTCTTCAGAATTTATTTTTAGATTTTTTCTGTTTAAAATAATTTCACCTGAATCTTTTTTTATACTTCCCATTAACGTCTTGCAAAGTTCAGTTCTTCCTGCACCTACTAGTCCTGAAATTCCTAAAATTTCTCCTTTTTTCAGCTTAAAACTCACGTCATGTACATACTTATTAGAAATATTTTTTATTTCTAAAATTTCATCTCCTAATTCTATTTCATCTCTTGGAAAATAGTTTTCAAGTTTTCTTCCAACCATTAATTCTATTAACTGATTTTCATCTATGTCTGAAACTTCTTTCTCGTCTATATATTTACCATCCCTAAATATTGTAATGTCATCACATATTTCAAAAATTTCTTTAAGTCTGTGAGAAATATAAACTATGCCTGCACCTGACTCTTTTAATTCTTTTATTATCTTGAACAATTTTTCTGTTTCCTTTTCAGTCAGCGCATCTGTAGGCTCGTCCATTATTATGAGCTTTGCATTCTGAGACAGCACTTTGGCTATTTCTACCATTTGCTGCTCTGCAATACTTAGTTTTCCTACTTTTGTATAAGGATCATAATCCACTCCCAGTTTTTCCAATATTGTCAAAGTTTCCATTTTCATTACCTTATAATCTATTTTTCCAATAGAGTTGACTATTTCCCGTCCTAAAAATATATTTTCCATAATACTTAATTCAGGCAGCAGATTTAATTCCTGATGGATTATACCTATCCCTGCTTCTATTGAATCTGTTATTCCTGAAAAGTTAATATTTTTGCCTTTGTAAACAATCTCACCCTTATCTTTAGTATAAATTCCTGTTATCACTTTCATTAAAGTTGATTTTCCTGCACCATTTTCTCCTGCTAAAGCCATTATTCTGCCTTTGTAAACTCTGAAATCAACATTATCTAAAGCAATAACTCCAGGAAAAGTCTTAGTTACACCCTTTAGTTCCAATAATTTTTCTTTCATCAGAAACCTCCATTTAAAATACTACTCCCGACTGTAATATAATATTAGCATAAGGAGTAAATTCTCCTGTCCTGATAACTGCTTTTGATTTTTTTACAGCTTCTTTAAATTTTTCGTGAGAAATAAAATTAATTTTAATATCCCTGTCTCCAAACAGTTTCATTATTTCATGATATATTTTTTTGCTATTTTCCGAAGCATTTTCAAGCTCTTCAGCTATTGTAACTTCTTCTACTTCAAGTTCTGAAACGACTGCTTCCAAAACTGGCATAAAATTAGGAATACCTTTAGATACAGATAAGTCAATTCTTTCTACTCCTTCGGGAATAGGCAGCCCTGCATCTCCTATTGTTATTGTATCTGTATGTCCCAGTTTTGAAATTACATATGATATTTCGGAATTTAACAATAAACTTTTTTTCATATTATACTCCTTGTAAATTTTATTACTTTTTCTTCTGTTATGTAACCGTTTACATTTTTGAATAATATAAAAACATACATAATTTTTTTCTAATTTTTCTTAACGAATTCTTCTATTTCATCTTTTGTAGGAATTGAACTTTGTGCTCCCTGTCTTGTTACAACTATTGCTGAAACTGCTGTTGCATATTTTATTGCCTTTTCTGTATCTCCGGAATCGCATATTTTCATGGCAAATGCTCCAATAAAGGAATCTCCTGCCGCTGTTGTATCTACTGCTTTTACCCTATATGCACCATACTTATTAATCTTATTATTTTTATCAAAAAAGTTGCAGCCTTTTTCACCTAACGTAAGAATAATATTTTTTATTCTGTGTTCTTCTTTTTTATGAAGCATTTTTTCAGCATATCCTTCATCGGAAATTTTTATTTCAAATATTTCTTCCATTTCAGTTTCGTTAAGTATTAAATAATCTGTGTTATGAAAAATTCTATCATTTAATTTTGTAGCGGGAGCTGGATTAAATACTGTGATTTTCCCAAGTTCTTTGGCTTTCAGAAGACAAAATTCAACTACAGGCAAAGGAATTTCATTTTGTAAAATTACTATGTCGTTTTCTGCTATTACATTTATTTTATTCTGAATATCTTTTTCTGTAATTTTGAAATTACTTCCTGGAATAACAATGATATTATTATCTCCATTTTTATCTACCGTTATTATTGCTCTTCCTGTTAATTCATCACTTTTAATGACATTGTCAGCTTTAACTCCATTATCAGTTAAGTTTTGAATTAATTTTTCCCCTTGGCTGTCCTTTCCTACCATTCCTATCATTTCTGTTTCCATCCCAAGTTTAGCCACTGCAACAGCTTGATTTGCACCTTTTCCTCCACAACTTTCGTAAAATTCATTTCCAAAAATCGTTTCTCCTAGTTTAGGCAATTTTTCCACCTTTACAGTCATATCCATATTTAAACTTCCAATTACAAGTGCTTTTTTCATTTTATCACCTCCTGTTATACAAAATTTTAATTTCAAAATGTAACCGCTTACATAACTTTGTTATTATGAGTATACCTCATTTTTTTGAAAATGCAAGAGCAAAATGCAAAATAAATTTAAAAATTATTCCACATATGAATAAATACAGCTTTTCAATACTAAAATTAATATTTTCTCAAATTTTTCTAATAAAAAAACTGCACCTCAGTCTTGTTTATGTCCAAGATTTTGGGTACAGTTCATTTTTTTACTCCCCTGCCATTTCCTTTGACTTTTCTGTACAAGCCTTAACAGCTTCCATTACAGTTCCTCTAAATTTACCATCTTCCAGCACTTTCAAGGCGGCAATTGTAGTTCCTCCTGGAGAAGTTACCTCGTCCTTTAAAACTCCTGGATGTTTTTTTGTTTCAAGCAGCATTTTAGCTGAACCCAAAACTGTTTGAGCGATAATCTCATATGCCTTGTTTCTTGGCATTCCTTCCAGTACCCCGCCATCCGCAAGAGCTTCTATAAATACGTAAACATACGCTGGCAAAGAGCCACTGATTCCGGTATAAGCGTGCATAAGTTTTTCCTCAATTTCAATACTTTTCCCAAAGCTGTCTAGCAATTTAAAAATCACACTTTTTTCATTTTCCTGAATATTTTGATTAAAAGAAACTGCCGTCATTCCTTCCATTACTTGAGCAGGCGTATTTGGCATAGTTCTAATAACTTTTTTGTCAGTTCCAATAATATTTTCAATAAAATTAATGCTAATTCCAGCAGCAATTGATAAAACAATCGTTTTTTCCGACAAATCATTTTTTATTTTCTCCAATACTTTTGGAACAATATTTGGTTTTACAGAAAGAACGAGAATATCACTTTCCTTTGCAAGTTCATTTTCATTTTTCGCTTTTTTTACACCATATTCTTTTGACAATTTTTCAATTTTTTCCTTATTTAAATCAAAAATAGCTATATTTTTATTTTCAAGAAAGTTTGAAGCTGTAACTCCCTTCAATATAGAACTTCCCATATTTCCTGCTCCAATAATTCCTAATTTCATTTAATTTTGCTCCTTTTTCTGATATTTTTTAAAAAATCCATTTTAGAAATATTTAATACTAAATCCCATTTGAAAAATAGAAATGATATTTATTTATTTTCTGACGAGGAATCTTGATTCCTTGCTAAACATAATGTATAACAAATCTGTTATTTTAATAGAGAATATTATAAATTCCAATCTTAAAAAAGTTTCAAATATGTATTATTTACTATTTCTAAAAATTTTTTTACTCTTTTTATAAACCGTTTCACTAAATCCCAACTTTAAATTTACAAGGCAAGCCACTACAAAAAAATAGTCCGAAAGTCTATTTATATACTGAAGCCCAATTTTATTTATTCCTTCACCTGCTTCAATTACGGCAATCATCTTTCGCTCCAAATTACGCACACTTGTACGCATCATATGAAACAAGCTAGAAATTTTGCTTCCACCTGGAATTACAAAACATTCTAATTTGGGCAATTGCAGAATATACTCGTCCATTCTCTGCTCAAGCCACTCCACATCACCAATCTGCTGCTTGTATTCCCGCAAGCCTTCAGGTACCGCCAAATCACTTCCACAGTCAAAAAGCTGCTGCTGAATATTTTCACATTCTTCACGGATTTCCCCAAGCACACTATTTAATTTTTCATCTTCACGAATTTCTGCCACAATAACTCCAAGCAGCGAACAGACTTCATCCATCGTTCCATACGCTTCCACTCTCACATGAGTCTTGCTCACACGTTCTCCGCCAGCAAGTCTTGTAAAACCTTCGTCACCATATTTTGTGTATATTTTCATAAATATCAACTTCCTTTTCTCAGTTTAATTTTTAATTAATCTATAAATAATTGGACTATACTCAAAACTTTAGACTACTTTTAATAACACAAGTTGTACTTTCTCTAATTATTCTATAATTCCATCATATCTTTCTTTAAACTCAAACATTTCCATTACTTTTGTTCCCAATTCCAAATTTGTTGGTTTTTCTAGAAATATATGTTCAACTATATTTCCATTCTCGTCTTTAAAAGGTGAATAGCCTCTTCCATCTTTTTTCATTAAAAGCAAACTATACTTATTTTCAAAAAATTGAAATCCAATATTATTGTATAAATTAACAATTTTTAAATTAGACGAATAATTAAAATATTTTTTATGCCATTCTACATCAATTTCATTTTCAATTTTTTTCTCATCAGTTTCATTTAATGCCCAAAATATAAACTCTCCTATTTTTTCATTATTATTTTTATCTAGATAGGAAATTATTCCATAATCTTTGTACATAGTTAATCCTATTTTATTTTTTCCTGATGGTAATATTACCATTCTAAAATTTTTTTCTTTCTTTTCTTTGTATATTCCTACTGATAATAACATTTTTATCTCCTACTTCAATGATATTGCTTCAACTTTTTCCAATAATCCCACTACCTCAATATGCCCAGTTTGCGGGAACATATCCACAGGAGTAACTTTCTTTAAAACATACCCATTTTCAGCCAAAATTTTCACATCTCGTGCAAAAGTAGCAGGATTGCATGAAATATAGACAATTTTTTCGATTTTATTCTGCACAACGCTCTTTAATGCTGATTCTTCGATTCCTCGTCTTGGCGGGTCAAAAACTATTGCTCCGACATCTTCTCTCTTCAAAATTTTTGGCAGTTCCTTCTCAACTTTTCCATTTACAAATTCTACATTTTGAATAGAGTTTTCATAAGAAGTCAGTTTCGCAGCGAGTGTTGAACTTTCCATACTTTCAATTCCAATAACTTTTTTTATATTTTTTGAAAGCATCATCGCAATTGTTCCTGTTCCTGAAAATGCGTCAATTACTATTTTTTCGTAGATTTTATCAGTATTTTTATTTTCTTCATTCAAAAAGTTTATTGCAACATCATAAAGTTTTAGTGCCTGTTTTTTATTAATTTGAAAAAATGAATTTGGATAAATTTTGAATTTTAATCCGTCCATTTCCTCTTCCAAATACTGACTTCCAAATAAATGAATATTTTTACCTAAAATTACATTATTCTGTTCAGTTTTTACAGAAATATAGATTGATTTTATGCAGTCATTCTCATCATACATTTCTTCCAGCACTTTTGAAAACTGATTATACTGCGAATTTTTATTCACTACAACAACTATCATAACTTTATCTTTTCATTATTTCTAACCATTATCTGCTTCAAAAATCCAGTATTATTCACTTCGTTAAAAACTTTAAATTCCTTTTTTGTACCTGCAAAACTATTTACTTTCTGCAAAAATTTATCAATAATTATTTTGGCAATTTCTGACTTTAGAAGACTTTCTTTAGCTGAAAATACATTGTGGGACTTTCTTGAATAAAATCCTGTCAGAATAATCCCATTCTTTTTGAAAAATGGCTCAGCTGTCTTATTTCTATAATTAATTTTTTTATCACTTCCAATAATTTTGCTAATTTTTACCTTTTTCAAATCAATTTCAGCAATCTTTGTCAACACTTCTTCAAGCATCTTATCCTTATATTCAAGCTGTTTCTCGTATTTAAGCATTCCAAAATCACAGCCATCAAAATCCTCAAAACTAATTTTGGACAAATCCTCAATCCTGTCCTTTGATGGTTCAATTATCCTAGTTATAAGCCCCCTCGCATACGACTTTTTAACCGAAATAATCTCGATTTCTACCTTATCTCCTGGCACACTCATCGGTACAAATACTGCAAATCCATCAATTCTCCCAAGTCCTTCTCCACCAAACACTATTTTTTCTATTTCAATTTCCAGTTTTTGCCCAACTTCATAATTATTTTTTATTTTATTCATTTTATTCCTTTTTTTTATTTAAAAATTCTCTTCAAATATCCAAATAAATTATTTTAAATATTCTAAAATATTTTTCAATTGCAATCCCATTCCGATTTTTAAACTTTCCTCATCAATATTAAATTTTGGATGGTGCAAATCATAGATTAAACCTTTTTCTTCCACTCTTGTTCCCAGTCTAAAAAAACATCCAGGAATTTCATTTAGGAAATAACTAACATCTTCAACATCCATTCTAGGCTGTTTTATTAATTCCAGAGCATTTTCACCGTATAAATCAACAATATTGTTTTCTACTTTTTTTGTCATTTCTTCGTTGTTAATTACAGGAGCATAGCCACGCTTGACATCTACATTTGCTGTTCCGCCTAGTGATTCTACAAATTTAGGCAAGTCTTTTTCAATTGTTTCAATTATAAATGTTCTTGTTTCTTCGGACATTGTTCTTGCAGTCCCTCTCATTTCCACTTTATCGCAGACTACGTTATCAGCAAAGCCTCCGTTGAATGCTCCAATTGTAATCACAGCTTCTTCTCTTGGATCAATTCTTCTGCTTACTATTGACTGCAAGTATTCCATAACTTTTGCTCCGATTAAAATTGCATCGACTCCTTTGTGCGGTAATGCAGCATGAGCAGAAGTACCATTTATCGTAAGGTGTATTCTTGCTGACGAAGCGTGTGCCTTTCCATATTTTATTCCAATTTTTCCAAGTTCTATTTCTGGAGCCATGTGCAATGCAAAAAATGCATCTATTTTTCGATTTTTATCACTTTCAAATTTTAATGCTCCATTTTTTATCATTCTATCTGCACCGCCAGTTGTTTCTTCCGCTGGCTGGAAGAAAAATCTCACAGTTCCATGCCACTTATCCTTATTATCTGCCAAAATTTTTGCTGCTCCAAGCTGAATAGTTGTATGTGCATCGTGTCCGCAAGCGTGCATTTTCCCAATATTTTTTGACTTATATTCAACTTCATTTTCTTCCAAAATTGGCAATGCATCAATATCTGCACGAGTTGCAACTGTCTTATTTTCCATATTTTGCTTATCATTATAAATTGTCGCAACAACTCCTGTATTTATAATCTCAGAAAATTCAATTCCATTTTCCATTAAAAAATTTTTTATAAATTTACTTGTTTCAAATTCTTCATCCCCAAGTTCAGGATTTTCATGAATAACTCTTCTGACTTTTACCATTTCATCATAAATTTTATCAACATTTTCTTTTATAAACTCATTTATTCCTCGTGAATCCATTTATTCTCACTTCTCTTTCTAAAAAATTACATAATTTTATTATATCAAAAAATACTATCTTTGTAAATTTTTGAAAAATAAATAGACTTGCTCGAAAACTATATGTATTTAAGATTTGATAAAATAAATGTTCTGAAACAAAGAGGCTTAACTCCTTGTGAAAATAAAAAAACTTAAGTTGTCGAATACATCTATAAATAACTTTAATATAATTTTTATTTTTTTAAAATAAAATCTCTAGCCTTTTCAGCGATATTTTTTTTAGCAAAAAATATTTGTATAGAATCAAAAGATTTATTAAGAGTAAAATTCAAAGAATAATAATTTCCTCCTCGACTAAGAAATTTATCAACTTTCACATCATAAATCCAAGAATAAGGGATTATATATGCGGGATAAACACAAAATAAATATCTGTTTCCAAGTTTTAGATCACTTTGCAACATTATTCCAGTTCTAACTATTCTATCAGAATTAATAAAATCTTCTTTTGCATAAGTTAAAAGGTTACCCTCATCTAAATCATCTAACATTTTAAAAATTCTTTTATTTTCTTTCTTTCTCATAAACAATGCAAATAATAATAGAAAAAGTATAACAAACCATAAAAAAATTGGAATGCCAAATTTAATAAGCACAGAAGTTATAGGGCTTATGGAAAAATCAGGATACTCCTTTACAAATTCCAGTTCTTTAATATACTCTAAATATCCACCAAATAAAATATATACAGTGTCTACTATTAACAAAAAAATTTCTATACAATAAATCGGGTTTGCCGCTCTTTCTATTTTTAATATGTTATAAAAAAATTCACGTGGCCCCAGGTCTTTTAAATTCTCATCAATTTCTACGAATACAGTTTTTCTCATTATTCTTTTTCTTGCTGCTAAAGCAAGAAATATTGATAAAATAAAAATTAAGGGTATAAACATTATCTCACCAATCATTCCAAACATTATCATTTAAAACACTTCCTTTTCAGTATAAAATATTGTCATTTCTGCACAAGCAAAATAATAGTAATTTATTTAAAAAATTCTATATCTCTAATTTAATCATATTTAATAGTATATGGTATAGAATATTCTTTTAAAATAGGTGTTAATTTCTGTATTTCATCCAAAACCATTTTTTCAGTAACAATAAGTGAAATTTTACTTGTCTGAAAAAAACGTTTAACCACTTTTGCATTTTTCTTATAAATCCTTATTTGCCCTCTGTAAGAATTACGAATACGAGTACAGTAAAATTCTACATAATCGATGTCGAAAAGCGGGATTTTTTTTGTAGGTATAGAATTAAGATGTAAGTTTTCATTTTCTACATAAAAACATTCCATTGTATTCTTTCTGACTATTAAATATATAAGAGTTGCACTAGAGATAATAAGTATTACCAGTTGTAGTATTATCATACTAATAATCATTTTATATTCCTCCTTAAATATTTACACATAATCTTATCTTTTAAATCTTATTAAACTCATCGTCTACTAATACTTCATATTTTTTGAAATACTTTTTCAATAAAATATAATCACTTGTTTTTATATCTAGCTCAGCAAATATATTCTTTTTTCTATCTAAAATTTGAATAATAGGAATATTATACTTTCTTCCTTTCTTAAATTCTTTAGTATAGAAATTAATAAAATTTATGTTCTCAATTTTTATAGATTTTATTTCATTTTTATTATATAACAGAGTAATCTCTTTATTACTTATATTTAACGAATATTTTTTATACTTAAGCATTTTTAAAAGCTCATAAACTCCATAAATTGTGAAAACAATCAATAGAATAAGATAAAGAATATCTTTATATTCCCCTTTCTTATATGTCTTAACAAGAGCAATAGGTATCACAATAATAAATATAAGAAGTAACAAAATATTCGAAAATAAATCAAAATTACTAACGAAAGCTTTAACTTCAAATTGATCTGAAAGTTCTAAATTTCCAAGAATTTTTAATTTATTTTCTGTATTATAGATATCTAAGCTAACTAGAGGTAAAGTTATCATAAAAACTAAAATACCCAAGATAGAATATTTTAAAATTATCATTCTTATATCTGAACTTCTATCTAAAAATATCAATTGAATTAAAGAAATAACTACAAGTACTAGAAAGATATTTAACATTATTTTTCGTGCTTTCTTTTGCCTTGCTAAATTTGGAACAAAAAGATTCAATTTTTCATCAAAAATATACCCCTGTTTATCCGTATTTGCTTTATTAGTTTCAATGTTTTTCTTAAAAATTAAATTATCTGTATAATTTTTAGCTTCTAATAAAGACATATCCTTATTTTTATGAAGAAAAGCAACTGTTTGTAATTTTTTATTTTCATTAATCAAAGAAGATAAATTTTTTTCATCTTCTTCAGAAATAGATATATTTTTTTCATAGTGTTCATTATTGATTTTTTTATCAATACAATCCTTAGCTTCTTTTAAAGTCATTCCTGTTTTATCTTTAACAAAGACAATAGCATCTATTTTTTTTCCTTGTTCAAGTAGTGAAATAATATATTCCTCATCTTTTTCTAATAATTCCACAGTATTTTACCTCTTCTTTTTAAAATTCTTTATATTGATTATCTATTGTTACATTATATTTTTCAAAATATTTTTTTAATGAATAATAATCAGTAGCACTTATAGTCATTTCAAGAAGCTTTTTTTCTTCACTATCAAAGATTTGTAAAGTAGGATTTCTATCCCTTCTTCCTCTTCCACGAGCAATAGCATAGAATTTAACATAACTTATATTATCTGTTGTAATAAATTCTTTTTCATCATTTTCATAATATATTTTTATTGTTTTTCCAATTATGATTAAAGAATATTTACTATTTATAAATTCTTTAAAAAGTGTATAAAAATTATAAATAGATGCCACAATGGCAAAAATTAAATAAAAAATATATCTAGTTGAAAATTGCTTTAATATATTAGGACAAGAAAAAAACATAACAATTAAAAGAACCCAAAGCATCATATATCCAAAAAATCGTCTATTTTTTAAAGCTCTTATTTCAAAATCTTTTGACAATTTCAATCCTTTAATTTCTTCTAGCCTTTTCTCTATCAGATGAATATTTATTTTTAAAACAAGATATATAGCTAAAAAAAGAAAAAATATTACATGGGTATAAGCTAAAAATGATCTTTTCTCATAAGAAATTTTATTCCAAAAATATATTTGTATTAAAACAGCAACAAAAGATATTAATGATAAAATCAAAAGTACTTTTGCGATTTTTTTTTGTCTTGGTAAATTAGGAACATACATATTTAACTTTTCATCAAAAATATAGCCCCATTTTTTAGGTTCATTCATTCTATAAGCCTCCAAATATTATTTTTTTCTAATAAGAATAAAAGCAGAAATTATCACAAGAGTAATACCTAAAATGATACCACTTAATCCAATAACTTTATATAATTCAATATATTTTAACAAGCTAACATCAGAATTTTGAACTCCAATATGAGCAACATAAAGAATGAAAATTCCAAAAATAAATATTAGAATTCCACTAACAAATAATAAAATATACCCAGGAAATGAATAATCTTTTTTTGTTAAACTTCTCTTTTTAAAAGGAAAAGTACTATATGGATCTGTATTTTCAGGAGCATTTATTCCTGCATCTTCAGTTAATTTTATACTCGTTATGTAGCTTGTTCCAAAAATCCCTTTTCCAAAAGTACAAGAAAATTTAGAGCCAAGTTTATCTATAAAAATTTTGTGTCTCCACATTCCAGTAGAATACAAATCTGGAGAATTTTTAAATTTAAAAATGTAGATATGTCTACGCCTTCTTCTGCTACCTTTATAAATAGTAAAATAATCTCCTAAAACTACTTCTTGCGTTTCTCTATTGTGTATAAAAATTCTGTCCACTATCTTAAAAAGTATAGCCCAAGATATAAGAAGACTTGGAATAAAAATATATAAAGGTGAATTTCCTAATGTTATTATGTTTGATTTAACAATAATATACCAAATGGGTATGGTAAAAATAACAGTTGCTATAGAAATTGAAATAAAATTATAACTTGTATTATAATCAATATATGAATTACCACTAGCACGCATTCCTTTACTATGATAACATAATCTTGAAATTAAGTGCAATAATCCAAAAGCACAAATTGCTATTCCTTGTAAAGAAGAGCCGCTATTAAAACACAACATTCCACCTAATACAAAAGAAAGTATTGAAAAAAATACTGATAAGTCTATTAAAACTGATAATAAAGAAAAAATAAACAAATATGCTAAAAATAACATTACTCACTCTCCACAGTTTTTATTTCACTAATCCTAAAAGTTCTTCCCTATTTAACGGTTCAACCATAATATATGAAGCATCTATGAATCTATATTTATTTTCTGGTAAATTTTTAATAAAGTCATCATAATCCAAATGTGCAGCAACATTATAACTGTTTCGATCATTTTCATCTCCGTCAATAGTTACCAGTCCAATATTCCAGAAAGCAATATCTTCATTTTTAACCATATCTGAATTTTCAAATTCAACACTAGGTTTATAAGGAAGTATCGTTCTAAGATTTTGCGTAAGAGTATAAGCTCCTATTATTTTCCCGTCTTCCTTATTTCTGAAAAATCGCTGATTTGCCGAGAAGGCATCTAAATATTGTATTTCCTTTACCATATTAGAAAAAGTATCAATAGGGCTATCTGAATTTTCTATTCTATCAATCATTTCCTGATTAAAAGAAACAATCCTATTTACTCCAAAAATACTGTAAAGAGTCGAATCTTCACCTTTAACTCGTGATGAAATTCCTTCTATTCCATAAAGTATATCACCTTCATAGTCAAATTTATCAATATTGTCAACTGTATATTCTTCTCCCGTTTCACTTATAATTTTTGAATCAAATTTTTTAGCCAACGCTTTTATGTATTCCAATGCCAGAAGCCAATCTTCCCTGGACGATGGTGTAAAAACCCTTATGCTATAATTTTTATTTTTATTATCATAATACAATTCAAATCCTCTTGCACTTTCCTTTCCATCTCCTATTAAAAGACACTGATAATTAGAAACAGGAGATAACAGCAAATCATTAATATCAATATTTCCAGTATTGTAGCTGTAAAGCTCCTTATCCAGCAAACTCAATGCAGTTTCAACATTTAAAACTGATTCATAACCTAAAAATTTTTTCTTGTTTTTTACATAAAAACTTATACTCATTTTTTTCCTCCATAAAATTTTAATTTATTTTAATCTAATAATTCACATGTTTGCTTAACATCACATTTACAATATAAATTCTCCATTATAATTTTACTATATTTTACCATTCATTTACAGAATCTGAACCTCCCACTTCTTACGTCATGGGGTTCTAAAATCTTTAAAAATATTTAAAAATTTTCTAAGAAGTTTGATAGCTTTATACTACCCTTATTCTTTTAGGTGTGTTCAGCTCACCTCTATTGTATAGGATACTTAAATCCACAACTTTACTTTTCCTTAATATGTTTAATGCTCCATTACAATCTGCATTTATGAGTTTACCTGCACTTGTTCGATATAGTCCTCTTTTTATTCTTTTTCCACTGAATATATATTCTTGCAGATTTTCTTTATCATATACTGGAATTTCATCTCCATCAAAGAAACTTGCTTTTGATGTATAACTCTCTTCTTGCAGTTTAAATTCTATTCCATATAGTTTACATAGATATATTAATTTATCTCTTAATTTTCCATATGGTATATTTACAAAGTTCTGATTATTTACACTTCCTATATTTGAATTTCTTTGAAAATCTTCATTATATCCTAGAACTATTTTTCCTATATCATTATTAAGACAATAATTTATTATTATTCTTGCTGCTTTTGAAAGATAATCTTCTATGCGATTATTTCTCCTTCTAGCTATTCTCTTTTGCCTTAATGTTATATGCTCTATCTTTTGCTTATCTTTAATGCTTTGCAATTTTGCATTTGTCTTGTTATAGTATTGATTTATTGATTTTAATTTCCTACCATCTATTAGGAATGATGCTCCATTATTAGTTACACAAGTACAAAGATTATCTATACCTAAATCTATTCCTAGTCCATTTTCTTTATTTAATTTCCTTTGAACTTCTTCTACTTCATAAGTATATTGAATTTCAAAGTACCTAGAATGTTGTTTGGGTATTATTCTAATTTCTTTTATTTTCTTGCCTTTTAATATTGGTGGTAGTTTAATTTTAACTTCCTGATGAGTTTTCTTAAACAAATTTGAATAAGGAACTATCAGCATATCATCTTTTAATCTAACAAAACCTATAACAAGAGTTGTAAAACCATCCTTAGCAAGATATTTAGGTAATTTTATTTTTTTATTATCGTATTGACCATTCTTAGCAAGTTTTAAAAGTCCAAAAAATGATTTGAAACTTTCGTCTACTTCTTTTAGAATTTGTTGAGCCATATTAGAATTTAACTTCTTATAGTTCTCACTATTTTTAAGTATTTTATAGTTTTCATTATAACTTAAATACTTTTTATTTTTAAAATAGTATTGTCTAATATTATATATAGCTTCATTAGTTAAGTTCTTGGCTATATGAGATAAACATTTTAAATTTCTAAACTCTTTTTTACTAAGATGTTTTACCTGTTGTTTTAATGTTAAATACATATACAATCACCTCCTTTTCATCAGAGATATTATACCATGTATTCTACATTTTATCTGTCAAAAAAGTAATATTTTTTATTTATTTTTAAATATTTTTAAAGTTTTTAAAACCCCACAACAGTGGGAAGCGTCGTTCACATAAGTGCGCTACTACTTATGCAGTTCTCATGGCATATACTCCTTAATAAATTAAGGAGATTATCCTTGAACTTCTTGTTATCTCTAACAAGCACAGACTATATCTTATCCATATCCTATTTCAAGGACTTAGGCGAAACCACTTCCAATACCAATCGCTTGTATTGTACTCCCCTCACGAGGGATAGTCGTTGAACTTTCCTTTTCAGGCTTAGCTGCTGATTGTCTATTATCATAATGTTTAGGATTTAACCGTGCACCATCTAGTATATTTTTTCTGCTTTCGCTACCTTCACATTTGCCTCTTATGAGTAAGATTGCTATGTTGTGGTTATACCAGCTTTAAGAGTTCCCAGCAATTCAGTTTCTTTGTTGCACGGTTTTGCTCCGTGTCTACATACAAGTTTCCCTATATGCTTACTAAAATTCTCACACAATTCATCTCGTTCCTTGCGGTGCGAGTGTTCTTGCATTATTTAATAAAAGAGCAAGCCTAATTTGTGTTAAAAGTTCTTCTGAAAGACTGTCGTATTCACTTTCAAGTCCTTTTTCGTGTGCATAATAAGGAGGGCTGTCGTTCCAGGAACCCATTCCACCAAAAACGTCAGAAATATCTGAGGCATAAAAAAGGAGTTTATTAATTTTGGGTAATTCAGAAAAATATATTCCATAAAAAGTTTTTTGTATATTTTCAATCTCTTCGCCATTTAAAATACTAATAGCTTTTCTAAAAATATTTCCAAAATTTTGAAAATCAATTTTATCAGCTAAAATTGCTATTCTATTCAATACATCTTTAAAATCTTCTGTATTATCATAAAATTTAGGTTTTGCTTTTAGAGGGGGTTCCCATTCATGTTCTGTGTAAATAATGTGCCATTCATTATTGGAGTCTTCCCATTTTGGAGTAAAATAAGTAACTAATTTATTGTCAAAAAAGCAGACTATACTAGCTTGACTTATATTAGTAAAATTAAGAAAATCACTGTCTTTTATAGATAGAGGAATTAAGAACTTAATATTTTGTAATCCTCTATCAATACAATAATTAAACCATTTCTCAACACTTTTAGCCTTATATTTTTTATTATTAAAAAATACAAATTCAACTTTTTTTTCATAATATATGGGCTTATATCTAATCCTATTTCTTTTTTTCAAAGCACTTTTAGTGGCCAATACAATATTACATACTTGTGCTATTTCTATATTCATAAAAATAACCTCCATTTGAATATTTTGTACATAATTCTGAACACTTCAACAGTTTTATCTCATTATATGCTCATCTAACTGAATAAAGCAAACAATTTTTCTCTTTTTCAGTTCCTCTACACTTGGTAATATATCATTTTCCTCGTCATCTTCCAGTCCCACCTGAGCAATTAAATGGTCGGAAAATTCATCTTCATAAATATCACAGGTAATAAACGGAACACCTTTAATACACAGAGCATCCTGCACATCTACATAATAGATTGTATTTCTAAATACATCAAGGGTTGATTCATTAATAATAATTTTAACTTTTCCAACATAAAAAATTTCCTTTTTCTTTCTAAACATTTCATTTCCCTCTCTATAAATATTTTTTATTGATAGAACTTAGCAAAATCCAAGATTTCATCAAATATTTCATTTATTTTACCACAATTTTAAAAAAAATTAAATATATTTAAGCAAAGAAAAAAATTATAAATAGTATAAATAAATTGAATAAAATTTTTAAAAACATATGCTATAATTAATTATATTAATCAAAATTTATTTAAAATAAATTCAATATTAAAAAGGAGCTGCTATGAAAAAATTAAATTTAAAAATAGAAGGCAAAGAATGTATTTTGTATATGAAGGAAAATGAAAATACGGAATATGTTTTGATACAGCCTGTCGACGAACATGATATTGACGCTCTTGATAACGAAGTAAGATATATTTCTGAAAATATAAGTAAAAATTTTAGCCTTGCCGCATTTAAAATAGACGACTGGAACAGCGAACTAACTCCATGGGAAATGCCTCTTCTTCGTGGAAAAGGCAATTTTGGAAATGAAGCTGGTAAAACATTAGAGTTTATAAAGGAAAAATTGATTCCAAGTTTGGCAGAATTTATAAATATTCAAGAAAAGAATGTGAAATATATTTTAGGTGGATATTCTCTTGCTGGATTATTTTCGCTTTGGAGCGGTTATCAGGAAGATATTTTTGCTGGAATAGCTGGAGTTTCACCATCAGTTTGGTATAAAGATTGGATGAAGTTTGTGAAAAACAATGAGATTTTGGCAAAAAATGTTTATTTGAGTCTTGGGGATTTGGAAGAAAAGACTAAACATCAGATTTTATCAAAAATAGGAGACAATATAAGAGAATATATTGAAATTTTAGAAATTTCTGAAAATGTTAAAAACTGTATTTTAGACTGGAATGAAGGAAATCATTTTAGAGATTCTGATATACGAATGGGAAAAGGATTTGTATGGCTTTTAGAAAATTGCTGATTTTATTAACTTGCTCCCCTAAGGGTAGAGGTGAAATTCGATACTTTTCGACTATCTAGTCAATCTCTAAATAATATACATGATAACTAGAAATCTAATAAATTCATCGCTATTCACGGCTCTAAACTTCCTTTTTATTAAAGTATGAGTTATTAGAACTCATTAAAATTATTATAACAAAAAAAATGAAAAACTCCGGTTCAATTTGCCAATATTTTTTTACTTTAATACAAAGTTTTCCCCCTTAGGGTTTTTAACTACTTAATTACATTATATTTTCCAAAAAAGTCAATTAGTCAAAATTTTTTTTTAATTTATAAATTTAAACTCTATATTTTTTATGGTATACTAGTAATAGTAAAGTAATAGTTTATTTTTAGGAGGAAGTATAATGAAAAAGTTTAAATTAATAATGATTTCATCACTTTTAATGGCAGCAGGAATTACATCTTTTGCAGCAAAAACAAATAATAAAAAACTTGAAAAAAAATCAGTTGTATTTACTGGAGCAACAAAGGAAAAATGTATGAGTTTAAAAAACAGTAAAATTTATCAGACTGAGATTACAAGTACAGAATGGAAAGAGGAAGGACCTTTGGAAGAAGATGCTAATGCTAGATTTAGTGGTTCTAGTACGGCCAAGGCTTCGGCACCTGCACACTGTGTTGTAAAAGGGAAAATTGAAAATAGAAAAGGTGCAGATGGGAAAGATTATTCGATTGGATTTGAGTTGAGATTACCTGCAAAATGGAATAATAAGTTTTTATTTCAAGGTGGTGGAGGATTAGATGGTTCCGTTTCACCAGCAACTGGGACAGCCTGTCCGTCAGGATCAACCGCAGAACCAGCTCTGACTCGTGGATATGCCGTTGTAAGTACTGACAGTGGACATTCTGGAAGTAATACAAGTTTTGCAAAAGATCAACAAGCTATCTTAAATTATGCTTTCCAATCTACTGGAAAAGTTACGAATGTTGCAAAACAATTAATCAACGAAATGTATAATTTGATGCCAAAACACAGTTATTTTATGGGATGTTCAAATGGAGGTCGTGAGGCAATGCAAGCTGCTATGTATTATCCAAATGAGTTTGATGGAATTATTGCGGGAAATCCTGGATTTAGATTGTCGAAAGCTGCAATTGGTGAAACATGGGATAACAACCAATTTTTAAAATATGCACCGACTGATAAAAATGATAACAAAATAGTTGCAGACGCTTTGACGCAAGAGGATTTAGATGCTGTTGCTCAAGGTGTACTTGATAGATGTGATGCTAAAGATGGTTTGAAAGATGGAATTGTAAACAATTGGGAAAAATGTGACTTTAAACCTGAAATGGTTGAGAAAAAAATTGGAAAGAAAAAAGTAGCATTATTAAATGCAATATTCAACGGTGCGAAAAATAGTAAAGGCGAAAATGTTTACGCATCTTGGCCTTATGATGCAGGAATAAATACAATGGGTTGGCGTATGTGGAAACATGGAACTTCAAAAACAGGAACACCAAATTCAATAAATTTCATGATGGGAACAGCTAGTTTGAGTGATTATTATATAAAACCTGCAAGACCAGGAATGAAACCAACAGAATTTGATTTTGACAAAGATGTTGCCAAAACAAATGAAATTGGTGGATTAAATGATGCTGATAAAACTGATTTGTCAACATTTAAAGCTCGTGGTGGGAAAATAATTATTTATGAAGGTGTATCTGATCCAGTATTTTCAGCTCATGACATTAGGGACTGGTATAAAAAATTAGTGGAAAATATGGGAAATGTTGACAGTTTCACACGTTTATTCATGGTTCCTGGAATGAATCACTGCGGTGGAGGCCCTGCAATGGAAAACTTTGACGCATTGACAGCACTTGAAAAATGGACAGAAGACGGTATTGCCCCAGATTATATCATTGGAAAAGCTGGAAAAGAATATCCAGACCCAAATAAAGAACAACCACTTTGCCCTTATCCGAAAGTAGCGACTTATGTTGGTGGGGACAAGAATAAGGCTAGTAGTTTTGAGTGTAAATAAAACTAAACTTTTAAAAATGAGGTGTATAAATGAGTAAAATAAAATATTCATCACAATGGCAAGTTGAAAAATTAGAACATGAATATTTCAAAGAGATGAAAGAAGACTATCAACAACAGTTAGCATTGTCTCAAGAAAATCAATTTAATGATTATCAATATGACTACTATTCAGCAAAAGATGAAAATTATTATGATAAACTAAAAGAAATCCAAAGAAAAATTGCTAAAATTAATCATGATAATTATAAAGAATTTGATAATTTTTTTAAAAGTGAAGATATATTTTTGGAATATTGGGAAAATATTAAAAAGAATTATAGGATTATTTATGAAATAGAAAAAGAATTGATTGAAATGGAAGAAAAAATACATCCAACATGTGATAGACCACCTATAATAGATGATAATAAAGGGGAATTTCAAAAGTTTATAGATAATTTAAAAAAAGAAATTAATGAAAAATTATTACTAATTTGGGAATATGAAAAACCATTATTTCGATATCGATTTGATATTTTACTAACAGATTTTGAAAGAAAAGAAAAAGAAATAAAAACACTAATAGAAACTCATGAAAAAACAATAAATAAACAACTAAAAGAAACAAAAGATATAGAAGAAAAATACAGAGGGTTAATTAATGAACAAAAAAAATATGATCAAAAAATATTAGAAATGATGGGAATATTTTTAAGTATATTTTCAGTAATAGGACTAGGTGTTTCTAGTTTATTACAATTAGAAAGTAATTATTTTTCTACATGGAGTATGATTTGTGGAACAATTTTAATAACTATTTCAGGATTATTCTATTTAATAAATTTTAATGAGGAATATGAAAAGAAAATTTTAAAAAGAATATTACCAGGTGTAGTTGGGCTAATACTAATAATTATTGGTATTGTGTGCAGAAAATTTCTGGAAATTTAAATTTAATAAAAATGATGTAGAGAAAATTAATTCAAAACATCATTTTTATTTTTTCAAATTATTTGTTTTTTATTTTATATACTTTCTTTTTATCTCTTATCTTATATCCGTCATCATTTTTATTATAGTGTTTATTAAGTGTTTTTACATCTGCTTCCTTAAAAATTTTACCTTTGTAATAAGCATTATTCTTATCTTTTGTATAATCTTCATCAAGAATTTGAAAAGTATCAATATCGACATTTTTACTTTCTAATAGGACAAATTTTGTATTATCATTTTCATCTTCAGTAAAATAGTACAAATCTTTATTTTGTTTTACTAAAGAATAGTCTATTACTTCAAAATTTTTTGGCTTAAAATTTTCTATTTTTTTATTTTTATAATAAATATTATTTTTATCCTTGAAAAAATCATTTTTCAAAACTTCAAGACTATTTACATCTACGCCACTTACTTTATGTGTTCCATAATAAACTCCTGTTTTATCTTTCCCAATGGAATATCCTTCAGGCTCAAAAGTTTTTACATCTGCATCTTCTATTTTTTTAAAATTATAATAGACATTATTTTTATCTTTTGAATATTCAGAATAATTTTCAATAGGTTGTAAAGTTTTCAAATCAATTTCTGGAGAAATTTCAACTTTTTCAACAACAACGTCATTGCCCTTTTGATAAAAGTGATGTATTCCATTTTTATCTTTCACATGTGTATAATTTACAAATGGTTCAAAAGTTTTTGAATCAATTCCCTTCATCAACACTCCTTCGTAGTAAACTCCATTTTTATCTTTGTAAAAATTTCCACTCAAATCTTCAAACGTCACGGGATCCAAACCTTTTATCCGCTTTCCTCTGTCATAAACGGCATTTTTATCTCTTCCTAACGCATAACCATCTATTACTTCAAAACTTTTTGCATCTGCCCCTTTAACTCTTTTTACATCACCATCATAATTATCATAGTAAAAAACATTATTTTTATCTCGATAATACTCTTTCGATACTTCTTCAAAAGTATTTAAATCAGCATTTTGGATTTTTTTCACTTCTTCTCTTCCAAGATAATAAACCCCTTTATCATCTTTGATAATAAGTTTATTTGAGCCAACAATTTCAAAAGTTTTAGGATTTACACCTTTTATTTTTTTATTTAAAAAATATAAGTTATTTTTATCTTTCCCGTATATAGAATCTATTTTAAAACTGCCGCTATCTGCACTCTCTAATTTTTTTATTTCAATATCGATATTATAGTTATCATTTCCCGCATCCTCTGCATTTTCGACATCAATATCTGAAATTTTCTGTTCACTTTCTTTATAATTAATAAAATAAACGTTATTTTTATCTTTTAAGTACAAAAGCATCGTCATGTTTTCTCCGTCCACGACTTCTAGAGTATTCATATCTATTCTAGCAGGTTTTATTGACTTTATCGTAATTTCTCCATTTTCATATTTATCAAAAGTATAAATACCATTTTTATTAATTAGTATAGTTGGTACGTAAAACTGGACAATAACTTCACTTTTTTCTGGACTAAATCCTTTAATTTTTATAATTTCATTATTTGTAATATAAAAAACATTATCTTTATCTTTTACGATAAAAGGATTTTCAATCTGAAAAGAATTCACATCTACATTTTCTAACTTTTTATTTTTATAATAAATATTATTTTTATCACTTGCAAAATCATCATTTTCCTCAAAAATTTTAAAAGTCCTGAAATCTACATTTTTTACAATTTCCTTTCTTTCAGGTTCTATAGCTTCATCAGTAAAATAAATTTTATTTTTTTCTTTAATATAGCCCGCATTTATAATGTTTCCTGATAAAATAAGCAATGTTAAAATTTTTAACAAATTTTTCCTAATTTTCATATCGACTCCTTTTTAAATATCTAATTCTTATACTAAAACCTCGTTTAAAATACAGTAATTGTTATACACATTATCTTTTTTTCTTTTCAATTTCTGTTTTTATTATATCATTTTTTTGAAATTTACTCTATTAAATTTCTATATTTCTAATGATTTTTATTGTATAGTAAAACTGCCTCAAAAGCGAACTCAAAAGCTATGACTATTTTACTCAAACCCTAAATTTATATAGTTTTATTTTAAATGGATTCGAGTATATATTGTAATAAAATCAAGTTTTTGAAAATAAACTTACTTTTTTAACAAAAAAATGCACCTCTAATCTTGTTTGTATCCAAAATTTTTGGTGCTATTTAATAACATTATTTTTTAACAGTATATTTTAAATTTATTTAGCTAATTCCACAATTTTTTAGCATATTTCAACGCTTTTTTGCTTATTCCTTCAAACTATCGTTTCTATAAACGCTAGATATAAAGCTCATCCCATGAATAAACTACATCGAACTTTCCCATTCACCTTTCACAGTAACGCCAGTTCCAATAGCCACTCTATCCATAAGCTCAACATCTTCATCACTTAATTCAACACTTGCAGCTCTTTTGGCATCGTCAGCTTGATTAGGTTTTGTAACTCCAATTATTGGAATTGTTCCTTTTGCTATTGCCCAGGCAGTCGCAATTTCAGGAATTGTTGCAGAATATTTTCCACCTAAAATTTTCATTTCATAAAATAATGGCTCCAATTTTGCCAAAGTTTCAGGCGGGAATGCTTCACCCCTTCTTGTTCCAGCTGGCAATGGATTTTCTTTTGTATATTTTCCAGATAAAGCGCCTTGTTCCAGTACCATGTATGAAAATACTGCGATATTGTTTTCCTTGCAATAATCTAAAATTCCAGTTGTTTCAATTGTTCTGTAAAGTAAGCTAAAATGATTTTGAATGGCGTGTAACTGAAATCCAGCTTCTTTCAAAAGATTATTCACATATTTTATTTGTTCTAAATTGTGATTAGAAACTCCTACTTTTTTCACTTTTCCTGATTTTAACAAATCAACCAATTTAGGTGTCCATTTCTCCATATCTTTTGTATTATGTATCCAATAAATATCAATGACTTTCTTATTCAATCTTTCTAAACTTTCATCAAGAAATTCAAAAATCGCATTATCTCCTCTTCCTTCTGCAAGTTCAGGTGTAAATTTTGTAGAAATTATCGCATCACTTCTACCTTTTACAAATTCTCGCAAAATAGTTTCAGATTGACCACTCGCATAAACAGTGGCAGTATCCCACAATTTTAGTCCCAAATCCATTGCTCTATCAAAAACTGGTTTCAATTCATCTTTTCCTAATTTATTTCCAAAAATCGAATCTCCTCCAGCGATTCCTCCAAATCCCCAAGACCAAGTTCCTAGTGCTACTTTAGGTACATCTATTTCCTCTATTTTTGTTGTTTTCATTTGAAATCATCTCCATTTTTTTACATAAATTGTTATTCTACCAAAGTTCAAAATTTAATATTTTTTATTTCACATAATTTAAATTACCCTTACTTAACAATTTTACACCTTCAATATTTATAAATTCTTTATTTTCAATTATATTTTCCGTTTGCTCAATATATTTTTTAAAATGAGCTGTTTTCCTATGTTTTTGATACGCTTTTTCATTTTCATAAATTTCAAAAAAGTACCATTTATTTGGATTTCCTATTGCCGTCGCAGCATAAATTACATAAACACCTTCTTCTTTTATCGACTGCTTCATTTCATCAAGTACAATTTCCCTGAAAGCATCATTAAATCCTTCTTTTACATCAACTGTAACATAATTTACACGAGTATTTCTTGTTTGCACAAACTTTTTATTTCCCATATACTCTGGCATTACTTGAATTTTCTTTTTATGATTAGTCAAGATTGTTGGTGATTGTCTTAAAAATTCTTTATATTGTTCTGACTTGATATGTTCCTGGTAACTTTTCTCGTCTTCATAAACCTCAAACATATAAGTCATATTGGGATTTTCTTTTTCCTGCACCAAATACATCCCAAGTGTCCCTTTATCATTTAAAACTGATTTTGTAATATTATTTTCTCCAACTGCCACATATGCATTTTTTTTACCTTCTTTGACCCCAAGCTCAAAAATATTAAAAATTGGTAGCATTTCTTTTCTCCTCAATAAATTTAATAAATTTTTCCGTTGCCACTGAATATTTTAAACACGGTTTCCAAGCCAAAATTGTCTTAGAAATTGCTGCTTTATAAAATGGAATAAATTTCAAATCTTCAAAATTATTCTCTAATTTTAAGCAAACTGCTATTCCAATTCCATTTTTTACCATCATCGCAGCATTATAAACCAGTGTGAAAGTAGCGCCAACATTTAATTTCTCCGTAGGAATTCCCATCCAATTTGCAAATTCATTTTGAATTAATT
The DNA here is from genome assembly GCF_013394795.1 of Leptotrichia sp. oral taxon 223. Lineage (NCBI taxonomy): Bacteria > Fusobacteriati > Fusobacteriota > Fusobacteriia > Fusobacteriales > Leptotrichiaceae > Leptotrichia > Leptotrichia sp. oral taxon 223. The sequence continues at coordinate 506,602 of NZ_JABXYU010000001.1, forward strand.
TATTTTTAGAAATAATTACCGATTCTTTTTTTATTTCTTCTGGATAAATAAATTTATTTGAAGCCAATTTATGGTCTTTTCTAACCAAAAGTCCCCATTCTTCAATCTGTTTCAATCTTATAAATTTATACTTTTCCTTATTTATATAGTCAAAGACAAGTCCCATATCTAAAAAACCGTGTTCAATTCTATAAATAATATCTTCGGCTGTTCCACTATAAATGTCAAATTTAACATTTGGATACTTTTCCTGAAATTCCGAGAGTAATTTTGCAAGTTCATTCATTCCCAAAAATTCGCCACATCCAATGGATATTTCTCCAGCAACAATTTCATTGTCATAAGACAGCTCTTTTTTCGTTTTTTCCGTTAAATAAAGTATTTCCCTCGCCCTTCGCTGCAAAAACTTCCCATCTTCAGTCAATAAAATTTTATGATTACTCCTCGTAAAAAGTTTAACTCCCAGCTCTTCCTCGAGCTGTGCCAATTGCCGTGATAATGTCGGTTGTGTGATATAAAGTGATTTTGCCGCTTTTGTTATATTTTCCTCTTTTGCAACCATCAAAAAATATTTTAAAATTCTTAATTCCATAAATCCTCATTCATTTTATAATTTTATTATACTAACTTATCTCGCATTCACCGCTTTTGGCAACTTTTCATATTCATCTTCTGACAATATCCCAAACCATTCAGTCGAACCGCCATCTGACAAAGCAATGTGAGTAAACCAACTGTCTTTTGCCGCTCCATGCCAATGCTTAACATTTTTAGGAATATTCACAACATCTCCTGGATGTAATTCTATCGCTTCTTTCCCGTCTTCTTGATACCATCCGTATCCATCAGTCACCAATAATACTTGTCCATTTGAATGAGAATGCCAATTATTTATAACTCCCGGCTCGAAAACAACATTATGAATACCAACTTTTGAAGTGTCATTCGGCTCAACTAATGTTTTTAAATAAGTTCTCCCATTAAAATATTTTGCATAAGCCTCGTTATAATCGCCTTTCCCAAACAAGCTGCTTACAGGATCAGCCGTCCCATCTTCTGAATAAATCTCTTTCAAAAGCCGAAATACAGCCCAGGCTTTTGGCCATCCCACATAAAATCCTAAATGTGTAACAGCCTCTGCCAATTCTTTTCTTGTAACCCCATTTTCCAAAGCACTTTTTAAATGAAATTTCAAAGAACTATCCAAAATTCCACTCGCCATAAGTCCCGTAACAGTAATAAGACTTCTATCCCTAGCCGATAACTTGTTCTCTCTTGCCCAAACTTCTCCAAACAAAACATCATCATTCAATTGTGCAAATTTTGGTGCAATATTACCTAATAAATCTCTTCCTGCAGTAATTTTTTTACTCATTTTCTTTCACCTCTGTTTAATCAAAAAATATTTCTCTTTCTCATTAAAATTTTTTTATTTTTTCTACCCAAGCTCCAATGCTTTCCAAGCTTTCATTCCACCCAAATCTTTTGCCTTCAATAATATTCAATTCCGAATAATTTTTTTTCAAAAAATCTGTTGAGCCTTTTATTCCACTTCCACCTGATGTCGCAAAAGTGATTATCTTTTTTCCGCTCAAATTATGTTTTTCAATAAAAGTCTGAATAATACGAGGCGGAATATACCACCAAACTGGAAATCCAACAAACACAGTATCATAATCATCAATATTCTCTACAACATTTTCAATTTCTGGACGGCTAAATTCATCATTCATTTCCACTGAACTTCTACTTTTTTTGTCGTTCCAGTTCAAATCCTCAGAAGTATACTCAACTTGCGGCTTTATCTCAAACAAATTCCCCCCAGTTGCTTTCGCCAATTTTTCTGCAACTTTTTTTGTTGTCCCTGTCGCTGAAAAGTAAGCCACTAATACTTTATTCATAAAAAATCACCTCTTAAAATTAAATAAAATCTAAATTTTTTATTTTCTTATGATTTATTTTACAATATTTATCCTATTATATCAAATACTTATTTTTTATAACCAGTTATGCTTTAAAAGCATATCTTAAAAACTATTTTCTATTATTCTCTTTCAAACTTTATTTCAAATTCTTTCCCCATAAACGCAATCCCAATTTTCAAAACTTTTTCAATCCCAGCATTTTTTAAAACTGAACTATATTCTTTCTTATCAATCTGTTTTAATGCAACTTCACATTCTTTTTCAAGTTTTTCATGAATTTTATTATCATTTAAATTTTTCACTTCATTAATAATTTTCAACTCAATAATAATCCCTTCTTTTCCTTCCAAAATATTTTTAGGTTTTAAAAGTAAATCATATCTCCCTTTTCCTGCAAAATTATTCGATGTAATTTCGTATTCATTTTTTAAAATTAAAACTAATCCTAACATCAATCCGTGATAAAATTGCTCTTTGTAAGTTCCACTCACATCAAATATTCCAGCATTTTCCAATAGAATTTCTTTTAGATATTTTTTGAAATTTGAAATATCTCCTTTTCTTAAAGCATCTGACATATACAAAAATTTTTCATAATCGTCAAAGTATACTTCTATAAACATTTCTGAAAACATTTTCAATATCTCTTCATTCGGTATTTTCAAATAAACATCATTTTCATTGTATTTTTCTGCCAAAGTCAAGTAACCGCTATGAAAAAATAAATTCCAAATATTTTTTTCAAAATTAGCTTTTAAATTACCAAAAGTCATATTATCATTAATAATTTTTAAGATACTTTTTTTATTCAAAAGTTTTGTGAAATCATCAAAAATACTGTCTCTTAGCTTTTTCAAATATAATTTAATAAGAGCATTTCCACTTGTATTTACCCAATAAGGTTTCAAGTTTCCATTTTTTAAAAAGTTGACAATAGACCACGGATTATAAACTTTTCTATTTCCAAATAAATATCCATTATACCATTTTTGGACATCCTTCAATTCATACTCCAAACCAAAATCTTCAAGCGCTTTCTCCACTTCATCTTCCATAAACCCAAAATATTCTGTAAATTCATCATCTAAAATTGTGTGAACTTCTAAATTATTCAATCCAGAAAAAATATTTTCCTTTGCAACCCTTAAAATTCCAGTCATAACTCCCATTTCAAGATACTCGTTATCTTTTAAAACTAATCCATAAAAACTTTTAAAAAAACTTATGGCTTTTTCATAATTCCCTTTTATATACGAATTTATTATAGGCTGATCATATTCATCAATCAACACAATCACCTTTTTTCCATAATATTCATACAAATATTTTGACAAATTGAGTAAAGAAGCCTCCCATTCTACCGAATCTAATCCTCTTCGCACAGAATTAAATTCTTCAATTTCAATCTCATCCATTTTTTCAATTAAAAATTTATAATCTGAATATAACCTTTTTACAATTCCTTTGATAGCCTTAAATCCATTTTCCCAGTTTTCTTCATCATAATTTCTAAATGAAATCGAAATCACAGGAAAATTCCCCTGCATGTAAAAATACTCACTTTTAGAAATATTCAACCCTTCAAACAATCTCCTGTTCTCATCTTTATTCTTAACATCAAAAAAGTATCTCAGCATCGACATATTCAATGTTTTTCCAAATCGTCTTGGACGAGTAAATAGTTTTACCTCAGAACCGTCATTTAAAATACTTTCAATTAGATTGGTTTTATCAAAATAATAATAGTCATTTTTGATAATTTTTTTGAAATCGGATATTCCAATTGGCAGTTTTGCTTTAATCTTAATGTCCATATTAAATTTGCCCCTTTCTTTTTTCAACTATTTCTTTAAGATATAGTAAATTTCTTGCTCCGCATATTATTCTTTTTTCTTTTCAATTCTTGTTTTTATTATATCATTTTTTTGAAATTTACCCTATTTAATTCCTCTATTTTCTCTAATCTTTTCTCCACGATAATATTCACCGTTCTTATCTTTTGCATAATCATCATTCATTATTTCAAAACTTTCAATATCAGCATTTTTAATTTTCTTCATCATTTTTTCTTTATCTGAAAAATAGAAAATATTTTTATCATCTTTAAAATAATTAAGTTCCATCATATCAAATTTTTTAGGATTTATATTATTTAATTTATTTAGTTTATTTAGTTTATAATCATTTTTTTCAAAACTAAAAACCGTAACTGTTTTATCATCATCTGTATTCAAAGTATAAACAGCATTTTTATCTTTAAAAATATATGGATTATTCGTAATTTCTATAAAACTATTAAAATCAATATTATTTTGATTTTCTGAAATTTTATTAATTTTTATTTTATTACTTTTTTCAGTTAAAATATAAATCCCGTTTTTATCTTTTATTATTGAACCGTCATAAGCTTCGTCTAATATTTCAAAACTATTTTTATCCACTTGCTCTAATTTATACCCTTTGTAATAAATGGTACTCTGATCTTTTCCAAAATCAGAACTTTCTTTCAACATTTTAAAATTTTTAACATTCGCATCTTTTAATTTTTGCAAATTTCCATCTTTATAGAAATAAACATTATTCTTATCTCTATAATAATTATTTTCAATTTCTTCAAAAGTATTTGTATCAACTGATAAAGGTTCTATTTCAGCTTCTTTTCCTTCAAAATTAGAAATTTTATATAATGTGTTTTTTATTTTTATAAAATTATTTTCAATTATTTCAATATCGTCAGGATTAACACCTTTCACTTTTTTCCACTTAAAATACAAATTATTTTTATCCTTTTTGTATCTTGTCATAGAAATATTTTGATAAGTCTCAATATCCAAATCATCTAACCTATGAAGTTTATAACCCTGCAAATAATAAACATTATTTTTATCCTTGAAATAATCATCCAACATTTCATTCGCTATTCCAAAACTTTCTATATCTATCTCATCATTTCTAAATTTTATTAAAGTTTTTTTATTTTCATCAATATAATAGACACCATTTTTATCCTTTATCAAATTTTCAGGTTCTGATATTCTATTTTCATAAATAACTTTAAAACTGTTAACATCTAAACCTTTTATTTGTTGATTTTCAAAATAGACATAATTTTTATCTTTTAAAATATTTTCACTTAATTCATTAACACTGTTTCTATCTGCATTTTCCAGTTTCAACATTTTATCTTCAGAAAAATAGTAAACATTGTTTTTATCCCGATAATATTTATTATCAAGATAGCTACGTCCATTTATTTTTTCAAAAGTTTTTGCATCCACATTTGTTATTTGTAAAATTTTCCCACCTTTTTGGAAATAAATATCATTTTTATTTTTATAAATAGTTGGATCTTCACTTGAAATTACTTTAAAATCATTAAAATCTATGTCAATCCCATTTTCTTTAAAATTTATAATTTTTAATTTATCATAATTTTTTCCAAAAGTATAAATTCCATTTTTATCTTTAAACATTGTAATATAATATCCTTCAACTACTTCAAAAGTTTTTGGATCTATTTTATTTAATTTTTCATCCCAATAATAAACAGAATTTTTATCTTTTGCAACATGGTAACCCAAAATCTCAAATGTTTTCGCATCTGCATTTTGCAATTTTTTTAATCCATTTTCTGTTCTATAATACACACTGTTTCCATTAATTTTATAAATAGGAATCACACGAATATCCGCATTCGCAACACTCCCCGCCAAAACAAACAAAAGCAGAATTTTTAACAAATGTCCTTTAATGTTCACAACAACTCTCCTTTTTTATTCTCAAGTTTTTGATTTATTAACAATTCAAATAAAATAATTTTTATTGCTTAATCTCCATTTCCTCCTCAAAGTCAACTGGATTTTTCCCTTCCATTTTCTTCCCTTCGAAATAAACGTTATTTTTATCTTTCCCATATTTTCCTCTCATCGTTACTTCAAAACTATCTTTATCCGCTCCATTTATTTTTACAAATTTATTTCCATCCATAAAATAAACGCCATTCTTATCTTTGAAATAATTGGAACTGTCCATTGGAGAAGTAATTCTTTCAAGAGTTTCTAAATCAATGCCTTTACTATCCAGTCGAGTTACTTCTATTGTTTTTTCATTATCTTCATTTTTCAAAAATTTATAAATTCCGTTTTTATCAACTAAAATTTTATCATACGATAATCCACCATCAAAATAACTAAAATTATCAGAGCTGATTCCTTTTAATTTTTTCCCTTTATAGTAAACGTTATCTTTGTATTTTATCCACGTTCCGTCCAGTTCTGTAATTGACCATTCCTCATCTATATTTTCAATATCTTTAAAATCCATTCCAACTATCTTTTTACCATTATAATAGACATAATTTTTATCTTTGTAAAAACTAGAATATTCTACTTTTTCAAATGAACTAGCATCTGCCCCTTCTATTTTTTCAAATTTATCTTCGTCAAAATAATAAATATTTTTGTCATCTTTGAAATATCCCCAATCTAAGCTTTTTAGATTTTTAAAATTAATTTTTGCATTAATTGGAACTATTTTAAATTCATGTTTTTCTTCATCTTTTTCCACTTTATAAATGCCGTTTTTATCCCTTATAAGATTAGCCCGCATTTTTTCAAAAGTTTTTGCATCTATTTCTTCTAATTTCTTATTATTTAGATAAATATAATCTTTATCTTTTGAAAAATTACCATAACCAGTATAACTTGAATCTAAAATTTCAAAAGTTTTTAAATCAGCATTTTCTATTTTATAAAGATTATTATCTGATTCATAATAAACATTATTTTTATCTTTATAATAATCCTCATCAATGTTCACAAAACTTTTCCAGTCCAATCCATCTATCTTCAATTTTTTAGTTCTCATTTCAAATTCATTAATACTTTCCAAAATATATAACCCATTTTTGTCTTTTGCGATATTATAACTTACTTTTTCAAAAGTTTTTGCATCTATTCCGTTTGCTCTTTTATTAAACAAATAGACATTTTTATCATCTTTTCCATAGTAATAGTAACCTGAATATTTAAATGTTTTTGGATCTGCTCCATTTACTTTTCTAATTTCTATTATATTACTAGCATTGGATGTCGTAAAAAAATAAACATTTCTGCTATCTTTAAAATATGCATGAATTCCCATAGAAGAATTTTCAACAAGTTCAAATGTTGAAATATCTACTCCATTTATATTCAGTACTACTGGTGTGTAAGTCGTACCATTTTCATTTTCACTCAAATAGTAAATATTCTTGTAATCTTTTATAAATTGAAACCTATTTTTATCCAAAATTTCAAATCCTTTCGGACTAACACCTTCCAATCTATGTTTATCAATAAATACGCTATTTTTATCTTTTGAAAAAATTCCCAGCTCAAATGTAGCAGCATCTGCTCCTTCCAGTTTTTTTAATTCCTGTTTATCTTCAGTCATATCGACATAATAAACCGAATTTTTATCTTTATAAAATGCTTCTTTTAAAATATTCTCAAAACTTGCCACATCAATGTTTAAATTTTTTATTGTTCTTATTTTAGTTTTTCCGTCATCTGTCGTATAAATCTCATAGACATTTTTATTATCTTTTAAGTAATTATCATCAAAAATTTTAAGTCCTTCAATACCAACAAAATCCAGTTTTTCTCCATTATAATAAACGTTTTTCCTATCTATCCCATAATTTCCATTTACAATTTGAAATGTATTTTTATCAGCATTTTTTACTATTTTTACTTTCCCATTTTCATTATCTACAAAATATACGTTATTTCTGTCTTTTATATAACTGCTGTAAGGAAAACTGTTATTGTCCAAAAATACTAAACTATTTACATCAATATTCAAATTTATTTTATTAATTTTTCCATTAGAGAAATAATAAAGATTATTTTTATCTTTTACAAAATCATTCAATTCAAGCACTTTTTCAGCACTTTTAACATCAATTTCACTTTTGATTTTTTTAAAATTATTATCTGAATGATAGTAAAAACTATTTTTATCCTTATAGTAGTTAAAAATTCCAAAATACTTAAATGTATCAAAATCAATGTTCAAATTATTTATTTTTTTCACTTCAATTTTATCGTTTTTCCTGTCATACAAATCTTTATTGCTATTAAATGTCAAATAGTAATTATTTCCGCTTTGAAGAATATAATTATCCTGTCCTATTTTCTCAATAACTTTAATATTATTCGGATTAATTCCGTTTATTTTTTCACCAATATAATAAATTCCATTTTTATCTTTTCCAAATTCCTCGCTCAAAGTAATAAAGCTGTTCCTATCAATATTTGGTAATTTTATAAAACCTTGTCCATCAGGAAAATCATTACTGTATTTAATAACAAAAATATTATTTTTATCTCTAAAATAACGAGTATCTCCCATTATCTCAAAACTTGACGCATCAGCATCTTTGATATCCTCATTTCCTGTAATGTAAAAAACTCTATTTTTATCTTTTCCTATAAAATCACCAAAATTTTTAAAACTCTTAGAATCCACATTTTCCATTTTTTTACCATTATAATAAACATTATTTTTATCTTTTGCGATATAATAACCCAAAACCTCAAAAGAATTTTTATCTGCTCCTTGTATCTTTTCCAAATTCTCATAGGCATAGTAAATATTATTTTTATCAACAAAATAATCTATGCTCGTAACATCTTTGCTATTTTCTAAAGCTCTAAAAGTTTTAACATCAAGTCCGTCTACAGATATTTTTTTCGTATTTATTTTATTATTTGAGAATATCGGTATTGGGTCTATATACTCAATTTCAATTTTATACACATTTTCACTATCTTTTACATAATTTTCTTTTAAAATTTCAAATCCTTTAGGCGAAACATCTTTAAGTTTTTTACCAAAAAGATACACATTTTTATTATCTTTTGCATAATAATCACCAATAAGCCCTTTGTCTTCCCTTAAAGTTTCAAAACTTTCAATATCCACATCTTTTACTTTAGACTTAATCTCATAATACGGCATTTGATAATAAATTTCGCCATTTTCTTTCAGATATTCTGCATTTGCAATGCTTCCTGCTAGGATAAATAAAGTTAATATTTTTACTAAATTTTTTCTTTTCATGCACTTACTCCTTTTTTTATAATCTTTAATTTTTAGTAAATAAAATACCTTTTTAACTTTTCAACTTTTTATTCTCTTTCTATTTTTATAAGATTCATATTGTCATCAATTTTATAAAATTCATTATTATATTTTATTTCATTGTCTACAATTTTAAAGTAATTTGGATTAATATTATTTAACTTTTTCCCTTGATAATAAACATTGTTTTTATCCTTTGCATATAAGTATTCAATAACTTGAAAGGTTTTGTAATCAGCATTTTCTATCTTTTTTATCTCTGCATTTTCTTCATCCACATAATAGACATTCTTTTCATCTTTTATATATTCATCACTTTTTTCACCATTTTTTTCCTTCAAAAATTTAAGTGTTTTTATATCAGCCTCATTTTTAAATTTAATAAGCGTTTTTCCTTTTTTTATATCATCAGTTTCATCATAATAATAAAAATTATTTTTATCTTTATAAACTCTCATGGAAAAACTTTCAAAAGTATCCCTGTCAATTGGGAAATCCATTTTTTTCGCATATATCTTTTCATTCAAATCATTTTCATAAACAAGATAAAAATCATTCCCACTTTTAATTATGTTATCAGGAACGCTGCTTAACAAAGTCAAAAAATTAAAATTATTCGGACTTACACCCTTCACTTTTTGTCCATAAAAATACAGATTATTCTTATCTTTCGCATAAAAATAGTCCAAATAAGCAAACGTCTCCAAATCAACTTTTTCATCAATTTTTTTCATATCAAAATAAGCATTGTTCTTATCTTTAAAATAATAATCTCCAACCGATTTAAGCGTTTTTGTATCCACATCTTTCAATTCCTTTTTTTCATAAGCATCAAAAACAATTTTCTCATCCTTCACAAAATGACTTCCAAATATTTTAGCACTTTTAGGATCTATTTTTTCAATCTTTTCCCCTTGATAATAAATATTATTCTTAATCTTTTGCAAAATCATTTTCCAATATTTCAAATGATTTTTTATCTATATTTTTTAATATTCTTGTCTTTTCTTCACTCCAGTCCCGATAATAAATTTCTCCATTTTTTTTTATGTATTCTGCATTCACAATATTTCCTACCAAAATTGACAACCCAAATATTTTCAACAATTTTTTTATTTTCATAATTATTTTCTCCTTATAAAAAATACACTAATTATTTATAAAAGTATACAAATCTCAATAAACACAATATTTTAAAATTTATTTTTCTAATTCCAGAACTCCAGTTCATCTTCCTCTTCCACAGCCTCATCTTCTTCTTTTTCGTCAATATCTCTCAAAATATCATCAACACTCAAGTCGTTCAGTTCTGGATCTATTTTATCAAGAAAAGCTGAAAATTCTTTTTTTACTTTTTGAATTCGGATTCTATCGCCAGTTCTTACAATCATCTGATAATTTTCCAAATATTCTGAAATGTAGTTTCTAATTTCTGTATTTACTATTTCGGCATAAATTCGGTTTGCCCTTTCAATCAGCAATTTATCTTTGTTTTGATTTTCTGACTGAATTTTTATTTCTTCCAATATTTTTATTCTTTCGTTTTTTTCTTCTTCGGATAAATCGCCGTTTATAATTAATTTATTTCTCTTTTCTCCCGTACTCATTGCAGTTGCTTCTGCTTCTAAAATTCCGTTTATATCGTAAGTGAATCTTACATTTACGGTTTCATTTCCTGCATTATTTCTTGGCACATTTATTTCAAATTCTCCCAAAAATAGATTATCATTTATATTCAAGCTTTCCCCTTGATAAATTGCGATTCTTATTATTGTCTGATTGTCTTCTACTGTTGAAAAATACTCCGACTTGCTTGTCGGAACGGTTGTATTTCTTGGAATAATCGGTGCAAATCTCTGTCCAATTACTTCAATTCCGAGTGTAAATGGACACACATCTGTCAAAATTCTTTCCTTAAATGCTTTGTTTCTCTCTTTCATTCCCACAGTTACACCAACGCCGTAAGCTACGACAGTATCAGGATTTTGAGCTATTGACACGAGTTTGTTACCTTCAATAAAATCAGTATTGTCAAAATAAGTTTTTTCTCCACGCATTTTATTAAAATACTTTTCCACAAATTCTTCCACAATTCCCAATTTTACAGCCCCTCCGACTAGCACAACTTTCTCAATTTCTCTTGCATCTGTATTTCCATCCTGCAAAGCCTTGTCAATTGCAACTTTTATTTTTACAAGCAATGGTTTTACAGCTGCTCTGAAATCTGCCTGCGTAATTTCTGCTTTATAATCTTTTCCTTTAATTTCCAGTTCAATTTCCACATCTTTCAAACTTATCAGTTTTTTTGCCCTGTCTGCCTTTGTGTACAATTTTGTTCTTTCATCACGGCTCAAGTCAGATATTGATAACCCTATATTTTTCAAGAAAATTTCACATATTTTGGTAGTAAAGTCCTCTCCACCAAGCATCGTATCCCCACTTATCGAAATTACTTCCATAATATCCTCAAATGTTTCAAGCAAAGTAACATCAAATGTCCCTCCACCCAAGTCAAGCACTATAAATTTCAGATTCTGATCTAAAATATGGCTTCCAAGCGACAATGCCGCAGCTGTTGGCTCATTTATAAGCCTTTCCACTGTAAGCCCTGCCAGTTCTGCTGCTATTTTGGTATCTTTTCTCTGTTTATCATTAAAATATGCAGGTACGCTTATTATTGCCCTGTCTATCTTCTCATTCAGCTGCTTTTCAGCATTTTCCTTTAAATGTTTCAGTACAAATGAAGAAAGCATTTGTGCATCAAAAGTTCTATTCTTTACTTTAATTTTTGCTTCCGTTCCCATCCTTCTTTTAAAATTGCTCGAAGTTTCTCCAGCGTTCATCATTCTTCTTTCCTTCGCCAGTTCTCCCACGATTATTTCATCATTTTCATCAATTCCCACAACAGACGGAATTAAAATATTCCCATATTCATTTTTTACAAACTGTATTTCCCCATTATCATCAATATATGTTGCCAAACTATTCGTTGTCCCCAAATCAATTCCAATCATTCTTCCCATTTTTATTCTCCTCCTCTAACAGTATTCTTTTTTATAAATCTCAAAACTTAAAATTATTAAATATTTAGTCAATATATCTTATCCATTATCTTTTTCGCATAATTTGTCAATCTGTAATATTTTATGCTATTTACTATCATCAACTTTATAACCAGCCACACTAATATCACTAGAAGCAGCATATCTTTAATTTCATATTTAAAGTAAATAGAAATCAAATAACTTCCCAGCAATATAATCTGTACATACAGCATACTTGTCATATTCAGATTATTCCCACGTTTTGCTATCATAATGTCGTAGTAAACCCTTGTAACTCCTAGTACAATCCAAAAAGTTCTCGCTAGATCAAAACTGGTTATAATATCCTCGTAAGCAATTTCCTTTAAACCCATATTTGTAATTACTGGTAAGCTGAATATCCAAATAAAAACTAATGCCAGACTACTAAGGACAAATACTAAGCTGTACAATATCTCATCTTCTTCCTTAATATCGTCCTCACATTTAATTCCCATACGGTAAAATATCTTCTGAATTTCCTTGTAACTGTAAACGATTCTTTTTAAAAATAAATTATTTATCAAAACAAAAAAGAAATTATATATTTTTTTATTTATTTTTATATCAAAACATTCATAATTTCCATGATAAATATTCCAAAATACGAAAAATACAAAAAAATTCAATTTTTTTACATGAAAATATTTTTCCACAAAATTTTCCACAGCCTTATCCTTATCTTCCTTACTATTATAAAGCCTCCTTATTTCCTCAAACTCAGTTTTACCATCTGTTAAACGTGAAATAATATACTCTTTTTCAAATTCGAGAATATTGTCCGAATTTAAAATCAAATTACCCTCATAATCAACATTTTCCAAATTTAAAATATCTCTAATTCTGTTCTTTTCATTATCTGAAAATCTATCAAACTTCTTCAAAAAAATTTTTAAATTAATAAATGAAATCTTTTCACCATTCAAAATTCTATAAAATTTCTTTAGCCAAGCCTCAAAGTCTTTTTCTTTCCATTCATATTCACCACTAAAAACATCAGAAAATTCCTCATCTTCCTCATCCAAAATTTCAAAGTCTGCTTCATAAAAAACTTCATCATAATCATACTCTTCATACTCCTCTTCTTCTGAATACTCCAAAGCAGTTTCATAAGCCTCATTAATTTTCATAAACATCTCAGGAAAATCTTCAGGGTGATATTTTTTCAGCATCTTGGAATACGCAACTTTTATTTTCTTCTTATCATCTGTCGGCTCTATTTCCAGTATCTTAAACGCTTCACCAAACTCCAAAATCATCACTCCTTACTTTTTTAAAATAAATACATCCAAAACTTTTTTTGAAAAATCTCTTAATCGCTTGTATCTTATATTTGTAGTTACTACCATTTTTACAAATAAGATTATATTTAAAAATATAAATTGAAATATTAACTGTGAATACAGTAAAGATGATATAATTGGTATTTCACTTTCTATACTGCCAATAACAATAAGATTTACAACAAAAATTATACTCATTAAGATTGACAAATAACTTGAATACCCATACTGCATACTCCACTCAAATTCTTTTTCCCTAGCTATATTAACCCAGTCTAAAATTATGAAAAAAATAGTTCCCAAAATCCCTATATACCAGTCAACAATAGGATTTAAAAAGAATAAAAATAAAACTATCGCACCAAAAATACTCCATAAATAAGGCATTATGTGTAAACTTATTCCTACTTTCTTATTATTTTTTTGTTCTCTATCAAAAATTTCTATATATTTATTAACATCAACATATTCATTTCGTATTTTATAAGTTATAAATTTAAAAGTTGTGCCTACTTGCTCTATATCTCTGTAAGGGTATAACGCAATATTCTTTCCAAATAATCTAAAAATTTTAATATTAAAATAATCCTTAATAAATTTTTCATATCCTTTTTCATTTTCCGAAAAATTTTCACTTATAATATTTTTTACAATTTCATCTAAGCCTGTGTTTTCACTTTTACCAGTATCTACCCAATTTTCTCCTAAAATATCATTAGTCATATTAGAATTATTTAGATTATAAATCAAAAGTTCCATTTCAATTCTCGTTATATTTCTCCAAGCATAACCACGTAATCCATTTTTTTGTAAAATTTCTCTAATCTGATTTTTTTCCGAAACATCAAAATTAAAATGAAAATCACGTAAAATTTCTCGATATTCTGTTAATGGACGTTTTTCAGATAAAAGAAGATTTTTAAGCTGTCCTAACCACTCAGATATTGATTTGTTTGTTATTTCATTTTCATCAAAACCTTTTGAAAAATCTTGTGTTTTTTTAAAAAAACTTTTATCGCTTGAATTATTGCCGGAATTAAAAATTTTATCAAATATATCCTCAATAGAATCCCCTCCATATTCATTAAAATTCGATTGCTCAAATCCCAAAGCAATTCCGTAAGCTTCGTTAATTCTACTAAATATTTTATCATAATTTTCAGGATTGTTACGATGATACCTCTTTAATAGCTCTTTATATTTCTTTTTTATTTTTTCTTTATCAGTTGTAGGTTCCATTTCTAGTATTTTAAACGCTTCTGTAAATCTATCCTCTGTTCGCATAGAATTTTTTAAGTATTCAAAAATATTAAGTTTTTCATATTTATTTTTATTATCTTTTTTTTCAAAAAACTTTTCCTTTGACTGTCTTTCTTCAGATTTTTCAGTAAATTTATATTCTTTTTTCTCAAATTTTTTTGAATCAAAAATATCCGAAAAATCACTCTCTTTCATTTTTTCCGTTTTTCTAAAATTTTGAGTATTTTCATACAAATTTTCAGAGAAATTATTTTCTGTATATCCCAAAGCTTTTTCGTAAGCCCCATTAATCCTCATAAACATTTCAGGAAAATCCTCAGGATGATATTTTTTCAACATCTTGGAATAAGCAACTTTTATTTTCTTTTTATCACTCGTCGGCTCTATTTCCAGTATTTTAAATGCTTCTGCAAAATTCAAAATCATTACCTCCTAAATTTCCTTAGTTTTCAAATAAAATGGCATCAGCAATTTAAAGCCCTTTAAAAATTCCTTTGTCAAATCTTCAAGATTTTCAAATTTTTCAATTTCTTCCACATCAAATTTAACAAGCACTTTTCTGATGTTTCCTTCTTTCATATCTTCAATTAACTTTTTCCTATTTTTCTCACTTCCTTCAATTCTATCCAGCATACAGTTTTCCTTACTTTTTGAAAATTGCACGAAATAATAAAGTGGCTTTTTAATAGGTAATTCCAAAACCTTATTTTGTCTTTCAAGGGTATTTTCCCCAATTTTACGTTCAACAAAACTCACTTCCATCGAAATTCCAACTTTTTTAGTTTTCACATTTTTAAATACTCGAAGTGCAATCCCCGACTCATTTTCAGTATCCCCTTCCTGTTTAAAAAATACCCAAAGATAAGGACGGGCAATTTGTGCCTGATTCATCCAGCTACTAACTTTCTGCAAATGAAATCCCTCCAAATTTTTCTCCACAGACTTGGCAATTTCTGTAAAAATTTTTCTTGCCGCTTGTCCATTTTTCCTAAAAAGCTCCATATCTTCCTTCAAATCTCCTGCTTTTTCAGGTTTCACATATTTTCTTTCAGTATAGTCTGTATATTCAATTAATGGCTTATAATTAAATTTTTTATTCATATTTATCATCCTTTTCGTTTAATTTTTATTTTTAAAATTATAACATATTTTATTAAAATAAAAAACTATACACTTTCTCTAATAAAAACAGAAAAAATATATAGCTTTTATTTTTGTTTTAATTACTATTAAATCCACTTTCCTGTGATATATGCTCAAATCTGCCATTTACTTTTTCAACTGCACCTATAATTTCTATCAAAACGTCAGTTTTATTTTTAAACAGTTCCCCTACTCCACCAAATTTATTTACAATCGGAAATTCTTGCAATTTTTCTTTATCAATGCTTCCAGTTTGAACAATATAGTCTACAATATGTTTAACAAAATTTATTTGATTTGAGTTTAAGTTTTCATTACTTAAAAATTCAGAAAATTCTTTTTCAACAGCCTCTGCCACTCTTATAATTGCTTCCTTTTGATAAGCTCTATTTGTGATGGAATCTTTTATCATTATATTTTTTAATCTAGTTTTATTTCTTCTCTTGAATACCAATTTTTCTAAATCTTTTTTACTATATATGCTTGAAACTTTTCTTTCAGCATAATCAGCTTTCCCTTTCCCACTTGGAGTTGGAATACCTGTAATCTCAACTTCTGGTATACAATTTTTACCTATAATCCATCCTTCATTTTCTATAACCAGATCAATGTATCTTTCTCTTGTTTGAGCTTCAAAGATTTCATCTATTTTGTATTCTTTTTCGTTTACTTTACGTTTTTCCTCGTTTTCTTTTCTCAATGTCTGATTTTCATTAGATAATTCTTCGAGCTTTTTATTAATTTCAGCAAGTTGCTTGGATAATTCATCTTTTTCAGATTGAACTTTAACTATTTTATCATTTTCTCCAAGTATAGATTCATCAAATTCTACATCTGAATAATCTTCTGAATATGAATAATCAATCCATGTAGTAAATGAAAATAAATTTCTAAGATTCAAAATCGCCTCTTCTCTTTTTACAATTCTTTCAGAATGAACAGCTTTATTTCCCAATTGTTGTATGTAAGAAAGTAATCCACTCATATTATAAGGAATTATATCTCTAAATTTTTTCCCTCTTATCAATGATGCTAAATTTATCTGCGGCGGCATTCTTAATTCACCGTCATTTGCATAAACCCACTTTACAGCAAGTTCCAATGCTTTCCTTGTAAAAGTTACTGTTGCTGAATAAGAAACATTCATAAGTTTTTCTGCTTCTATACAGGCATCAGTGAATACTCTATATCTGTTATCTTTTTTTTAAAATTCAAAGTTAGACATTTTTCCACTCCTATGTTCATTATTCTAAAATAACATTTTTTATTTATATATATTCGATCGGCAAAACAAGAATATCTTCTGATAGGTAAACTTTATTATCATATTGACATATGATTACTCCTGTCCCAATTTCCTTATCTACTTTTCTTTTGAGAACCGAAAAATTCTTTGCCATCTCTTTATTAGGCGATGCGCTCATTTTAATTTCAATAGGATATATTTTTTCTGCTTCTTCTATTATCAAATCTATTTCTTTTTTATCCTTATCTCTATAAAAATATAGTGGCGGATTTATAATACCAGCATTTAGATAACTTTTTATTATTTCTGATACTACAAATGTTTCAAATATATTTCCTGCTTTTGCACCATTTGCAAGTGTTTCAGGAGTTGGCCATTTTGTAAGATATGCCAGCAATCCTATATCCATAAAATATATTTTTGGCGTTTTTATAACCCTTTTTAAATGATTATTAAAATATGGTTCCACTAAATAAATTATTCTTGAAGTTCTCAATACAGATACCCATCTTTTTACTGTTTCATTACTTACTCCAACTTCATTAGCTACTGCTCCATAATTCAGCAATTCTCCACTTCTTGATGCTAAACTTATCATAAATTTCAAAAATTTGCTTTCATCAGATATATTTATTAAATCCCTTACGTCTCTTTCAATATATGTCTGTACATATGATGAATAGAAAAATTCCCATTTCTTTCTATCATTAAATACAAGTTCAGGCATATATCCTCTATGAATTCTTTGCCATAAATTCGTATATTCTGTTATATTTTTTTCCCTCTCAGAAATATATTCTTCATTAGGAATAAAAGGCTTATTAAACTCTATATCAAACTGTTCTCTTAAGCTTATTCCCTGAAGTTCTAGAATCCCTACTCTTCCTGCCAGAGTTTCAGAAACATTTTTCATAAGGACAAAAGCTTGCGAACCTGTCATCAGATACATCCCGTCTTCTCTATTTTCATCAACTTTCATTTTCAAATAAGGAAATATTGATGGTGCATATTGTACTTCATCTATTATCAATTTTTCAGGATTATTCTTTAAAAATAATCTTGGATCATTGACTATCTGTTCTTTTAAAATAGGATCATCTAATGAAAAATATTTGTATTCTGGCTGAAATAATTCCTTAAAAAGCGTACTTTTACCAACTTGTCTTGGCCCAGTAAGCAGTAATATCGGAAATTGTTCCTTATATTCATTAATAACCTGTTCTATTGAACGTCTATAATATTTCATCTCTTTCTCTCTTTCGGCTAATTCAATATTCAATCTTATATTAGCCGAAATTATCAAAAAAGTCAAGAAAAACAACACTTCTTTTATCAACTTTTTTAGTAAATCAGTAAAAATATACTGTATAAAGTTGTAAAAAAACTTTAAATTTATCTATTCTTGTCACAAATTCAGCAAAAGTGTTTTGTAATGAACATGGCGGAAGAATTGTATTAAAATTTCTTACATATTTTAAACTTGTATTTTTTATTGTACTTTTTGTAGAATTTTGTTCTAGTTCATAAATAACTTTTTTATTTTTCAACAAATAATAAATGAATATTTTGTTTATATCCTTTTTTAAATCAATAAAACATACACTCTTTCCTAAAACTATCCTTTCATTATTATAGAAAGCTAGTCTTCCTAGTGTTCCATTAATTGATAAGAATACTGTATTTATTGATATTTCTTTAAAATACTTTTTATACTCTACTTTATTTACAAATTTTGTATTCTCTTGAATTACTATTTTACCTTCTGTCAAATTATTTCCATTAATAAACGGTATTGATCCATTAATATCGTATTTTGGTGTTCCGTGTAATCCATCTCCAATTTTATTAGTAATTTCTCCTAATTTTTTTACTTCCCATCCCTTATCATTCTTAATCGGATCTCCAAACATCTCTACAAATCGGGATTTTTAGATTTTAACCCTTACGGAAAATAAAACGGGCTATTCTCCTGAAGTATGTTCTATAACATTATAGTTTAATGCAAAGTGTAGCTATATAGTCATTTCCATAACGTGATAATCTATGTCTTTTGTCACACGATTCATAAAAATCTATCATAGCGAGACCATTTTTAAGTTGTCCTCTAATCTGAGTTTCTAAGGTATGGCTAAATTCATATCCATATTCTGGTTTTATGGTTATCTTGCCTTCCTCTTCAAGCTCTTTTGAATTAAAAGGTATTGAAAACTTTAAAAGTAATTCCTCATCGGGTTTGTCCCATACAATGTCAGCATCATACATGTATATCCAAGGATTCATAAATCCAACCATTAACAATCCACCCTTTTTCAATACTCGAGAGGCTTCTTTATATATGTTTTCTAAATCTTCTACATATACATTTGAAACTGGATTAAAAATAATATCAAAAGTTTCATTTTCAAATGGAAATGGTTTTGTCATATCGCCTTGAACTGTGTTGATTTTTAAGCCTTCTCTTTTAGCAACCATATCATCTCTTTGTAATTGTGATTTAGAAAAATCCATTATGGTTACATCATAACCTTTTATAGCAAAAACTGCTCCCTGCTGTCCACCACCACAAGCTAAACCTAATATCTTTTTTCCGTTTGCTTTTTCAAACCATTCTTTTGGAACTTTTTTCCCAACAGTTAATGCAACAGAAATTGGATTATTTCTAACTTCTTCTAATTCTTCATGTGTCAATGGCTCAGTATAGTCATTTTTTACATTATTCCATCTATCTTCATTTAATTTTATATAATTGTTCATCTTATAATCTCCTCGTAATTTTATACTATTTCGATTTAAGTTGAATATGTTGCCATTACATTTTTCTCACCTCTACAAATTCTGATTTATCAAACTAGTTTATCATTGTTTAAAAAATTTTTGCATCAAAGAATCATACAAATTTTCCATTTCTTTTAACGATTTTTCGGCTTCAAACTTTAATTTATCCGTTTTCTCTACAAATTGTGAAAATTCATTTTGGAGCGAAAGCGGAGGAACTATAAAATCTTTTTTCCCTAACTCTTTTGCTGTGATTGCCATTTTTATTCCGCTACCTTGAGACATATACAATATTTTTTTCATATGTTTCTCTAACATTTTTTCAAAGAATATAACATTATAAACTTCATTATTTAACCTAATTTTCATTATAGAAGGATGCATTATTTCAAATTTAGCATTGTATGGAATTCTATAAATTTCTCCAACTGTTCCCCTATAACTCATTATTATATCTCCTGGATATACTGTAAATCTTTTTAATTCTTCATATTTTTTCTTATCTACATACCGATTTAATGTATCTATTGTTTTTCTTATTGCATGCTTCTGTTCATATACAATACAAAATCCTTTTTCCTTAGAAACAAAACATTCATTTTTTAAACTACTTCCAAATGGACCAATAAACATTTCTTTAACATTTTCATTTAATTTTTTCTTCTTAAATTTTAAATTTTTTTGTCTTAAAAAAATAAAAAATGTATTCAGGAAGTTTTTTTTTCACGTCAGGTCTTAAACAAATTAAATTCATTCCATGTATTACTTTTTTATCTAAATTTTCTACTATCGCTGTTTTACCTAAATGTTTTTGACTATTAATATGCAACATTAGAATATCTCCATTTTTTAAATAATATTCTTTATAATTTTCATCATAAATATTAGCAAAGCCTAACTTTGAGAAATTTAAATATTCATTTGAAATCGATTCTATTCTAGTTATTGGTATGCCATCACCATCAAATTGCTTTATCGAAACTCCATTACGTATAAATAAAAAATAATTTTCTAACGTTTTTTCCATCTATTTCACCAACTTTTCAAGTTCTTCCAAACCTAATGTTATCTCTTTTTCTAGTTCTTTTATTTTTCCAATAATAACTTCAGGCTTTTCATAAACAATTTCTTCATATTCTATTTCCTTGTATTTGTTTATTGATAAATCATAGTCATTTTCAATGATTTCTTCTTTTGGAACTAAGAAAGACTTTTCGGTTCTTTTTCTATCGGCTTCGTTTTCTAAGTTTGAAAATCTATTGATAATATCATCTATATCGTTGTCTTCTATTTTTGTTCTTTTATCATCCAATGAATATCCATCTGCCTGCATATCATAGAACCATACCTTGTCTGTTCCTCCAACACCTATTTTCGTAAATAATAATACAGCTGTACTTACTCCTGCGTATGGTTTAAATACTCCACTTGGCATCGATATTATTCCTTGCAAAATGTGATTTTCAATAATTTCTTTTCTTAATTGCTTATGAGCATTACTGGCACCAAATAAAACTCCATCAGGTACGATAACAGCACATCTTCCACCATTTTTTAAAATTCTTATCATTAATGCCAAAAATAATAATTCTGTTTTTTTAGTTTTTGTTATTTTTAATATATCATCAGCAACTGATTCTGCATCTAATGAACCTTTAAAAGGCGGATTAGCAAGGACTAAGGTGTATTTTTCCTTATCTGTATTTGATTTTGCAAGTGAATCTTTATAATCTATATCTGGATTTTCTATGTCATGCAACATCATATTCATTGTACCTATTCTAAGCATAGTTGTATCCATATCATTTCCATAAAACATGTTATTTTGATAATGATTTTTCAACTCTTCAGAATTAAAAATTTCATTATGATTTTCTTTCAAATATTCACCAGCTCCAACTAAAAATCCAGAAGTTCCACAAGCAGGATCAATTATCATATCAGTAGGCACTGGTTTTACAAGTTTTACCATCATGTCAATAATATGTCTAGGAGTTCTAAACTGTCCATTTGTTCCAGAAGTAGCCAATTTAGATAACAAATATTCATATAAATTACCTTTTATATCCCCTTCTAAAGCCAAATCTTCAATTCCTGTAACAATTTTTTCAAGCATTTGTGGAGTTGGTATTTGAAATATCGCATCTTTCATGTATCTTGAAAATGATGAACTGTTATCCCCATTTAAGTTTTTAATAAACAGAAATACTTCATTTACTACGGTATCATACATTTTTTGTGCTTATAATTCTTTAAAATTACTCCATCTAAGGTTTTGCTGTTCTTCATTAAAAAATTTTTTAGGCTCTATTCCTAAAAGAACCGCATCTCTTTCAGCTCTTAATTGCTTATCATCCAATAATTTTATAAATATCAAATATGTAAACTGTTCTATTACAGACAAAGGATTTGTTATTCCTCCTGTCCAAAATATTTCCCATATTTTATCAATTTTATTTTTCAGTTCTCCTGTTATTATCATATTTTTTCCTCTCTATTTTTTTATTATCATTATCTGTTATCGTAACAACAATATTACCCTTATCAATGTCCTAAATTCATCATTAATGGAAAATCTCCCACTTCCAACTATTTTATACTGCTCCTTTATTTCATCAGTCAAAATACGGTTCTCAATTTCTTTCAAATCAATCCCCAGAACTCTTTCTAATGTAACGTAGCATTGCGTGTTCCGAAACAATTACCTTGTTTCCTTCCTTTAATTTTTTTAACTCTTCTTTTAATTGCCATCAAACCCGACTTTTTTTATATAAAAGCAATTTAAATACATTTAAAAAATATAAAAACTATACTAAATTTTAAAATAGTATAGCTTTATACAAACATTATTACTTATTCATACTATTGTATTCTTTTACAAGCTCGTTAAATGATTTGATAACGTTTTCTGGCGACCCTGTTTCATTTTCCAAGAAGAACTGATCTCTTAATGAAAATTCAGATATTGGTTTTTTTGCTTCAATTCTTTCCACAAGACTAGCCAGACTTGCTTTAAACCCGTCAGCTTCATCTATAAAACTGCTTAACTGATAATCTTTATAACCTTCTTTTTTCATTTGTTTTTCATCTTTTACAGATTTATTAAATTCTGCTACCACATTAATCAATTTTTCCTGTAAACCCTTAAATTTGCCAGCATCTCCAGAAACTACATTTGCCCCAGTTAATTTTTGTCTGCTAATTTCATTTAGCACTTCTTCTCCCACGCTCAAAATCATCATTCTGTTATACGCAATTGCTCTTCCTTCTTTTTGCAGTTGCTTAGCTTCCTTTTCCCTTTGCTCAACTATTTTTTTATCCATTTCTGTTCTAAATGCCAAAACTGCTACATCATATTTTTTTAGAATTTCTAAAAATTTTGTATGAAATTCCTGAGCTTTCTTGTAATTGTCACTTGTATAGTCTTTTCCAGAATAATAAGAATTCATATCATCTGCTAATGGTTTCAATTCTTTAAATACTGCAAGTAAATTTTCCGAAGCCTTGTCAAGTTCTGCCATTTTAGGTTTTGCCGGTATTGCTTTTTCCAATTCTGTTATAATATTCTTAACATCGTAAAAATCTGCATCTACACTTCCATCTGGCTTTTTAAATTGAGCTTCTGCCCCAACTTCTTTAAAATAAGAATTAGCTGTCTTCTCAAAGCTATGCAATTTATTATAAATTTCAATATACAAATTATATTTTTCAACTTCATTAACTTTCTTATTTGTTCCCCCAATATTTTTTAAGTCAGGCCCTTTATCCTTACCATTTCCTTTTTTTCCACACGAAATTACAAGTAACAGCATCAATAACGTTACTAATACTTTTGTTTTTTTCATTCTTATCAACTCTCTTTCTTTAATTTATTTTTTCTAAAAAAATCAAAAATTTTTATATTTTAATTTTTAATAATTATAAAATTTATTATTTGTAAGGTGTACTTTTCTCTGCAATTTCCATCTGCACTGAAATATCCTCTTCCTCATAATTAAAAATCCTCTCAATCCTATCTTTCAAAATTTTCAGATATTTATTTCTGTATTCTTCATTCTGTCGCATTTTATTAACTTCACATTCCCAAATCGTAATAACGCTAATATCCAGCTCAAAAAGTTTCTCACGAACCTCAACATCCCGCTCCACATTCCTCCTAAACTTCTCTTTCCAAAATTCCTTATGTGTCTTAGGAAAAGTAGCAATTTTACAATCCTTATGCCTATGCCAAAAGCATCCATTCACAAATATCGCAGTATTATATTTCAAAATAAAAATATCAGGCGTTCCTGGAAGCTGTGAATAATTAACCCTGTATCTATATCCCATTTTATAAAGCAATTTCCGAATATAAATCTCAGGCTTAGTGTTTTTAGATTTTATTCTTGCCATGTTCTGGCTTCTTGTAAGAGGTTTTTTCTTTTTCATTTTTTATTCCTAATGAGCTTTTATTATTTTCAAATTTTTTATGAATTATTTATTTCTTTAAACGTTTTTCCTTCTTCATTTTTCCATACATCCCAACCATTTATACTATAACCCAAAACAAATTTTGCTGCAGAACTAATACTAGGAAATAACATATCTTTTTCTAAAATATTATTTTTTACTTTTTCTCTAAGTTTAATTAAATTTGAACTTAGAGAATTTTTTATTTCTTTACTTATCTTACTTCCTTTTAAAAGAACAAAACCTTCTGAACTTTGTATACATTTTGCTTCTACTTTTGAATTTTTCAAATAAAGAATTTCTTTTTCATAATTATGATTATTAATTTCAATCTCATTTAATGGTTTAAATACTTTATACCCTAATACACCTATTATTATTTTTGCATAATCTATATATTCCTCTAATTCACTTTCTTTTTCTTCGGTAATGTTCCCAGGATTAGTTGAATTTGAATTTTTAGTAGCATACCTTTTAGATTTTTTAGCCAACTCATAAAAATGATGTTCCAAATATCCTATTTCTGTTTGCCCAAAAGAATGATTTGAAGTAGTAAAAACAACTGCTTCTCTCCAATATTCTTTCCATTCTTCATTTTTTATATTTCTATTATGTTCTTGAAGCCTATCTAAAATACCTTCTCCATTATTTCTCGAACCTGCTTTTCCTATGTAAACAAAATCTTCATTGTCATCAGATACACCAAATAAAAAATATACACCACTTTGTTTTAATTCTTTTCTATCCTTGCATTTCTCTAATTCAATTCTTGGAATTTTATATGCTACTCCTGTCCAATTTGATAAAGTACATTTTATTCTTCCATTAGAATCACCATCCATAAGAAATACATTTATATTTTTTCCTCTTTTTTTCATTAAACCCTCAATTCCTCCCTATCCTCCACAATCTCATCCTTATATCTATCTAAAATCGGATTAATCTCATTTTTCACAAAATCCTCAGTCTGCTGCCCAGCAAATCCAGTATAATTAGCAGAAACCAAGATTCCTTCCATATCTTCTGCTTTAAGTCCTAATCTGCCGTCTTTTATAATTCTGTCAATTAATCTGTTAGGCTTCCCATTCAATTTAATTTCCTTTGTTTCTTCCATCGAAAGTTCTCTTATGATTTCATGAACTTCTTGTCTATCCATCCCTTTTTTTACTGATTCCATAATGATGTTTTCAGTTGCCATAAAAGGTAGCTCTCTCTGGATGTTTGTTTCAATTACTTTTGGATAAACAACAACTCCATCCATAATGTTAAGCCAAATAATTAAAATTGCATCCACTGCTAAAAATGCCTGTGGAATTGAAAGTCTTTTACTTGCCGAATCGTCTAGCGTTCTTTCAAACCATTGTGTTGCAAAAACTAACGCACCTGTTTGTGAGCTTGAAATTACGTATTTAGCAAGTGATGAAATTCTTTCACTTCTCATCGGATTTCTCTTGTAAGCCATCGCACTTGAACCAATTTGATTTTTTTCAAACGGTTCTTCCAATTCTTTCAAATGTTGTAGCAATCTAAAATCATTTGTAAATTTATGTGAAGATTGAGCAATATTTGACAATAAATTCAAAATTTGTGCGTCCACTTTTCTATCGTAAGTTTGCCCTGAAACGCCTTGTTTTTTATCAAATCCAGCTTTTTTCGTAACCAGTTCATCTAGTTGCTTTACTTTTTCAAAATCTCCTTCGAATAAGTCTTTAAAACTAGCCTGAGTCCCAGTAGTCCCTTTAACTCCTCTAAATCTCAAGTGCTCTAATCTAAATTCCAATTCCTCAAAATCAAGAAGCAAAGAATGAAGCCACAATGTCGCCCTTTTTCCAACAGTTGTAAGCTGTGCTGCTTGGAAATGTGTAAATCCTAAAGTTGGCAAATCTTTATATTCCAATGCAAAATCTCTCATTTTTTCAATTAAGACAAGCATCCTTTTTCTAATGACTAAAAGCCCTTCCTTAATTTGAATCAAATCAGTATTATCCCCAACATACGCACTTGTCGCTCCCAAGTGAATAATTTTTCTCGCATTTTTCGCCTGTTCCCCATAAGTATGCACATGAGCCATCACATCGTGTCTTAATTTTTTCTCAAATTTTGCCGCGACTTCAAAATCCACATCATCCTTAAATTTTTTAAGTTCTGCAATCTGCTCATCTGTAATAAAATCAAGCCCCAGTTCCTTCTCAGCCTCAGCCAAATTTATCCACAATTTTCTCCAAGTTCTAAACTTAAACTCAGGCGAAAAAATGTGTAACATCTCCTTACTAGAATATCTTTCCGCCAACGGATTTGAATATATACTCATATCTGCCATTTTTAATTCCTCCTACTTAATCTTACTTACCTTTCTCTATAAATTTATACTCTGAACCTAAATCCCAATTAAATTCAGTCCCTAATTTATCCCAATCATAATTTTTATTTTTTATTTTTGAGTTTTTATGATAACAATTTTCACAACATGTTATTATTTGAAATTCAGAAGAATATGATAAAATTCCTAAAACTAAAAATGATATAATTAACATTTTATTCATAATTCTCCTTCATATACACAAATTTTACTTTTTTAATCAACTTTGACAACTTTAAAAATTTTTAATTTTTCTAATTCTTTCAAATACTTATCAGAAAGTTTTTCATCTTTTTTCCTGATTTGCATCGTTGCACTCACTAACGTTTTTATTATTACCTCATCTTTTGAAATAACATTTTTATAATTTTCGTCTTTGATTGTTTCTAAAAATATATTTAATATTTCTTCATATTTTTCTTGTGAGTACCCTGATAAAAAAGTTCTTTCTGCTAAATTTCTTCTCCTATAATCTTCCATTTCATCTTTTGGAATGAATGGTAATTCTTTTTTCTGCTTAATATCCATTTCTATTGCTTTTTTCCCATATTCAAATGAATTTTTAAAATCCTTTTTGTAAAAATACGCAGATGAAATTCCATAATAAGCCCAATAATTAGTACTTACATTTTTTAAATTACTCTTTAAAATTCTATTATACAGCTCTATTGCTTCATCGTATTTTGAATTTTTCAAATAAATCATACCGATATTAAGATATTCTGCCATATATTTGTCAGATAATTTTTTCGTAGAAGAAAATTCATTTACTGCCTTTTTATATCCTTCAATAAATTCATTATCTACTTTAAGTTGCTTCAAATTTTTTATTTCACTATTAATATCTGCAAATACATTTATTGAAATTAAAAATACGATTGAAATTAAAACTTTTTTCATTTCTCATTCCTTTCTTGACAAAAGATTATAAAATTAAAAAATTAATTATCCCAAATATAAATTACTCCATCTTTAAAATAAATTTTCTTTACCCAATCTTGATTTTCAGTAAATTTAACATCAAACGGCTTATATCTAATTCCTTTCTCTCTTTCATTAGTTTCGTCTAAAAGTCCAATTACGTGTATTTCTTCATCACTTTCAATAAAATTTCTTATCATTTTGGTAGAAACTATTTTACTTATCATAATTTTTGGCTTTTTACCATTTACTTGAAAATCTTTTTCTGTGTATACTTTTTTATTTTTTCCAGTCGCTTTAAAATTCTCATATTCCAATTCTATTTTATTTCCATCAGTTTTTGATAATCCTTGTCCGACTAATTTTAAAGTAATTGTATCAAAAAGAATAGAAGAATTTACATTATCTTGAGATTTACTTGCTTTTTCCCCTTCCAATTCTTCTAAGTCTTCTCTTGCAGATTCTATTCCATTTTCCAAAGCTTTTTTATACCATTTTTTAGCCTCTTCAATTTTTCCATTTTTTTTATAAAAACTTGCCAAATTATACATACTTCCAATATATCCTTTTTCAATGGCTTTTAAATGGGTTTCCTCTGCTTTTTTTGTTTCTCCTAATTCATTGTAAACTAAACCTAAATTTACAAGAATCCCATCATTCTCATTATTTCTTAAAGCCTTCAGATAATACTCCTTAGCTTTCTTATAATCTTTTAATTCCTGATAAACAAACCCTAACATTCTTATAGAATTTTGATGATTTTGTTCTTCTCCTTTTAAATAATATTTTTCTGCCTTTTTTAAATTTTTATATTTAGGCTCATAAAAATATAAATTGGCTAAATTATAATATCCTTTAATATCTCCATTTTCTCCAGCTTTTAAATAAGTTTCTATTGCTTTTTCAATTTTTCCATTTTCAGAATAAAGAAGTGCCAAATTATTGTATGATTGTGTTTCTCCTTTGCTTATTGCTAACAAATAATATTTTTCAGCTTGGGAAAAATTTTTTTCAATTCTATAAACTTCAGCTAAATTAAATAAAGCAACTGTTCCACCTTTATCTATTGATTTTTGAAAATATTTTTTGGCTTCTGAATAATCTCTCTTTAAATAATATAAATTTCCCAAATCATTTAAAGCTATTAAATTTCCTTTATCTATTGCAGATAAATAAAGTTTTTCAGCATTTTTAAAATCTTTTTGATAAAAAAGTTCCCTTGCTCGTTCCGCTTCTTCATCGCCATTTTGAGCCATAGCAAAGCAGGATAAAAATAATACACTAATAAAGAATAGTATTTTTTTCATAATTTCCTCCAACTTTCAAAAATTACTTCACAAACTCTCCCAAATCATATCTATAAATATTCTGACTTCTTTCAGGCCCCACCGAAATCATTGAAACACGACATTTTAATTTCTTTTCAATATATTCAACATATTTTTTACAATTTTCTGGCAAATCTTTGTAATTTTTTATTTGAGTAATATCTTCATTCCATCCGTCCAATTCTTCATAAATTATTTTCAAGTCTTTAGATTTTCTCAAGTTTCCAGGATATGAATAACAAACTTTTCCATCAATTTCATAACCAACTGCAACTTTAATTTTTTCAAATCCAGTCAACACATCTAATTTTGTCAATACAATGTCTGTCAAGCCATCAATTAACACTGCATATTTCCCAATTACCAAGTCAAGCCATCCACATCGTCTAGGACGCCCAGTTGTCGCACCAAATTCGTGTCCAACTTTTCTTAAAGTTTCTCCATCTTCATTTTCCAATTCTGTAGGGAAAGGTCCTTCTCCAACTCTTGTTGTGTAGGCTTTCATAACTCCTAACACTCTTGAGATTTTTGTCGGTGCAACCCCAGTTCCAACTGTTACTCCTCCAGATGTTGGTGATGATGAAGTTACGTAAGGGTAAGTTCCGTAGTCGATGTCAAGCATTAACGCTTGTGCTCCTTCAAAAAGCACCACTTTTCCAGCTTCAATCCCTTCGTTAATTTCCACAACCGCATCAATTATTCTAAATTTGATTTTTTCAGAAAGTTTCATAAATTTTTCGTAAAGTTTTTCCAAATCAAAAGTTCCTTTACCATATCTAACCAGCATATCATTTTTTTCATTTACGTTCCAAGTAAGTTTATCCTTAAATCTTTCAGGCTCCAGCAAATCTCCGATTCTAATCCCATTTCTTGCGATTTTGTCAATGTAGCAAGGCCCAATTCCTCTTTGAGTAGTCCCAATTTTGTTTTCTCCCATAGCTTCTTCTTTCGCTTTGTCAATTTCAATATGATAAGGCATTATAATATGGGCTCTTTCGTCAATGTAAAGATTATCCAGTTTTTTCCCTCTTTTTTCCAGCTCATCTATTTCCTGTAGCAGTACCTCAATATCAACAACAACCCCAGCCCCAATTATACATTTTCCAGCTGAATTAATAATTCCAGACGGCAGCAGATGCAAAATAAACTTCTCATCATTTACAACAACCGTATGCCCAGCATTATTCCCACCTTGAAACCTAACTACATAATCTGCTTTTGGAGACAGTACATCGATTATTTTACCTTTTCCTTCATCTCCCCACTGCGTTCCCACAATCACAAAAGTATTATTTCCCATATTCCATTCCTCCCAAATTTTTAGAATTTTCTTATTCTC
Source organism: Leptotrichia sp. oral taxon 223 (assembly GCF_013394795.1). Classification (NCBI taxonomy): domain Bacteria; kingdom Fusobacteriati; phylum Fusobacteriota; class Fusobacteriia; order Fusobacteriales; family Leptotrichiaceae; genus Leptotrichia; species Leptotrichia sp. oral taxon 223. Next base: position 536,838 of record NZ_JABXYU010000001.1, read on the forward strand.
TTTAAAAACTGAACCGTAAAAACTTAAAAAATCTACCTTACTGAAATTTTATCTTTTACTATTTATTTTACTATATTTATTAGTTTTTTTCAATTAATTTGAAACTTTTATGAGAAAAGAATTTTTACAAAAAAATAGAAGTTATCTTATTTTTCCAAAATAACTTCTATTAATCAATTTCCATTTACTTTTTAGCGTTTATTTCTTTCCCTTAAAGTAGTCAAGTACTTCTAATAAATTATTAAATCTCTTATAAACCAGCTTTTCAATTTCCTCAGTTGGTTTTAACTTATCCGGCACCATAATCGGAAATGCCCCAGCTGCGTGCGCTGCCCTTATTCCGTTGAACGAATCTTCAAATACGACTGTTTTTTCAGGAGATACTCCAGCTTTTTTGGCACTTATTAAAAATACTTCCGGATTGGGTTTACCGTGAACGACATCTTCCGCAGTTATCAAATGGGAAAAATATTTTTTTACATCCTTTCCTTCTGTTAATGCTTCTGCCAGATGTAAATCCGATGAAGTTGCTAAAATCATCTGTTTATTATTCTTCTTCAAAAATTCAAGCAATTCCAATGCACCAAGTTTTAGTGGAACTTCACCTTTTAGAGCTTTTTCCAGTATATAATTTTTAACCGTCCCCATCATTTCATCATACGGGAAATCTTGTCCTAGTGCTTCCTTGAATAACATTCTTGCTTTGTCATTTGTAACACCTGTTGTTTTTTCCACAATGTCCTTTGTTATTGTATAGCCCTTTTCTTTAGCCACTTCACGTCCATATTCCACATAAATAGTTTCTGTATCGAACAGCAAGCCGTCCATATCAAACAAAAATAACTCTATTTCATCAAAAAATTTTTTCCCCATTGATTTACTCCTTGTCTAATAATATTTTTTTATCTCTATCTAAAACTTTAATTCTTTTTCTTTTTTTCAAATTCTCAAAATTTGTAACTCTGTAAAACTGATTTCAAAAATTATAGCTATTTAATTCAAACTTTAAATTTATTCAATATCTTTTAATATAAATTAAAAAAAATATTCACTAAAAATATAGCAGCCTTATTTGAAAGACTGCTAAAATTCTAAGTTGTACTTTTATTTTCTATTTCGTTTTTAAAAATCATTTTTATTTTTTAATCCAAGGCATAAGTTTTCTTAATTCAGCCCCAACTTTTTCTACTGGATGATTTGCAAATTCTGCTCTTTTTTCTTTTAAGAATGGTTGTCCCGCTTTTGAGTCAGCCAGGAAGTCATTTGCGAATTTTCCTGATTGGATGTCAGCTAATATTTGTTTCATAGCTTCTTTTGTTTCTTTTGTAATGATTTTTGGCCCTGTGATGTAATCTCCATATTCAGCAGTGTTTGAAATTGAATTTCTCATTGTTGCCAGTCCACCTTCGTAAATCAAGTCTACGATAAGCTTCATTTCGTGCAGGCATTCAAAGTAAGCATTTACAGGATCGTATCCAGCTTCTGTCAACACTTCAAATCCTACTTTCATAAGTTCTACTACTCCACCACATAGTACAGCCTGTTCACCAAATAAATCTGTTTCTGTTTCTTGCTTGAATGTAGTTTCAAGAATTCCCGATCTTCCTCCGCCAATAGCTGATGCCCACGCTTTAGCAATTTCCATTGTATCTCCCTTAGCATCTTGGTACACGGCTACTAGACAAGGTACTCCGCTTCCTTCTTGGAACGTTCTTCTTACCAAGTGTCCAGGCCCTTTTGGTGCAACCATGAATACGCTTATATCTTTTCTTGGAACAATTTTTTTGAAATGAATGTTAAATCCGTGTCCAAATGCGATGTAAGCCCCTTCTTTCAAGTTTGGTGCAATATCAGCCGCATATACATCAGCCTGAATTTCATCTGGAATCAAAATCATAACTATATCCGCACCTTTTACAGCGTCTGCAGTTTCTTTTACTGTAAATCCTGCTTCAGTAGCTTCATCCCAAGATTTTGAACCTTTTCTAAGTCCAACAGTTACATCAAATCCACCTTCTCTTAAATTTAGAGAGTGTGCATGCCCTTGCGAACCATACCCTAATACAGTAATTTTTTTACCTTCCAATTTACTCAAATCACAGTCAGCATCATAATAAACTGTTGTTCCTAAAATATTTCCTGCCATTTTTTATCCTCCTAAATTTTATATGTATATATTATACACTTTTTAAAAATATTTGCAAATATTTCTTTTTAATGCAACGATATATTTCATATATCTTTGAATCATTTGCCTTTTTATATAAATCGAAAAATAGATTATAAAATTTTATTTTCTATTTAATAATTTTTAATATATTATCAATAATATGTTATTATCAAAAAAAGGAAAAATTTTTACTGAGCATTTACATACGCATCCTTCACTTTACACGCCTTTACATCTCCCGAATTTAGAACAGCCCTAAACTCCCATTTTTTATTTTTGTCAATGGAATCAGTGCTGTCTACAGCATCTCCGACTTTTGTTCCTTTTTTGTCAAAGCAAGGGATTTCAATAGTAACATTTTCCTTTCTGCTTCCACTATTTGTCAAAACTCCTGTTACAATTGTCGTATTCCCATCATTTTCAACTTTCGCCTTAGAAAATTTATACTTAACACCTTTTGCATTAATTTCTCCATCATTTCCGCCAATTATCCCGCCGATAATATTTCCAGTTGTCTTAATTACTGCTCCTGTAACAGTTCCAGCCGCTTTAATCGTTCCACCAGCAATACTTCCTGCCGCTCCAACAACTCCGCAAGATGAAAGAATTAAAGCCGTTCCCATTATCATTACTATTTTTTTCATAATTTGTAAATCCTTTCAATATTTTTTATGCTTACAATACCGTAAAATTATATTTGTCCTATTCATTTTTATCTAAAAAAATTAAATAAATTTCAATTTTAGTAGCATAATTCAACTATCTGTATTTAATCATAAAATATTTTATTGTAATGCTCGCATATTTTAAGTATTCTAACATTAAAATTATATATTTCTATTTTTTTATAAATATTTTTTGCTTTAAAACTTACAAATATTTACTGGCTTCTCTAATGCTTAATTTTGCCATATTCTCTCTATTTTCCTTAATAAAATTTTTTACCCACTCAGGATTAGTCTTGCTATAATCTCTCAATGCCCAACCTATCGCCTTATTGATAAAAAATTCAGCCTGCCCGAGATTATTCTTTAAAATCTTTTCCAGTAATTCAGTATTTGTTTTTTCTTTTCTCAAAAGCTGATGATCAATGGCAATTCTTCTAAGCCAAATATTTTCATCAAGACTCCATTCCAGCAATATTTTATTCACATTTGAATCCTTCAATGCCAAAGCTCCTATTGTCATATCTAAATTATCTATCGTATCCCACCACGACTTTTCCAAGATTAACCGTTTAAACTTCGGAATATCATCTATCGTCAATTTGTCCTTCATATTTTTCAAATAATCAGCTGCAACATACTGAAATTCTCTGTACTCATTTTCCCAGCATTTATTTACAAATTCCCAGTCAATTTTTTCTTCATTTTTGTATTCCTTGAAAAAATTTTTAAATATTTCGCGTCTTTCCGGTGTCTTAATTCCAATATGTTCAAATTTATTGAGCATATATTTTGACATTTTTTGAGCCTGTTCTTCATTTTTATGCTGAATCATTTCTTCATAAAGTTTATTAAAATCCATAAGTTTCCTCTTTTTTCATTTTATTAAAAACATTAATTTCTATTAATTACAAAATTCTAAATTTCTTGAACTATTTTAATCTTGCTTAAAATTTTTTTATTTTTTTAATGCTTATTTTATTTTAAACTTTAATTTATTATGTTTCAAATATAGAATTTTTATAAATCTACAATTCCTTTTCATGTATCAATTTATGTTCTTTGCTATTTATATAATCTTTATGTTTATGATTATGCTTTTTCTCTGATATAAAATGACTATGCTCATGTTTATGCGTGATAATATGAGTATGTGTTTTTCCATCATGGGTATGAACAATTATGTGAGAATGACTATGACTGTGACGTTTAACCATTGTATCATATACAACAATTACGCTGCCGATTATCATAAAAACAAGACCAATGAAATATACCAAAGTAAGTTTTTCTCCATTTACTATAAATGCTAAAAAAGTTCCTACAAACGGAGCTACAGCATAATATGCACTAGTTTTTGCAGCGCCTAAATCCCTTTGTGCTCTGATATACATAAAAATACTGAGTCCATATGCCACAAATCCAAGTAGCAAAGCAGCTATTATATATTTGATTTCAGGAATTCTTTCTCCCAAAATAAGGGCGACTATAAATGAGCCGCCACCAGAGAAAAAGCCTTTTAGCAAAACAATCTCACAAGTACTTTTATCTGCAATTTTTCTAGTGCAGTTATTTTCAAGTCCCCAACAACATGTTGCCAGTATAACAAACAATGAACCTAATGAAAACTGGAAACTTTCAGCCCCTTCAAACGAAAGAACTATACTTGATATTGTGATAAATCCAATAGCAATCCATAACTTTGATGTTACTTTCTCCTTAAATATCAAAAGAGCAATAAGTGTTGTTGCTACAATTTCAAAATTACCAAGCAGTGAAGCATTTGAAGCTGAACCAATATTTATACCAATCATCAGGAATATAGGTGCCACAATATCAAGAACGATCATTCCAATAGTATAAGGAAGATCTCCCTTATTCAACTTTTCGTATTTATTCTCATCTTTATTACGAAACAAGTACATAATACCTACACCCATTCCAGCTCCCAGATATAGAAAAGATGCCATCAATGTGGGAGGAATCTTATTTAAAAGCACTTTAGAAAACGGTGTATTTATTGCATAAAAAATAGCCGCAAGCAATGCTAAAATTACCGCTATAAATTTTCTGCTTTTATCCATATTTAATAAATCAACTCCTTTTAAATAAATCCTAAATTTATCTCACAATCAGCCAAGGCCTTTCATTTTCCCAAACAATCTTCACATCCAAATCAAACATCTGAGAAAGTAATTTACCAGTCAAAATATCTTTTTTTAGCCCTTTTGCTAAAATTTTTCCATCATAAAGAAGTGCTACATGTGTTACCGATGGCATAATTTCTTCAATCTGATGAGTTACATAAATAAACGGTATCGCATTATCATTTTTGGAATTTTCCTCAAGTACTTTCAAAAAATACTCCCTCGAAGTTATATCAAGTCCTGAGCAAGGCTCGTCTAGTATAAGCAAATCAGGCTCATTCATAAACGCTCTTGCAAGCAATGTCCGTCGTTGCTCTCCTTGCGATAAAGTCCTAAAATGATTATTTTTTATATACGAAATCTTAAAATCCTCAATAATCTTATCCGCCTTTTCCCTATCCTCATCTGTAACTTCATCGTAAATCCCAATTGAATTAAACTTTCCAGAAATTACAACATCTTCCAGTTTTTCGCCATTTAATGTGCTTGAAAAATTATTCAATGTGGAACTCACAAATCCGACTCGATTCTTTATTTTTTTCCAAGAATAATTACCAAATTTATGCCCAAAAACTCTCACTTCTCCAGAAGTTGGAAAAATATAGGCTGGTATCATCCCAAGAAGAGTTGACTTTCCAGAACCATTAAGTCCCAAAAGTACCCAATTCTCACCTTTATTTGTGTGCCAGTCAATTCCTTTCAGTATTTCTCTACCATTACGTTTAAAAGTTACATTTTCATAGTGTAATATTTCTTCCATAAAAAATATCCCTCATTTTCAAAAATTTTAAAAATCTTAAATTCTATTAGCTATTTCAGTCCCCATTTCATCAGTTCCAACCTTTTTCATACCATCTGTATAAATATCAGCCGTTCTAAATCCTGTTTCCAGCACTTCCTCCACAGCTTTTTCTATCGCATCAGCCTCTTTTTGAAGATTAAATGAATATCTTAACATCATTACTGCCGAAAGTATTGTCGCTATTGGGTTTGCAATATTTTTTCCAGCTATATCAGGTGCTGAACCGTGACTTGGTTCATAAAGTCCGACTTTTCCATCTCCAAGACTCGCTGATGGCAGCATTCCAAGTGATCCTGTAAGCATTGAAGCCTCATCTGACAAAATATCCCCAAACATATTTTCAGTCAAAATTACGTCAAATTGTCTAGGATTGGCAATCAGCTGCATTGCGGCATTATCCACATACATATGCGAAACTTCCACTTCTGGATAATCTTTTGAAATTTCTTCCACAACTTTTCTCCACAATTTTGAAGTATCTAAAACATTGTGTTTATCTACGCTCGTAAGTTTTTTATTTCTAAGTTTTGCAATTTCAAACGCTTTTTTCGCAATTCTTTCAATTTCAGGTCTTGTGTAAGGAAGTGTATCAAACGCCTTTTCATCAGAATATTCCCTATGCCCGAAATAAAGCCCTCCCGTAAGTTCCCTTACTATCATCACATCAAGCCCATCTCCAATTATCTCTTCCTTCAAAGGACTTGCACTTTTTAACGATTTAAACAAAATCGCAGGACGCAAATTCGTATAAACTCCAAGTTCCTTCCTAATCGCAAGAAGCCCTCTCTCAGGACGTTTCCCAGGCTCAATATTATCCCATTTAGGCCCACCAATAGCTCCAAGCAAAATAGCATCACTATTTTTACAAGTTTCCACAGTTTCACTTGACAAAGGCACTCCATATTTATCCACAGACTCCCCTCCAAGATACCCCTGAACATACTCAAATTGATGTCCGAACTTCTCTCCAACCTTGTCCAAAACCTTTATCGCCTCAGCCACTATTTCCGGCCCAATTCCATCTCCATTTAATACTGCAATTTTGTAGTTCATTTTATTTGCTCCTTCCTAAATTTTAAAATTTCTGCTTTTTTATAATAATTTAAAATAAATCTGAATGTGTTCCTGTCCTTGACAATATCAAAACCAAAATATTTTTTTCAATTTTATAAATCAAAATCCAGTCAGGCTGAATATGACATTCTCTAAAACCTTTATAATCACCAGTAAGATAATGATCTCTATATTTTTCAGGTAAAGGCTTTTCATTTACTAAATAAAAAAGAACTTCTTCAAATAATTTTTTATCGCATCCTCTTTTTATTGCCCTTTTATAATCTTTCTTGAATTTAACCTGGTATCTGATTTTAAGCATTCAAATCCTCCATCAAATCATCTATACTGTCAAAAGTTTTGCTTAATCCAACACCTTTCTCAACTTCATCCAAAACTTTTCTAGTTTCCTTATTCGGCACTTTCAATTCAAACGGAATCCCTTGCTCCAAAATACACTTCTTCAAAAATAAATTCATAGCCGTACTCATATTAAGCCCCATTTTTTTAAATAATGTTTCCGCTTCCTTTTTCACATTTTCATCAACTCTCGCTGTTACTGTAGCCATTTTTACCACTCCTTTGTAATACTTTTGTTATACAATGTAATTATATTACTAAATGGTGTAAAAATCAATATTTTAATTAACTTTTTCAAAAAAAATTTACTTTTTTCATTTTTTAAAATCTATTAATCTATTTTCTATCAAATAATTTATATTTTCAACTACCCAGTTTTTATTAAATCTATAAAAAATATCAATTCTAAAAGCTTTACTTTCATTATCTAATTTAAAATATAATTTATATCTCATTATTTTTTTTACTAATTTTAAAATCTTTACTTTTTCCCGAGGGATTATTTTCCTCATTTTACCTATATTTGAAAGTTGTATTCCTGAAGGTATTTTTAATGTTACATCACAAGAAAATATTTCTATATTGTCTTTCTTAAACAAAATTATAATACTTTCTCTTAAATCCTCGTTAACATCATAAATAAGTTTTTTATCAAAACGCATTTTTTTTTCAGGAAAAAAACACAAATAATTTCTGTCATACTCAATATTATTTTCATTAAAATAATTTTCTATTATTTTATTCCATTCTTTGATAGTTCGCATAATTTTTATCTCCTAGTCATCTGAAAATTTTTTGCTAAATCCAAGCATACTTCAACTCATAACACTTTCTATAATAATTCCCTTTAACTGAACTTTCAAGATTTTTATTTCTTCTAAAATTTCGTTTGCAATTTTTTTTGTAAAACTGATAAGATCTCTTACACCAGCCACTCCTTCTCCAGCTGACCAATTCTCCATTTTTTACAAATACATCAAATGGTAAATCTTTTGAACTTATTTTAGAAAGTTTTTCTTTTTCTCGCTTTTTATACTCAATTCCTTTTGACCACATAGACGCCTCCTTTTTTTCAGATTATATCAAAAACTTGAAATTTATTTTCTAACTCGTATCTTCTACCTTTACATCCACAATTTTTCATTTTCAATCAAATTTCTAAAATTAAATTATCTGCTATTTAACAATATTTTTTGAAATTTTTTCCAAATCCTCTGCTGTAAACTGAATATTAGTTTTCGCCCCTGTATCAGCTAAGATTTTCTGTGCAATCATTGTTGTCAATGGATAAATGATGTTAAAATGGTTTCCACCAGTTATTTCATATGATTTAAATGGAAGTTGATATTTATCTGCAACTTTTTGCATAACTCTATAAACTGGCTGACTGTCATCTTTTCCCTCAAAATGAAATGTTGGAGCTGTGATTGAACGCATATATCTTAATGATGAACGAACCGCTATTTCTCTAGGGTTTGTTCTATCAAATGGAGGATTCATTCCAGCGTAGTCATATTTTTCTAATGACATAAGTTCTGTTGCCGCTCCCATTGCAAAAACTGCTCTAAATCCTTTTGAATATTCACTTAATAAGACTGCTTTTGTCCCACCTGTACTATGCCCAACAAGATAAATTCTATTTGGATCAACATAAGGCAGTGAAGCGACGTACTTCCTAGCTTCTTCTAAATCTTCAATTTCTCCATAAAACATCTCAAATTTACCAGGATTGTTATTTTCAGCACGTGCACTTGGGACAAATAGAACAAATTCATCTCTTTTAAATGCATCTGCTCTTTGATAATTATCTTTTGGAGCCTCTTTTCCCCAGATTTCCATTGTTCCACCAAATCCACCATTTAAATACATTATTACCGGATACTTTTTACCATCATTTTTGGGTGTGATATATCCTTCCATTTCTCCAATTTTGGTTGGATATTTTACTAATTCCACTCCGCTATCTTTAGGTGGTGTAGCCAATTTTCCGTCTGGTTCAAATTCCGACTGCCCTTCAATCAAAGTTGTCTTAAAATTTTTATGTGCTTCTTCCAAAGTTTCACCATATATTTCAACTCCAAAACTATCATCAATTTCTTTACTTTCAATTTTTTTAATATTTTCTGTTTTATCTTGTAAATTTGAATTTTTACTTCCACAAGATACTACAAAAGTTGCTAAAATTAGCAATAAAAGTAATATTTTTTTCATAAAATCACCTTTCTTTTTTTATTTATTGTTCCAATATTCTTCTTTTGTCCACTCTTTCAGCCAATTTTTCAAAGTATCCATTTTCAATCAAGTTATTTCTATTTTGTATCCACCACGCCTTCCCATTGATTTGAGCAAAGTTTATTACTTCTTTTTTTATTTTATCTCCTACCCTTACTACTATTGTCAATTTATAATTTAAAATTCCCTTTTTCAAATCAATTTTTTCTATATCCTCAACATCTATCCTTGTCAAAAATTCTTTAATTCCCCCGAGCATTCCAACTGCAAAAAACAATATCTCATTTTCATTAAATAGTATATAGCACGGTTTCATCCCCGTTTTCATCAATAATCCAATAAGTCCCATCATCAAAAATGAATTCAAATTTCTTTCCCTTTTAATACCATAAATACAATTTTTATCATATTCTATCCCATTTTGCTTGAAATATTCTTCTACTTTCAACTGTTCTTTTGATTTTTCTGCCATCTTTTAAATTTTCCTTTCTAATTTTTATTCTATTATTTCAATAAACAACTTCCTTCTCAACAACATCATTAATCTTTTTAGTCAATTTCCCATCCTCATCATAAAATTCATCATAATATAAGTTTTTCAAAAAGACATATGCAATAAATAGTTTCTATTATATTTTTCACTTATATTTTTTAAATTTTGTGAATTAAGTTGAAATCCCATATAGGATTAACATATTCTTTTTAGATTTTTTATCTACTACATAATGCTATAAAAATATAAATAAAATAGTTATTAAATAGTACCAATCCAAAAAATGTAATGTTTTAAATGTTTTATTTGTATATATATTTAAAAATATATGAGCTTATAAATAATCAATACTAAAAATCAATTTTTTTATACGTATTTTTTACTTTAAATTCCAATTTGACGCAATGTAGATTATCCTCATTTTACATACTACATCTGAAATGCCGTTATCCAAAAACATATTCCGGCTATAAGCGAAAGCGGAGTCATAACATATTTTTCTTTCCTACTTTTTGAAATCATGTTCATAATAGTATTCAAAGATAGATAAGCGGCAAAAAAGAAACAAATATATTTAGTAACCTTAAAAGACAGCCACAAAGAAATAAAACCTCCAGCTTGCAAAATAATTATCATTGCAAAAATTTGGATAGCCACTGAAATGACTGCCATAACTCTAAATTTCTTAGGTAAGATTTTATGTTGTCCACCCATTGTAAATTCGCCCAGAGGCAAACCGCAGGCAACAAGAACTGTCATAATTACTATAACTCCAAATAATACTGCACCTAATATTGAAAACATAAATCAATATTCTCCCTTCGCAAAATACAAAAAATTTCAGTTACAAATTCAAAATTTCTTTCTTTTTTAATTAGTACCATAAACAAAATTTTTATCATACTCTATCCCATTTTGTTTAAAATATTCTTCCATTTTTAATTGTTCTTTCGATTTTTCTGGTCATTTTTAAAATCTTCCTTTTCACAAATTAAGTTATTCAGATTATCTACGTTTCTCCTCATACTTCCTAATCTCATCTTCATGTTCCAATGTCAACCCAATCGAGTCAAGCCCTTTCAATAATCTTTGTTTCCAGCTTTCTTCCAGCTCAAAAACATATTCTTTCCCATTCGCAATCAATTTGTTGTTTTCTAAATCAACTGTTACCTTCGCATCTCCAGGCAATTTTGATAATTCGATTCTGTCTGCTTCTGGCAAAGTTATTGGCAAATGCCCATTGTTTAACCAGTTCATGTAGAAAATTCCTGAATATCCTCCAGCCACAATAACGTGAAAACCATAATCCTGCAATGCCCAAGCCGCATGCTCCCTACTTGAACCACAACCAAAGTTATCTCCTGTAATCAAAATTGTCCCATTTTTGTATTCTGGCTTATTTAAGTTAAAATCCATATTGTCAGACCCATCTTCGTTGTATCTCCACTCATCGAAAACATGTATTCCAAATCCTGTTTTTTCGATACTTTTTAAATATTGTTTCGGAATTAATTGATCCGTATCTATGTTGTCATTCATTATTGGAACGATTGTTCCTTCATATTTTGTAAATGGTTTCATATTTTATTCTCCTTCATTTTTTTGTATAAAAATCCCATTTTTAACTACTTTTTAAAAGGATTTTTCAATTTGTCTTTTATCCCTTTTTTGATTAAATTAAAGACACAATCAAAAATATTGTTTGCTTCAGTTTCACCAATATTTAACTCTTTTACATAACGACTTACAACTTGCTCTTTTCCTTTTTGCCCTATTTCTGAGCAACTTTCAAAAATATTTATAACTTTCTGAGAAAAATTTTCATCATATCCAAATTGTTGTTGCACTTCCTTAATCATTTCATTTTTATTCATTTTATTTACCTCTTTTTATTTTGTATAAATTATTTAAAATTCTTTAACATCAAATTATTTCACTTCATCCAATTCCCTTACATCCACAAATTTCCCATAAATTGCAGCAGCAGCAGCCATCGCAGGACTTACCAGATGAGTTCTTGCACCTTTTCCTTGCCGTCCTTCAAAGTTTCTGTTAGAAGTTGAGGCACAATGCTCTCCAGCTGGTATCAAATCAGGATTCATTCCAAGACAAGTGGAACATCCAGCTTCTCTCCATTCAAATCCCGCATCTTTTAATATCTGTGCAATTCCATTTTCTTCAGCAGCCTTTTTTACAACTTGTGAGCCAGGAACTACAACTGCTGTAATATTTGGTGCAACTTTCTTTCCTTTTACAATTTTTGCGACAATTTCCAGATCGCTCAATCTTCCATTTGTACAAGATCCTATAAATACGTGCTTTAAAGGTATGTCAAATGGAGTTTGTCCCGGTTTTAAGCCCATGTATTCGTATGCTTTTTCATCATTGTGATCTCTGATTTCTGGAAATTTTTCAGTAACATTAATTCCCATTTCAGGATTTGTTCCCCAAGTAACTTGTGGCTCAAGGTTTGAAACATCAACTTTTATGTATTTGTCAAACGCATCTACAGAATCTGTGTACAATTCTTTCCATTCAGCCACTTTTTTATCGAATTCTTCGCCTTTTGGAGCAAATCTTCTTCCTCTTACATATTCAAAAGTAGTTTCGTCAGGTGCGATAATTCCTGACTTTCCTCCTCCTTCAATTGCCATATTACAAATTGTCATTCTTTCTTCCATCGAAAGTCCTCTTATTGTATCTCCAAAAAACTCAAATGCATAACCATTTCCAAGCCCAATTCCGTAAGTCTTGATTATATGAAGAATTATATCTTTCGCATAAACACCTTTTTGCAATTTTCCAGTAATTTCAATTCCCATTGTTTTTAGTTTCTTTTGCCAAATTGTCTGTGTAGCCAAAACATGTTCCACTTCACTCGTACCAATTCCAAATGCCAAAGCTCCAAAAGCTCCGTGAGTCGCAGTGTGGCTATCTCCACAAACTACAGTTTTTCCAGGCTGTGTCAACCCTTGCTCAGGCCCCACCATATGCACAATTCCATTATTTTCATCAAACATATCCACAAGTTCAATCCCAAATTCTTTGCAATTAGCTGCCAACGCATCTAACTGTGCCTTTGAAACTTTATCTTTAATATTCATTCTGTCAGCCATAATTGTTGGCGTATTATGATCCATTGTTCCAAATGTCAAGTCAGGTCTTCTAACTTTTCTTCCCGCAAGTCTTAATCCCGAAAACGCCTGTGGCGAAGTAACTTCGTGAATCAAGTGCAAATCAATATACAAAAGTTGTGCTTCTCCAGGCTTTCCCGTAATCACATGTTTTTCCCAAACTTTATCAAACAAAGTTTTTGGTTTTTTCTCTTTATTTTTAATTTCTGACATTTTTTCTCCTCCGATTTTCTCTCCAAATTTTTGTCTCTAAATTCTTAATTAATTTACTTAATTTATGTATTTATCAAATTTTTCAACTACTTTTAAAATATAAAAATACATTATCGAATCTTTTTTGCTAAATAGCTGATACTCCTACTCTGTAATTTCTATTAAATTTCCATCAACATCTTCCACAACGCTTTCGTAATACCCATCTCCCGTTGTTCTTGGCCCACTCAAGCACTTAAATCCATCATTAGTAAGTTTTTTTGTCAAACTGTCTACATTTTTTGCATCTCCTACACTAAATGCAATATGAATAAATCCCATATTCATAATTTTATCCTCTCTATCAGTCAATTCTGGTCTTGACATAATTTCTAATCTCACATCACTGTTAGGAAAGCTCAAAAAATATGTTTGTAATCCCGTTTTAAGATTACGGTACTTATTATTTGCCTTTGCATTAAAATATTTTTCATAAAATTCTCTTGATTTTTCTAAATCCTTTACATAAAGTGCCACATGATTAATTTTCATTTTAATCCTCCTAAATTTTTTTATTCTAAATTTATATTTTTAATCACATAAATATCCAATTTTTGGTCATTCGCAAGTTCAGTCAACATATAGTCAATTGCCTTTTTGTGATTCAAAACTTCAAAAACTTCATGAATACTCTTACCCCCAGGTAGCGTACTATCTAAAATAATCGTAGCAGTTTCATTTAGTGTCAATGTATTTCCTTCAATCGCATTTGAATGATGCGTCATTCTTACTGATAAATCTAAAAAATATTCATAATTTATATCTTTTATATCCATTTTCCCAACTTTCTATTTTCCATCTATCCAATAAAATCAATAACAATCCCAATTATAAAAAACATCTGAAAAGTCCCTATTTTTCAACTTTTCACGATTTATAAAGAAATTCATCACTCCACAATCTCCAATCATTATTTCTTTTCCACTATTGACTTGAAATAACAATGTGTTATATTCATTCATTTCCTCACCTTTTCTTGGCTCAGATTGAGTGAAAAATGGAAATCCATTACATTTTGTTCCAATATTTTCTTCATAAAATTCATATCCATAAATTTCTTCAACTTTTTCAGATAATTTATCTTTTTCATCAAATTTAAAATTTTCTTCTTCCCATACTTTTTCAAATAAAACATCTAAAAAGTCATAATCTAAATTCTCTTTTTGTTTCCCCAAAGAAAATTCCATTTTGCAAGGATGATGTGCTATCAAAAAGTCCCATGCCGGATCATATTTATAAGGATTATACATTTTCTTAAACTCATCTTCCGAACAGTAATCTTCAATTTTCTCATAATAAATTACATCAAAACCATTCCGATTTGTATAGTCATCAAAATCCAATCCCATCAAGTCATCTCCTAAAACCCAAAACTGCAAAATTCCTTCCTGCGGGAAATCTTCAAGCCCCTTCAAATTCTCACAATTTATCTGTGCAAGGAACATAAATTGTTGTCCTTTTGAATTTGTTGGAATTTTTCTCCCTTTTGGAATATACGGAATCCCTTCAATTTTGCTATCCGTTATTTTTATTTTTTTTGAAACATTGACTGAAGCATTTGCAACAATCATTTCTTTTGCTGTTTCATAATACTTTTTTTTAATTTTTTCAAAAATCTCTTTTGCCAACTTCTTTAATTCTTTATCTTCCATATCGTACCTCTTTCAAATTTTAATTAATTCTCTTCAACTCAAAAATCACAATCTCAGGCTGTGCAAAAAACCTAATAAACATTTCAAGAAAGGCTCCTCCTAGCCCTGAGGTAATATAAATTTTATGTCCTCCGTACTCTTTCATTCCATAGCCATATTTCTTTTTATCTTTCACTGCCGACATAATGATTTTTCCAAAAAAAGTAACTTGTCCAGCATGACTGTGTCCCGCTAAAATCATATCAGTTTTTTCCTTTTCATCTTCTGACATCTGTTCAAAATATTCAGGATTGTGAGTCAAAAACAATACAAAATCTTCTTTTTTTGTACCTTCAAGAGCCTTTTTCGCATCAGGCTTTCCGTGCCACAAGTCTGTTACTCCTGAAATATATATATTTTCATTGTTAATTGTTATTTTCCTATTTTCATTTACGAGCAGATTAAATCCAAGTTTTTTCATATTTTCAGCCGTTTCTTTTTCTCCTGGATACTCATGATTCCCATAAATCGCATACACTCCAAGTTCTGGAATCTTTATATCCTTCGCATCCTCATAAAACTTAGGAATATTTTTCTCCCAAGTCGCATAATCTCCCCCCAGCAGTATCATATCCTTTTTCTGTGCATTAATCAGCTCAATCGCCTTTTTTTCTTGAACTCGATTAAACCGTGTCATCGTATCATATTGAAAATCCGCTACAAACAGCACTCTTTTCCCATCAAATTCTTTTGGAATATCTTTCGATTTTATCTCAATCGTCTTAATTTTAATATGCCTATACTCATAATGAGCATCAATTAAAAATATCACAATTAATACTACAAAAACCAACAGAAATTTAATAATCCAACTTTTTGTCTTCATTTTTTCTCCTTCTAAATATATTAAACAATAATCCCAAATAAAAGTATAAATTCATCATTCCCATATATACTCCAAATCCGAAGAATACAAGATATAAAACGAATCCTCCTGCTCCTCCATCCTCTGTTTCAGGAATCAACATAAAAAATCCAAATATGCAAAAAAATACTATTACTTTTATCGCCACTATAACTAATGGTGGAATTAACAAACTTTTTTTACTGACTTTTATTTTTGAAATTAAGTAAGCGAAAGTTAGACAAATTATAATAAAAACAATCTCTATTAGTGAAAATAATCTTTCTAAAATCCACTCATTTTTTATATTCAGATTTATAAAAAATTCATAAATACTATTATAAATACCATCATTAAACCTTATAACCGCCAAAATAATGTCAAAAAATGTTAAAAACAATAAGTAGAATAACCAAAAAAGTACTTTTTTCATTTTTCTGCTCCATTCAATTTTTTATTCTTCTCTCTTATCCCTAAATTTATAACCAAACTAACAAGAAATATTACATCCAAAATAATTATATAAATAAATCCTCCACTTATAACAATAGCAATAAAGTTTCTACTAACCTCATCATTTGTAAGATTCAAAAATACATATCCAATGATAATTAGAAACACTAATATTTTTGTTATTACTACAATTATTGGCAAGCCTAACAAGCTTTTCTTATTAATTCTTATTTTTGATATAAAATATGAACAAATCAAATTTAGTAAAATTATTATAATATAAATCATGATTGAGAACAACAAAGTATCTGGAGCTGACTTGTCTGGTGAGTACGGAAAATTTAAAAATGTTACTATGGATATCAGCAAAAAATTAAAACAAAAAGATAATAAAATATTAAAACATACTAAAAAAATAAAATAACAAATTATAAAAATCTTCTTCTTCATCTCTTTTTCCCTCTTTGACAACTAATTTAAAATTAATTTATTTTCTATTACAGCCTCCATAATTTCTCTTTAATATCTTTCCAAAATCTTTTATCCATTAGGGTTATCATCAAGAACTATCGCACAAATAATGTAAGCCAGCAAGACAATTTCTTTTTCATAATATAAAACTTCTTTTCTTCGTTTGCTTTAAATACGAATATTTACTATTTTTCTTCCTAATTACTCACAAATTCCTTAACTTTCTCAAGAAATTTCTTCCTATCGTCATCTTTCCCTTTTGTTCTAAAACTATAATGAATCCATTTCGTTTTCTTTATTCCAATTCCAACAAAATTAGCCTTTTTCATGGTAATTCCAAATCCTGTAATATTCAGCAAAAATTTTGGTGCTGTAGCAGTTGTAATCATTTTTGCTGTTTTTATGTTAGTTAAAATACCCTTTATTCCAGTTTGTGTACTTTCATAAGCAAATCCTTTAGTCATAACTTTGTCAAAAAATCCTTTTAATATTGCAGGCATTGACATCCACCAAATTGGAAAAATTAATATTAACTCATCTGTATTTTTCAAAATTTCCTGATATTTCAAAACCAAAGGATCAGCACTTTTTCCTTGCGAATACAATTCCAAATCTTTTTCAGTCATCACAGGATTAAATCTATCCTTATTCAAATCTATAATTGTATATTTTTCTTTTGTTTCATCAAGTTTTTCCACTACTTTATCTAAAATTGCCTTGTTAAAACTTCCATTCCATGGATGTGCAAAAACTATTGTTTTCATTTTAAAATTCCTTCTTTCTGTAAATAATTTCTATAAAATCTAAAAATATATTTATTTAGAGTCATCTGAAATTTACAATTTTTTTCTTTTAACCAAAATATTATTTAATTTCTATCTCAACTTCTTTTCAAAGTAAACACCACAATTTCAGGCTTTGCAAAAAATCTGATAAACATTCCTTAACAGGCCCTCCTACTCCAGAAATACAACTCATAATGTGCATAAATTAATGCTAAAATAGGAATTAACAAAAAAAATTCCCATCATTAAAACCAATATTTTTATCTTTTTCATTTCTACATATCCACTTCATTATTTATTTCAAACAATATTTTTTGTCTTTCAATTTCATTTATCAATTCTTCTTCACTAGGAAGATAATTTACATATTTACTTGCAAAAAGATTTTTATTATCATTCAAGACTGAATATTTTATAACAGTACTATCTGTATCTGTACAAAGAAGAAGCCCTATTGTCGAATTATCATTTTCCTGTTTTTTCAAATCATCGTACATTCTGACATACATATCAAGCTGTCCTATATCCTGATGTGTTAATTTTCCTGTTTTTAACTCTACTATAACAAAACATTTCAAAATATAGTTATAAAATACCAAATCTATATAAAAATCTGAATTTTCTGTACGAATATGCTGCTGTCTTTCCACAAACGCAAATCCTTTTCCAAGTTCCATCATAAATTTTTGAATATCGTCTGTTAATGCTTTTTCCAATTGACTTTCAGTATAAGACATATTTGCCGGCAAATCTAAAAACTCCAAAACTACTGGATTTTTTATAAATTCTTCAGTTTGCAAACTTTTTACTTTTTCTTTCATTTCATTTTCAACCGTCTTTTTATCGATACTTGCAACAATACGATTATAGTAAAGTGTTGATATATTTCTATCCAAAGTTCTTACAGACCACATATTTTCTGCTGCTTCCGTCAAATAAAATATTCTAGCTTTCTCATCAGAAACTCTTAAAACTTTCTGAAAATGAGACCATGTCAATTGTGCGAACAGTGTTCGCACTTTTTCATAATCTGAGAAATATACATACAATTTCCGCATTTCCCATAACGTTCTTCTACTAAATCCTTTTCCAAATTCTTCTGTCAACTCTTTTGATAAATTTTTAACAATTTCTTTACCGTATTCAGCTCTTTCTTTTCCTCGTTGTTCTTCTTCTACAATCCTTCTACCAATTTCCCAATATGCTTCCACCATCGCCGAATTTACAGCGGTATATGCTTTTTGTCTAGCATTTTTAAGTATTTTCTTTATTTCATTAATGTAATTATTTGATATTTCCATCAAAATCCCCTCCCTTTTAAAATTACTTATTATAAAGTCTATTTATCCCATTAATATAAGCCTTAATACTAGCCTCAACTACATCCGTACTTTGTCCTCTACCAATAAATCTGTTTCCATTTTTCTCAATTATAACAACAACCTGTGCCTGTGCATCCGTATCTCCTGTAATTGCTTCCAATTTATATTCTTCTAAGACAAAAGTGTCGCTCACTGCTAAGTTTACTGCATTGTAAGCTGCATCAACAGGCCCATCTCCAAGAGCTTCTTTAACCAATTTTTCTCCATCCAAGTCGATTGTAACTGTAGCTTTTGGTTTTTTCCCTTCCTGTCTTGAAATTTCAAAGTGAGTAAGTTTTATTCTTCCTTCGATTTTTGCCGCATCTCCAGCGACTAATGCGATAATATCTTCATCTAAAACATATTTTTTCTTGTCTGCCAATTTTTTAAATTGTGCAAATAATTCTTCCACTCTTTTTTCATCAATATGGTCAAATCCAAGCGATTGTAATTTTTGAATAAAAGCATGTTTTCCAGACAATTTTCCAAGTACCAAGCTATCTGTATTTCTTCCTACAGATTCTGGACTCATAATTTCGTAAGTTTCAGGATTTGCTAAAACTCCGTGCTGATGGATTCCTGATTCGTGTGCAAAGGCATTCGCTCCAACGATTGCTTTATTTGGCTGTGTTGCAACTCCTGTCAAAAGGCTTACTAATTTACTTGTTGGATAAATTTGTTTTGAGTCAATGTTTGTGTAATATTCTTCAAATAAATCTTTTCTCGTTTTCAAAATCATCGCAATTTCTTCAAGTGAAGTATTTCCAGCTCTTTCCCCAAGTCCATTAATTGTACATTCAATCTGAGTTGCTCCAGCTTGAATCGCCGCAACCGAATTTGCAACCGAAAGTCCCAGATCATCATGGCAATGCACCGAAATATCCACATTTTCAATTCCTTTAACATTTTTTCTCAAATAAGTTATAAGTTCAAACATTTCATTTGAAGTTCTATAACCCACAGTATCAGGTACATTAAGTGTAGTCGCCCCAGCCTTTATCGCTGCTTCATACACTTCCACTAAAAATTCCTTTTCAGTTCTAGTCGCATCTTCCGCCGAAAACTCAATATCGTCAATAAGCGATTTCGCATAAGCAACCATTTCCTTTACTCTATCCAAAATCTGCTCTTTCGTCATTTTCAGCTTGTATTCCCTATGAATCGGAGAAGTTGCAATAAACGTATGTATTCTAGGTTTTTTGGCACTTTTCAATGCTTCTGCCGCTACTTCAATATCTTTTTTTACAGCCCGGGACAAACTCGTAACTGTAGACTTTTCCACATTTTCTGCAATCATCTTAACTGCCTCAAAATCCCCTGGTGATGCCACCGCAAATCCAGCCTCAATCACATCCACCCCAAGACTCTCAAGCTGTTTTGCAATTCTCAGCTTTTCCTGTGCATTAAGATTGACACGTGGCGTCTGCTCACCATCTCTTAGCGTTGTATCAAATATTTTAATATGTTTCATAATTTATCCTTTCTTTTCGTCAAATTTACTTTATTAATTAGAGTTTTAAAAAAAACAAATATTAATAAAATTAATCTATTATATAAATAGCTTTATAACTTTTTTTTTAATAAATTTTTTTACTCTTTCACAGCCTCAAATCTCAATCTGATATAATCCGCCAGAATTTGTCCATTTTCGTTTCTTTTCAGTTCTTTTTCAACTTTTTCAGTTATTTCATCAATCAGTTTTTCATGCATTTCTACCGGAACGTTTACAAGAGCAGGTGCAGAAAAAGTTTGTAGCCATCCTTTTATCCCGGTTGGAAGCAAAGTCGGACGGGAAAAACTTATCATTCTTTTTACTTTCAGTCCATATTTTTCAAGTAATTTTGTTTTTTCTTCTGGAGTTGGAAAAAACCAGCATTTTTTAGCTTTCAGGTTATGTTTTTCTACAGTTTCAAAAATAGCATTTTCTATTTTTCCCACATTTCCTTTACAGCCCGTCTCGGCTATAAAACGTCCGCCTTTTTTCAAGGCTCGAGATACTCCTTCCATCACTTTCTCTGGATTAGTCATCCAATGTAACGCCGCATTGGAAAAAATCGCATCAAACTCATTTTCAAATTTCATATTCTGTGCATCTCCCTGTACTGCCTCAACCCCAATTTTTCTTGCTGCCTCAACAAATTTCTGACTTCCATCAAGCCCTAAAACTTTGCACCCATATTCAGTAATTTTCTTAGTCAATACTCCATCTCCACAGCCTAAATCCAAGATATACTCGTCTTTTTGAGGCTTTAACCATTCAATCAGCTCTTCTCCGTAAATTGATACAAAACGTGCATTTTTCTCATATTTTTCCTTTTCCCAATGCTGACTTACTCTCATTTTAATATTTCCCTTCTGTTTTTTTAAAATTACACTTTTAATACTATTCCCCATTTAAATAGTGAATATTTAATAAATTTTGAATTACACATTATTTAACAAGGTTCTCATTCTTACTATAATTTCTGTTTTCTAACGAGATTTGGTATCGAATTATTTTGTTTAATAATAGTTTTTCTATTTTTATTATGTTTTCTTGTTTGAAAAGTTTGTAATAATTTCGTTATTTAAAAAGAGTTTAGTATAAATTCTGAAAATATTACATTTTTTCTCCACGGCTCATCGCTACAACCCCAGTTTTTGCAATTTCCAGTATTCCGTAACTTTTCATCATTTCTACAAATCCACGTAATTTTTTCACATTTCCTGTAAGTTCGATTACAAGCGAGTTCGGTGCCACATCCAGCACTTTTCCACGGTAAATGTCTGCAATCTGTACAACTTGAGCCCTAGTCTGAGCGTCAGATTTTACTTTTATAAGCATAAGCTCACGTCTTATAACACCTTCTGCCGGGAAAATCTTTACTTTTACAACGTCAACTATTTTGTATACTTGCTTTTGAATCTGGTTTAATGCCTTGTCATCTCCATCCACCGTGAGTGTCAATCTCGCATAACCTGGCTTATTTGTGACTCCAGCCGTCATTTTATTTACTGAATAACCTCTTCTATTGAACATAGACATTATTCTTGCCACTATACCGTTCGTATTTTTCGTAATTATTAATATTTCATGTTCCTTAGTCATTTTCTAGCACCCCTTTCTTACCTATCATCTGACTTACAGTTTTTCCTGCAGGTATCATCGGGAATACATTTTCTTCCCTTTCAACGATACAGTCCAGTATCACGCCTTCATCTGATAAAATCAAATCTTTTAATTTATTTTCCAAATCTGCTTTTGTCTGCAATCTTTCAGCTTTTATTCCATATGCATCAGCAATTTTCACAAAATCAGGATTACATTCCAAATCAACAAAAGAATATCTTCTGTCTTTAAATAATTCCTGCCACTGTCTAACCATTCCTAAGAACGAATTGTTTATAATTACTACTTTTACTGGCAAATTATACTGTTTAATCATCATAATTTCTTCAATCGTCATTTGGAAACCGCCATCTCCGACAATTAACACAACTTTTTTATCTCTTGCTCCAAGCTGAGCCCCAATTGCCGCCGGCATTCCAAATCCCATTGTTCCAGCTCCTCCTGATGTTACAATGCTGTTTGCATTTTTGTAAGTCATATATTGCGCAGCCCACATCTGATGTTGTCCAACATCTGTTACTACTATTGCATCGCCATCCAGAATATCGTTAATTGCCTTTAACACTTCCTGCGGAAGCAATTTATCCTTGCCAACGTCCCTATGTGCCAATGGATATTCCTTTTTCCATTCTTTTACTTTATCTGTCCATTCTTTGTGATCCTGCGGCTCTAATTCCTTATTGATTTCAGAAAGTACATTTTTCAGATCTCCAACTATCGGCACATCAGCCTTTTTATTTTTATCAATTTCAGCAGGATCAATGTCTATATGTATTATTTTTGCGTGTTCACAAAATTTGCTCGGATTTCCCGCAATTCTATCGTCAAATCTTATCCCAGCCGCAATTACCAAATCTGCCTCATCTGTGGCATAATTTGCTGGAACAGTTCCATGCATTCCAAGCATTCCAAGCGACAATTCATGATTTTCAGGAAATGACCCAAGTCCCAGAAGAGTCGTAGTTACTGGCATATCCATTTTATTTGCCAGTTCAAAAAGTTCCTTTGAAGCCCCTGACTTTATAACTCCTGCTCCTGCGATAATTAATGGCTTTTTAGCCTTTTTTATCAACGACAAAGCTCTTTTTATCTGTACAGGATGCCCAACATAAGTCGGATCGTATCCTTCCAGCTGCACTTTTTTGTCAAACAGCTTATTAAATTCCTCATAAGATATTTCCTGCTGCTGAATGTCATTCGGAATGTCCACCAATACAGGCCCAGGCCTTCCTGTCGAAGCTATAAAATAAGCCTCTTTTATAATTCTTGGAATATCTTTAATATTCTGCACCAGATAATTTCCTTTTGTTATTGGAACTGTAATCCCTACAATGTCAGTTTCCTGAAAAGCATCCCTACCAAGCAAGCTGCTTCTTACCTGCCCTGTTATTGCCAGCAATGGTATAGAGTCCATGTGTGCAGTCATAATCCCTGTAACCAGATTTGTCGCTCCAGGTCCGGAAGTTGCAAGGCACACTCCCACTTTTCCAGAAACTCTCGCATATCCATCCGCCGCATGCACCGCCCCTTGCTCATGTCTTGCAAAATAATGTTTAATTTTGTCAAAACTGTAAATTTCATCATAAATTGGTATTACCGCTCCACCAGGGTACCCGAACATATCAGTCACACCTGCTCTATGAAGGCACTCCAACAGCATTCTTGCACCATTTATCATTTCGCTACTCATTTTTCAACCACCTTTTCTTTTTAAATTTTATTTTATTTTTTTTATTCTATTTCCTGAGAATTTAATCTTTTAATTACATACCCTTTTTCATTCAATTTTTCAATAATTTTCTTAATATGTTCTTCTCCATTCGTTTCAACAGTAACTTGAAGTTCCACATCGTGAAATCTGTTAAGATTCTTAAACTGATTATGCTCAAGCCTTATAACATTTGCATTCTGTTCAGACAGAATTTGTGAAACTGCAACCAGTTGTCCTGGCTTATCAGGTAAATTCACTGAAAATCTAAATATTCTTCCTCTTACAACAAGCCCTTTATTTATCATCGAAGAAATAGTCAACACATCAATATTTCCTCCACTTAAAATCGACACAATCTTCTTCCCTTTTTCCTTAATCTTTCTAAGTGCCGCAACTGATAAAACTCCTGCATTTTCTGCAACAATTTTATGTTTTTCAACTAACAGAAGAAAAGACTCCATAAGTTCATAATCTGAAATCGTAATTATATCATCCACATAATTTTTTATATAATCAAAATTCAGTTCCCCAATTTTCCTAACTGCCGTTCCATCAGCAATCGTATTTGTTTCAGGCAGTTCCACAACTTCCCCATTTTTTAGAGCCGCAATTGCCGAAGCCGCCCCTTCTGGCTCCACACCAATTATTTTTATCACAGGGTTTTTTAGTTTTGCCGCAAGTGCAATTCCCGAAATAAGTCCTCCGCCTCCAAGTGGTACAAGAATTATATCAGCATCAGGTAATTCTTCTAACACTTCAAGTGCAATTGTTCCCTGCCCTTCCACGACATCGTCATCATTAAACGGATGAATAAACACATACCCTTCCTTCTCCTGCAATTCTCTCGCATAATTATAAGCATCATCATATTCTTCCCCCGCCAAAATAACCTCAGCTCCATATTGACGAGTTGCTTCCACCTTTATAAGTGGTGTGTATTTAGGCATTACAATAACCGCCTTAATTCCTAGTTTCTGAGCCGCAAGAGCCACACCTTGAGCATGATTCCCTGCTGATGAAGCAATAACTCCTTTTCTCTTCTCCTCTTCCGTCAATTTTGCAATCTTGTTATACGCTCCCCTAAGTTTAAACGAACCTGTTCTTTGTAAATTTTCAGGCTTAATATAGACATCATTTCCAGTTTCCTTTGAAAATACCGAACTGTGAATCAATTTAGTCTTAGTAATCACAGTATTTAATCTTTCTCTTGCTTCCATAAAATCATAAAGTTTATGCAATTTCTTCACCTTCTTCAAAATTTTTATTTTTTAATTTTTCATTTAAAAACTCTATTATTATTTTTATAATTTCTGGCTGAAACCAATATTCATCAGAATGCCCCGCTCCTTTTACGACATATCTTGTTGACTCTATCCCTTTCTCAATTAATGCCTTGTGAAGTTTTTCTGTTTGAACTGGAGGGACTAAAGTATCTGCATCTCCGTGCATTAACAGGAATGGCGGAGTTTTGGATGAAATATGTGGTATAGGATTTGTTAATTCTATACTGTTTCTTACGTCATCTAACCAAAATTTTACTGATAAAAATGTTGCTCTATAACCTTCCTCAACATCATCAGGAATTTCAAAATCCGCTTCTTCTCCAAATTCTGTTACGCCATAAATATCAATAACCGCCTTTATATCGCTATTTTCAGATAAATTTTCCCCTTTGTCAAAATCCCTAGTTCCATTTGTCGCACCAGCCATTGCCACCAGATAACCTCCAGCTGATTCGCCCATTATAGCTATTCTTTCCTTATCTATGCCATACTCATCAGCATTTGCCTTCAAAAATCTTACTGCCGCCTTCACATCTTCCACACTTTGTGGAAACACTCCATCAGGAATAGTTCGATATTCTATACTTGTAACCACATAACCCGCCTTTGCAATTTCCAATCTTTGCTGCAAATAGTTTTCCTTGTAGCTATGTGCAAATGAACCACCTGGAACAAATAGCACTGCTGGATATTTCTCAGCCTTATATGGTTTCAAAATATCCATTTCTAATTTAATTTTTTTTCTAAAATAGCTGACTGGCTGTGAATAAGTGATATTCACTATCGACTTTATTTTTTCCTGTGTCAGCTCAATATTTAAAACTTTACTTTCTCCACCATTTCTCATTTCAATCTTCTCCTTTGTTATACACCTCATTTTTCCTAAAATTAAACTGCTTTACTAAAATCCATTCAAGTATATTAACTTTTATATTAGATTTTTGTCTCCTTTTGATATTATATTAATACTAAACCCCAGTTAAATAACGAATTTATTACAATTTTTTTTAATAAAGGATAAAACCTAATATTTTCAAATAATTAAAACATAATTTTTACTTTTTAAATAGAGTCTACTATAAACTAATCCGTCGGAGCATTTTTCTGTGCTGGCAAAACTGTTTGAGCATAGCGAGTTTTTTGTCAGTGCAGAAAAATGTCGTAGACTAGCCATAGGTTATTGCGTAGCAATCTTGCCATAATTTTAATTATCAGGATAAACCTTTACTGCAAGATAAGGTTTTGCGACAATGAGCAATCCTACAGAAATAAATAAAGAAAAACATAGTAATATGAAAAAATATTTATTAATCAAAATGTCCAAATTTTTCTCTTTTTTTTTCAAAAAGTTTATATTTATTCCTATTTCTTCAAATACACAATCCTTGATTTTTTTTATGTTCATAATTAATCCAATATCTCGATAGCCCCTCTATCTGCAGAAGATACGTGCATCGCATATTTTCTCAAGTATCCTTTTACTTCCAGCTTAAATGGCTCTAATTTAGCTTTTCTAGCTTCAATTTCTTCATCCGAAATTTTAATATTTATTGTTCTGTTTGGAATATCAATTTCTACAATATCTCCATCTTGAACTATCGCAATATTTCCACCCGAAGCTGCTTCTGGCGAAACGTGTCCAATCGAAGCACCTCTTGTCGCTCCAGAAAATCTTCCGTCAGTAATTAAAGCAACATCCTTATCAAGTCCCATTCCAGCAATCATCGCTGTAGGCGATAGCATTTCTCTCATTCCAGGTCCACCTTTTGGTCCTTCATATCTGATAACCACAACATCTCCTGCTACAATCTTTCCACCTGTAATCGCTTCGACAGCTTCTTCTTCACTGTTAAATACTTTCGCTGGTCCTGTATGCTGTAGCATTTCTGGATCTACCGCTCCTTCTTTAACAACACAGCCATCTGGTGCCAAGTTTCCTTTCAACACTGCTATTCCACCAGTTTTATATGCTGGCTTGTCCCAAGGCTTGATTACTGTATCATCGTTAATATATGCTTCTTTTGCCAATTCTCCTTGTGTTTGAAGTGCTACTGTCTTCACATCCCCATGCAATCTTCCGTTTTCAAACATTCTTTTCATAACTCCAGTAACTCCGCCAGCTCTGTATAAATCTTCGATAAAATGCTCTCCAGACGGCGACAATTTACAAATTTGACGAGTTTTTTGCGCAATTTCATTAAAGTCATCCAAAGTCAGGTCAATTCCAGCTTCATGAGCAATCGCAGGTAAATGTAGAGCTGTATTAGAAGATCCTCCAAGTGCCATATCCACTGCAACCGCATTTTCAAACGCTTCTCTTGTCAAAATATCGCTTGGTCTTAAATCTTTTTTTAAAACTTCCATAATTTGCATTCCTGCTTTTTTAGCAAGTCTTGCTCTTTCTGAAAATACCGCTGGAACAGTTCCGTTTCCAGGAAGTCCCATTCCAAGTGCTTCTGTCAAGCAATTCATCGTATTTGCCGTATACATTCCAGAACATGATCCACAAGTAGGACAAGCCATTTCTTCAACTGAATTTAATTCTCTTTTAGTAATTTGCCCAGTATTGTAAGCTCCAACCGCTTCAAACACATTACTAAGTCCAATTTTCTTACCTTTATAAACTCCCGCAAGCATTGCTCCTCCACTTACAAATATTGAAGGAATATTTAATCTTGCCGCTACGATCAACATTCCAGGCACCACTTTATCACAGCTTGGCATAAATACAATCGCATCAAACGGTGTCGCCATGGCAACCGCTTCAACCGAATCTGCAATTATATTTCTTGTAACCAGCGAATATTTCATCCCGATATGATTCATCGCAAGTCCATCACAAATCCCAATAGTATTAAATTCCATCGGAACTCCTCCGGCCATTCTAATTCCATCTTTCACCGATTGCACCAAGTTTTTCAAATGAACGTGTCCTGGTATAATTTCATTAAATGAGTTTGCAATCCCAATTATTGGTTTTTCCATTTCATCACTCGTAAACCCCAGTCCTTTTAATAATGATCTATGCGGTGCTCTTGCCGCCCCTTCTGTTAAATTGTTACTTCTTTCTTTTCCTTTCATTGCCATTGATTTCACTCTCCTAATTTTTTTGTTTCTTAACAATACAGTGAATCTCAAATTTTCAAGATTTCCTGCATACTGTATAAATAAATATTCAAACTGGCCTTAAAATCACTTTATCCAATTGTTTTAAAGCAATTTGATTAAATACTGAAATTTAAATTTACATGCTCAATTTTAAACGACTTTGTCTATATTTTATCATATTTCTCATAAAATTTTTATCTTTTTATATATGTGCGTCAAAATTTTAAAAAACAGCATTAATTCAATTTGGATAAAAATTATTCTTTAAAAAAATAAAAGACGATTTCAAATGTAAATCGCCTCAAAGTTATTTTTTATTATTCACGCTGTATATGATTTTACTAGCTATTTCCCAACGAAACTAGCCATTATATCTTTATCATTTACCGATACAATAAAATCATTTTCAGAAACTTTTAAGGCAATATATTTTTTATCTTGCACGACTATAATTTCTAAAATTTGAATAATCAGTAATAATGATAAGACTAAAATTAATAATGACATAATTTCCTCCAGTTTTTCAATTTTTTACTTTATTTATTTATTATGTAAACATTATAGCAAAAATCAATCATTTTGTAAAATATATTATATATATATGACTTATATATCTTATTAATCTTTAAAAAACTGCCACTTAAAAAAAATAAATAATTCAATAAAAAAACATTCAAGGCGTTTATTACCTCAAATGTTTTTTGTTATTATATAAATGTTAGGAAAAAAAACAATCTTTTATTTTAAGTTATTAGAACTCTAATCCTAATCCTACTTTGAATATACTATTTTTTGTATCGTATAATTCATATCCTGCTGACAAGTTAAAGTTGTCTGAAACATTATATTTTGCTCCAAGTCCTAAGTTAAATATACCTTGATCATAGTCTAATGCCGCTAATTTAGCAACTTCTACACCATTTGTAGAAATACTTCTTTCAGCATTATATGATTTTCTGTTGAATCTTTGTTCATACTCAACGTTTCCGTATAAGTCTACAGCTCCAACTCTTGTTTGTCCGTAAACTCCTGCTGTGGCATTTCCACCACTTCTTTTAGCTTTTCCAAAACTTGTATTTCCAACAGTGAATGAATCTTCCTTAACACTTGTTATTCCCAATCCTACATAAGGTTTTACATAAGTATTTTCATCTGAATCATCTCTAAATTTATATCCTAATCTAGTTTGGAAATCAATTACATCTGAATCAAAATTTATATCGCCGTAATTTTTATATTTATGTTTATTGTTTCCATAAGTCAATACTGAAGCCACATCTAAATTATCTGTGAAATCATATTTTCCACTTAATGATACTTGGTATGAATCTATTTTTTCCTTCACACCGTCAAATGCATTTTTATATTTTACATTAGATTTTTCATATCCAAATCCTGCTCCTAATGTAAAGTTACCAAAGTTCTTAGTTCCTGACAAAACTACTCCATTAGCTCTAGTGCTGTATCTTGAATCCTGATCATAAGAACCTACTCCTCCAAGATATTGAACGTTAAGGTTGGCTCCATTTTCTTTTTTGGCTTGTTCCAAATCTTTAAATCCATTTGCTGTTACAGTTTTTGCCAAGTCGTAGTTTACTCTTGATCTGGCACCTTGAACTGTAGGTACAGATCCTGCAGGTGCAGCTGGTGCTGGTGTTGGTGTTGCTGGCGTAGCTGGTGTTGCAGGAGCGGCTGGCGCCGGTGTTGCTGGCGTTGGTGTTGATGAAGTAACTACTGAATTTACTGTTGCCGCTGTCACACCTCCGCTTAATGCTGAACTTAATGTTACAATCGTTGGCCCTGTATAAGTTTGCACTGTTCCTGAATCTGTTACTATATTTAAAGTTCCTCCCGCTGGCACAGTAAATGTATTTCCAGCAGATATTGTACTTGAACCAGTGGCTGTAACAGTATTTGTCCCAGTACCTAAGTTATAATTTGTGGCACCTGATATATTACCTCCTGCATGTATATTAAGCCCTCCACCTACAATTGAAGCGGCAGAAAATGCATTTGCACTAATAACTAATACTCCCAATAGTAATAATATTTTTTTCATTTAAAATTACCTCCATAATTTTGTATTTTTTTAAGTAACAATTTTTGACAAGTATTATTGTTTTTTAATAATACCATGTATAAGTTTTTTTGTCAAGTTGACAAAATTTATCTCTATTGACAGCTTTTCTTTGAATCTTACCATTTAAATTTGTTAAATATAAAATTTAAATTAATCTATTTTCCCAAATATAAACTCACTTATATATGATATTTCCAATGAATACTTACTTTTCATTTTATTTAAATACCAATTAAAAATATGTGTTACGCTCAATCTCTTTTCATTTCTATTTAATATAAAAAAGATTTTTAAAATGTTTATAAAAAATCTAAGTTTTTTTCTTTATTTAATCGTTAAATAAAATTATACAATGGATTTTCACTTTGTTAAAATTTAATTTTCAAAATTTACCTAATATTAACTTTACTTTCAAGCATTTTTTGATTAAATTTTATTCTTCTTTCGTTTTTTTTTTTGAATAAAAATTTTTTCAAAACATTTGCATTAATTTTTATTTAATCATTATAATAAAACTATTGTTTTTTGCCATAAAATATAATAACGAAATCCCAAAACTAAATAATTTTTGACTTTAAATTTCTTTATTGAAAAAATAAAAGACGATTATATTATAGACCGCCTTAAAATCTATTTTTCATTATTTTTAAACAAAATTTATTTTATTTTTTGAATAGTTTCAAGAACTTCTCTCAGATTTTTTTTCAATTCCTCGTTATCTGACTTTCTAGCTAGTTCCAATCCAGCTTTTGCCCATTTTTCTCCAGCATTATAATCTCCCAAATCTACATATAAATCCGCTAAATTATAATATGCCCATAAATAACCCTTTTGTATAGATGCCTGATACCATTTTAATGCTTCTCTTTGATTTCCTTCTACTTCAAAAATTATCCCCAATTTATTTTCTGAAAATCCCTCTTTTCTAAATTTCGTCATTTTTAAATACCATTCTTTTGCATTTTTATAATCTTTCAGCTCCTCATATGCCGACGCAATCCAAAGATAGTTATCCGTGTTATCTGCCAACTTTTGATATTCTTTATAATACTTTATTGATTTTTCATAATCTTCCTTTTCAAAATATAAATATGCTATATTTGAAATTGCAGTAAAGTTCCCGTTTTCTATGGCTTTTAAATACCACTTTTCAGCCTCTGAATAATTTTTTTGATTAGTATACAAAACTGCTAATCTATTTAAATAATCCGCATTGTTTGGAAATTCATTCACATATTTTGTAATTAAAGATATTAATTTTTTTTCATCATCTTTTTCATAAGCAGCATCTATCTGCTTTTCCAACTTTGTTTTTTCCTCTCTTGTCATCGTCGAAAAACTTTGAACTCCTAACCCTAAATTTGCAATTACTAATAATAAAATCAAATATTTTTTCATAATATTCCTTCTTTCTATTTTTTATATTACTAAGGCTAATTATTACTCTCAACTTCTTTAATAATCTCCTGTATATCTTTCATTTGTTTTTGATCTTTTTGCTTTTTCGCTGTTTCAAAAGATTTTTTTAGCCATTTTAATGCTTCATTCCTATCTCTCTGCTGATAATAAAGAATTCCTAGATTCGCTTGACCTGTTGAATTTCCTTTACTTGAGGATTCTAAAAACCATTTTCTAGCCTCTTTATGATTCCCTTCAGCAAGATAAATTTGTCCTAAAATATTTTGTGACACCCCTTCTTCATCCTTGATATACGATTTTAATAAATATTTTTTTGCTTCTTCTGTATTCTCCAATCTATAATTTAAAGTACCCATTACAAAATTCATTTCATCTATTTTTTCAAACGTCGTACTATCAATTTCATTAAACCATTGCAATGCTTTCTCATACTCCCCTTGATACATATATACTATCCCAATCATTAACCTTACATCATATTTTTCCCCATCATCTGCTATAAAAGGATATTTCTTCTGCAGCTCTACTGCCTCATTTAATTCCTTTTCACTTTCGTTCTTTCTACCCATATCATTATAAAACATTCCCAACATAACTTTTAATATAATATTAGAAGGATTTTTTTGTATGTTTTCTTTTAACATTGACAATGCTTTCTGTTTGTCCCCTTTATCGTATTCTTTTGCTACTTTCTCCATTATTTTTTCAAATTCCTTGGAATTCATTCGTGAAAACCCTTGCGTTCCAAAAACCAAATTAACTAGAATTACTGTAAAAACTAACAATTTTTTCATTCCTACATCTGCCTTTCTTCATATTTTTTATTTTTTTAGTAAAAACTAAGATAATTAAACATGTGGATATTTCCTTACAACTCCAGTAATATTGCAAGCTCCCTCAATCACAGGAAACATCATAACAGCTCCTGTCCCTTCACCAAGTTTCATGTCCATAAAAAGCATCGACTCTAAAGCCAGTTCCTTCAAAATATACTTCATTCCCGGCTCTTCGCTCAAGTGGGAAGCAATCATAAAATCCCTGCAGTTTGGACAAATTTTATATGCAACAAGGGCAGAAATTGCTGAAATAAAACCATCTATCACAATAGGCACACGGTTTTTTGCACATCCTAGATAAGTTCCTGTCATCCCGGCAATGTCCAGCCCTCCAACTTTTGCCAAAACATCTACTATTTTATTTTTTTTTAATATATAATTATCTTCACTTTTCACATTTACAGCGTTTTCTTTTTCATCAAAGCTAATACTTTCTTGATTTTTTTCAAGATTTTCTTTTTTTTCTGTTCCATTTATATTTTCTTCAAAAAATTTTGACAATCCATTCACTTCAACTGCCTTTTTGACAACATTCTTCTTATGCTCCAAAGTTTTATCATCAATCCCGCTTCCATAGCCGACAATCTCATCTAACGACAAATCTGTCAGAACCTTCAAAATAGCACTACTAGTCGTAGTATTTCCAATCCCCATTTCTCCAGTTGCAAATAAATTGTATCCATCTCTCACAAAATCATCAACCATTTCAATTCCAGTTTCTATCGCCTTCACAGCCTTTTCATAATCCATTGCGGCTCCTTTGACAATATTATTAGTACCAGATTCCATAATTTTTCTGTTGATAATTCCTGATAAATCTATTTCATTTTTAATGTCTGAACTCTCATCAATTCCCAGGTCTACCACTTTCACCTCAGCATTGTATACCATCGAGAGAGCATTAATTGATGATTTGCCATTTAACATTGCTTCCACGACATATTGGGTTATTACTCTTTTAGATTTGCTCACTTTTTCCCGTTCCACGCCATTATCAGCCGCCATTACAAGCACCATTTTTTTGCGGGGCTTATAATTTTCGCTCATTCCCTCAAGCCTTATTGCCAGTTCTTCCAATTTTCCCAGTCCTTTTGGAGTTTTTAGCAATGAATTCAGTTCATCTTCTTTTTTTTTCATTCTGTTTTTGTCTAAAGCTGTTATTTTTTTTATTGTATCAAATAAAATTTTCCCTGTTTTTCCACTCTTTCTCTTTTCCATTTATATATTCCTCTATTTATGATTTCATCTTAATTTTTTAGCAATCTTTTGAAAAGTTTTTTCCACGCCTTTCAATAACTTTTCCACATCCTCATCATTATGAACGTAAGAAACGAAATGTGCCTCATATTTTGAAGGTGGCACAATCACACCATTTTCAAGCATTGTATCAAAATATATGCTGTAAAATTCATCATTTGTATTCATTGCATCTTCCAAAGTTTTCACTTTTTCCTTTGAAAAAAATATTGTAAAAAGACTTCCAAAATGATTTACACTTGCTGGAATATCGTATTTTTTTATTAATTCATTAATTTTATTTACCAAATTCTCCGTTTTTTTATTTATATTTTCATAAATTTCAGGGTTTTCCTTCAAAATCGAAATTGTTTCTATCCCTGCAGCAACTGAAATTGGATTCCCAGAAAGCGTTCCAGCGTGATAAACATTACCAACTGGCGAAATTAAGTTCATAATTTCCTTTTTTCCACCAAATCCACCAACTGGATAACCACCACCAATAATTTTCCCAAGAACAGTTAAATCAGGTGTAATTCCAAATACTTTTTGAGCACCACCTAATGAAACCCTAAATCCAGAAATTACCTCGTCAAAAATTAACACCACATTTTTTTCTTTCGTGATTTCACGCACTTTTTCCAAATATTCCTTTTCTGTTTCGATAATCCCCATATTTGCTGGAATTGGCTCGATAATCACACATGCAATATCCTTATCATTTTCCAAAGTTTCCTTCAATTTTTCAAAATCTCCAAAAGGCAATGTTATCGTATCTTTCACAACCCCTTCGGTAATTCCGTTACTATCCTGATGTGCAAACGTCAAAAGCCCCGAACCAGCCTTAACCAGCAATGAATCTGAATGCCCATGATAACATCCTTCAAATTTTATAATCTTATTTTTCCCAGTAAACGCACGGGCAACTCTCACACTGGCCATAGCCGCCTCTGTCCCCGAAGTAGTAAGTCTCAATTTCTCAATCGATGGAAAACAGCTCTTCACAAGTTCCGCCAGCTCCACTTCCTTTTTCGTCGGCAATCCAAACGAAGTTCCGTTTTCAAGCTCTTTCTTCACAACCTCCAAAACCTTCGGATAATTATGCCCCAAAATCATCGGCCCCCAGGAACCAATCATATCCACATATTCATTTCCATCCTCATCATAAAGTCTGCTCCCATTCCCTCTTTTAATAAAAATTGGATACTCCTTGTCCACAGACTGAAACGCCCTCACTGGACTATTCACTCCACCTGGTATTGATTCTTTTGCTTTTTCATAAATTTTTTTTGAATTATTTGTATTCATTAAAGTTTCCCTCTTTTCTAATTAATATTTTCTTCATTTTATCATATTTATTTTATTTTGCAAATATTGATTAAATTTAATAATTTAAAGTAAATTTTTTTATTCTATCTTTTTCAGAAAAAAATTAGCAAAAAAAACAATATTATGATAAAATAAAATATAGGAAATTTTTAGGAAAGGATTGATATTATGTTGATAGATAAGGTGAAAAAAGTCAAAATTACTGATAATATTACTATTGGTAATGATAAGATTTTTTTGATTGCTGGGCCTTGCGTGATTGAGTCGGAAGACTTGGTTATGGAAGTGGCCGGGAAAATGAAGGACATTACTGACAAACTGGGGATTCAATATGTTTTTAAGGCTTCGTTTGACAAGGCTAACCGTTCTTCCATTTCCTCATTCAGAGGGCCTGGACTTGAAAAAGGGCTTGAGATTTTGTCACGGGTTAGGCAAAAATATGGTGTGGCTCTTGCGACAGACATTCACGAACCTTGGCAATGCAAAGAAGCCGCAAAAGTAATTGATTTGCTCCAAATACCTGCATTTTTATCACGGCAGACTGATTTGCTTATCGCAGCGGCAGAAACTGGAAAAGCCGTCAATATCAAAAAAGGGCAGTTTTTGGCACCTTGGGATATGAAAAATGTTGTGAAGAAATTTGAGGAAGCTGGAAATGAAAATATAATGCTTTGTGAGCGGGGAGCTTCGTTTGGATACAATAATTTGGTTGTAGATATGCGTGGGCTTCTGGAAATGAGAAAATTTGGCTACCCTGTTGTATTCGATGCGACGCATTCGGTACAAATTCCAGGAGGACAAGGGGAAACTTCAGGAGGAAACCGTGCCTATGTTTATCCGCTTGCTAGAGCAGCTGTGTCTGTTGGAGTTGACGGAGTTTTTGCAGAAGTACATCCTGAACCTGACAAAGGCTTATCCGATGGGCCAAATATGTTAAAACTGGACGATGTTGAAAATATTTTAACAAAATTGGTGCAGTATGATAAATTAACAAAAGAATTATAATACTGATTTTTGATTTACATAAAAATAAATTAATATATTTTTTTAATAAATTTTTAGGAGGATTACGATTATGAGTTCAAAATTATTATTAACACCGGGACCAACTAATGTGCCGGAAAAATATTTAGAAATTTTAGGAAACGATATTATTCATCACAGAACGCCTGAATTTAGAAGAATTATGAAAGAAAACAACGAAAACTTGAAAAAAGTCTTCAAAACAGCAAATGATGTGGCTGTCCTTACTTCATCTGGAACAGGCTCAATGGAAACAGCCGTTGTAAACTTTTTTTCAAAAGGAGATAAAGTTTTAGTGATAAATACTGGATATTTTGGAGATAGATTTAGAAAAATTTCTGAAATTTATGGTTTAAATGTAATTAATTTACAATATGAATTTGGGGATAGCTACAACTTGGACGATGTAAAGAAAGTTATTTCTGAAAACCCTGATTTAAAAGGAATTTTAGCAACTCATAGTGAAACTTCAGTTGGAATTTTAAATAATATAAAGGCACTTGGGGACTTAACAAAAAATACTGATATTCTATTAGTTGTCGATACAATTAGCGGACTTGTGGTAAATGAGTTTGATTTTGACGGATGGCATATTGACGTGGCAATCGCAGGAAGCCAAAAGGCATTTTTGATACCACCGGGACTTGCGTTTGTTGCTATAAGCGACAAGGCTAAAAAAGCCATGGAAACATCTGACTTGCCAAAATACTATTTTGACTTGAAGCAATACAAAAAATACTTTGATGCTAACGGAGAAACACCATACACTCCAGCAATCTCTTTAATTCTGGCATTGAACCAGTCACTAAAAGATTTGGTAAAAAATGGAATCGAAAGCACAATTAAGCAAAAGCACGATTTAAGAAAATATGTTGAAGAAAAAGCGCAAAAATTAGGATTTGAACTTTTGGTAAAAAATGAAGAAAACAGAACAAATACTTTAATTTCAATATATAAAGAAGGAATTGTAATAAAATCCGTTATTGCTGCACTTGAGGAAAAGGGATACACTGTTACAGGCGGAAAGGGAAAATATGCCGAAAGCCTTATGAGAATTGGGATTTTAGGACAAATTTCCAAAGAGCAGATTGATGACTTCTTTGTAATTTTTGAAGAGGAAGTAAAAAAACAAGTATAAATTTTACAAAAAAATAAAAGAAAAATAGGAACTGTTTCAAAGTTTTTATTATTTAAATTTCCAAAAATTAAATGAGCATAACTTTAACAGTTCCTACTGCAAAATATTGAAAAGGAGCGTAAATGAAACCATATTTATTTAAAATTGGAGGTTTTGAACTTAGAATTTATAGTTTAATGTATATTTTAGCCTTTCTTTTTGGAATGTTTATCGCACTTGCTGACGATGTTGCCGAAAAAAGAGGGATTGATGATAGAAAAATTATTGAAGATTTTGCATTTACAACTATTCTGGCTGGATTAATCGGGGCAAGATTATATTATGTCATTTTTAAATTTTCAGATTACATAGGAAACCCCTTATCGATTTTCTATATCTGGGAAGGCGGGCTTGCAATTCATGGTGGGATTATCGGTGCATTTATAGGATCGTATCTGTATGCTAAAAAAAATAAACGAAGTTTATGGGTGCTCACAGATATGGCTGTCGGGCCTTTACTATTTGGACAATTCCTAGGAAGATTTGGAAATCTGGCAAATGGAGAAGTACACGGCGTTCCGACATTTACTCCACTTAGCGTAATTTTTTCAGGAACATTCAGTAAATGGTGGGCAGAATATCAGACAATGAGCATTGCTGCAAAAGCCCAGTTTAAACAGCTTGTACCTTGGGGTATAAGTTTTCCGTTAGACACGCCTGCCGGTTCAGAATTTCCAAATTTACCATTGCATCCAGCTATGCTTTATGAGGCATTTTTAAATTTAATCGGCTTTATAATTCTTTGGTTCTATTTTAGAAAAAAAGAATACAATCCTGGAGTTTTATCAATGATTTATTTAATTATATACGCAGTTATCAGAATATTTGTAAGTACATTCAGAGCGGAAGATTTGTTAATTTTTGGAATAAGACTTCCATATTTAATAAGTATAGCTATGATTATTATTGCAATTATTGGAATAAAATATTTTAGCAGCCCAAATAGAAAATTTGTGCCTGTTGAAATTAAAAAAGAAGAACAAAATGAAAACAGCATTTCGATGGATTAACTACAATCTCGAAAAATCTAAATGCACAAAAAAACTGTCAAATTCATTATTCGAACGTGACAGTTTTTTTTTACTTCCCTTTTTTAGTTTTCTCATCTTTATTCTCAACATGCCTTTTACCACGGTTATCAATTAATGCGTCAACTCCACCTTTTTCATATTTTTTTACCCATGAATAAATTTGCTGATATGAAACGCCAAATTTTTTGATTGTTAAATTGTAGTCATAGTTGTTATTTTGACAGAAAACTACAGCTTCAACTTTTGCATCAATGGATTTTCTTATATGTTTTTTTACTACTGTATAATTTCCATTTGCATCCATGCTTCTTCTGTAATCTCTAATCCAGTAATTCAGTACACTTACAGAAGCAATGTCGTATTTTTTACAAATGTCAAACAACGAACCTTCATTATTTAAATAGCTTTTAATGGCTTTTTCCTTAACTTCACGGCTATAGCGTCTATTTTTATCACCAACCTTTATGCTTTCTTCACCAATTTCAACATATTTCTTTTTCCAAGTCATTAATGAAGATTTTGCAATGTTGTATTCTTTTGACAAACTCTTAATGCTTGCTTCTCCTGACAATACCCGTTTTACGAGTTCAATTTTTAGTTCATTAGATATTTTCGATTTTCTTCCCATTAAATTACCCTTTCTAAAATAAAATATATATTCTTTACTTTTAAACTATAATATAATAAACCTGCTCAATCCTTTTCAAACATTTTAAATATACATATTTAAATTAAATAATACACAGCTAAAAAGTGAAAAACACTTCCTAGAATAACAAAAATATGCCAAATCATATGATTAAACTTACATATTTTCCACGAATAAAAAATTGTTCCAAGCGAGTACAAAACACCCCCTAAAATTAAATAAATTAATGAAACTTGATTTATATTGCTTATTAAATCATTCCACGCAAATACAATCATCCAACCCATTATTAAATACAGCAACGTAGAAAACAGCTTAAAT
Organism: Leptotrichia sp. oral taxon 223; assembly: GCF_013394795.1. Taxonomy (NCBI): domain Bacteria; kingdom Fusobacteriati; phylum Fusobacteriota; class Fusobacteriia; order Fusobacteriales; family Leptotrichiaceae; genus Leptotrichia; species Leptotrichia sp. oral taxon 223. The sequence goes on from NZ_JABXYU010000001.1 coordinate 576,063, forward strand.
TTTCCAGTAAAAAATGCTTTAAATATAATTCCTAAGAAACACACTATCCATTGGATTGCCAATATGATTTTATTTATCGGGGAATTAACTGCTAAGTATAGAAAAGGTGTATAAGATGCCGCAATCAAAATATATATTGCAGAATGATCAAAAATTTCAAAAACCCTTTTAGCTGTCCCCGGCTTTAATCCATGATATATTGCAGACATTGTATATAAAACTACTAATCCAAATCCAAATGCCATAAATGATATGACTGTTCCGATATCCTGCCTCCAGCTCGCACGTATCGTTAACACAATGAAAGCGACTATAGCAAGTCCAGCACCGACAGTATGGCTTACAAAATTTGCAACTTCCTCACCATGAGAAAAATTTTCCGCCTTTTTATGTATTTCTGATATTGTATTAGTGCTTTTATTCTTAGTTTTTTTATTCATATTTTTCCTTTCAGATACAAAGACATTTTTTGTGTTTAAATACACAATTTTAACAAAATCATCCTTTAAATAGCCCGTCATTTGGACTTATATGAATATAAAATCAATTTAAAATACTAACTTTGCATTATAATAATACCATATAAATTTTAATAATGTATTTCTTTTTGCTTATAAAATGATTTTTTTTACCTATCAGGTTATAATTATTTAATTTTCAATAAGAAATATATCACCTGTTATAATACAATTTATTATAACAGTTATTTTAATTATAATCAACCTAAAATAGCAATTATAGTTAAAATTTTTAATTAAAATGACATAATTGCTCAATATATTCAAAATCCAACTAAAAAATTTAAATGTAATATGCTTAAATCCTTTTTATTGTCATGCGGCAGCAACTTTTTTAGTTCACAAATAAAATTTGACATAATAATATTTTTATTTATGTTAGAATAGCATTATCGAAAAATAATGAGACATAACATTTTATACCTCTATGTAAAAAAAACTAATGTAAATTGAAATTTGAAAAAAATAGTCATTAATTAAAATTTCTTGGAAAAAATAAATAGAAAAAATTTTGAATTTATGTTACACTTTAAAAGTAAAAAAATTTTAATAAAAAAGAGGAAAAAATATGGAAAAAAGAACTGAAAAATTATCAAGAATTTTAAATGAATTGAATGTTGATGGATTATTTATTACAGATTTATATAATCTTCGATATTTTACTGGGTTTACTGGGACAACTGGAGTTGCTCTTGCGACAAAAAATGGGAATTTTTTCTTTTCGGATTTTAGATACAAGACACAAGCTACTAAACAAGTTAGTGAAATGGGATTTAAATTTGTAGAAGTCTCACGTGGTTCGCTTCGTACAGTTGGGGAATATATAAAGAAATTCGGGCTCAAAAACGTAGGGTTTGAAGACGTGAATGTGTCGTTTTCCCTTTATCAGACAATTAAAGATATTTTCAAGGTGGAATTAGTGCCAGTCGGAAATAAACTTGTGATGGAAAGAATGGTAAAATCAGAAGAAGAAATTGCACTTATTAAAAAGGCGGTAGAAATTAGTGATGTGGCATTTTCAGAGGCTTTAAAAATTATAAAGGAAGGAGTTTCTGAAAAGGAAGTTTCTTCGTATATGGAATATATCCAACGAAAATTAGGAGCTGATGATCGTTCATTTACGACAATTTTAGCCAGCGGGTACCGTTCAGCTATGCCACACGGGGTGGCTTCTGATAAAAAGATTCAAAAGGAAGAATTTATTACAATGGATTTTGGGGCATATTATGAAGGATATGTGTCAGATATGACAAGAACTGTTTATTATGGAGATAACATTACTGATAGACACGTAGAAATTTATAATACTGTTCTGGAATCTCAGATATTGGGTGTGAATACTATAAAAGAAGGAATAATGTCAGATGATGTTGACAAAGTTGTTAGAAACTTTTTAACTGAAAAAGGATATGGCGAATATTTTGGACACGGACTGGGACACGGAATTGGTGCTGAAATTCACGAATTGCCTTACTTGTCGAGCGCTTCACATATTGAACTGAAAGAAAATATGGTTGTAACTTCTGAACCAGGACTTTATTTTGACGGATGGGGCGGAGTTAGAATTGAAGATGATGTCGTAGTCAAGAAAGATGGCAGAGAAATATTGAATAAAAGTAATAAGGAATTGATTATTTTACACTAAATATTATAAAATTAATTATAAAAATAGGGAATGTCCCACAAATTGAGGCACTCCCTTGTTTTTTAAAAATACATTTTTTTAAATAATGTCGGGCACACTTCTTTCATGCTATTTGGAAATTGTGTACACCAGTGAAATATTATTTTTGGATATTTTTTGTTAATGTATCCTATTTTTCTTTTGTAGTTATTCAACTTTTTATTATAATCGTCAATGAAATCATCTTGAAAAATAGTTTTGCTATTAATTTTGTAGCTTTCCTTGCTTAAAATATTGTGTGAGCAGTTTTTTCTGGAAAAGGCATAGGCTGGTATAAAGGCAAAGGTTTCATTTTCAAAATAATTTGTCATAAATTTAGCTTCAAAAGATATGTTTATATATTTTGATAAATTATCTTGATTCTTTATAATTGAATAATATATTTTTTTCCCCTGCGAAATCAACCATAGCCTAAAAAAATCAAAGCTCCAGCTCGCTGTGTCGCCGTTCACAAGATATGAGGCACACCACAACTTTTCATTATAGCTTTCACGCATTAATTCAAATGTAATTATTTCAAAATCAAAAATTTCCTCATCTGTTTTTTTTGACAGAATATCTATTAAATAGTCTACAAACTCATTATTATTTTTAGCTTTTTTATGCGATATGGAAATGTATTTCCAAAACTCTTCCCGTTTCATTTTAAGTTTTGTAGCAAAATTTCTTATAGACATCTTTGTCACACCTCTTTTCTTTTCCAACTTTTATATTTCCCCATATTTTATTTTTATAAAAAATCATTTCAAAATCAACCTCATAAATTCCGTCTAATTTTTATTAATCTGACTCTAAACACTTTCAGGCATATTCAAACTTTGAGTAATAAATGCAATAAATACAGCTGTAATCTTATTATCTCGTCTATTTCTAAAAAATAACCCTCCATCAGAATACGAAGCATCATTTTTTCTAAATTTATCTGTACTTCCCTGATTCATATGAATATCGTGCAAACCTTTCCCATTCGCATAAAGCCTTCCAAACGCAATCACTTCATAATCATCATTATTCATAGCCTGCACAACATTCTTCTCGATAATCCCAGTCAAATAAACGCTTTTTATATCAAACCCCTTCATCTGTATCATCTTTTCGTGTGGAAAAAGTTTCATTCTAATATAATCCAGATATAAATCCTTGTGACATTCTGTAATACCATTTTTTTGCAACAGCATTTTACGGACAATTCTCTTTCGGCAATTATAATTCTCATCATAATAAACCTTCAAATTGGAAGAAACAATTTCATTCATCTTCTCATAAATACTCCCAATATTAACCGCCAAATCATATCTTTTCCCCTCATCATCCATTGCCACAATATGATAATGTGCCCTTTTATCAAAGTCATACCATTTATCTATAACTTTTCCTCGAAACATCACATATTTTTCCATATTTTCCTCTATTTTAAAGTGATATTATTATATATTTAATCTCTCATTATAAGTATAACATATTTTTTACGAAAGAAAAGAGATTGGAAATTTTATTAAAAAAATTTTTTAAGATTACAAATAAAAAAATAACCGCTGTCTTTTACAACAACGATTATCTAAAAAATTAAATTTCTTTATTCTTTTGCGGGAACATGATATCCCAGTAAATTATCAACTAAATAACATGTTCCTATATTTTTTAAAATTTGATTCTTTCTTTTTAAAATAACTGCTCTTTTATTTTCAGGAATATAAATATATGTTGGTTCTCTAGAGATACCTAATGCCCAGGATACTTTATCCTTTTTATTCATTCTTTTTTGTTTTTTTGCTATCATTATATCTCCAGACACATGTACTAATGAATAAAAAATTTCATAAGGACGTTTAGCTTCATAATATTTCATCGTATTACTATCATAAAGAAATAATTTTATACCTTCTTTTTTTAGTAATTTATTTGCTTTTAAATAATAACTTTTTTCCACATTTTCTGAAGAAAATAGACATTCATCTTTTGCTTCATGAAAATAATAATTATATATAGTTACCAAAAAAAATATAATTATTATAATAAAAAATATTTTCACTTTTAATTTCAAAAATATCACCTTCTTTTTTATTTTCTTTTGTAGTATTAAAAAATTAATATCACAATTAATTTCTACTCATAATTTTAGAAATTAAAAGACTTTCTTGTAATTACTTTAAAATCTATATATCTATTCAACAACTTCATTTAGGATTACAAGTCCCTATTTTATTATGTTTCTTGCTATTATTATATCACATTTCTACTTATTAGTACATTCTCTTTTCAAACCTTTCATTGTGTGTTTATTTTTCAATGTCGTGTAAAACACTTCTATACAGGCATTAAATAATTCCCTTTTCTACTGTAAAAAATACTCATCTCTTTTTCCACACAGCTTCTTAAATTTCGCAATTTCATAAAAAGAGCCACAAACCACTATCGACTTATACTGACTATTCTTTTTCAAAACCATCTGTTTTGCTTGATTATAGGCATCTAAAATATTGTCTTCAAAAATAATATTATTTGTCAAAATATTTGCATTTTCCAGATTTTTCTTTATTTCATTGGCAGAAAGTCCGTAAGTAACGTCTTTTAAAGACGTTATAAAAATTTTGTAATTTTTTTCCAAAATTTTCTCAAAAATATTTGCAATGTCCTTTGTTCCAAGTATCGAAAGAATAAAAATTACTTCATTATTTTTAAAAAGTTCATTCAAATTTTCTACAAGAACTCGTACAGAATCATCATTATGAGCCACATCCAGTATTGTAGCTGGATTTTGTGAAAAAATCTCAAACCGTCCATCCAGCGAAATTTCATCAAGCCCTTTCTGAATAACTTCATCGCTGATACCATAAATTTTAGCAATTTCGTAAGCAATCAAAAAATTATTTGCCTGAAATTTTCCAAAAAGTGGCAATATAAATGTTTTTCCCAAATTATGTTTATTTTTTTCATCTTCAATATTTTCAAATTCTTCCAAATTTCCACTTTCCCAAATCTTCACAATTGTCTTATAATTTTTGGTATCCAGTTCGACTTGCAAATTTTCATACTTTTTCAAGACATTTACCGAATTATCAGTTTCCTTTTTTACAGCATTCTCCAATTCAATCAAATTCTGGGCATAAATGCACAACTGCCCATCCTTTATAATGCCAGCTTTCCTATCTGCAATTTTCTCAAGCGAATTTCCCAAAAGACTAACGTGATCAAAACTCACATTTGTTATAACCGCAATTGTCGAATTTACAACATTTGTAGCGTCATATCTTCCACCAAGACCAGTTTCCAGAAATATAAAATCAGGATTTTTTGCCTCAAAATAAAGTAAAGCCATAAAAGTCGTTATCTCAAAAAAATTTATCTGCAACGAATTTTTTTCCAAAATCTCCATAACAACTTCATAATACTTCACAACATCCTCATCAGAAATCATCTCTTTATTCAACAAAATTCTCTCATTAAACCATAAAATATGTGGCGAAGTAAACTTTGCAACAGAATACCCCGCTGCAAAAAAAATACCCTCTAAAAACGTAGCTGTCGAACCTTTCCCATTCGTCCCTGCAATATGAACAATTTTCTTATTTTTACAAGGCTCTCCCAGCAACTCATAAATTTTTTTCATTTTTTCATTATTTTGATTTAAAGATTCATTAGTTATCCTTTTATCAATCGTTCTCATATTAAAAATTTTTTCCAGAACTTCATCTATTTTCATTATTTAATTTTCCCTTTCACTCTAGCATTATACCTTATAAAAAAATAAAATCTTTTTAACAACGAGAAGGATTCTCTCTTACGAAATAGTGTATAATTCAAAATTTATAATAAATTTTCTTAAATTTAGGTAAATAAAAAGACACCGATACAAGTGCCTTTTTATAAATAGCTATTTTTTCTTAGTTTCTTGAAATTTTGCCCATACTCCTGCTTTTGTCAAAATACTTCTAACAGTTTCTGTTGGTTGAGCTCCATGTGATAAATATTTCAAGATTTCTTCCTCTTTTAATACTACTTGTTTTCCTTCTTCAGCAAGTGGATTGAATGTTCCCAAGTAAGCAACTGCTTTTCCATCTCTTCTTGATAAAGCCTCCATGGCTACGATTCTATAAAAAGGAACTTTTTTTCTTCCTAATCTAGTTAATCTTAATTTTAACATTAAATTTTACCTCCATTTATTTAATAACTTGAAAATCTATTATTCTAAGTATGATATGATTATACTAAAATTTTCAAAAATTGTCAAGTATTTTTTCTTTACATTAGAATTTTTAAACATTAGGTGTATTGTCAAGTTAAGTGCAACAAAAAATAAAAATAATATAAAAATAAAATATTTTTTATATTTCAAAACTATTTGCTACTCAACAATAACTTCCACAACCTCATTCACTGTAAATCTAGAAAAATACTCTCCAACATTAACCGTTTCCAATTTCTCCTTCACAGCTTCCCTTGTATATTTCGTATCTTTCAATAAATTTTCAATTTCACTCAAATCTTCATTTTTTCCAAAGAAATCTCCATAAAATTTGATATTCTTAATTCTAGAGTTTTCTACTGTGGCAAAAATTTGAATTTTTCCGTTTGCGAAACGTTTTTCACGAGTTATGTTAAATTCTGGGGAAGTTCCGTAAACCCATTCCCAGTTTCTATGTTTCTTTTCTGCATTTTCTTCAATTATTTTTAACTCTTCTGGAGTAAATTTGTATTCTTCCATTTCTGGATAATGTTTTTTCATGTACTCCATTATTTTTTCACCAAATTCGTTTACTGTGATTGGCTGTTTCAAATGTGGAAGTATATTTGTAACACGGCTTCTTACTGATTTTACACCTTTTGATTCAATTTTATCCTTTGAAACTTTCAGTGCATTTCCCAATTCTCCAAAATTTACATCAAATAATAGGCAACCATGGTGCATTACACGTCCTTTTATGTATGCTTGAGCGTTTCCACAAAATTTCTGTCCATCTATTTCCAAATCATTTCTACCCGTAAATTCTGCTTTTACTCCCAATTCTGCCAGAGTTTCTATAATTGGCTTTGAAAATTCCTTAAAGTTAAAGCCTTCCTTATCTTCCTGCTTGTTGGAAATAATTGTGTAGTTTAAGTTGTTTAAATCATGGTAAACTGCACCTCCTCCAGAAATTCTACGAACAACATGGATTCCTTTTTCACGTGTATATTCTGTGTTTATCTCTTCAATTGTATTCTGATATTTTCCCACAACAATTGTTGGCTCATTTATCCAAAGTAAAAATATTTCGTCAATATCACGCAACTGCTTAAAGCAGTACTCTTCCAAAGCAATGTTAAATGCTGGATCATTTGATTTATTAACATAATATTTCATATGTTTAAAATTCCTTTCAAAATTTCAATTTATTTCACTTTTTTATTATTTTCTTTTTCTAGGTAAATGAATCGCTTCATCTAATGCATCTGCACATGCTTCAAACAGAGCTTCTGAGTAAGTTGGATGAGCATAGATTGTTTTAATCACTTCATCTACTGTAATTTCCATTGCCATAAGCCCTGACGCTTCGTTAATCATTTCTGCTGCTGATGGTCCTACAATGTGTACTCCAAGAATTTCGTCATATTTTTTATCAACTATAACTTTTACAAATCCTGCTGTTTCTCCAGATGCCAATGCTCTTCCATTTGCTGCGAACTGGAATTTACCAACTTTAATGTCATACTTTTCTCTTGCCTCATCTTCTGTTAATCCAACCATTGCCACTTCCGGCACTGTATAGATTGCCGATGGAGTTGTTTCGAGCCTGATTTCTCTGTGATTTCCTTGAACCGCATTTTCAGCTGCAACTTCTCCCATTCTGAATGCCGCATGAGCAAGCATCTTAATTCCGTTTATATCTCCAGGCGCATAAATTCCTGATATACTTGTTTCCATATATTTATCAACTTTGATTTTCCCTTTTTCCATTTCCAGTTCAAGCTCTCCAACAGCTTCCAAGTCAGGTACTCTTCCTATTGATAATAACGCTTTTTCAGAAACAATGTCATCATGTCCATCAACTTTGATTGTTAAATTATGTCCATCATCAACAATTTCCTTAATTTGTGTAGAAGTTAATATTTTCATTCCTTTTTTCTCAAGCTCTTTTCTAAGCACAGCTGAAGATTCCCTGTCTACTCCTGGTACGATTCTATCCATCATTTCCACAACTGTAACTTCACTTCCAAATGATAAGAACACTTGTCCAAGCTCAATTCCGACAACTCCTCCACCAATTACAGTAAGTGATTTTGGAATTTGCTGTATGTCTAAAATGTCATCACTTGTAAGAACTTTGTTGCTTTCAATTCCAGGAATATTGATTTTTCCAACTTTCGATCCACCAGCTAAGATTATTTTATCAGCTCTTAAAACAGTTTCTCCGTTTACAACAACATCTTTATCCTTATTAATTTTTCCAATTCCATTAAACATTTTAATTTCATTGCTCTTTAGAAGCCCTCTTACACCATTTGTCAATGTTTTAACAATTTCATTTTTCAACTGCACAACTTTTGGCATGTCAATTGTGTATTTTTCACTTTCCAAAATAATTCCTCTTTTACTTGCCATTTCGATACCTTCGAGAATTTCAGCATTTTTAAGGAATGTTTTTGTAGGAATACATCCTTTGTTCAGGCAAGTTCCTCCAAATTCATTTTTTTCTACAACTGCCACTTTTGCACCAAGCTGAGCTGCACGAATTGCCGCTACATATCCAGCAGGCCCTCCACCAATTACAACAACATCAAATTCATCTTCTGCCTTTTCTTTTTTAGGGGCAGGTTGAGCCACATTTTCTGATTTCGGCTGTGAAGCTTGTGCTGGAGCTGCACTTGCTGTATTTGCTGAACCTGCTTCTGGAGCTACTTCTCCTTCTGCACCAATATATCCGATAATTTCTGTAACAGGTACAGTTTCTCCATCTCCTTTTACTATTTTTATCAAATATCCTGATTCTTCAGCTTCCAGTTCCATACTTGTCTTATCTGTCATTATTTCAAGTAAGATTTCCCCTTCTTCTACCTTTTCCCCTTCTTTTTTATTCCATTTTATAATCTGCCCTTCCGTCATATCTATTCCAGCTTTAGGCATAATTATCTCTGTAGCCATAAAATTCACTCCTTTATACTCAAATAATTTTACATTTCATATTTTCTATCTAATTTTAAATTAACAAAGAAATTGGATTTTCCAAAGCATTTTTCAAATCTTGCATAAATTTAGCTCCAGCAAGTCCATCTACCACTCTGTGATCAATTGTAAGAGTCAAAGTCATCATTGGACGAACTGTAATTTCACCATTTACAACAACAGGCTTTTCAACTGTGGAAGAAACTCCCAAGATTGCTGAATTTGGCTGATTTATTATCGGGTTAAAGCTTTGTACTCCAAACATTCCAAGATTACTTATTGTAAATGTGCTTCCACTTTGCTCATCAGGTGTCAACTTCATATCTAATGCTTTTTTCACTATCTTCTTAGATTCAACAACTAATTCACTAAGTGTCATTTTATCTGCACCTTTTACAACTGGCACAAGAAGTCCACCATCAAATCCTACTGCAATCGCCAAGTTTACATAATTATGCAGAATAATCTGTGTTCCATCTTCTGACAAACTTGAATTTACAAACTTGTGCTTTAACAAAGTTTTTATAACTGCAAATGAAATAATATCTGTTATTGTAATTTTCTTTCCTGTACTTTCCAAAATTGTATCAAGTATTTTCTTTCTTAGTGCAATGGCTTCAGTCATGTCAATTTCGTAATTAAGTGCAAATGTTGGTGCTGTTAGATAACTTTCTGTCATACGTTTTGAAATAACTTTTCTCATTGCTGACATTGGCACAATTTCTATATCCTGCTGTGCAACTGCTTTTTCTTCTGCAACAACAGCTTTTTCGTGTCTTGCCAAGTCCTCTGTTTCCTGTGGCTTAGCAATCAATTTCAAAATATCATCTCGCATTATTTTTCCATTGTATCCTGTCCCAACAACACTTTCCAGCTCAATGTTATGATCCAACGCAATCTTTCTTGCAAGTGGCGATATTCTAATATGATTTTCAAATTTAAATGTTTCTACATCTTCCTTATGAACACGTCCATTTGCTCCGCTGCCTTTCACAAGAAAAAGATCAAGTCCCATCTGCTGTGCTAATTTACGTGCTGCAGGAGTAGCTCTTAACTCATTATTTTCCATAGCTTCTTCCTTTCTATTTTATTTCTTCCTATATATTTTTTATTGTTTATTTTTTACTTTTCTAATTGCTTCTACAATTTTTTCCACACTTGGAACCATCGCTGTTTCAAGAGTGTGATTATAAGGTATTGGTACATCTTCCCCTGCTAATCTTACTATTGGATGATCCAAATAGTCAAATGTGTCACTTTCTGAAATAATTGCAGAAATTTCTCCAATAAACCCGCTTGTTTTGTGAGCATCATTTACTAAAATTACTCTTCCAGTCTTTTTCACAGAATTTAATATAATTTCCTTATCTAATGGAACTAATGTTCTTGGATCTACAACTTCTACGCTAATTCCTTCACCTTCTACAATTTCTGCTGCCTTCATTACTCTTTCCAGCATTCTTCCATAAGTTACAATTGTAATATCTTTTCCTTCTTTTTTAATTTCACCTTTTCCTAAAGGAATAACAAATTCAGGATCTATGGGAACTTTACCTTTCATATTGTATTGTGCTTTATATTCAAGGAAAATTACTGGGTTATTATCACGAATTGCTGATTTTAAAAGCCCTTTTACATCCGCAGGTGTTCCTGGCGCAACAACCTTTACTCCTGGAATATGAGTAAACCAAGACTCAAGTGACTGTGAATGCTGTGCAGCTGAACCCACTCCAGAACCTGCTGCACATCTGAATGTTACAGGCACTTGCCCTTTTCCGCCAAACATATATCTAGTTTTTGCTGCCTGATTTACAATGTTATCCATCATATAAACGATAAAATCCATGAATGTTACATCAACTATTGGACGAAGTCCTGTCATCGCTGCACCTATTGCAGCTCCAGAAATTGCAGATTCTGAAATTGGCATATCTTTTATTCTTTCTGATCCAAATTCTTTCAGCATTCCAACCGATGTTCCGAAATCTCCTCCAAAAATTCCTACATCTTCTCCCATTAAAAATACATTTTCATCTTGTCTCATTTCCTCTGACATTGCTGTAATAATCGCCTCTTTTACAGACATCAACTTTTTTTCCATTTTTTATCTCCTTTTCTAATTTGCAAATATATCTTCGAATGCAGATTCCAACGTAGGTTCTGGACTATTTTTCGCAAATTCCACTGCATCTTCAATCTGTTTTTTTGATTTTTCTTCAAGTTCTACTAATTCTTCCTCTGTTGCAATATTATTTTCAAGCAAGTAATTTCTGAATTTTAAGTTAGGATCTTTTAACTTCCATCCGTCAACTTCGTCTTTTGTTCTATATTTTCCTGGATCTGAACTAGAATGTCCAAACCATCTGTAAGTTATACTTTCAATGAAAACTGGTCCTTTTCCTTCTCTTACATGCTCCACAGCCTTTTCAAACGTTTCATATACTGACAGAACATCATTTCCATCTTCAATAAAATATCCTGGCATTCCATAAGCCGCAGCCCTTTTATACAAATGTTCTACATTTGTAACTTTATTAATTGACGTACTGATTCCATAACCGTTATTAATTGAATAAAATATAACAGGAACATTCCATACTGATGCCAAATTCATAGCCTCATGAAAGCTTCCTTCATTAGTAGCTCCATCTCCAAAGAAACAAACTACAATTTTTCCAGTATTTTTTACTTTTTGAGTATAAGCCGCACCAACTGCCATTCCGTGTCCACCACCAACAATTCCGTTTGCTCCCAAGTTTCCACTTTCTAAATCGGCAATGTGCATTGAACCACCTTTACCTTTACAAGTTCCAGTAGCTTTTCCCATAATTTCAGCCATCATTCCATTCAAGTCAATCCCTTTAGCGATAACTTGCCCATGCCCTCTATGATTAGATGTAATAAGGTCATCAGCATTCAATGCCGCAATAGCACCAACATTCGCCGCTTCTTCTCCTACTGACAAATGTGTCATTCCAGGCACCATTCCTCTTTTCACAAGCTGATTTACTTTTAAATCAAAATTTCTAATGCTAAGCATTCGTTCATAAATGTTCAGCAATTTACCTTTTGACAATTCCATAATTCCCTCCATTTAAATACATTTTTATGTTTTCAAAATTTTTTAGTAATTAATATTTTGTTTCTCAAAATTTTATGTTTAATTTTATCATAAATTTGTAATGATTACAACAAATATTTGCAAGTTAAAAAAATATCTTGCATATAATTTCTAACAGTAAAAAACATAAAAATATCCTTTACATTTTCTAATTTTTCTATTATACTTTAACTATGTAAAAATAAAAAATGGGAGGATAAATAAAATGAAACTTGCCGAAGCTCTTATTTTACGTGCCGATATTCAAAAAAGAATCGCACAGCTAAAAACAAGACTTAATAATAACGCCAAAGTTCAGGAAAATGAAAAACCTACCGAAAATCCTGAATTTTTATTAACTGAGTTAAATGATTTGATTTCTCAATTAAATGAATTAATAATAAAAATAAACAGAACAAATACTCTTTCAAAAATTGATGGAATTTCATTAGTTGAACTAATTGCAAAAAAGGATACGCTTTCACAAAAAGCAGGAATACTGCGTGAATTTATAGAAATTGCAAGCCAGAAGGTAAATCTTTATTCCACAACGGAAATAAAAGTTTTTAGCACGATTAATGTGCCAGAACAGCAGAAACAGCTAGATAAATTGTCTAAGGAAATCAGGGAAACTGATACAAAATTACAGCAGGCAAACTGGACTATTGATTTAATTGAAGAATAAAAATATGAAAAAAAAATAAATTTTAGGTGTAGATATTATTAAGGTGAACATAAACCTTTGGATATTAGGGAAAAAATATCCTACAAGATGAAGTAATGCGGGGAAGTTGCAAAAGTTATGATTAATCCCAGTATTGTTACATCTGTACAATTAACTGTAAATGTTACCACCGTATGTTAATTAATAATATTGAGGCTGGGCTGCGGGATTGACTATATAAAAATATAAGGAGAGAAAAATTTTATGAAAAAAATCGGACTTGTGCCACGTTTAATTATCGCTATAACACTTGGTATTCTGTTAGGATTAGTTTTACCAAGTCCAGTTATTCGAATTTTTGTGACTTTTTCATCGTTATTTAGTAAATATTTGTCGTTTGTTATTCCATTTATGATAATCGGATTTGTTGTGACAGGAATTTCGGATTTACGTCAAGGAGCGGGAAAATTACTTGGAATTACCACTTTGATAGCCTACGCTTCCACAATTGTTGCAGGAAGTCTGTCTTATCTTATGGCGACTAATATTTTTCCAAAAATTCTTAATTTCACCTCATTTGCGGCAGTAGAACATCCGGAAAAAAATCTTTTAACATCCTATTTTGATATTCCACTTGCCCCAATGTTTGATGTAACTTCGGCAATTGTTTTTGCCTTTATAATGGGACTTTCAATTAGCTGGCTCAGAAACAATGGAGAGGGGCAGACTACCTACAGCCTTTTCCGTGAATTTTCAAAAATAATTACAAAACTGCTTAGCACATCAGTTATTCCTCTGCTTCCAGTTTACATTTTTGGAACATTTATGAATATGACTTACAGCGGACAAATGTTTGCAACACTTTCCATTTTCTTAAAAGTGTTTGTCTGCGTAATAATTTTACATATTTTATATATTTCAGCCTTGTTTACATTCGCTGGAGGGCTTTCAGGAAAAAATCCATTTACTTGTATGAAAAATCAGATTCCTGGCTATTTTACAGCACTTGGAACACAATCTTCAGCCGCCACAATTCCAATAAATCTGGAATGTGCAAGACGAAATGGAACATCACCCGAAATACGTGAATTTGTAGTTCCTTTATGTGCCACAATTCATCTGGCAGGAAGTATCATTACGATAACAAGCTGTGTCGTTACTGTACTTATGATGAACAATATGGCCTACGGAATTTCCACAATCTTCCCATTTGTCCTAGTTTTAGGAGTCGCAATGGTAGCAGCGCCAGGGGCACCGGGAGGAGCAATAATGTCCGCACTTCCTTTTCTGGGAATGGTTGGAATTGCCACAAACAGTCCATTAGCATCATTACTAATCGCACTTTACATAACGCAGGACAGCTTTGGGACAGCGGCAAATGTATCTGGAGATAATGCAATTGCTATTATAGTTGACTGGATTTATCATAAATTTATAAAAAAATAAAAATTATATGATTGAAAAAATGAAAAATTTGTGTTATAAATAAATAATAAAAGAAATGGAATTCATCCATATTAAACTAAACAGGTGAAAAAAATACCTTTATCTATTATTGATTGGGGTATTTTTTTATGTTATAATATTTTTTGAGGTTCACCGCCTCAAGTTTGATATGGAGAAAGGTGAATGGTAATGAACAAACTTATACAGAATTTTAATTATAAATTTAAACAAATCCTATTTGGATTGTTAGGCGCAATTCTATTTTCGTTGATAGGAATTGTCATATATTACATCGCATTTTATTTTAATAAAAATTTTATTTCCTTGATTTTCAGTATTTCCATTCCAATCGCATCTTATATTGGATATATGTTTTTTTCAAACAAAATAAATGGATTCAATAGATTTGAGGCTGATGATTTCTCTTTTTTCGATGCCTTTTCATTATTTATCGTTACATTTTTAATTGTTTATTTAATAAATGCTTTTGATGTCACAAATATGCTTTATAAGGAATATCATAATGAATTTAACTATTTTCAGCTTTTTGCAAAATGTTTTCCACGGCTGGTTGATTTGGAATGGATAAGTTTTAGAGTTGTTGTGAGCGAAATATTTGTTATGCTTTTTACACTTTCAAATTATTTTCGTGGCGGTTTCTTTTTTATTCCATAATTATACTAATTCCAACAGACTATAGCAGGATGATAAAAATGACAAAAACACATGAAATAACTGAAGAAATTTCAAACTGAACAAGAATACTTTAGAAAAAAATAAAAACTAAACAATTTTAAAAATTCTCATAATTCTTTAATAAACATATGATACTATTTAATTAATAAAGGAAAAAAGAGAAAAAATAATGAAAAGAGGTTTTTAAAATGAAAAAAAGATTTTTTTTAGTTGGAATTTTTACAATGCTTCTTTTGTGTTGCGTTTTTTTGAATGCGGCTGTGAAAAAAAGAGTCGCTGTAAGCACTAATTTGAATGGAACTTCGTGGAAATTGACAGAAATCAGGAAAAATGGACGAAATTCCCGTATTTCAGAAAACACAAATATTACGATTAATTTTTCAAAAAATAAGATTAATGGATCTGGTGGAATTAACGGATATTCAGGAAGTTATAAAATTAACAGAAATTCCACTCTTTCTGCCACAGTAACTTCAACTTTGATGGGAGGTTCTTTAGATTTAATGAACCTCGAACAGGATTTCTTTGATATTCTGCAATCCAACCCTATAATTAAGTACAGCAAGGATACTTTAACTCTAACTAACAAGGATGGAGATATTTGGACTTTTAAAAATCCAAACACAGTTAATCAGAAAGACAAGGATTCACTTCCTCTTTCAAATTTAAATGGAACTTCATGGAAATTAACTCAAATTAAGAAAAATAGATGGAATTCTTATATTTCAGAAAACACAAATGTTACGATTAATTTTTCAAAAAATAAGATTAATGGATCTGGTGGAATTAACGGATATTCAGGAAGTTATAAAATTAACAGAAATTCCACTCTTTCTGCCACAGTAACTTCAACTTTGATGGGAGGTTCTTTAGATTTAATGAACCTCGAACAGGATTTCTTTGATATTCTGCAATCCAACCCTATGATTAAGTACAGCAAGGATACTTTAACTTTAACTAACAAGGATGGAGATATTTGGACTTTTAAAAATCCAAATACAGTTAATCAGAAAGACAAGGACTCACTTTCTCTTTTAAATTTGAAAAAAAAATTATTGAATACTAGCTGGAAACTTGTTGATATTTCTGACACAAAAATGAGAAAAATATTGACAACAAATGAAATAAGAATTACTCTTAATTTTTCAGAAGACAGAATACACGGCGATTCAGGAGTAAACAACTATTTTTCAAATTATATAATGACATCAGATAATATTATGGTTGGACCTATCGGCTCTACAAAAATGGCAGGACCAGATAACTTTATGAAACTTGAAAGCCAGTATTTGAATATTTTGCAAAATTCAAAAAAGATTAAATTAGATAATAATCGTTTGATTTTTATGACAGATGATGGAAAAACATTGACATTTAAAGAAATGTAGTAATTTCATGTTTGTGCTATTTACTTGTAACTTATATTTTTTATCTGGAATGAAAAAATATCCGTTATGAGATAAATAGCACTTTTTTATTTCATTTTATTTTCTAATTTTTATATCGATTTCGGCTTTATCCATTCACTTTCTTTCCCCACGGCATAGTTTTTCAGCACTTCTTCCTTATATTCCTTAAACCTTCCGTCAATAATTGCCTCACGTGCATTATCCATAAGTTTTAGCAAAAAATGCAAATTATGATATGTTGCAAGCCTCTGTCCCAAAATTTCTCCTGCCTTGAATAAATGTCTTATATATGCTCTTGTATAATGTTTGCAGGCATAACAGTCACAACCTTCATCAAGAGGCCTGTCATCTCGTGAATAGCTCGCATTTTTTATAACAAGACGTCCATACTTTGTAAATACAGTACCGTGTCTACCAATTCTTGTCGGCTGAACACAGTCCATCATATCAATTCCATGTTCCACAGCCTCAAGCATATCCGCAGGCTCTCCCACTCCCATTAAATAACGTGGCTTATTTTCAGGTAGTTTTGGCGTGCTATATTTTAAAATTCTATACATATCTTCACGTGGTTCTCCTACTGCAAGCCCTCCTAAAGCATACCCAGCAAATCCATAATCATACTCATACAGCTCTTCAAAACTTTTATCTCGTAAATCTTCATAAATTCCACCTTGCACAATTGCAAAAAGCCCTTGCTTATCCTTATTTCTATTTGCTTCAATACAACGCTTAGCCCATCTCGTAGTTCTTTCAATGGACGGAATCAAATATTCACGTGTTGACAGTCCTGGCGGGCATTCATCCAGCACCATCATAATATCGCTTCCCAGATTATTTTGAATCGAAATAGATTTTTCAGGCGATAAAAAATGCTTTGAGCCATCTATATGTGAACGGAAATGAACTCCTTCCTCCTTTATCTTTCTCAAATCTCCAAGACTAAACACTTGAAATCCACCGCTATCAGTAAGTATAGGCTTATCCCATCTCATAAATTTATGAAGCCCACCAAAATCATTTACCAAATCATCTCCAGGACGTAAGTATAAATGATACGTGTTCCCAAGAATAATTTGAGAATTAATCTCTTCCAGCTCTTCCCTAGTCATAGCCTTTACAGTCGCCTGCGTACCAACTGGCATAAATACTGGGGTTTTTATCTCTCCATGTGGTGTTTTTATAACTCCAGCACGTGCATTTCCATCTTTTTTTTCTAATTTATATTCTATTGGATTTTTAAAATCTTTATTTTCTTTTTCAATACACATTTTATCTCCTACATTTAATTTTTAAATTCCATTACATTCCATAAATTTTCTTAGCATTTTCAGTAGTTACTTTAATAACTTGCTCTACTGAAATTTCCTTAATTCTAGCCACTTCTTCTGCTACATATTTTGTATAAACTGGCTCATTCCGTTTCCCTCGAAAAGGTACAGGTGTCAAATACGGACAATCTGTTTCCAGAACAATTTTTTCCAAAGGCAATTCTTTCACAAGCTCCTTTGTCTTTTTATTATTTTTAAACGTCAAAGTACCACCGATTCCCAAGTAATACCTATCTAAAAATGGCTTTGCCGCTTCTAAAGAACCTGGATAGCAGTGCAAAATCCCGCCAACATTTTTATAATCCTTCAAAACATCAAGTGTATCCTGCAAAGCCTCTCTTGTATGGATAACAACTGGTTTTTTTACCCTTTCTGCAAGTTCCATCTGCTTTCTAAATCCAGCAATCTGAACATCCTTCGGATCCTCCATCCAGTGATAATCCAACCCAATTTCTCCAATTGCAACAACCTTTTTCTCAGTCAATGCCAATCTTTCCAGTTCTTTTTCCACTTCATCATTATATTTTTTTATATCCACAGGATGAACTCCAATTACCGCATTCACAAACGAATATCTATTCGCAAGCTCAATGCTTTTAAGCGAACTTTCCAAATCAAACCCAATGCTTACAATCCCCTCCAGCTCATCTTCAATCCTTTTCATCACATCATCAAAGTCATCTTCAAACTGCTCATCATAAATGTGTGTATGCGTATCAATTATTTTACTCATTTTAATAAGATAAAGTTATTCCAAAATTTCAGAATAACTTCATTTCCTTTCTAAATTTATTTCAATTTTTCATATCTTTTAGATAATTCAATCGCTCTGCCTTTAGTCGAGTTAATCAATGATTGTGTATATTCCAAGCCATAACCTGTTCCACAAAGTTTTTTTCCATTTACAGTTCCACAAAATTTATCTGCCGCATCTTTTGCCACTCTTTCTTTTCTTTTTATCCATGCTCTTTCTTCATTTCTAAGTTTTAATTGTTCTTTTTTTGACAATTTTGACATTAATAACTTATAAACTTCATTTAACTCATTATCCCAGCTCTCCAAAATAACCGAAGATGCTTCTTTCATTTCAGCGTTACTTCCTCCAAAAGAATCCTCTACACTTTTCTCTTTAGTTTCCATTCTATTAATCATATCACTCGTATAACCAGCAAAACTGATAACTGAAACCATCAAACTTGCAACCAAAAGCATTACTTTTTTCATAAAAAATCTCTCCTTTTTATTTTCAGAATCAAAGTTAAAATTATAATCTTTCACTTTTATTTTACTCCACTGCGATTCCATTTTCCCTAAATTTATCCAGTAATTCCTCATCACAGCAAGCAATAAAAATCACTTTTTTCAAATTTTTTAATTTTTCAAACCCTTTTACACTATGTGTTTGAAATAAATAATCTTCTCCATCCCAATTTGGACAAAGAATACCATAAATTTCAAGCCCACCATCAAAACAAATTTCATCTACTTTTTCCAAGTCCTCTGCCGTCAATTTCACATTTTCCAAAAATTTTAAAATCGGCTCAACTATAACAGGATTAATAAAATTTCCTATTTCAAAAACATAATCATCATATTTTTCTTCTAATTTTTCAGTCAATTTTTCAAATTCTTCAACAAAACTTGCATTTTTCCCAAGCAAAGTTTCCAAAACAACCAGCTTAAATCTAAAATCTTCAAACATTCCACTTTTATCAACCATTTCGTAATCGTTAGGATAAAATTTTCCAAAATCCTCTTCTTCAAATTCATCTATTTCCGATTTTTTCACAAACTCTTCAATATTTTCCTCTTTTAAAATGTAAGGCATTTCTTTCTCCTCGTTCATTAATTATTAAATCGTAAATCCATTAAAATTCTTTATTTTGAGTTATTTATTTCCATAATACTTACAATTAAATGAAATTCAATTCGAATTTAAGATGTGCCTGAAAACAATCAAAATAAAATTATTAAGAATATTTTAAGACACATCCAAATATTTATATTCTTACTCAGGATAATTTAAATTTTCCTCTCCTAAATTCTCTAGCGTTTCCTCCAAATATTTCTTAGCCTCAAAATTAGCCATTGGCAAGTTTTGATCCAAGTAATTTCCACATTCAATTGCAGTCGCTCCAGGAACTGCTCCTTTAAATTCTGCCATAAACTTGTAAAGTTCCTTCATTAAATCAACAATGTCCTTTGATTCCAATTTTCCTTTCAAAATTACATAAAATCCAGTTCTACAACCCATTGGTCCGAAATATACAATTTCATCTTTCCAAGTTGGATGATTTCTCAAAAATGTTGCTCCTAAATGTTCCATTGTGTGAAGTTCTGCGATATTTATTACTGGTTCCCTGTTTGGCAATTTCATTCTAACATCAAAAGTTGTGATGTAATTTCCGTTAATTTCGTCAATTCTTGACACATAGATTCCTCTGTTTAATTTTTTATGATCTACTGTAAAACTTGCTATTTTTTCCATATTTTTCACTTCCTTTTCGCATTTTTATTTTCTGTATTTTTTAAAATTCTTAATTTATTTATCTTTCCACTTTTATTGAAGATTCTATTAATAAGTCCAATGTTTGTGCGTAATTATAACCTTTTGAAGCTGTACTTTTTGGCAATAAGCTGGCAGATGTCATTCCTGGTGATGTGTTTACTTCCATAAAATACGGTGTTTCTTCATTTACCACCATAAAATCTATTCTTGCAAATCCTTCACATTTTAGTCCGTAATAACTGTCTTTTGCAAATTTATTGATTTCAGCCTGTACTTTTTCAGGAAATTCAAATACATATTCATTTGCTCCGCCTTTTGCATATTTTGATTCATAATCAAAATAATCTCCTGCAAGGGCCTCAATTCTTATTGTTGGAAAAACTTCCCCATCAATCACAGGCACACTGATTTCCACACCATGCAGGACTTCCTCAATCAAAGCCTCTTTATCCATTCCAAAAACAAGTTCCAGTCCTTTTTCAAGTTCTTCCTGATTTTCCACAAAACTTACTCCAATGCTCGAACCACCACTATTAGGCTTTACTACAACACGATTTCCTAATTCTTTTTTTATTGTTTCAAAGTCAACTGTTTCACCTACACGTACACTTTTCCATTTTGCAATTCTAACTCCGTATCCAGCCACAATTCTTTTTGAAAATTCCTTATCCATACAAACTGCACTTGACATCACTCCAGGTCCGCTGTAAGCCACTCCCAGACTTTGCAAAATCGCCTGTATTCTCCCATCTTCCCCAAATACACCGTGTAAAGCAATATAAACAAAATCCAGATTCAAGTCTTTTACTTTTTCAAAAACTTCCTTTTCTGAATCAATCACAATATCAAAAACCTCATATTTATCTCTATTCAAGTTTGCTACAATTTCACTTCCTGTCTTTAAAGAAACTTCCCTTTCAGTTGAAACTCCCCCACGTATTACTCCTACTCTTAATTTTGACATTTTCTCTTCCTTTCCAGTTTTTTTATTATTACTTTTACAATTATCTAAAATCGTTTAAACCTATATAATTCCAAGCAAATCTATTTTATAAATTTTTAAAATCTTCTTTTTCAAAATCATATTTTTTACCGCAAAAATGGCATTCCACCTGAATTTTGCCTTCCTCTTCCAGAATTTTATCAATTTCTTCTTTTCCAAGCGTGATTAATCCCTTGTAAAATTTCTCTTTAGTGCAATTACATTTATACTCCAGCTCTGATTTTTCCAAAATTTCAAAATCTTCCACATAAACTTTTTTATGAGCACCATCAACATCTGTCTCTTCCTCAAATACCGAAATATCCTCATAAAGCAGTTCCACAATCTGCTCAAGGCTCATTCCACCTTCCAGAAGTTCTGTAATCGTCCTAATCTGCTGTAATTTATTTTCCAGTTTGTCAATAAATCCGTCTTCCACACCTGGCAACAACTGTATCAAATATCCTCCAGCCCTTTTTATTTCTCCATTTTCATCTAGTTTTACACCAAGTGCGACAACTGATTTTATCTGCTCTGATAAAAGAAAATAATGAGCAATTATATTTGCAATATCCTCTTCATTTATTTTTGTAACGCCAGAAAATGGATCACGTAGTCCCAAGTCCTTTATAACCTGCATTGTCCCATTTCCAATAAATCTCACTTGCCCAGTTTCATCTTTTATAAAATTTCCATTCTCGTCAATTATCTGATGAAATTTCTCTTCAGGATTCCCAATATAACCTTTCACTTCCCCTTTCATATTTCCAGTTGCAAGCATATTTCCATAAGGTCCATCCCCATCTACTTTAACTGTCACCAAATCCTTCTCATTTTTCAAATCTTTCCCCATCATAGCCGTCGCTGTCAATAGTTTCCCAAAAACAGTAACTGCTATTGGATCAAGTCCGTGTACTTTCTTTGCCTCTTTTACAAGTTCTGTAGTATCACAAACAAAAAACCTGGCACATTTACTTGTTCCTCTAATTATTTCTGATTTTCTCATATTTTTCTAACATCCTTCTTTATTTTAAAATTATAATTATTCTACTCAAAACCAAATTAACTTAATTTTATAAGTCCAATTTCAATTTGATTCAAGCATATTTTTAAAAATCACATTACTAGAATATCACATTCTATACAAAAAAACAAGATAATTCATTTCTTAAATCAAATAGAAAACCAAAAAAATACCACCGTCCAAATCAACAGCAGTATTTTTTATTCCAATCAATTTTTTCTATCCAATTTCATCATCATAACAACCAATCCGTCTTTAGAAATAAAATTATCTATCTTCTCAAAACCAAATTTTTTATAAAAATCTATAAGTTTCTCCGAATTTCTACATTCCAACCAGACATATTTTGCATTTATCAATTCTTTTGCCTCCAGCAATAACTCAAAAGCAAGTGATAATAAAAAATTCCCTTTTATTTGTTCACTTTCTGATAAATTAAAATTTTTCCCTAATTGTCCTAATAAATAACTGTTTACTAAGTAAAATCCATTACCAACCTTTTGTCCACTTTGTATTAATTTCTTTTGTTTACTATTACTTAAATTTTCAAATCTTTCATTTGGTAATATTAAACTTTTATTTGCTACTGAAAAATAACCTAATAAAGTATCATTATTATCAAAAATTAAATGCGTTGTTGAAATAGAACTTTTCTCAAAAAATATTGCTTTATTATGTAAAAAATCTTCTACATTATTATTTTCTCTACTACTAAATGTATTTAAAATTTTTTCTCTTATATATTCTTCTGTATCGTATTTCAACAAATCATTTATTGACAGTCTTGATATTTTCATCTTTTTTTATCCAATATCCTTCTAATTCTTTTTTCATCTGTTATTTTTTCAGCTTTCACACCAGTCAATTTTGGTTTTCTATCATTCTCCAATGCTTTTATTAAACCATCTATTTCCTTCTCAGTTTTAAACTCTGGCAATCTTAAAAAACTTGATGTAGCCATTACAGTTCCTCCCTTTTTTATTTTTTTACACTACAATTATACAATAAAAATATTTAAAAATCAACTTTTTTTAATTTTTTTTTAATTAATTTGAAAAATTCCTGTAAATAAAAAACAACCAAACTTCACTTTACAAGTAAAAGAATGATTGTTTTATTTATTACTTTAAACTATTTTATTTATTTTGGTTTCTAAGTTCTTCGGGTTTTTGTGATAGTCCAGTTGATGGCCCTGTTTCCGGTAATTCTACAGCTGTTTCTTCTTCTGTTCCACCAAGTGTGTTCAAGTTTGATAATGTTGTGTTTAATTTACCAAGTAATACGTCGATATTTTCTGCTGTTAAAACTATTTTTTCTCCATTGGCTGTTTTCTTGACTACA
The DNA here is from genome assembly GCF_013394795.1 of Leptotrichia sp. oral taxon 223. Classification (NCBI taxonomy): domain Bacteria; kingdom Fusobacteriati; phylum Fusobacteriota; class Fusobacteriia; order Fusobacteriales; family Leptotrichiaceae; genus Leptotrichia; species Leptotrichia sp. oral taxon 223. The sequence goes on from NZ_JABXYU010000001.1 coordinate 599,908, forward strand.
AATTTTGTGACATTTTTTGATTTTGGCTTGTCTTTTGCCTCAAGTTCCTCTTTAAATCTGTCATCAACTGACATTGAATGAGAACCATTTCCTGAAAAAGTTTCCTGCGTCATTTTTTTGAAGACTTGTAAAAATATTTTTTCAACATCCACATTTGTTACTTCCACAGTTACAATCGTTGTTTCATCATCCTGTTTTTCTGTTTTAACAATCTTATATTCAAGATTTTTTAATAATGTCTTGAAAAGCAGTTCTTGAATCTTGTTGTTATATTTAACATCCAAGTTCCCCTCAAAACTGTCATCCATTGCATATTTTGCCGCCTCTTTCATTTTTTCAGCTTTTACATTGTCAATAAACTTTGATACTGTCTTATCAGGCCCTGATCCGCAGCTGACTATGCACAAAAGCATAAGGATACCTAAAAGTATTTTTTTCATCTATAACTCCCTTCTCTCTCTATTTATAATATTTTTTATTATCTGTTATTTATTCTACATCATTTGAATTAATAAGTCAAGGAAGTTTTAAAATTTCACAACTTTGATGTGCAAAATTTTATATTTTTATTTTTTCGCTTCCGTTTTTTCCAATTCTTTTTCCAATTTTTTCATTCGTTTTACAAGTTCAGGGACTTTTCCCATCGCCATTTTTACTCTCAAGTCTTCCATATGTTCACGAAGTGGATAACCTGACATTTGCTTACCATCTGGCACATCATTAGTTACTCCAGATTTTGCGGCAATCACTACATTATTTCCAATTCTAAGATGCCCTGCCACTCCAACTTGTCCTGCAAGAGTCGAATTATCTCCCACTTCCACACTTCCAGAAATACCAGTCTGAGCTACAATCAGACAATTTTCACCAATAATATCATTATGCGCAATATGAACAAGATTATCGATTTTTGTACCTTTTTTAATAATCGTATCTCCAATTGCTCCTCTGTCAACACAGGAATTTGCTCCAATTTCAACTTCTTCTCCCAAGATTACATGTCCAATCTGTTCGATTTTTACATTATTTCCATTAATTTTTACAAATCCAAATCCGTCAGCTCCTATCACAGCCCCAGGCTGTAAAATAGTCCCTCTTCCAACTTTTGTAAATTCCCGTATTGTAACATTTGAATAAATTATACAGTCATCACCTATTTCAGTCCCTTCAAAAATTGACACATTCGGATAGATAACAGTATTTTTTCCAATTTTTACATTATGTCCAATATAAGTATTTATTTTTGATACATTTGCAGTTTCATCGATTTGTGCAGAATTTTCTATCTGATTTTCAAACGGCTGTAATTTAGGCTTAAAATAATTTAGTAGTATCGGCATTAACTCTCTAGGATTTCCTTTTACAACAATAAAAGTCTTATTTTCAGGTAAATTTGGCAAATCAGGAACAATCACGGCACCTGCATTACATTTATCCATATTTTTCAACATTTTCTCATCTGCAGCAAAAGTTAATTCCTTCTCAGTTGAATGAAAAAACGGAGCAAGTCTTGTAAAACTCAATTCATCGTTTCCTCTGATTTCTCCATTTATTAATTTTGCAATTTCTTTAATATCATACATTTTGGATCTCTCCTTCTTTATTTTTTATAAAATTATAGGGATGAAATTAATCACCCCCTATAATTATTTAGTTTATATTTTAATCAGTATGAAAAAACTAGAATGATTGTCCAAAGCTAAAGTAGAACTTACCTTTATCTTTTTTCTCACCTTTTTTCTCAGGATCCATTGGCCAACCATAATCAAATCTTAACGGTCCAATTGGTGTATTCAATCTTACCCCAATTCCATAACCTTTTTTAAGATCTTTGAAGTCATGAGCATCTTTTCTGTTTGGTTTGTAGATTTTTTTACCTGTAATAGGATCTCTTGACTCATTTTGCCAAGCGTTCCCTATATCAAAGAATGCTACTAACTGTAATGTATCATTAATTTTTGTTCTGTTTTCAATTGTCGCATGGAATTTATCAAATCCGTCAAATGCGCTGTATTCATATCCACGAACTGATTCCGCTCCACCGATACTAAATCTTAAGGCTTCCGGTGTTCCGCTTCCTGTTGTTCCCCAAGCCGCTCTGTATGCCATTATGTTCTTATCACCAAAGAATGTCGGATGGTAAGCTCTTAAATCTGTTTCAAACTGATCATATTTTCTAGGATCGTTTATAAGTTCCCCTCTTTCATATGACATTGTTGCATAAAGCCCTTTCGTAGGGTTAAACTTGTTGTCTCTTGTATCAAAAGTAAGTGTTGGCCCCAATGCAAATAATTTATATTTGTCGTTTACCTTTTTATTTGCAAACAATTCTTTATAGTTATCAAATCTTGCAGAGAAGCTTACTCCAATGTCTTTATTAAGCCCTTTACCAATTGTCCAACGAGTTCCTATTTTCTTAACTTTTTCCACTTCATCAGCATCAGCATTGTCATCTACAGATTGAGTCCAGTAAATCGATCCTCCAAGTTGAACTTGCTCTGTTCCCCTCAGCCAAGGATCAAACCATCTAAGCTCAAATGTTTTATCACCTTTATTTGAAGCTGAGAGTGTAGCCGACGCATCCTGTCCTCTTCCTAAGAAGTTTGAGTCCGCCAATTTAAGTTCTCCTACTAATCCAACTGAAGTTCCATAAGAAATACTTCCATTAATTGTAGTAGTTGGACGTTCTTCCACAAGCAGCTTTATAACTCTTGCATTCGGATCGTCTTCTTTTCCTTCAATAGACGGTACTATCTTAGTGAACATACCTGTTCTATAAAGTTCTCTTACTGTACTTTCTATATTTTTCTCTTGGAAAATTTGTCCTGGCTTTAATTCTGAATATCTTTCAAACACATAAGGTTTTGTTCTTAAAACAGAACGTCTTGACGATTGTCTTTCATTATCATTTTTCTCTGGCGCTTTTTCAAATTCAACAGAATCAATAACTCCTTCTGTTAATCCAATATTTACAACCCCTTCATTTGAAACATTTATTGAGTCAATTCTTACAAGGGAATACCCATCTTTGGCGTATAATTTAAGAATTCCATTGTCATCTGGATTTAATAAGTTACCATTTAAGATTTCTCCTCTTTTTACACCTAGCGCTTTTTCCAATTCCTCAGATTTATAAAGAGTATTACCTTCAAAGTTTACACTTTGTATGTCTGGATTTTCTTTAACTTGGTAAACTACTGAAACAGTATTGTCAACTTTTCTGTCAATTTTTGGTTCAACTGTAGAGAAATATCCCGATTTAAATATTTTTTGGGCTCCGTCAACCGCTTTTTGAGGAACGAAAACATCTCCCGCTTTGATTGGCAAATCTTTTAAGTAATCTTCCTTATTAAGCTTGCTTGTACCTTCAATGTCTACATTTGCTACTGTGTATTCTGTTTCCTTTTGCATTTCTTCCTGCATTTGCTGTCTTTGCAGAACCGTTCCCGCATTTTCCACTTCTGCGACTTGAACTTCTATATTTACATTATTTCCTCTTATTTTAGGAATAACATTGACTTCTGATACATATCCCAGTCTCTTAAGTGCCAAATAAATGTCACTCAAAGTTTTATTTGAATAGTTATCTCCTGTCTTTACAGGCATCTTAGACATCAGAAGCTCTGGTGAAACTTCCTTTAGCTGAGAAAATTCAATTGTTCCAACTTTCAGATCCTCTCTTGCCAGTTCCTGAGCTTCAAAAATATCGTTATTTTTTCCTCTTCTTCTATTTCTTGCTGTTTCTTTTTTCTTTTCTTTTTTTCTTTTTTTCTTCACTTTGTCTGATAATTGATTAGCCATGTCAATTTCTTCTTGACTATATCTGATTTTGACATCTGATATTTCATCATTTTGCACTTCATTTTCTGTAGCGCTGCTTGTATTATCAGCCAATTCTTTTCCAATTATCCCTCTTTTTTCTTCAGCATGCGACAAATTATTTACAGATACGAATAATGTTACTGCAATAATCAAAGCATAAACCTTGTTTTTTACTTTTAGTTTTGACATCTTTCCTCCTATTTTTTTAATGTATCAAGTTTTTTCTTTCTAAACATTTTTCTGAAAATATCTCCAAGTGTATCGCCTCTCGTTGAAAAATCTATTCCAAAGTAATAATTTACTCTTGCTCCATTGCTCATATTTGCGCTTGTTCTGCTTTTGTTTATACTCTCTCCCCCAAGTCGCAAATCTAACCCATTTGTAACATTATAGCTAAGCCATGCGTTATATCCCATTGGAATTTTTTCTTCAGATTTTGAAGTCTGATATGGGAATTTAAATGAAGCGTTCCAGAATAATTTATCCTTGTAGATATTATCTTGAACTGTTACTGTTGTTGCTGCACTGTATTCTCCAGTCTTATCCGAATGATTTACATTCGTTGAAACAGCAAATTTTGATATTCCCAGTACATCTTTAATTTTACCAGTTACTGACGAAAAAAGCAACTCATTTAATGCACTATTAACTAAAGAGCCTGCCACTACCAGTCCGTCAGCCGAATTTTCCTCGGTACTTCCCGGTTTTCTTTCGCTGTTTCCAACTACAGTATTAAATGCGAGCAATGATACAATCTCTTCTTTTGTCTTCCCTGATAAAGATGAAAATTTAATGTCTGGCTTACTTACATTTCCAGTCACATTTATTTCTATTCTATCTCCATTTATCACTGTGCTTGCATCAAATATAACAAACGGATCTGATATTAATGTGGCTGAACCATTGGAAGACGGCAAAAATCTTATTTCAGCACCATCTATTTTAAAGTCATTCCCATTTATAGAAAATGAACCTCTTGTAATCGAATATTGTCCATCCATTCCAAGTTCTCCACCAGAATATGAAATTTCAGAAGCACCTTTCACTTTTCCTTTTATATTTCGCACGATGCTTACATTTGGAATATTCACTTTAACATTGCTTCCAGTCCGTACATTCAGGTTAACTGTGTATTGTTTTACTATCTTATCAATTACTTCTTCTACAATTCCTTCAACGACAGTCTTATCTTGAGCTTTTTTAGCTTTTGCCTCCTCTGATAAATTTTCTGTTTCGGATTTGGAATTAAAGTTTGGTATTTCACGCACTTCTGCATCGCTTACAACCAAATCTCCAAACAGCCTGTTTTCTGTAAATATAAGATTTCCCGTAAGCGCAAAGTCAATTCCTTTTCCATAATGCAGTCCAACTTTGTTAAGTGCCGCATTCAATTCAAATTTCCCCAGTTCCAGCCGCTTTGTCTGCATAAAATCAGCAGGAATCGTTGGAACATCCAAATCTCCTGTAACTTTAAAAGTTCCTCCATTATATCCGCCATCCAGCCTATTTACCACAAGTTTATTATTATTTAAATCAATATTGGCATTTACGTTGTCTACAAGTGTTGACTTGTCTTTTGTCTTATAGTTAAAATTATCCAGCAAAATATGTCCTGACGTAGAATCATTTGAAAAAATAGTATCTATATTTGCAATACCGCTTGCCTGCTGAACATCCTTATTAACTCCTAAAAAGTCTAAGTTAAAGTCTTTTGCAAGCATCGAAACATTGTATTGTATAGGTACAAACTGAACGTATCCATTTAATAAAAGCGGATTATTTTCATATTCCAAATAAAACTGCCCTATATTCAAGGTTTTCTCATTGGCCTGTAAATCAATATCAACTTTGTTCACAGGAAAGCCGCTAAGTTTTATTTCATCCGCCTGAATTTGAAGTCCAGTTGTAAAATTCTCAAAACTTCCACGATACATGAATCCAATATTTATATCTCCGCTGTATCCCTTGTTTTTCAAATCCTGAACTGAATCAAGTGAAAACTTTTGTTTTTCCAGCTGGTAATCAATGTTTACATTTGCCAAATCAAATTTAGTCTGTGTTTCAAACAATGTTTCTTCGTTATCTCCAACAAATCTAAGTTTTTGCAAATCGAATGTTCCATATTTGAATAATTTATCTATATTTCCATTGGAATATTCAAGCTCTGCAACAACATGTGGAATTTTATAAGTTTTAAAGCTCATATTCCCAAGAGTTACCTGCCCTGCCAGATTAAAATTATTCAAATCTCCTTTTAAGCTAAGATCCGATCTTGTTCCAAAAGTCAAGTCCTTCATTTTCAAAAGTTTCGGAATGTCAGGCTCATTTAAACTAATTCCAATATCTGAAATCCCCGTCTTCAAGTCATAAGTCCCATAAAGGCTGTTTTCACGCAAAGTCACATCTTCAAAGTTTACAACTCCATCCTTTATGCTAAGACGTGCATTTGTATCACCTACATAATTTGAATTTATCGACGTTACCGCAGATGGCATCGTTATTGCCCCCGAAAGTTTGTCTATTGTTCCCGATAGACTCGCATCCAATGTCCCAACTCTCAAATTAATTTTTGGGCTAGAGGTATTATAGAGCATATAATCTCTTAATCCTGCATTTACGTCCATTTTTCCGGTTTTCATATCAAATTTTCCGCTGGCATTCAAATTTTCATTCTGAATACTTGTAATGTTTACAACATTATCTTTTATTCTCAGATTTCCGCTAACATTTTTAAACCTCTGATAACCAAACCACAATTCATCCATATTTGTATTAACTGTTATGTCCATATTTGCCAAATCATTAATTTTACCGCTGGCATGCAGTTTTTCATACTCTCCGATATATTCTCCATAAGGGCTGTAAAGTTTGTACGTTCCAGAAATTTTATTCCCATTTCCGCTAATTTTCGCTGTAAGCGTTGCAGGCAGCTTTGCCTTGTTCAAACCTTTGAAATTGTAGCCATTTGCTCTTAGCAGTTTTGCAATATCTATGCTTTTAGGTAAGTTTAACGAATATGAATGCTTCATATCTGAAGTTGTAGTTCCTGAGATATTTATCACTCCACCGCCTTTTATTCCAGCTGTTCCATTTATGCTGTAATTTCCGTTATGTATTTTTATTTTAGCATTTACAGCATTCACAAACGGCATTGACAAATCTTTTATTTTTGCATTAATTTGCCCAGAACGAAGTATATTTTTTTCATTAAATTTTATAACCAGGTTATCGACATCAGGATTTATTGTGTAATTTTTTCCACCGTAATTTACAGTAAAGTAACCGTTACTTCTAACATTTACTACTACTGTCTGCGCTTTTGGATTTACTGTATATCTTCCATTTAAAACTTTAGATCTTGCTGTTCCCGTTATAATATTTTTAGGTGAAATTTCAGCGCTTCCTATAATTGTCTTGATATTAAAATCCGAGCCTAGATTATTTAAGACATAATTTCCTGTCCCAGTTTTCTTTTTCAAGTCATACACAAATTTTGAAACTTTAACATCTTCGTTCACTTTAAATCCTGAAAATTCTTCATTAAATACAAAGGACGTATCAGTCAAAGTCAGTTTTTCATCTGCAATTTTCATAGAAGTTTTTATATTCTGAAAATTGTAATTTGAAATTTTTATATTGTCTGACGAAAATTTCCCATCAAGTACAGTTTTTTTCTTTTTTGTATCGACATTCACTTCAAGATTTCCTGTAACATTTCCTTGTGCCTTAATTTTAGCATCTTTAATTATTTTATATCTTGCAACCTCTTCAAAAGGCAATTTGTCCGCAACGAGCTTTAAATTCAGCTTCTGCTCCTTAACAAGATAATTCAGTATCAGAGATACTGGACTTCCTCTCAGCTTTGTATTAGCATTTACTGTAATTTTGTCCTTTTTCAAGTCAATTAAAGCATTTGCCCCTTCAATATCGCCATCCAGGTCAACATATTTAAGTTTTCCATTCCGAATTTTCAGATTTCCCAAAGCGTGCATTGTCTTCTTGACTTTGTCATTTTCCAATTTGAGCACACCGTTTAATATGCCGCCTTTTGCAGTAATCATTTCAAGCGGCACATACTGTCCCAGTTCCTCTGTTATCCCGACATTTTCAAAACTGAAGTTCAGACGAAATTCCTTTCTCCTGTCATCGCTGTTCTTTATTTTATCAAACATCGAATAAATTGACTGCTTCGACTTTACAATCTGTTTCAATTCAATCTTTAACGTTTCCACTGTTCCATCTTGATTTTTATTTCCTACACCTTTAGCAAAAAGTGAAAATCCACGGGATTTTGCAATTTCCAGCCGTCCATTCACTTTTATCAACCTTTTCGATATTTTTTTATCAAAACTTATATCTGTATAATTCAAGGTTGCATTATGAATATAAAGTTTTCCAATTCTGCTCGTAGGATCAAACGTTTTCGGCTTGTTAGGCTGCGGCTTTATCACATGAAAAATATTAAAATCATTATTTTTTCTACGCTCCAGATTTACAGTCCCGTTGTAAATGTCAATTCTGTTAAGCCGTGTCGGCATAAGAAGACTTATTCCAGCTGTAGTCCTTTTTCCGTAGATAACTATATTTCCAGCCATATCCTTAACTTTCAAATTATCAATTTGAAGTTTATTGAATCCTATCAGTTTAACAGATTTAAATTCAACATTCAGTCCGCTGCTTTTCAAAATCGAAGTCAGCATACCCTTAAAGTTTTTTGTAGAAATATAAAACTTTATCGCAAATAAAGACATTAGAAGAAAAATAAATACAATTAAAGATTTCTTTATGTATTTCATCTCACGCTTTTTACCTCCTCTTCTCTTATTTTGAAAAGGATAATTATTTTCATTGTCCTAATTTTCCATTTTTTGTATTTCCTTTAAATTTTTATATCCAAAAGAAATTATCCTTTTTATTTTATCACAATTTTGCATAAAAATCTATTATTATATGTGTTTTTTTGACTTAGAATTATTTTTTTAATTTTATTTTATTAAAAAAGAGCTATCTTAACCTTCAAGATAACTCTAAAATTCTTAATTTCCTACGATATTTCTATATTTTTTTCACTCTAAACAATGGCTGTCCATATTCTACTTTTTGCTCATTGCTTACTAACACTGCTTCTATTTCGCAGTCAAAGTCGCAGTTTATTTCATTCATCAGTTTCATTGCTTCTACGATGCAGACTGGCTGCCCTTTTTTCACTGTGTCGCCTACACGCACGAATGCAGGAGTTTCTGGAGAAGCCGCTGAATAGAAAGTTCCTACGATTGGTGAAGTGATAAAGCTTTCTTCATCTGGCTCTTCCACAATTTCTGGCTTTCTTTCTATATTTTTTGGAACATTCTGAATTTCTGCATTATTTTCACGCTTTAAATTGATTTTTAGATTGCCTTCTTCCACTGTAATTTCCTTAAGCGTTGATTTTTCTATAATTTCTACTAATTTTTCAATTTGTTCTAAATCCATTTTAATTTTCCTTTCTGAAAAATATACTCAAATTTTCTTAAAAATCAAACTGTAAAAATGATAATTCAAGAGATTGAGCTTAAATAGTCTTAACCTTTGCAATAATTACTCAAATAACGTCTCAAGCCTTTTGGACACAGCTCTTACATCCAGTACTTCCTTGCAAGGCGCATGAATTTTTTTTCTAAACTGAGTAAATTCATTCATTTCTTCAATTAAAAGATTTTGTGCTTCTTCCACGCTGATTGCCTTGAAACGGATTTTGTGATCTGCTTTTCTTTGTACTAACTTTGGCAAATCCACCGTTGCGACTGTCGCTATTTTTGGATACCCGCCTGTTGTCTGCCTATCTGCCAGCAAAATAATCGGCTTTCCGTGTGCAGGAACCTGTATCGCTCCCAATGCTATTCCGTCCGATATTATGTCAGCCGACTCTTTATGGGCAATATAAGGCCCTTCTATTCGGCATCCCATTCTGTCAAAGTCATTTGTGATCGTAAATTCGCTGTTTAAAAAAGTTTCCTTTCCTTCTTTTGTAAACAGATTATCTTGTGGCCCCATTATTACACGGATTACTTCATCTTCCTGATTAAATTCATCCAAGTCGAGGGTTCTTGATAAAAAATAAGGCAAGTATCGGCGTCTTATCCTAAAGGAAATATAATCCCCCTCTTTCAAATTACGTCCCTTAAATCCGCCAATTCCACATTTCATATTTGTAGAACGGCTTCCCATTATTACAGGAATATTTAAATAGCACGAAAAAGCTATATAACCCCGCACTCCTGTCCTTGATCCCTGAAATTCCAGCACATCCCCTTTATTAATATAAATCGCTGTATACATTGGAGCAGGCTTCTTGTTAATTAGCGGCTGAAAATCACCACCTGTTATTGCAATTATTGTTTCGCTCGTAAATTCAAGCGTCGGTCCAATCATTGTAAATTCAAGCACAGCCTCGTTTTCAGGATTGTCAATAAGCATATTTGCGATTTTAAAGGAACGCACATCCATAACTCCAGACGTCCCAAAACCTTGACTTTGGTACCCTGTTCTCCCAATATCCTGAACAGTTGTCAAAAGTCCGCCTTTCAAAACTCTAAAACCCATTATTTCACCTCCTCAATATGCACGACACACTCGTATTTATCCTCATTTACTTCTTTTTCAATTTTTTCAAATTCTTCTTCTGAAACTGGCACAAAACGTATATAATCCCCCGCTTCAAACAAAATTGGGTTTTTTCTGTCAGAATCATACGTTTTCACTGGCGTTTTCCCTATTAATTGCCATCCTCCCGGTGATTCCAGCGGATAAATTCCAGTTTGAGCGCCGCCAATTCCCACACTTCCAGCAGGAATTTTTATTCTCGGATTAGCCAGCCTTGGCGTATGAATCCTTTCATCAAGTCCGCCCAGATACGAAAATCCCGGCAAGAATCCAAGCATATAAATCAAATAATCTTTTGAACTATGAATTTTTATAACTTCTTCGGTTGAAATACCTGCATTTTTAGCGACAAATTCCAAGTCCGGCCCGTATTCTCCACCATAACAGACTGGTATTTCATACACCTTTTTAATTTTTGACTTCATGTCCAAGTTTAATTTCATTATTTTATTCACTCTGTTTAATAATTTCCCATATGTAATAACACGTGGATCATAATGAATAAGAAGTGAACAAAACGCTGGCGTCATATCCATCACTCCTTCTATATGCTGTTCCTTCAGCAAATGTGCAAGTGAAGTGATTTTTCCATTAATTTCAGGCGATATAGCTTTTGGGAATTCAATTAAAATGGCTGAATCCCCTTCAGGAAGTATTTTTACATCTTCCAACTGTTTCCCCGTCATTCTTATACCTTCTTTCTGTCTTAACTAAATAATTTTGCTAAACTTCCTAATGATACAACTCCCAAGTATGCCGTAATTAACACGACGATTATTCCCAATATCAGCAATACTTTCGGATGTTTGTAATTTTCTCCCATAATTGACTTTTTTTGTGAAGCGACTAGACAAATTCCCAAAGTAACCGGTAAAATCAATCCATTTAATGAGCCTGCCAAAATTAACAATGTAGCTGGATTTCCCGCAATTGCCATAACAACTGTAGAAACTACGATAAAAGCTATTATTACCCATTTTTCATATTTTTCAATATTTTTATTAAATGTTTTCAAGAAAGATACAGAAGTATATGCCGCCCCAACGATAGAAGTAATTGCCGCACTTAGCAGAACTAAACCGAAAAATCTATATCCAATTTCTCCAGCTCCTTGACGAAATGCATCTGCTGCTGGATTTTCAGCCGCCAAAGTTACACCCTTAATTACTACTCCCAACACTGCTAAAAATAATAGAACCCTTACAAGCGTTGCAATTCCTATTCCCATAACTGAACTTCTATTTATCTCAGCCAGATTCTCTTCTTTTGTGATTTTTGCATCAATCAATCTATGTGCTCCTGAAAAAGTAATGTATCCTCCAACAGTCCCACCAAGCAGCGTTAAAATTGCAGGAATTAAGTTTGAAATACTTTCACTTGGCATAAATGTATCTTTAACAGCAAGACCAATTGGCGGCTTTACAATTAAAATAACGATAAATATTACAATTATCATACATCCACCAAGCACTTTTGTAAGTGTATCCATAGCCTTCGTTGCATTTTTCAACAAAAATATCGCTATTGCAATACCGCCGGAAATAAAGTATCCAGCCATTTTAGGAATACCGAGCAAAGCATTAAAACCTAATGCGCCGCCACCAACATTTCCAATATTGAACACAAGTCCGCCTAATGCCACAAGAAATGCCACAAAATACCCAAGTCCCGGCAATAATTTATTTGCCACATCTTGCCCACGCAGCTCGCTCACACATAAGACGCGCCACACATTCAGCTGCACAATCATCGCAAGCAAGACGGACACTAATATTACAAACCCAAAATTTGCCTTCACATCATTCGTAAATTTAGCCGTCTGCACTAAAAATCCTGGCCCAATAGCGGATGTAGCCATAATAAATGCCGCTCCTATCAGCACACTGCTATTCTTAGCCTTTTTCTCTACACTGTTTTTACCCATAGTTTTACCACCTTTACTAAAATTTTCCCTTCAACCTGATTCTCACATTCATTCGTTCAAAAATTTAAGTTTTCATTGTGAAATTGGTTTTAGAATTCTTATTTATGCTATAATTATAGTATATAAATAATATATTGTCAAAGGTTTAATCATATATTTTTTATATGTTTTATTAATTTTTTATAATGCTTAATTTTATTTTATATAAAATTTTATCTATATTACCAAGTAAATTTATAAAAATTTATACAATAAATAATTTTATAATCAAAATAAATTTGTTGACTTTTTATATAACACATGTTATATTATTGTGTACTTAGATTTTTATTATTAAATTTGAAAGTATAAAAATAAATTATTAGAGCAAAAAGGAGAGTTTTTATGAAATTAAAAATAGCAATTATGTCAATTTTAACTGCGATTTTCGCAAATGCAGCAAGTATCGACTATTTATCAAATAACTCAGCAGCATACTTCCAGAATCCTTCTCAAACTGGACAAATTTCTGTGGAAGGCGTATTTTACAACCCGGCAGGAACTGTATTTTTAGACGACGGGACTTATATAAATGCAAACTTGCAAAATTCACTAATTGAAGAGTCAATGACATTGAACGGAAAAAAACTCAAATCAGACAGATATGCAGGAGCGCCATCTTTTAACCTTCTTCACAAAAAAGATAACTATTCACTTTTCGGAAATTTAAGCGTTATCGCAGGTGGAGCGACTTTACGTTATAAAAATGGCGTAGCGGGAATCGAACTGGCTAGTGAAACTTTTGATAACTTAACAGGCGGCAGACTTGGCTCAACTGTTGTAAAAAACCGTTTTACGGGGCAAAACCGTTACTATCAGCTAATGCTTGGCGGAGCATATAAAATTAACGACAACTTCTCAATGTCAGGAGGGCTAAAATATGTTTACGCCCATAGAAAACTTGACGGGGAAGCTCAGTATGGCTACAATTCACGTGTAGGTGCTGCAATCGGGCTTAGCAGAAATTATTTAACAATGAATTCAAAACGTGACGCTAAAGGTATCGGAGCAGTTATCGGCTTTGACTACAAGCCAACTGACACTCTAAACTTTGCAGTAAAGTACGAAACTCCTGTAAAATTAAAATTTAAGTCAAAAGCCGAAGAAAACAACAAAATGTTATTTAGAGGACATTCTCTTGGAATTTCATTCTTCTATCCTGAATATGCAGACGGTGTACATTCAAGACGTGACTTGCCAGGAGTTCTAGCATTAGGAGTATCAAAGGACATTGATAAATGGACTCTTTCAAGCGGATACACACATTACTTCAACAAAGCCGCAAAAATGGACAGATTTAAATATAACGACGGGTATGAAATAAACTTTGGAGTAGATTACAGAATAAACGATAAATTTACTTGGCACGCTGGATTCAATTATGCAGATACAGGTGCCAAAAGAGAATCATTCTCTGATGTAGAATTTGCAATAAATTCACAAATTTACGCAACAGGGCTAACATATAAGCCAACAGAATCTTCAGAATGGAAATTCGGAATTGCCCACGTAAATTATAATTCTTCCAATGGAAAACGTGAACAAACTTCACTTCCAGGAATCCACATTGATAAATCAAAAGTAAAATACGACAAAAACATAAACGTATTCACACTTGGTTATACACATAAATTCTAATTTGAAAAATTTATCAATTTTATAAAAACTTTAAAGGCAACTTAAAAAATTTGTTTTTAAAGTTTTTTTATTGTATAATCTATTTAAAGTCTATTCTTTAAAATCAACAATTAAGTTATTTTCTAAATTTTTTTTAGATTTTTTTGATTAATAAATGTTTTTTCGTATTTTATTTAATATTAGTTTTTTACTGAAAAATTAAAATCTCGAAAAATCATAACAAATATTTTTTTAACAAAATTTTTACTAATTTTTGTTTTAGTTAAATTAACCATTATAATTAAACTGAAAAGTGTCGTGATTTTTTGGAAATAAAATCGATTGTTTGAGCGAAGTTTTACGTAGCGAGTTTCGATTTTGTTTTCAAAAAATGCTTAGACGAGCCAGGGATAGTGCGTAGCACTTTCGCCATTCTCTTTAATATGCCATTATTTAAATATGTTAAAATAACTATTATTGCGAAATGAAGGGAAATGGCGATTGATTTCCCTTGCTTTAAAGAGATAAAAAAACATAAAAATAAAAGAAAAAACTATTATTAACAAAAAACTCTAAAAAAAATTTAGAAAATAATTTAATTGAATGTTTAGGAATAAATTTATATAATTCATTAAAAAGAGAGGAAAAAAGATGATTTTTTTAGATAAGGCTATTTTGTATTTAACGCAAAATATTGAAAAACCACGTGAAATAATTGAAGAAGAACTTGAATTTGTAATAAAGCAAAGTATTTTAAACTATTTAGTAAATGAAAAAGGGATTGATATTAATGAACTTTCTGATTTGAATGTGACACTTGTTATAGATTTTGAGGATGATTTGACTAATAATCGTAAAAAGATGGTTGTGGAGGAATATATGTTTGAAGTAAATCATAAAAATAGTCCATTAATACGAACTTTTAGACTTGGAAGCGATAATGAGCATTATGTCCGAAGTGACTTAAAGAAATTGGAAAATGAAATTGATATGTTTGAAAATGGGATTGGAGTTCCAAAAAATAAAAGGGAGTAACCCCTTTTATTGTACATATACTCCAAAATCTTTATTGTCAACAAGAATTTCAATATTCTGATTTTTATTCAATTCTGGATAAATCTCTGTCAAGAACCATTTTACAAGCTCCTCATCCCGCTCTACTTTTGTATCATTATTCACAAACACACTTAGTGCAATTTCGTCAAAATACTCCTGAGCAAGCTCTATATCACGCAAAATCATTTCCTTTGTCTGCCCTTTTATACAAATCATAAAAAGCCCCATTTTATATTCCTTTTTTATTTTTTCCAAAACTTTATTATTTGTAACAAAATTCTTGGTAAGCACTTTTGTACGAAATTCATTATCAAAAGTTTCCATTCCAATAGCAAACCGCACTTCCTGCTCACTAAAATATTCCCTAATTTCATTAAGCCTGTTTATATACCCAAAATACGCTTCAAAATACAATATTTTTATATTTTTCTCACGACAAACTTCCTTAATTTTAGAAAGCGTAAAATCGTTCAACTCAAAGACGGAGCCAGAATTTATAACTTGCAAAACTCCTGTTTCTCCAGTAATCTGATTAATCGCCTCTAAATTTGTCCTATTCATTTCCTCTTCATCATCCGTATTATCTAAAATATAATTACAAAATGCACATTTTCCGTATGCACAGCTGAATCCTTTTAAAAGCACTATTTCTCTAGGATTTTTTTCTTTTATCACACTATATCTTATCATCTTTATTCCTTTTCATTAATCTTCATTTATTTTCCCATTATTTTTCCAAACTGTCGCAATATATACAAATGGAGTATCCAGCAATGCAATTACTATTTTTAGGAAATATGTTGAAAATATAATTACAATTATATCATTTAATGGATACTTCCCTAAAAATGCCATAAATGAAAAAACTATATTATCAAGTATCTGGCTCAACATCGTACTTGCATTATTTCTGATCCATATATCCTTAAAACTTGGACGTAACTTTCTTATTACTTGATAAGACCAGATGTCAAATGCTTGTGATGTCGCAAATCCTGTTACGCTTGCTATTGCCAGTCTTGGCATAAATCCAAATATCTGGCTTAGCGCACCTTGCATAGTGTCAGATGGCGCCACCTGTATTTTCAAGACAATTTGCATAATAAACGTCGTAAACAGCATTGAGGCAAACCCAAGCGAAACCACTTTTCTAGCATACTTCTTGCCTTCATTTTCCGAAAGAATATCCGATGCCAGATAAATCCCTCCAAATGCAATATTTCCCATAGTCGTATCCACACCAAACAAGGTCATCATCTTCCCAACTTGAATATTCGCAATAACTATTGAAAGCGGCACAATTGAAAGTAGTCCTGCCTTTCCCCAGAATCTATAAGCCAAAATAACCGCTGTAAAATTAAGCAGCAAATATCCCAACCACATTAATTCATTTACTCCAAACTGAAAGTTTCTAAAAAATTCCAAAATTTTTCCTCCTCATAATTTTTTATTTTTATTTAATTAAACTTTTCCCTATTTTTTAGACAAATAAAAAACACATACTATCCTTTTGAATAATACGTGTTTCCAAAAGGTTTTTTTTAGAGATGGATTTTCCCAAACATCTGAATTAATTTCAAAAATACTATATTAAAAAATTTATTTAACTAACATAACTGTGGGAACGCTAGGCACTCTAAGGCCTTCTGAATCTCCTGGTGTTGAATTTCCTAACCAGTCATAAATAAACTTAATCTGATCATCGTAATGTCTTATACATTTATGAGATTCTGGATAAGTTCCAATTTTTTTGGCTGTTGCAGCCTTTCTTTGCTCTCTTGTATTTTTTGGCTCAAAGAGTGACGGAATACCGTGCATATATCCACCACCACTAAATCTTACTGCATATCTTGCATCACCAACAACGGCATTACTTCCAGAACCTGTGTAGGACATTACCGGTTTTGAGTAGGCGATTAAAAAAGTCCCGTATGGTGTAGCAAATGAATTTCCAGCATCTTTTCCTGTTGTTACAAATGAAGAAGTTACGACATTCCAGCCGCTTCCAGATTTTTCAATAACTATTTCATCCTGGCTGGCTCTGTCAACATAAATAAATCTTGTTATTTCCCCAGTAATTCCTGCATCTTTTAAATATCTTTTTGTAGAAGGTTTTAAGTAATAAGTGCCATTATCGTAGGCATCTATTTTAACTTTCACATATTTGTCATTTTCATCTTCTACAACCATAATAGTCCTATCTGGAATATTTATATAGTCTTTAAAACTTTTATCTGTATATCCAAATTCACTTTGATTTGCACGATTCCCAAACTTATCCCGCTTTCCAGATTCACCGCCGCCAAGTGGAACATAATCATCTAATACATATATTTTTTTATTTGCACTAACTGCCTCTCTTATAAATTTATTTGTCTTGTCAACTTTTGCCATCATATCATTCCAGTCAAATTCCCTTTTTTCAACAGCAGATTTTGGAATATATCCAACCTGGTTATCAAAAAACAGTTCATACCATTCATCAGATTTATTTCCACTGTTAGTTTTGACAATGCCTGTTGTTTTATATTTATGAGAATAGGCTGCTGACTTTATGGATTTGGCGTTAGAATTTGGTTCTTTTCTTATGCTTGCTGCCGTTTTTACAAAGACAAATTCATCCATTTCCTTTGGAGAATGCTTGTCATATTGAAAATCAAATGTCAAGTTTTTTGGCCTTTGAGTATTAAATTCCTTAACATACGAATACTGCCCTTTTATTGAATTTATATTTTTAGGTGCTTTGGCTGTTTCTTTCGGTTCTTTTTCCTTCGATTCATTTTGCTTTTTTTCAATTACAGAATCTTGAGCCTTTTCCATATTAGACTGTTTTGGAGTTTCCGCAGGTTTATTATTTCCTACGGCTTGGCTGTTTTTCTGATTTCCTTTAGAATCGTCTTTATTTTTTTTTTGTGAAACAGGCTTTTTGTCTGTTTCATTAGTTTTAATTTCCTTTACTGGCTGTGTTTCCTGTTTCTTTTCCGGTTTTGAAGTTTGTGTTTTTGGTTTTTGTGCAGATGCTGCTCCACCTTTTTTTGGATATTCTGCTATAAAGCCTTTTATAAAAGTATCAAACTTTGCTTCAAATTCAGTTTTAGTTATCGTTTTTTCTACACTTTTTCCTCTTGTAAATTTAGCTTTTTCGTTAAATACGTAAGGAGTAAATTTTAAATGTACATTATTTCCTTCTACTGCATAATCCACATCTATTTTATCCTTAATTCCATCTCCATCTAAATCAGGTTCCAGTGAAATTTGCTTCCATTCTAATTTTTTTACTTCCTTTGGCGCTGAAAAAGTATTAATTGACATTGCAGAAAGTATTACCAATATTACTACTGAAAATTTTATTTTTTGTAAATTTATTTTTTTTATCATAAATTTAATTCTCCTTATTGTTTGTTTTAAGGTTTATTTATAAAACTACTGCTATTACAGGCTCTTCAGGAATTGTATTATCCCTATCCCTGATTTTACTGTCTGCATTTATCCATTTGACAATAAATTCAATCTGATCATCAAAGTGTCTTACACATTTGTGAGAATCTTTGTATGTTCCTATTTTATGGGCTGTTCCTGTGTTTAATGTAGAGCCTCTAAAATTAAGTCCTACAGGAATTCCGTGCATATAACCTCCACCACTAAATCTTACAGCATATCTGGCACTTCCACCGATAGTCAAGTCAGATCTTCCAGGAAGAGTTTTATCCCCTTCTCTTGCGTGTCTTGTAAATGTCATATATGGCCTTGTGAAAGCTATCAGGAATGCTCCATGTGGCGTTTCATATGAACCCCATCCGTCTTTTCCTGTTGTTACATACGAATATGTTACAACTTCATATTTTTCAGTTTCAGGAATTCTTTGGAAAAGCACTTCTGCTTGACTGTTTGGATCAATTGCAATAAATTTATTTACTTCACCTTTTATATTTTCCACTTTCTTATAGGCATCTTCATTTTTTTCGATAAAGTAAGGCCCTCCATAAAATGGTGTTTCAATTTTTAGCATATTATTTTCTTCACCAATTATTTTAAAAATTGACTGATCAGGAATATTGATTTTTTCTCCTTCTTTTTTAGAATTTGTATAACCTACAATACTTTGATTGTTTTTATTTCCAAATCTATCCTTTTCACTAGGTTTGTCACGTGATAAAGGCCTATATTCTGTAACAATATACAATTCCTCATTAGCTTTAACTGCCGTATCAATAAATTTATTTACAATTTCAATTTTTTTAATCATTTTGTCCCAATGGAATCCTCTTCGTGAAACATTATCTTCACTTCCCGCAATAAATCCTCTGACAGTCACTGGATTTTCTGCAACAACTTTACCATTTTTATCCTTGCTAGTTTTTCTGCTCACATTAGTGCTGGCTCTTTTTGTAAATTCTGTATAATACCATCTTGTCTGGCTATTTGCGGCATCTGACACCATATCAAATAATATTTCAGGTTTTTCACTAAAGCTCAGATGTGCCACAGCATTTCCATTTGGAGCATTTAACATGCTAGATGCTCTTTTTATAAATAAAAAATTATTTGTATTTTCCGGTGCATGGTTATTGAATTTTATTTTATCAAAAATTATGTCATTATTTCTATTATCCCCATAAATTGTAATATATCTAGTTTCATTAGGCTGAATATTTTTAGAATACTCAGGATAGTATTCCTTCACCTTGTCAAGCATTTTTTGCATTGCCTGAAGTTCCAGAATGTCAAACTTTTTATCAAAAGCTACCTGATATGTCAAAATTTCTTTTCCTCCCTGATTTGTATAAATTGAAAGAACTGCGCCAATCAAGTTATCCACCAGATTATAAGTTACGACAACTTTCTCATTGATTCCGTCACTGTTAAAGTCGTAATCAAATACGTCCTTTTCCTGCCCCTTTACCGTAATATTTTCAGAATATTCCTTTGGCATGTTTAATGGCTCCGCACTTGCATTAAATGCTATAACTGTATTAATTAATGCCAATACTCCGATTTCCATTTTCTTCCATTTTTTCATTTTCAATTTTTCTTTTCCTGCTTCAATAATACTATCCAATTTTTTTGTCACGAACTCCCCTCCTACATCTATTCTTTCTACAGCATTTCCACTCATCAATCAAAAAGTTGCTCACTTTTTTCATTAATATCTCTCCATCCTTTTTTACAAAATTTTTATTCAAGTAGAAAATTTCATTTTTCTTGTATATTATACCACAATACCCCTAAAAAAGTAAAACATAAAATCAAATTCTATTTACAAAATTTCGGAAATTCAACTTTCAGCACTTCATAAAGCCTTTCCAGCATTTTTTCCAAATATTTCGTTGGCACAGCCAGATTTACCCTCTCAAATCCATCTCCAGCCTTTCCAAACGTATATCCCTCACTAAAGAATATTTTTACTTTTTTATTCATAAACTCTGCAAGTTCTTTATTTTTAAGTCCCAATGCCCGAAAATCCAGCCATTGTAAATAAGTTCCCTCAATTAACGGGGCTTTTAAATTGATGAACTTTTCTTCAAAAAATTTATTCACCAATTTCTGATTTTTATCAACTAATAACAAAAATTCATCCAGCCATTCTTCTGCTTCTGTATAAGCCAGTTCACATGCCTTATATGATAATGTTGCAAAAACATGCATCGACATTTTTTCCATTTCAGTCTTGAATTTTTTACGTAGTTTCTCATTTTTGATAATTATATTTGAGATTCCTGCTCCAGCTAGATTAAAACTCTTTGTAGGGGCAGTACATGTTATTGTAATTTCAGCAAATTTTTCTGACAAAGTCTGAAAAACCGTATGTTTATGCCCAGCCATCACAATATCAAAATGAATCTCATCAGAAATCACAATCAAATTATTCTCAACCGCAATTTTCCCAATTTTTTCCAAATCTTCCCTGCTCCATACGATTCCAAGCGGATTATGAGGACTGCACAAAAGCAATACCTTATTATTTTCATCTCTCGCAAATTCCTCAAATTTTTCAAAATCAATAGAATACTTGGCTTTCCCATTCTCATTTTTACTTTCAACTAAGCCGCAATCCACTAATTTTCTTTTATTTGAAGTAATCGCGCTATAAAACGGATAATAAACAGGCGTAAACGTAATCACACCTTCATTCTCCTTCGCAAAAGCCTTAATCGCAACATATATAGCTGAAACCACTCCAGGAGTACATAAAATCCAGTCTTTTTCCACTTTAAAACCGTGCCTTCTCTCCATCCATCCTATAACAGCCTCATAATATTTCGGATAAGTCCCCGAATACCCTAAAACCGCCTCATCAATATACTTCTTCAGCCCTTCCGTTATCTCAGGAGCAATCTTTAATTCCATGTCCGCCACAGAAAATGGAACAATATCGTCTTCCAGCTCTGGAAGCACTTCATACATCTGCTCCCATTTGTACGATCCTTGCCCTTTTCTGCTTAGGATTGTTTCAAAATCATATTTTTTTGACATTTTTTCACTTCTTCCTTTTTCAACAAATTTATACTAAATTTTCAGTTTTTCCTGTAACTTTTCAATTTTATAATATTCATTTAGAAATATTGGTATTGATGGATAAATTTTTACTTTATTTTTACTTTTTAGTAATTCATTTTGAAATTTCAATATTTTATTTTTTTCTACATCTTTAAATTTCATTTCTAATATGTTTTCTGAATTATTAATATAAAATTTTATAATTTCCTTATATTGTGATTTAAGAGCCGTCATTCCCATGTTTCCAGTTTCATTTTTTATTTTCTTTTTAAAAACCTTAAAATCCTCCAACTTTTCTTCAAAGTTATTTTTTTCATAAATATAATTGCAACCAATAGGCTTATGATACGCTTCTATCATTGGAAAACTTAAATATAATTTACCATTCTCGGTTTCATTTTCAAAAAAACTGTTTATTTCCGATATTTCATTTATTCTTTCATATATTTTTTCAATATTTTTATATTCTTCATTTAATTTTGAATGTAAATCATAATCAAAAAATAAATATACATAAGATATTTCACTTGCTTTAAATTCTTTACTGATTTTATCTGAATATTTGTATTTTATATATCTGATAACGTCTATATTTTCATCATACTTTTCTTTAATATCTTTATAAAAAGCATAAATTGTTCCAATTTTTGCCCAAATAGCTTCCCCTTTTATTTGAAATTCATTTATTATATGCTCTATAAGTTTTTTATCAGGATCTTTCCCTTCCGTAAGCATCAAAATTTTACTCATATTCAAATACCTCTGTACGATACATTTTTTCTATATTGTGGTATTCCTCTATTTTTTTATCAGTAATTTCTGAAAATTGTTTAATTTTACCTTTATCATTTAAAACAAAATAACAGTCTGGACGTAAAATTTCATTATCTATCAAACTTGTCGAATGTGAAGATAATGCTACTTGTTCTATATTGTCATTTGAAAATAATCTTTCAAGTATGAATTTTGATAATGAATAATGAAAATAGGCATCAAACTCATCTATAAATAAAAAACTTACGTTTTTTATAGAAATTTCCATCCAAAAAAATAACAATGCCAAAATTTTAGTTCCACTTGAAGCAATTTTATAAAAATCCACTTGTTTTCCTGACTTAAACTCTATCAGTATTCTATCCTCATTTTGTACTAATTTTTGCTTTATTCCAGCTTCTTCTAAAAATTTCTCAAATTCTTTAACTTTATTTAAATCTATTATCCCTTTTAATATTTTCTCACTTCCATTACTATAACCCATATAAGTATTTCCTTCCTGCAAGGAACGAATCCATAACATATTGTCAATGAAATCAAAAAATTTATATAATGCCTTTTCTTTTATAAGCAAGATATTTCCTTTAATATACTTTACTAACGATATTTTTTCAAATTCATTAACAGACAAATCTTTGTTAAAATTTTCAAAATTTTTAACATAATCTTCTATTTCAATTTTTACTATTTTTTTATTTTTGTTATACTCAATGCACAATTTATCATTTATATAAAGTTTTTCTTCTACTATTGTTTCACTATCAATTTTTTTATATTCATACTTTACCTTCTCACTATCAAATTGAAAAATGTAGCAAAAAAAAGCATTATCTTTATTGCTTAAATTATAATTTAAATAATTTTTGTATTCATTAAGTCTTTTCTCTTTATCTGTTAAATGGTTAATAATATCAAAAATTGCAAGCCCGACATTTGATTTACCACTTCCATTTTTTCCCAATATCAACATTTTAGAAATTATATTATTTTCTATTATATTTTCTTTAAAATTATAATTTCCAATATTTCCAAAATCCAATGTAATATTTTCAAAATTCTTAAAATTTTGAACTGTGAATGTTTTTAACATCTTCCCTCCTTACATCCCTTTTTAAAATTTTTTCCTCTACTCATGCTCCTTACAGCTCATCTCCTCAACTACAAGTTTAAACACACAAACTGCTTTCAACATTCGTTCATCAAACTCCCATTCTGTTTTTCCAGTATTATGTTTCATCAGTTCCAGCAATGCCTTCACTTTTTCCTGCGAATCTTCAATAATCTCAACTTTTCCATTTCCGATTACACTTTGAAATCTAGCGGTATAATTGCAGGCTTTATCGCCTTTTGTGTAAATTTCGTGATTTGTGTCAAGTTCAAAGCCTGCATGACTGTTTTTTCTTATTATATCGAGTTTTCGTCCTGTTCTCGCACCGTGAAAGTAAAATGTATAGTTTCCATTTTCTTCGGTGAAGCCAAAATTTAATGGAACAATATACACCTTTCCGTTATCGTTTAAGCCAAGACGGCAACAGTCACAGGCTTTTATAATTTCTTTTATTTTTTCGTTGTCTGTAATTTCTCTGTCCCGTCTTCGCATTTTTACCTTTTTATTTTCCATTTTTATATTTTTCCATTCTATTATATCTGTATATTAAATTTAAAATAATCCTGAAATTACCCCATTTTCATCAATGTCAATTAACTCTGCCGCTGGCTTTCTAGGCAACCCCGGCATATCGATGATTTCTCCAGCCATTGCTACTAAGAATCCTGCTCCAGCTGATAATCTTACTTCATTGATTGTAATTATGAAGCCTGTTGGACGTCCTAGCAGATTTGGGTTATCTGATAATGATTTTTGTGTTTTTGAGATACATATTGGCAATTTATCATAGCCATTTTCTACATATTTTTTAATATTATTAAGTGCTTTTGGTGCAAAATTCACTCCATCTGCTCCGTAAATTTCTTTTGCGATTTTTTCTATTTTTTCCTGAATTGACAAGTTTAAATCATAAAGTGGAGTGTATTTTTTATCTGATTTTTCATTCTTTTCAATGGCGTTCATAACTTTTTCCACAAGCTCTTTTCCACCTTCTCCACCTTTTTCCCAGATTTCGCAGTTGGCAACTTCCACGTCCATTTTTGCACAGAAGTCTTTTATCACTTGAATTTCAGCGTCAGTATCAGTTATAAATTTGTTAATTGCCACAACAACTGGCAAATTGTACTTTTGCATGCTTTCAATATGTTTTTCAAGGTTTACAAGTCCTTTTGTCAATGTTTCAATATTTTCCGACTTCAAATCCTTGTCTCCGCCGTGATGCTTCAATGCACGAACTGTCGCAACGATTACAATAACATTTGGCTCCAAGTTCCCAAGCCTAGCTTTTATATCCAAAAATTTCTCAGCTCCCAAATCAGCCGCAAATCCAGCTTCCGTAACCACATAATCCGACAATTTCAAAGCCATTTTTGTAGCCAGCAACGAATTACATCCATGTGCAATATTCGCAAAAGGTCCACCGTGAATAAATACAGGAGTGTTTTCTAAAGTCTGTACCAAATTAGGCTTTATTGCATCTTTTAGCAATGCAGCTACTGCCCCTTGAATATTAAGCTGCTTAACTTTAAGCATTTCCCCTTTTCTGTCATATGCAAAAACTATTTCGCCAATTCTTTCCTTCAAATCGGTAATAGAGTCAGCAAGACAGAAAATCGCCATAATTTCCGAAGCAACCGTTATTTGAAACGAATTTTCACGAGGCACGCCATTCACTTTTGGTCCAAGCCCAACGACAATGCTTCTTAAATTTCTGTCATTCATATCAAGCACACGTTTAAAAGTAATATTATTCACATCAATATCAAGTTCATTTCCAAAATGTATATGATTGTCAATGCACGCAGAAATCAAGTTATGTGCAGCTGAAATTGCGTGAATATCCCCCGTAAAATGCAAGTTTATCTCTTCCATAGGTACTACTTGCGACATTCCGCCACCAGCAGCTCCACCTTTCATCCCAAACACAGGCCCCAAAGACGGCTCCCTAAGTGCGGCAATCGACTTATACCCAAACTTGTTCAACGCCTGAGTCAATCCAACAGTAACAGTGGACTTTCCTTCCCCTGGAGGCGTAGGAGTAACAGCCGTCATCAAAATCAATTTCCCATCTTTTTTCCCTGCATTTCTTTTTAGCACTTCCAAACTAACTTTAGCCTTATATTTCCCATAAGGCTCAAAATCATCCTCCATAAGCCCAATACTTTCTGCAATCTCACCGATTTTTTTCAATTTCGCATTTTGAGCAATTTCAATATCCGTCATCCTAACATCCTCCTGTATTTTTTATTATTTATATAAAAATCGAAAAAGCCATAAATTAGTAACTAAAAGACTTTTCCGATATTCATTTATAATTTGTTCATTTTTTATAATTTTTTCTTTAGAAATTCATATTAGTTACTAATTTCTACAAGTGAGTCTCTTTCCCTAAATTAACCTACAATTCTAATTAACATCATCTTCTCATAAATACATCATATTATATCTTTTTATAATTGTCAATATTTTTAACAGTAATTCGTCTTTTTCATTTTTTTAAAAAACTGTTTTTACAAGGATAAATATGAGACTTAATCTTCAATTTTGGAAGAATGCAAGATAATAAAGAATCAAGATTTAATATTAGATTGTTTTATTTAATATCAGTTTTTACTATTTTTACTGTTTTCTTTCTTTTTTTCGCAGGATTGCTCATTGCCGCAAATCCTGCACCTATGGCTAGACTACGACTTTTATTTGCCCAACTCCGAAACTCCTCCTTTCAGTCGTCAAACAGTCGTAGCTGAACAAATAAAAGCTCCGTCGATTTATTAAAACAAAAAAGTTATATTTTAAAATAATTAAAATATAATTTTCATTTTTCAAACAGATTTTAGTATAAATAATCCGTCGGAGCATTTTTCTGTGCTGGCAAAACTGTCTGAGCATAGCGAGTTTTTTGTCAGTGCAGAAAAATGTCGTAGACTAGCCATAGGTTATTGCGTAGCAATCTTGCCACAATTTTGATTATTAGGATAAACCTTTACTGCAAGATAAGGTTTTGAGGCAATGAGCAATCCTACGAAAATAAAAAGAAAAAACATAATAATATGAAAAAATATTTATTAATCAAAATATCTAAAAAATAATTTAATGATTATGAATTAGCTATTAAACAACCCTATTATAAAAATTTATTCCTATTTTTAAACGGGGTTTAGTATAACATATTTTATGCTTAAAAAATATAGATTAAAATGTTGTCAATATTGAAAACAAAATTGATTTTGTATTATTTTCTAAAATAATGTCTGCTGATTTGTTGCTGACAAATCCTTTAAACATCCATATTCTTTCATCAGTTCCACAATCGTTTTATTCAATTTTGTACGTTTTACTAAATCTTCGATTGATAAAAAGTCAACTTTTCGTTCAGAAACGATATTTTCAGCAACAGCTTCTCCTAGTCCATCCATTGCGATTAATGGCATTCTGATTTTGCCGTCCTGTATTGTGAAAAGTTTTGCTTCTGATTTATAAATGTCAATTTGTTCCAGTTCGATTTTACGGTAATGCATTTCAATCAAAATTTCATATAGAAATAATTCTTGCTTTTCTTTAGCGTTTAAGTTTCCTTTTCTGTCCATTTCCATTTTTGCACGTTTCAATTCTTCTACTGGTCTGAACATTGTTGTCATTTTAAAATCTCCGACTTTTCTATTTAGGAAAGCTGTGTAAAATTCTATTGGATAATGCACTTTAAAATAAGCGATTCTTACTGCCATCATTACATAAGCCACCGCATGCCCTTTTGGGAACATATATTTTATTTTTTCGCATGAATCAATGTACCACTGCTCTACACCGTGTTCTTTCATCGTTTTAGAATATTCCTGCCACTTTTCACGATTTTTGGTAGGCTGTCCTTTTCTTACAAATTCCATTATGGAAAAGGCTAATGATTTATCTAGTCCATCGTCAATCAGCTTATTCATAATGTCATCCCGCACTGTGATAATCTGACTCAAGGTTGCAATTCCACTTCTTACATAATCCTGTGCATTATTCAGCCAAACGTCCGTTCCGTGTGAAAGTCCAGAAATTCTGACTAATTCCGCAAAAGTTTTTGGACGTGTGTCAACTAACATCTGTTTTACGAAAGATGTACCAAATTCGGGTATTCCTGATGTACCTGTCGGCGAGCCGATTTCATCGGGAGTTACACCAAGTACTTCTGTACCGCTGAATAAACTCATTACTTCCTTATCATCAAGCGGAATCGTATAAATATCAACACCTGTCAAATCCTGTAAAATTCTAAGCGTTGTCGGATCGTCGTGTCCCAGTATATCCAGTTTTACAAGCTGTTCGTCCATTACGTGATAATCAAAATGGGTTGTCTTGGAAGCTGATTTCATATCGTTTGCTGGACGCTGGATTGGGCAAAAATCGTAAATTGACTTGTCCTTTGGAACGACTATCATTCCACCAGGATGCTGTCCAGTAGTTTTTCTAGCCCCTTCACAGCCTTTTGCGATTCTCATAACTTCTGCTTTTCTTTCCTTTATTTCAGGCGTTCCTTCCACTTCTTCAAGATACTTTTTCACATACCCAAAAGCATTCTTTTCAGCAAGCGTAGAAATCGTTCCAGCACGAAAGACATTGTCACTTCCAAACAGCTCTTCCGTATATTTATGAATTTCCCCTTGATATTCCCCAGAAAAGTTCAAATCAATATCTGGTACCTTATCTCCATTAAATCCCATAAACACTTCAAACGGGATTGCATGTCCATCTTTTATATATTTTGTACCACATTCTGGACAAGTTTTGTCAGGATAGTCAACTCCACTTCCTTCCTCATTCATAAATTCCGTATGCTTACATTTTGGACATCTGTAATGTGGATAAAGTCCATTTACTTCGGTAATTCCCATAAGATAGGCAACTATTGAAGATCCTACCGAACCACGTGAACCTACAAGATAACCTGCGTCCACCGATTTATGCACAAGTTTCTGTGCAATCAGATAAAGCACCGCAAATCCATTTTGAATAATCGAATTAAGCTCCTTTTCCACTCTTTCCTTCAGGCTTTCATCAATATTTTCCCCATAAAGTTCCTCAAGTTTCTTATAAGTCATTTCCCTTACTTCATCTTCTGCCCCATCAATTTTTGGCGGATAGAATCCAGTTGGAATTGGACGCACCTGTTCTATTATATCGCTAATTTTATGGGTATTTTCGACAACGACTTCCTGAGCCACTTCTTCTCCCAGATAATCAAACGCCTCCAACATTTCTTCGGTAGTTTTAAAATACAATTTTCTATCAAAAAACTCATATCCTCTCACTCCTTCCGAAGTTTCAGTTTTCCACATCATTCCACTTCCCAAAAGAAGAACATTCCTGTTAATCGCTTCACGCTCTTCAAGATAATGTGCATCCCCTGTGGCAACTACAATTTTATTCTGACTTTTTCCAAGTTCGTAAAAATACTTGTTCATTTCCTTTATTATATCGTAACTTTCAATTTCCTTGCTCGTTCTTTCCACCATGTCAGCATAGTTTGTATGTGGATGAATCTCGATATAATCATAAAATCTCGCTTTTTCCTCAATGTCATCTTTTTCCGCCCCACGTAAATAAAGATTTACAAGTTCTCCCTTATTTCTTTCAGAAGCCGAAGCAGAACTTGCAATTAGTAGATTTTTCCTCATGCTGTTTAACAAAGTTTTTGGTATTCTAGGTCTTCTCATTCCAAAAAATTCTATGTTGGAACGTGATACAAGCTCGTATAGGTCACGAAGCCCAGCCTGATTTTTTACCAAAATCATCGTGTTCAATGTTTCAGAATTTTGAATATTTGGCTGTAAATCCGTATTAATCTCAATCAATTTCAAAATCCCTTTACTTAAAATCATATTTAAAAATTTCTGAAAAACTTCCGCAGTAGCCTTTGCATCATCAACAGCCCTATGGTGTGTTTCAAGCGTAATTCCAAAATATTTTACCAAATTAGCAAGTCCATATCCTCTCAAATCTGGAAGCAATGTTCTAGCCAAAGGCAATGTATCAATCACGCTCGGAGAATACTCAAGTCCTTGCTCTATAGTTTTTTGCTTGATAAATCCCACGTCAAATTTCGCATTGTGGGCAACTACCGTTGTATCAGTACAAAATTCTAGAAATCTTGGCAGTACAGTTTCTATTTTTTCAGCATTTGCAACCATTTCATCAGTAATCGTTGTAAGCTCTGTTATTTTTGGCGGAATTGGAATTTCAGGATTTACAAATTCAGAAAATTCTCCAATAATTTCCCTTCCACGCATTTTCACAGCCCCAATTTCAATTATCTTGTCATTAAACGGATCAAACCCTGTCGTTTCAATATCAAATACAACATAAATTTCATCTTCAATCATCTTGTCCTTAGGATTTGTAATCAAGTCCTGCTCATCATCGACTACATACGCCTCCATCCCAAAAATAACCTTAAAATCCTCATTTGCCTCCTTAAACGCAAACGGAAATGAATGCACTACTCCGTAATCTGTTACAGCAATCCCACTATGCCCAAATTCTTTAGCCCTTTTCGCATAATCCTTGATTGACATAACTCCGCTCATTTCACTCATATTCGTATGTGCATGAAGTTCTATTCTTTTTTTCGGAGCATTGTCTTCCTTTTTCACATCTTTAGATTCTATAGCTTCCACTCTTTGAGTTCTGACATATTTTTCCCCACTATACATATCCGCCTCAAAACTTCCAGTAACTTTTATCCACTCCCCAAGTTTTACCTTAATATCCTCATCCGTGTTAAAAAATATTCTACAACTAACAGAGTCTGTATAATCTGTAATCATAAAATCACACATTAACTTCCCATTTTTAGTTTCCCTCATATCCACATTAAAAATTTTTCCTTCTAGTGCCACATCATCGCCATTGTTCAAAATATCAAGTGTAGAAAATGGCATTGCATCTATATCAGGAATTTTTTTCCATTTATAATTACCTTTATTGTTGCCTCCATTAGCATTCCCGCCATTTGAATAACCGTTTCCGTTATTTCCGTTATTAAAATTTCCGTTTCCTCCGTAATTATTTCCATTACCATTGCTCATACTAACATTTTCATACTTTGGAAGTTCACTTGCTTTTACCGAATTTAATTCATTTTGAGCCTTAATTTTAGCCTTCACTTCCTCAAAATCCCCATTTACAAACTCAATTTTTATCGAATTATCCATACATTCATAAATTTTTCTTGTAAGTTCTTCCTTTGCCTCAGTTCGTCTTGCCTCTTCTATCAAATGGTGCGATGGTAATTTTATAAACACCGTATTTTCCAAACTTTCCACTTCATAACTTGCAAAAATATACTGATACCTCTTGCTCTCATGCTTATAATTCTCAATCGCAAATTTTACAAATCCAACAACATCCTTCTGTATCAGCTCAGGATTAACATCCATCTTAATCTTCAATTTCAGCCCATTCTCAAAACTCTTATAAAGCAGCTGCCTCAAGTCCTGTATCTCACTATGTGCAACCAGACTGCTTACCTTTATGAATATCTCCATCTCCCTTTTCCTAGAAAACAGATTAACATACTCAATCTCAAAATTCTTAATTCCATATTTTCTAAAAAAATCTTCTGATGGCTTAACCTTCAAATACTTCGTACTCATTTTTCTATCTATGCCCCCTATTTCTTTTTCTATTTTTTATCAAATAACTTTAAATCAACTTCTATTCTCAAATCTTTTCACTAAGTTATTTTCTTGATTTTTTTTAATTATTTTAGTTAATAAAAATTTTCTATTAATTTATATTTTACGTAAAGGGGATCAATCGCCATCCCCTTTTATTTCGCAATATTAGTTATTTCAATTTCTTCAAATTATAACATCTGAAGATTTTGGCGAAAGTGCTACGCACTAATCCCAGCTTGTCTAAGCATTTTTTAGTTTAATCATAACAGGTAATTTTATTAAAAAGGTTTAGATTATAACAAAATAAACTTTTTTAATTTTAATAAACCGACGGAGCTTTTATTTGTTCAACTACGATTGTTTGACGACTAAAAGGAGGCGTTTCGGAGTTGGGCAAATAAAAGTCGTAGTCTAGCCATAGGTATTGCGTAGCAATCTTGCCACAATTTTAATTATCAGGATAAACCTTTACTGCAAGATAAGGATTTGCGGCAATGAGCAATCCTGCGAAAATATAAAGAGAAAAAACATAAGTAAAAATAGTAAAAACTGTTATTAACAAAAAAATATAAAAAAATTTAGAAATCAACTTAATTGCTGATTACAAAGAATAAATTTAATTTAAATAAACCAATTTTATTATATAATTTTTACAAAATTTTAGCAACACAATTTTCTGAAATAAAAAAACTGACTCATTTTTTTAAAACAAGCCAGCCCTCATATTTACCTTATTTTTATAAAAATTATTTTATTGAAGCTGCATAAATTTCTTCAATAGCTGCTTTCAAAGTTTTGTTAAATTCTTCATCGCTTTGCTGTGCGAACAATCCTTCGGTTAATGCTCTTGAGAAACTTGCAATTACTCCTTTATTTTTAGAAAGAATTTCGTTTGCTTTTTCTCTTGGGTAACCTCCTGATAATGCGACAACTCTCACTACTCTTGGATGTTTTGTCAAATCTTCATAAAAGTTTTCAACTGTTGGCAATGTTACTTTTAACATAACATTTGAGGTTTCAGGCAATTTATCAAGATGTTTTTTGATTTCATTTTTTAATATTGTTTCACATTCTGCTTTATCAACATTGTGAATATCCACTTCTGGTTCAATTATTGGAACAAGTCCTGCTGCAATAATTTTGTTTGCAATTTCAAACTGCTGATCTACAACTTTTTCAATTCCTGTTTGTGATGCCTTTTTTATAACAGAACGCATTTTTGTCCCAAAAATGTGTCTTTCATTTGCTCTTTTCAAAAGTTCATCCAATTCTGGCATTGGTTTCATTATTTGAACCCCATCTTCTAATTCTTCAAGTCCTTTGTCAACTTTTAAGAATGGCAAAACTTTCTTTTCTTCCCACAAGAAATTTGCTGTATATTTTCCATCAATTTTTCTATCCATAGTTTGCTCAAATAAAATAGCACCCAAAATTTTTGTATCGTTAAATGCTGGACTTTTTATAATTCTAGTTCTCATTTTATGAATCAAGTCAAACATCTCTGCATCATTTGAATACTCACTTTCGTCAATTCCATACAATTTCAATGCTTTCGGAGTGCTTCCTCCACTTTGATCCAATGCTGCAATAAATCCTTTTCCATTTCTCATTTTTTCCAATCTTTCTTTCATCGTAAATTCCTCCCAAATCAAAATAATTTGATTTACAAACTTTTTATCTCTATCTTTATCATAGCACTTTTTCTAAAAAAGTCAATTAAAATTTATAAATAAAAATTAGCAATATGCAAATGGACTTTAATTCAAGCCAAGAAATTGCTTTTTAAATATATTTCTCAAAATTTCCTTTAATTTCCCCATTGATTAGACTTTTTTTTTATGATATAATTTTTCATATAATTAATTTAGGAGGAAAAAATGGGAAGACATGGTACAATAGCTGGGCGTAAGGAAGCACAGGATAAAAAAAGAGCCGCATCATTCACAAAACTTGTCAGACTTATAACAGTTGCAGCAAGAGGTGGAGAAAATCCTGAATTTAACGTTGCCCTAAAACATGCAATCGAAAAAGCAAAGGCAATCAATATGCCTAATGACAACATTAACAGAGCAATCAAGAAAGGAGCAGGAACTGACGGCTCAACAGCCTTTGAAACATTAAATTACGAAGGTTACGGCCCTGCGGGAGTTGCAATCATTGTAGAAGCTCTTACAGATAACAAAAACAGAACTGCTTCATCTGTAAAAATGGCTTTTGATAGAAATGGCGGAAACCTCGGAGTTTCTGGATCAGTTTCATATATGTTCGGAAGAAAAGGTGAAATTATCATTGAAAAAACTGACGACATTGATGAAGAAGCATTAATGGAAGTAGCGCTTGAAGCTGGAATGGAAGATATGGAAACTTTGGAAGACAGTTTTTACATTACAACTGAAACAGAGAACTTTGATACAGTGGCGGATGCCTTAAGGGATGCAGGATACACATTGCTAGAAGCAGATATTCAATATTTGCCATCTATCGAAGTTGACACTCTTGGTGAAGAAGACTTGCAGAAATTAAGAAAATTAATTGACACTCTGGAAAATGACGATGATGTCCAAAAAGTTCATCACAACTACGCTGGAGAACTATAAAAAATATCTATAAATTTATAAATTTTAATTGCGGAATTAATTTCCGCAATTATTTTTATCATAAATTGGAATATTAAAAATGCAACATTTAAAAAAATTTAGTATAAAAAAAGGAGCTACATTTTATGAAAAAAACTGGAGAAGAAACAATCACTCCAATAAAAAATATGAAAATCATTCAGCGAAACGATTTTCAAAATTTCACGCTTGATTCTGTTTTAATTTCTGATTTTGTAAAAATTAACCGAAAAACTAAAAAAATTCTTGATATTGGCACTGGCAGCGGAATTATCGCATTACTTCTGGCACAACGCTCAAAAGCACAAATTACAGGCATTGAATTACAAAAAACAATGGCAGAAATTGCCATAAGAAACATTAAAATTAATGAATTTGAAAATCAGGTTAAAATAATAAATGAAGATATAAAAAATTATAAAAATATTTTTAACCGTAACGAATTTGATACCATCGTTACAAATCCCCCATATTTTGAATTTACTGGCGACATTTCCCAGACAAACGATTTGGAGCAGCTGGCAAATGCAAGGCATAATATCAATTTGACATTTGAAGAAATAATAAAAATTTCTTCTTATTTATTAAAAAATATGGGAAGTTTCTCAATCGTATTCCGAAGTAAACGCCTAGCAGAAGTTCTATCACTTTTACAAAAATACAATTTAGAACCAAAACGAATGAGAAACTGCTATACAAAATGGAATGAAAATTCAAAAATTTGTCTTTTGGAAGCAATAAAGGATGCAAAGAAAGGATTTTCTATTGAAATGCCAATTTTTGTTTATGATGAAAATGGAAGAAAAAGTGAATATGTTGAGAATTTATATGAATAGAAAATTTAATATATGTTTTTATTTTCTTTATATTTTAAAAATTAGGTGTTTTTTAATTGTTCCTTGAATATTTTATTATATGATCTATCTAATAAAAAAGTTGTTGAAGAAAGAGTGTTTATTATCAATTTCCGAGATTTTAATTTTTCAGTAAAAGACAACTTGTCTGAGCTTTTCTATTTTATTTAAATTGGTAATAACTTTACGAAACGATAATAACTTTTGTTAAAAGCGAGTTTTGTCTTTTGCTGTAAAATTGAAATTCGAGAAGCGGGAGTGCAGAGGTATGGCGTCTGATACCTCTGCGTAAAAAAACTAAAAATAAGAATTAGTAAAATCACTTGATAAAATATTTAAAACTAAATCATTAAAGACATTTACATAATTTCAAAAATTATAATAATTTTTTATACAATTCTTTTATATCTTCTAAATTTGTATCTCGTGGATTTCCACCTGTACAAACGTCATTTAATGCAGATTCAGCAATAAAGTCCAAATCCTTTATATCCATAATTCCTTTTAAGTTGTCTGGGATTCCAACATCGTTTGCCAGTTCCCTTACTTTATCAATCGCAGCTTTTCTATATTCTTCTGGCGACATTTTTCTTGTATGTTTTACACCAAATGCTTTTGCAATATCTCTAAATTTTTCTCCAGTAAATTCAGCATTGTATTCCATTACAGTTGGAAGAATTATCGCATTTGCAATTCCATGCGGAGTTCCATAAAATGCTCCCAATGGATGAGCCATCGAATGTACAATTCCAAGTCCCACATTTGAAAATCCCATTCCAGCTATATATGAAGCCAGTGCCATTTTTTCACGTCCTTCAGGCTCATTATTCACAGCGCTTCTCAAATATTTTGCAATTAGTTCGATAGCTTTCAAATGGAACATATCCGTCATTTCCCAAGCCGCTTTTGTCGTAAAGCCTTCAATTGCATGAGTTAAAGCATCCAGTCCAGTTGCAGCAGTCAGTTCTTTTGGCATGCTCATCATCATCGCTGGATCGACAATTGCTATAATTGGTAAATCATGGGGATCTACACAGACAAATTTTCTGTCTTTTTCAACATCTGTGATTACATAGTTAATTGTAACTTCTGCAGCAGTTCCAGCTGTTGTCGCAACAGCGATAATTGGTACACATTTATTTTTAGTATCAGCAACACCCTCAAGGCTTCGTACATCTGAAAATTCAGGATTATTTATAATAATAGCAATCGCCTTTGCAGTATCCATTGGTGAACCTCCACCAATCGCAATAATATAGTCAGCACCTGAAGATTTGTACTTTTCAACACCATCTTTTACATTTTCAATAGTCGGATTCGGCTGAATATCAGAAAAAACTTCATAATCTAAATTTTCCTTATCCAGCAAATCTGTAATTTTTGACACTCCACCAAATTTTAAAAGCCCCTTATCTGTACATATAAACGCTTTTTTAAATTTATTTTTCTTCACTTCATCTCCAATATGGTTTATTGCTCCAAAACCATGATATGAAATTTCATTTAAAATAATTCTTTGTGCCATTTTTTCTACCTCTTTTCAAATTTATATTTTTTTAATAAACATTTCTACTTTAATTATACGACACTTTTTTCACTTTTCAAGTCTAAATGATGTATTTTATTTTAAATAATAAAAATTCTGGTTTGATACTAAACTCTATTTAAAAAATAGAAAAAAAAAGTCCTCATAACTTTAAGGACTTTTAATGATTTTAAAATATTATATTTGATTAAACATCTAGCTTAATTCTTTCTATTTGAGCACCAACTGTGTTTAATTTTAATTCTAATTTGTCGTATCCTCTGTCTATATGGTAAACTCTGTTCACAATTGTTTCACCATCTGCCGCAAGTGCTGCTAAAACCAGTGCCGCTCCCGCTCTCAAGTCTGAAGACATCACTTCTGCACCTGTTAACGGAAGCCCTCCATTTATAAAGGCTACTCCATGTCTTATGGTAATATCTGCTCCCATTCTGTTAAATTCAGGCACGTGCATGAATCTATTTTCAAATACAGTTTCTTCCATTGAGCTTCCACCATTTACAAGGGTTTGAAGCAGCATCATTTGAGGCTGCATATCTGTTGGAAATCCAGGATGTGGCAATGTTTTTATTTTTGACGGCTTCAAGTCTTTTGCTTTCCCTATTACAGTTAAAATATCTCCGTTTTGCTCAAATTTCACTCCCATAGCTTCCAATTCTGATTTAAATACTCCCAGATCTTCAAGCCTTGCATCCTGTATTTTCAAATCTCCCTCTGTAATTAATGACGCTATTACATAAGTTCCTGCCTCAATTCTATCTGGCATAATTGAATATTCCACTGCATGAAGCTCTTTAACCCCTTCAATTTCAATATTAGGTGTACCAAGTCCTGTAATTTTAGCCCCCATTTTGTTTAGAAAATTTCCTAAGTCAACAATTTCAGGCTCTCTTGCTGCATTTGAAATAACAGTTTTTCCTGGTGTCTTTACTGCTGCCATCATAATATTCTGTGTAGCCCCGACGCTTGGGAAACCTAAAGGAATTTCCGCACCTCTTAAATTATCTGATTTTGCGTGAATATATCCGTGAACTCTTGTAATATCTGCACCTAGCATTTCAAATCCTTTTAGATGCAAGTCAACTGGACGTGAACCAATGGCGCATCCTCCAGGCAACGAAACAACAGTTTCATCCAAGTTTGCAATCATAGGCCCCATTACTAAAAATGAAGCTCTCATTTGCTTTACAATTTCATAACTCGCTTCATTTCTTTTAAAGCCATTGTTTATTATTCTGTAAGTGTTATCATCCAGTTTTTCAGTCTGCATTCCTAGATCTTCAAGTAATCTCATTGTTACTCTTATATCACGTAAATTTGGCACATTTCTTAAAGTGTACTCCCCTTTGGCAACAAGTGTTGCGATAATTATTGGAAGTGCTGCATTTTTCGCTCCACTTACTTTAATTACACCGTTTAAAGGCGTCTTTCCTTTTATTCTAAATCCATCAACCACGTTTTTTTCCTCCTAATTTTTGACATATTGGACATTTTGATCCAAAGAGTTTATCCATAAAAGTTAATTCTTTATAATTTTTTGCGTATTCTGGCATTTCTTTTTTTATAATATCCATATGAAAATCACAAATTGCACTTTCCATCGCTTCATAATATACATCTGGCAAATGTTTCAGATGGCACATCTCCAACTTCGATGTTGCCACAATTTCATCTCCAGCTTCGTGTACAATGGCATCTTTTGCTGCTACTACAAGTGCTATTTGCCCTGAACAGACTAGATTATCTATCATTTTATATGGTATCTTTTTCTTTTTAGCTATTTCAATATATTTTTTTATATCATCAAAGTTTGCATGACGTGAAATTACCATTTTTGCCACATCTTTATTTTCCAAAGCCTCTTCTATTTCATAATAAATCCCTTTTTCCTTTATTTCATCAAAGGTAAGAGCCTTTATAATCCGTTCTTTATATTCTCCAAGAAATAAGCTTTTTTCAGCTTGCGCATTTACAGCTCTGTCTGTCGCTTCCTCCATACATTTCATAACGTCGTCTGTTCCATAACTTCTATTAACGTTAATTCCCATTCTACTTCTCCAATTCATCTAAATATTCAAAATCTTTTTTAAAATCCATTATATCTTGTCATTATACTACTTTTTTTTACATTTCTCAACCATTTTTTCTAACTTTTATATATTTTTAATAAAATAGTTTACAAATGCTATTTCCACTTATTTTTTAGTATATTTTTAAAGAAATTTTTATATAAAAAATTAAAAAATCAACATAGTCAATACAAAAACTACTTTAAATATAAGAAATATTTGAACAAATTTAGTTATTTTCGGTATTTCTTCCCTTCCTTCATCTTTTCTTATGGAAAAAAACAGAAGTGAAAAGAAAATAACGTATAAGATAGCACCTCTAATAGAAATGTTAAATGTATATAAATAAATTACTTCCAGCAAAAGAAAGGCATATATTTTAAAAGTCGTTCTTTTACTTATGAAAAACATATTTAT
This sequence comes from Leptotrichia sp. oral taxon 223, assembly GCF_013394795.1. Taxonomy (NCBI): domain Bacteria; kingdom Fusobacteriati; phylum Fusobacteriota; class Fusobacteriia; order Fusobacteriales; family Leptotrichiaceae; genus Leptotrichia; species Leptotrichia sp. oral taxon 223. The sequence goes on from NZ_JABXYU010000001.1 coordinate 638,550, forward strand.
CAAATTATAGTTTGCGTACATATAAAGTAAAATTAGCATAACGATTCCTAGATATGGAGTTACTATTCCCATTTTTTTTATTATTAGAAATACAAAATACGTTACTATTGTAATTAATAATACTCGCAACTTTTCATCCTTATGTCTTCTTAATTCACGATTTTCCTTCATTTTGTCTAATCATCTCCTAACTTTATGTTATCATAAATCATTTTTAGTTTGGACTTTTCCACATGTGTATAGATTTCAGTTGTTGTAATGTTGGCATGTCCTAATATTTCTTGAACGATACGCACGTCTGCACCATTTCCAAGTAAAATTGTCGCAAGTGAATGTCTAAAAATATGCGGATAAACATTTTTTTCAATTTTTGCATTTTTCGCAATCGTCTTTAAATCCTTCCAGAACTTTTCCCGTCGGGTATTTGGAAAAATCTTAAAACTTTCGCTCGCATTTTTCAATTTTGGCCTGTAAATAGTCAAATAATTTTTTATTTCATTTTCAAGACTGTCATAAATCGGTATTATACGGTATTTTGAACCTTTTCCAAGTACCTTTATAAATTCATAGTCCTGATTTTCCACGTCTTTTATTTCGAGATTCAATATTTCTGAAATTCTTGCTCCAGTTGCAATTAGAATTTTAATAATCAGCTTATTTCTCATCCCTTCAGGCGTGTGCGGACAATTATCCACGATTTGCTTCATTTCCTTTAATGTTAAAATTTCAGGAAGCCTCTGCTCACGTTTCAAAGTTTTTACCATGCCCGTCGGATCTTTTTCCACATCCCTATTCAAATAGCAGAATTTATAAAATGTCTTTAATGCCGAAACTTTTCTCAAAACCGAATTTCTTCTCAATTTTTCATTCAATTTTTCTATATATTTAAAAATATCCTTTTCTTCAATTTCAGAAAAATTTTTTTGAACAAATAGAAAAAACTGTATCAAATCCCGATTATATCCAGTAACAGTGTTTTGGGAACTCCCCTTTTCAAATTCCAGAAAATCAAGAAATTCCCTGATCTGCATTTTATTTTCACGTGATATTTTTTTCTTTTTCCCTTTTATTTTTTCTTCTGAATTAGTTTCATTATTTTTTTCCTCAGTATTAGAAATGCTTTTGATTAAATCTAAATTTCCATTTTCCACATTTTCTATATCAATACTTTTTTGTCCCATAGCCCCATTATCTCCTTAGCGTGATTAACAGACGCTTCCGTAATGTTATCTCCTGAAATGATTCTTGCAATTTCCCTTACTCTTTCTTCTGTATTTAATTCCCGTACCTTTGTTTCTGTAAAGTTATTTTCAATTTCCTTTTTGATAAAAAACTGCTGTTGTGCCTTTCCAGCAATCTGTGGCGAATGCGTTACACAAATAATCTGAGTATTTCTTGAAAGCTCCCGTAATTTTTCTGCAACTCTTCTCACTGTTTCCCCGGAAATTCCAGTATCAATTTCATCAAAAATCAGGACAGAAATATTGTCGACCGTAGAAAATACCGTTTTAAGAGCCAGCATTATACGTGAAATTTCTCCTCCAGACGCTATTTTGGCAAGCGGCTTAAACGTTTCCCCAACATTTGTCGTAATTAGAAATTCCGCATTATTTATCCCATGAGCTGTAATTTCCTCCGTCTTTGTAATTTCCACTTTAAATTTTGCATTTTCCATATTTAAGTCGCTTAACTGAATGTCAATTGTATTCTGAAGGCTTTCAGAAATTTCCATACGAATCTCACTAAGTCTTTCGCTATCAATGAAATACTGGCTTACCAGTTCTTTTTTCTGTGCTTTTAAGTCTTCCAGCTCCTCATTTTCAAATTCTACAAGTGATAAATCCTTTTCAATTTTATCCCGATATTCAAGAATCTCCGTAATTGTCGAACCATACTTCAATTTCAGCTTATTTATAGCATTGATTCTTTCTACAACTTTTTCCAGCCTGTCATCATCCATCTCAACATCTCCAGCCAGATTGTCCACAGAATACGAAATATCTTCCACTTCATACAAAACTGACTCAATTTTATCATATAGCTCTCCATACGACTCAGACAAGTCTGAAAGCTGCTCCAGATTTCTTCTCGCTCTACCAAGTGCCGTTAAAATCGAAAACTCGCCTTCCTTTAACAATTGCGAAGTTTCATCCAGCTTTTCATTTATTTTTCCGGCATTAAATAATATTTTATACTCTTCTTCCAGTTCGTCATCTTCATTTTCCTCTAATTCCAAACTCTCAATTTCATTGAACTGAAATTCCAAAATATCCTTCTTTTCAGCAATTTTTGCTTTTTCATTTTCAATATTTCTTATTTTTGAATTCAATTTTTTTATTTCATTTACATTTTCACGTATTTTTTTAGAAAGTTCCCTTCCTTCATCATCCAAAAATCTGTCCAGAAGATGCAGATGATACTCATCGTTTAATAAGAACTGATGTTCATGCTGCCCGACTAAATCAATAATATTTACCATAAGCTCTTTTAACCTGGACAAAGTCAGCCTTGCCCCGTTCACTGTTATTTTCGACTTTGCATTCCTGTCAAAATATCTAGTTATAATAAGCTCGTCATCTTCAATTTCAAATCCAAGCTCATTCAGCCTTCTCTTCTGATTCTCATTCAGCTCAAAGACACCTTCTGCAAAAAGGCTGTCTTCCCCATTTCTAATCATATCAGCATGACTTCTTTCACCAATTAATAGTGAAATTCCATCCAAAATAATTGATTTCCCGGCCCCTGTTTCTCCAGTCAACGCAATAAATTTCTCATTAAATTCCAAATCCAGATTTTTTATTATTGCTAGATTATTTAATCTTAATTCCCTTAGCATTTTTTTCCTTTCACTATTTTATTTTTTTTTAACTTTATTTCCTAATTATTTCAGACAAATAATATTATAAATTTTTAAAAATTAACAAATAATTACAATACAGAATCTCCCCATTTTAGTTTTTGTCTTAAAATACTGTAATAATCGCTATTTGTTGGTTTTACTATTTTAATTTTTTTCTTTGATAATCTTGCAGACACTAAATCATTGGGCTGTATCTGAAACCACTGATTCCCATCAATATTCAAATGAACCGAATCATCTCTTGAAGTTGCTTTAAAACTAAGAACTTCGCATCCGTCTACGATAATTGGACGGGCTGTCAAGCTTTGTGGAGCCAGCGGCGTTATTGAAAGAGCATTTAGTCCAGGATAGACAATTGAACCTCCTGCCGAGAGCGAATAGGCTGTCGAACCTGTGGGAGTTGCCACAATTATTCCATCAGCCCTGTATTTATTCACAAAAACATCATTTGAGTACACTTCAACTTGTATCAGATGTGCCTCATGTCCGCCTTTTGTTATTACAAGCTCATTTAACGCATAAAAAATATTGTCCTCGTACTTTACTTCAAGAAAAGCCCTTTCTTCCAGCTTATAATTTCCATTTTCATAATTCTGCAGCATTTTAACAGCATCCTGCGGCTTTACTTCCGCAAGATAGCCAAGAGAACCCATATTTATCGCAAGAACTGGAATATTGCTTGTAATTGCCTCTTTTGCGGAAATCAGCATTGTTCCATCTCCGCCAAGTGAAATTATCAAGTCTGCCTTTTCCACGCCAAAAACTTCCTGAATCCCTTTCTTTTGTAAATAATCATAAAAATCCTTTAACAGCTCTTCATTTCCATATCCACTTTTTATAATTCTTACTTTTTTTATTTCATTTTTTTTATCCAGATTATCATTATTTCCCGTTTTTTCAAAATTTTCCATAATAAAACCTCTTTTTCCTTAATTAAAATATTCTAAAATTAAATACTAAATTTCGATATTTAGAAATTTTACCTTTGTGAATTATTGTATCATTTTTAAAGATTTTTTTCCATTAGTTTTAAAAATATTTTTTTAGTTTGTCACAACATATTATACAATCTGTGTACCAAAAAAATTATGAGTCAATATTATTAAAAATAAAAACTCATAATTTATAATCTTAATATTCTAAAATAAACTTATATTTATACTATTTTAAAATTGAGCCTGTAAATTACAATTACTCTTAAATTTTAATTTTTTTTATAAATACAAACTTAATTTTAGGTATTTTTTAATTATTTTAAATAGAAATATTCATTTGGCTTGTAATTTTTATTAGAAGATTTATAATACGCCAATCTTTCTCCGAAAAATGTGCTTTTTCCTTTTCTCAAATCATTTAAAAGAGCTTTTGAATTTTCCTTTCCTAAAATATGAATTGTTTTAATTTCAGCACTAGCAGATATTTGAGGATGATCCCAGTTAATTTTCTTCTGCGGATCTACTTCCATGCAAGTCGCATAAATGTTTATATGGCTAAGACTAGAATCTTTATAAAAGGTTCTATAAGTTGATATAAGACATTGCTGATTTTTGATATAATTCATACTTCCATTTTTCATATCCTGTTCTATATTTTCCGGTAATTTCTCAAATGGAATTTTTTTTGTAAATAAAATACTATCAGCTTTAAATGAAGTGCTTTTAGCAAAAATATTAAACGAAACAAAAAACACACAAAGAGTAAATAACAGTTTTATACTATTTTTCTTCATAACCTCTCTCCTTACTTTATATAAAAAATATTTTAACACATATCAAACTACTTTAAAACCAAATTTGTATATGAATTTAGTTTATTTGAATATATTTTATCATTCAGTATCCATTTTTTCAATATATTTTCCTTTTATTCTCATGTGTAGTTTTAAAAATTTCTAACGTTTTTATAATATATAAAAATATCTTTAAATTATTATATTAAAACAGAAAAAATTGTAAGCTAAGTATTTTTACTTTGCAAATAAAAAATAATATAACACTAAATCTTATTTAAAAAAACAGAAATTATATTTTATTATTTGCTGACAAGGAGTTTTGGTTCCTTGCAAAAAAATTCATGATTAATCTTCAAATGGAAAATAGTATAAAATAAAAAATGAAGATTTTTAAAAATGTCCCCAAATATATTTTTAAATCTCTTCAAACTATGTAAATACTATATTTTATTTATAAAGTGGCGCACCTGACAGGAGTTGAACCCATAACCTTCTGATCCGTAGTCAGACGCTCTATCCAATTGAGCTACAGATGCATTTTTTGATTATTAATTTAATTATTAAAAAAAAATGGCGGAGAAGGAGGGATTTGAACCCTCGATCCAAGTTTTAGCCCGGATACTCCCTTAGCAGGGGAGCGCATTCGGCCTCTCTGCCACTTCTCCAAAAATATATATTTTAAATGGCGGGTGAACTGGGATTCGAACCCAGACATCTTGCGATTTCGCCGGTTTTCAAGACCGGTCCCTTAGCCGTTCGGACATCCACCCACACGTTACTCAGTTAGTATATCATATATTTTTATAATTTGTCAATAACTTTTTCATAAATTTTATTAAAATTTGTGTATAGGGGCATAAAATAACCTACACCCCTTATTTCTATTAGTCTACAAATAATAAATCTGTAATTTTTTCTATAAAAGGAATTTTAAATTCTTTTTTCAAAATTGATGATACTGTTGCAATAATTTGGAAAACAGATAATATTACAAAAATTACGAAAAATAAAATATTTCCCACGACTATAATAATATTTAAAAATGTTGAAATTAACAATAGCACTGTTACTGCCAATGTCTGTTTTGCATAGGTTCTTACAAATCCATTTTCCTGTTCCAGAATTAATGCGATTATTGGTATCAATAGGCTAAATCCCATTGAAAAACTCAATTTTACTGGAAATGAAGCGGCTTCAATTCTAAATCCTGCAAAAAAGCTCAGGTTTATAAGAAAAGCTGCGGCATAGGCTCGTAATCCTGCAATTGATTTGTTTTCACTCGTATTGTTGTCCATATACTCACTCCTCCTGATTTTAATATATTTTTGGATTTTATTTACTTTAGCTGCTTAAAAGAATTTTAACATAAAAGATATAAAAAATCAAATTGAAAAATTCGTGTATTAGCATTGATAAAAAAAGCAATATGTGATAAAATAAAAGAAAATGTAAAATATTAAATAAATAATGGAGGAGAAACTATGAGAAAAGTAATAGTAGCTGGAAACTGGAAAATGAACAAGACCGCAAAAGAGGCTGCACAATTCTTCAATGAATTAAAAACTTTAGTAGCAGATGTGAAAAATGCAGGAATCATAATTGGAGCGCCTTTCACTGCATTAGAAACAGCAACTAGAGAAACTGCAGGAAGCAACATTAAAATTGCTGCTGAAAATATGAACGCTAAAGAAAGCGGAGCATATACTGGAGAAGTTTCACCATTGATGTTAAAAGATTTAGGTGTAGAATATGTAATTTTAGGACATTCTGAAAGAAGAGAATATTACCACGAAACTGATGAAATCATCAATGAAAAAGTAAAATCAGCATTGGCTCACGATTTAAAACCGATTTTATGTATTGGAGAAAAATTGGAGCAAAGAGAAGCTGGAACTACTAATGATGTTGTAAAAACTCAAATTGTTGGTGGATTAAAAGACGTAACAGCTGCTGAAATGGCAAACGTTGTACTTGCTTACGAACCAGTATGGGCAATTGGAACAGGAAAAACTGCCACTCCAGAACAAGCTCAGGAAGTTCATGCATTCATCAGAGGATTATTAACTGACTTGTACGGAAAAGAAGTTGCAGAAAACGTAACAGTTCAATACGGCGGATCAATGAACGATGGAAATGCAGCTGACTTAATCGCTCAAACAGACATTGACGGTGGATTAGTAGGAGGAGCAAGCTTAATTCCTGAAAAATTCGCTGTAATAATAAAAGCCGGAGATGCAGCAGCTAAATAATTAACTTAAAAAATAAAAATTGATTAGCTATTCTCTTGTTTTGTAGATTATAGGAGGAACACGTGTTAGAAAATTTATTAATTGTAGCTCTAGTAATATTATCAATCATTATGATAAGCGTAATTTTACTACAGCCAGACAGAAGCCAAGGTTTAGCAAAAAGTTCTGCTAATATTTTGGATGAAGAAAAAGAAGGAATTGAAAAATTTACAGAAATCGTCGCAACATTATTTCTAGTTGTCGCAATCTTATTCCAAATTGTAAGATAATCTTTGAAAAGTAAATTTTTTTGATTTTTTATAAAAATATTAAAATCACAGTTAGAACAATGGCTGTGATTTTTTCTAATTTTAATTTTAGTTTTTTTGATATTAAGGAAGGAAAATATATTATGAAAATTAGTTATAAAGGAATTGGATCTGATTTAAAAAATATATTGTTTAAAGAATTTGAAAAGAATGAAGATACGCTTTTTGTATTTGAAAATTCGGCTTCGTTTTTTGAGATAAAGAGGGAATTTTTACAGAATGAGGAAATACAGCAGGAATTAGGGATTTTTCAGAATTTTAAGATGATGAATAGTTATGATTTTTATGAGAATGTCTTTGTTACTGATAAAATTGTGGTAAAAGAAGAAAAACAGGTTGTGCTGTTTTACAATGCTTTGACTGAGAAGTTAAAAAAGGATATGAAGGTAAATAACTATTATGATATTATTGATGTTGCCTATAATTACTATAATTTATTTGCGGAATTGCAGGAATATAAGATTGATTTGGAAAAAATTGAGCTGGAAAAGTGGCAAGTTGAAACTTTTGGAACTTTGATTGAGATTGATAATGAGATAAAAAAGTGTGTGCAGCAGAAAGGGCTTATCTTACCATATATGCTTAGAAATGTGGAAAATATATCAGATAATTTTTTGAAGAAGTTTTCTAAAATTTGCTTTGTAAATAAAGTTAAAATTACGCCATTTGAAAAGGAGTTAATTGAAGATATTGAAAATAGAGGAATTGCTGTAGAAAATATTTTGCAGCTTTTGGAAAATGATTTTAATGAGGAAAAATTGAAAATAAATGACAGTTTTTCGATTCCTGATAAAAATGAGTTTTTGGAAAATTTTGGGACAAATATTGAGATTTTTGAGTATGAAAATAAATTTTCACAGCTTTTGGGGCTTGTAAAAAAGCTGGATGAAATTGAAATTTTGAATAATGAAACAAAAAATGAAATTAAAGAAAACTATGATAATAAAAAAGAAATAAAATTAAAAAATGATAAGTATTTTCAGAATGAAAAAATAACTGCGGATACAAAAATTATTCAAAATATGAAAAATATTAATAGAAAAAAAATTGAAGATTTAAAAAAGGACGAAAATTACGTAAATTATAAGATTTATGATTTGCAGGATAATGGAGAAGATGGGAAAAAGGATTATCAGCTTTTAAGGCAGGAAAAAATTTCTTCCAATTTGGAACTTACGATGCAGAAAACGAAGATTTATAAGATATTGGAATTGATTTGCAATATTTTGGAAAATGTTAAAATTATTGGGAAAAAATTGGAAAATGATGATTTTGATTCTGAAATTAAAAAAAATAATAATGTTGAACATATTCAAAATGAAGATTTAAAACTTTCTGATAGTAAAATGGAAAAAAATTTTGAAAATGTGAAATTTATAAAAAATTATAGACAGTCTTTAAAAATCAGAATGAAAGATTTGTATGCCGCTTTTAAATCTAATGATTTTTTGAAAATTTTTGGCTTAAAAAAGTCGTATGATTTTTTTATGGAAATTATAGGGCAGGATTATAAATATATTTCAAGAGATGAAATTTTTAAGATTGCAGAAAAATTGAATAGCAGGCTTACTGGAACAGCAGATATTGAAATTGCGGGACTGATTAATTTTATTAATGAAATTGAAATGATTTTTGACTATCAGACGCTTGAGGAATATGGGAATTATCTTGAAATGATTTTTGATAGAAGTGGAGAAATTGATAAGGATGTCAGAGATAAATATTTTGAGGCATTGTCGGAAATGGTAGTGCTGGAAGACTTTTCATTTGATAATCTTTGGAAAGGATTTTTTAATGAAAATGGTGTTTCGGCAAGTTTATTAAAATTGTTTTTGAAATATTTGGATAAGAAGTCAATCAGCCTGAATCTTGAGGAAAGCGATGAACAGGACAGTGAAAATATTTCAAGATATTCAATTAATTCATTTTCAGCAATTTCAGAAACACAAAAGGAAAATCTGATATTTCTTAATATTCAGGACACATTTCCAAAAATAAATATAAACAATTATTTATTTACAAAAATTCAACGTGCAAAAATGGGACTTCCTGTAAGCGATGATGAAAAGCAAATTGAGATTTTTAAATTTTATCAAAATATTTTAGGAGCAAAAAATGTATATTTGTCCTATGTAAAAAATCTGGATGAAAACATAGATTCCGCTGGAGTTGTTGAGGAAATTAAGCTGAAATATGGAATAGAGGCACAAAAAAATAAAATAGATGAAAATGACGAGCTGAATTTTATTAAGAAATACTTTTTGGAAAATGTGGAAAAGTCTTGGGAATCAAGAGAAATTGGGAAATTTATTCCAACGAAACTGAAAAAGGATTTGGATAAGATTAAGGCTGAAAAAGTGAGTTTGGGGTATTATTCCTTTGAGGAAATGCAGAATTTTGAGTATGGATATTATTTGAAAAAGATGATTGGAAATACAGAAGTTGAAAAAATTGAGGATAAAGTTGATAATCTGATGTTTGGAAACATTATTCATGGGCTTTATGAAAGAATCGTAATGGAAAACAAAGAACTGCTTGAGCAGAGGAAATTTGTTATAAATAATGAGGAAATTAAGGAAACGTTAAAAAATATCTTAAATTCACTTGAGTACAAAATTCCGAAGGAATATCTGGAATTTTATAAAAAAGTTTCGTTTGAGGAAATTGTAAAATCTGTTGAAAAAATATTGCAAAAATTGATGAAAACACTGGAAAATGAAGAAGAAATCGAAATTTATTCGGAAGAAAGAATAAAACTGAAATCTGAAAAGGAAATTTATGAAAATATTTTTATAAACGGAATGATTGACTTACATATAAAATTGAAAAACAAGGAGATTTTGTATGACTATAAATCTGGTATTTTGAAAAATAAAAAAGGGGAAGAAAAGAAGGAAAAAGTCGTAAATGCCTTTAAACAGCTGGATTATTATTCTGTTATGCTGCCTGAAAAAAATGGGCAGGAAATAGAGAGATTTGTGGTAGATGTTTGGGATGGCGATATAATTGGCGATACAAGGGAAAAGGACGAAGATTTTCTAAATGAGGAAGATATTCGGGAAGTTGTGAAAAAATATTATGAAACCGATTATTATGATATTGGTGATGTAAGAGATGTGCAAAATTACACTTATCAAACTTTTAAGAATGTATGCAGAAGGGAGGATGAATTAAATGGAGAAAGCAAGTAATATAAATAATAAAGAGCAGAATAAAATTATTTTGAAGGCAAGCGCAGGAACTGGAAAAACTTATAGATTATCGCTGGAATACATTGCAAACTTAATAAGAGGCGTAAATTATAAAAATATCGTTGTAATGACTTTTACGAAAAAGGCTACTGCCGAAATTAAAGAGCGTATTTATGATTTTCTGTATCAGATTGCATTTGAAAAATATGACTGGATAGGATTGGAAAACAGCCTGAAAGAACTTTATGGATTTTCTGACAGCGAAATTTTGAAGGAAAATTTGCAAAATGTATATTTTGAAATGATAAAAAATAAGGATGAAATCAGGATTTACACGATTGACGGATTTACAAACAGAATTTTTAAAAATACTATTGCTCCATATTTTGGTATTTACAATTATGAAACAATTGACAAGGAAGAAGATGAGTTTTACAACGATATTTTGATAAAAATAATTGGAAACAGCTATTATTTTGAAAAATTTAAGTTTATATTGAATGAGGAAAAAGACAGAAAAAATATTTCAACTTATGTGAAAATTGTAAAATCGCTATTGGACATGCAGGAGAAATTTTTGCTGGCTGGCGATAGTTACAAGGAAGCAAATTTAATTTTAAAAAATAATAAATCAAGTAGAAGTTTTGTAGAGAATTTTGAAAATATTTTTGAAAACGTGAAAAAAATTGCTGAGATAAAAGGAAAAAAAGTTATTGAAATATTGAATGGAAAATTTACTGATATTTTTAAAAAGTTTGAAGAACTGAATCAAAATAATTTTGATATTTCTGCTGTGCAAGATAAAAAAATAGAATTAATATTGGAAAAATCGGATGATATTTTTGCTAAAGGTAATATTTGGAATGGAAAAAAAACTGGCGGAAAAGATGTCAAGGAACTGCTGGATGAAATGAAAGAAGAGCAGAATATTTTGCGGGAAACAGTTTCAAATTATATTTTTAATGAGGAAGTATTGCCGACTGACAAAAAAATAAAGGAATTGGCAAAAATTATATTCGATATTGCAGAACAAATGAAATTAAATACAAAAAGATTTACTCACACGGATATTTCCACCTACACATATAAGTTTATTTTTGACAAGGAACTGGGATTTGTAAAGACTGATAATAAGAATAGCAACGCAGTTACTGAAGATTTTCTAGAACTTATCGGTGGGCAGATTGATACAATTATGATTGATGAGTTTCAGGATACGAGTATTTTACAATGGAAAATTTTAGAATTACTGCTTTCAAGTGCAAAAAATATAATTTGTGTTGGCGATGAGAAACAAAGTATTTATAACTGGCGTGGCGGAGAAAAGGAACTTTTTGAAAATTTGGAAAATTTAATCGGTGGAAATGTTCAGAATCTGGAAAAATCCTATCGAAGCCACAAGCAGATTATTGAAAATGTGAATAAAATTTTTACCAACTATAATGAAAACTGGAAATACACAAATTCATTGTATCGTGATGACAAGGACTATCAAAAGGGTTATTTTGGATATTATTTTCAAGAAAGAAAATCTAGATATGGAGACGAGGAAGAAAAGCCTGAAAAAGCATACGAGGAAATGATACGAAACTTGAAGGAAGGAAAAATTCAGAATTTTGGTAAAAGCTGTATAATTTGTCGTGGAAATAGGGAACTTGCGGAAATAACGGCAAGACTGAATGAGGAAAAAATTCCGTTTACGCTTGAAAGCAACTCTTCGATTCTGGATTACAGGGCTGTTAAACCGCTGTACAAGCTGATAAAATTTTTTGTTTATCATAATTTTATTTATTTATTGGAATTTATGCGAAGTGATTTGATTGGCTGCCTAAATGATCACGTAAAATATTTAGTGGAAAATAAAGATTTAATTGAAAAATATATTACAACAAATATTGATTTTTCTCATAAAAATTTGGAAAATGAGAATAGTTTTGAATATTTTGTAGAAAACTTGGAAAATTTTGAAAAAAAACAAAATTTAATGGAATATAAAAATATTGATTTTATGGAAAGAAATAGACTTTCGCTTTCTGAAACTTTGGAAAAAATAAAGGATCTTTACAAGCTTTCAATTAATTTGAACGACAAATATGCGAAAGAAAACTTTTCAAAAAAAATTATTCAAGACTTTGATGTGACAAGTTTTTATTCAACAAACAGCGATATAAAAAATATTTTTCAATTTTTCAATATTCTAAAGGAATTTGACAACTTGTACGAATTTGTTGTACATATTGAAGATGAAAAGGACAACTTGCGGCAAATAAGCAGTTCGGATGAAAACGCCATAAATCTGATGACAATCCATAAATCCAAAGGACTGGAATTTGACACGATAATCTATTACCGAAAAGGGAAGACTGGCGGAAATAATTTTAAAACTTTTGAAACATATTTTGACTACGACGATAATTTTTCCAGCGTAACTAATTTTTTAATAACATTTTCAAAATATGCTAAAAATGTGAAAAATATAAAAGAATATGGAATAATCGCTGAAAAAAATGCCCAAAAGGAAAAAATGGAAGAAATAAATGCAGACTATGTGGCTTTGACACGTGCGAAAAAAAATTTGCTACTATACTTTGAGGCTTACATAACAAAAAATGGATATTCTGATGATTTAGTCAATAAACTAATTGATGTTTACGATGAAAATACAGAATTTGGAATTGGAAAAATTACTGAAACAGAAAGAAAAATTCACCAAATTCCTGAAAACTCTAATGAAAATACTGAACTTTGCAAAAATAAAATAAATAATAAAATATTAAAAACTTATTTTTCTGATGATAAATTTAAAATAAAAAAATCAAGTATAACTTTGGAAAAGGAGTTTAAACGTAAAAAAGGGCTTGCAATGCACTACTACTTTGAACACATTTTAAATAACTTGAAAACTGATAAATTAATTGCAAAATCTGCTCTTTTGAGCCGATACGGAAATATGCTGGGAAAAAAAATTGTAGAAGAATTAATTGTCAGAATGGAAAAATTCATTGAAAAAAATAGTGATATTTATAATGAGAAATACAAAGTTTACACGGAATTTGAAATTTATGATTCTGATGGGAAAAAGCGTATTATTGATAGAATTAACATTGATGAGGAAAATAAGAAAATCTATATTTATGATTACAAGACTGGATTTGAGCCTGAAACGAATGAGAAGTATCAGGAGCAGATTAATGAGTATAGGGATATTTTAAGCAAAAAAGTTTCAACAGATTATGAAATTGATGTGAAATTATTGGAAGTTTAAAGTGATTTTTGAAAAAAACGGATTTTTCTATTTCAAAAATAAGATTAATAGGTTATAATAGTATGAAATGATTAAAATTTAGGAGGAAAAAATATGTCAATATTAGTTTTTGGACACAAAAATCCAGATACAGATACAATTTGTTCGGCGATTGCTTATGCAGAACTGAAAAATAAATTGGGAAAAGATGTTAAGGCTGTAAGACTTGGAGAAATTAATGAGGAAACTAAGTATGCTTTGAATTATTTTAAGGCTGAAAAGCCTGAATTGGTGGAAAATGTGGCTGGAAAAGAGATTATTTTAGTAGACCATAATGAAAGAACTCAAACTGCTGAAAGATTTGAAGAGGCAAAAGTTTTGGAACTAATTGATCATCACAGAATTTCAAACTTTAATGTGGATGAGCCTTTGTATGCAAGAGTAGAGCCTGTCGGATGTACTGCGACAATTATTTTAAAATTATTTAAGGAAAATAATCTTGTACCAAGCAAGGAAACTGCTGGACTTATGTTAAGTGCGATTATTTCAGATACACTACTTTTCAAATCTCCAACTTGTACAGAATGTGATGTGAAGGCTGGTAAGGAATTGGCTGAAATCGCTGGAGTAAATGCGGATGAGTATGGTCTTGAAATGTTAAAGGCTGGAACTGCACTTGGGAATAAGTCTGAAGCGGAATTATTAAATATGGATATGAAAATATTTGAAATTGATGGTGCAAAAATTGGTGTGGCGCAAGTTAATACTGTAAATGAATCGGAAGTTTTGGAAAGAAAAGAAAAATTGCTTGCTGAAATTGACAATATTATTACAAAAGAAGGGCTGAAATTCTTTATGCTTGCAATTACAAATATTTTGACAAATGACTCTGCAGCTCTTGTTTCAGGAGATGGAAATGATGTCATTGAAAAAGCATTTGGAGAAAAAGTTTACAACCATTTAGTAACTTTGAAAGGTGTAGTTTCAAGAAAGAAACAAATCATTCCGCCATTGACAAAAGCGATTCAAGGGTAAATTTACAAAAATTAAAAATAAGGATTTTAAAAATGGCAATAGTAAAATTTAAGAAAAGGGAAGAGCTGAAAATATTATTTGCAATAAAGCTGCCTATGATAATTTCCGAACTTTATAAGGAAGTCAGAAATAAAAAGACAGCAAACGAGATAATAAGAAATTCCCTTAATATGGCAAAAAATCGTGTGATTAATACATTGGAGCTGGTGGATAGTTTTGGAAACCAGTTTTCTGTGCTTGTTATTTATGACAACATTCTGGAGGAAAAAGAACTTTTGAAATATAATATGGAAATTGAAAATATTGATTTTAGAATTCTGGAATTTGATTTTAATGGTAAAATGGAAATCGAAGAAATGATAACGCACATAAAAAGACTATACAATAAATAGTTATGTAATTTGGTAAATTTTATTTATTTAAGTGATGAATTTTCATATGTGAATAAAAAATTATAGCTTAAAATAAAGTGAGGGATGTTTATGAAGAAAAAAATAGTAGTATTGGTTAGCATTTTGATGTTATTAATGGCAACTGTTGTAAATGCTAAGGGAAAAAAATCAAAGGAAGAAAAGAAATTTGAAAAAGCTATGCAAGGTTTTCAATTGGAAGCGGTTATAAAAACAACAAAAGGGGATATTTCATTTTATCTATATCCTGAAGCCGCTCCAAAAAATGTTGCAAACTTTGTATTTTTAGCAAAAAACAATTTCTACAATGGATTGACTTTTTTCAGGGTTATTCCAAATGCACTTGTTCAAGGCGGAGATCCTGCTGGAAATGGAACTGGTACAGCAGGCTATTTTCTAGCAGATGAATTTACAAAATGGCTGACTTTTGACGTTGAAGGAATACTGGCAATGGCAAATTCAGGACCAAATACTAACAGCAGCCAGTTTTTCATAACTATGCAGCCAATGAAAAATCTGAATGGAAAACATACAATTATCGGTGGAACAAAAAATCGTGAAGACTTAAGTGTATTAAGAACTTTGCGGCAAGATGACAAAATATTAGACATTGACATTAAAGGTAAAAAAGTCGATAAATTTCTGGATTATTTCCCAGACGAAGTCAGCGAATGGGAAGCTAAACTGAAAAAACCTGAAAACAATTAATCCTGGAGGCTCTCAATTAATAGTTGGGAGTTTTTTCTTTGCTTTTTTTTATTTGTCAAAATTCTTAAACTCAGTTCACAAGTTACAGTAAAAATGTTATAATAACATATAATTTAAATTAAAAGAAACGAGGAAATTAATGCACAAGGAATTTGCTGAAATTTACGATATTTTTATGAAATATGTAAATTATGACGAATGGTATAAATTTTTGAGAATGTTTATAAAAAACAAGGGAACTGTTTTGGATCTAGGTTGTGGAACAGGAGAATTTATATGGCGATTTTTAAGAGATGAATTTTCAGTCGTTGGAGTGGATTTATCTGAAAAAATGCTGGAAATATCTGAAAAAAAATTATTAAAAAGGAATTTGGTACATAATTACAAATTAGTGAAGGAAAATATTGTACATTATGATAATGTAAGCAAAAATAATGAAATTCAGCAAGTTGACTATATTATTTGTAATTTTGACACCGTAAATTATTTAAAAAATGAAAAGGAATTTTTGAAATTTATTGAAAAATGTAATCAGAATTTGAAAAAAGACGGATATTTAATTTTTGATGCTGTAACAGAAGATATTTTTGAGGAAATATTTGAAAATGATGTATTTCTGGATGAAGAGCCTGAATATACAAGCATCTGGCGACACGAACAGTTAAGTGAAAGAAAGCATCTGGTGGAAATTGACTTATTTATCCGTGAGAATGAAAGTGATAACTTATTTAGGAAATATAATGAAGTGCAGTACAAATTTATCTACGAGCCTGAATGGATTGTGGAAACTGTTCAGAATAACGGTTTTGAAGTGTTTGACACTGCTTCTAATCCTGAATTTGGAGAAAGCAGAATATTTTTTGTACTAAAAAAATTGTAATTATTGTTAAAATTTAAAAATATTAAATTGATAAAAATTGTAGGAGTTTTAGGTTTTAGTGAATTTATAAATCAGAAGATAAATAAAATTTTAAAAAGGAAGTCGTATTATGAAATTAGAAGACAAAAAAGAAATTTTGAAAAAAGAAAATGAAATAACTGACGAAAAGAAAACTGTACAAGCGGAAGAAAAAAAACAAAAACAAAAGATTTTTGAAATAGAAAAAAAACTAGGTAGGCATAATAATGAAAAAGAATTAAAAAATAGAAGAAACAACAAATTAATGAAATACTTTGCCCTTGCAACAAATATGGTTTATATTTTGGCATTACCAGTATTAATTATGCTGGGATTTTATTTACTTTTGAAAAAATACCTGTTTAAGACAGATCAGCCAATTGTTCTGATTATTTTTCTCATTATAGGAGCAGTTTCTGGCTACTGGTCACTAATAAAGCAGGTAAATAACATAAAATAATTATAGCTTTAGAAAGGAAGAAAAATGCTGGAAAAAATGCCAAAAAACATAAAAAAAGCATATATTATTTCTATTTTTATTATGATATTAATCCTTCTTCTAGGGATAATTTTTAAGTGTGTAGAATTTTATTTTGGATATTTAACTGGGGCAGTAATTTCTACTATAAATATAAATTTGCTTGTGAATGGTGTGCATAATATCTTATACTTTCAGGATAGGGGTAAATTACGTGGAAATATTGAATATTTGAAGAGAATGTTAATATTTTGTGTGGGAATGTTTATAGTTGGGAAAGTAAGCCAGAAATATTTTGAAAGTCATGTACTGACAAATCTTCTGGCAACTGGAATTGGAACATTAAATTTTAAAATTTCATATTTTTTATGTTATTTGTATGAAAAAATAATTTCTAAAAAAAATAAATTTTTATAAAAACATATTAACAAAAAAATACAATATAAAATATACAATCGAATTAAATATACTATTAAACATTCCATTTATAATCAAATAAATTATAGAAAAACAAAATATCGCTACAAAACTTGTAACATACATCAATAGTATATTTTTTTTAATATCTTCTAATCTAAATTCCTTTTTCTTGTCTCCTATTGTCGGCTTTTCCACTTCTTTTCCAAAATACGAAACTTTTCCGCCAAACTGCACTCCTAATGCTCCTGCAACTGCACTTTCTGAATGAGCCGAATTTGGGCTTGCGTGATTCTTCCTATCCCTTTTAAATATTTTCCAGGCATTTTTGTAATTATATCTTAAAATATAACTTGCTGCTGTTATAAAAATTCCTGAAATTCTAGCTGGAATAAAGTTTACCACATCGTCTAATTTTGCTGAAAATGTACCAAACTTTGCATATTTCTCATTTTTATATCCGACCATTGAATCAAGTGTATTTATTGCCTTATAAGCCATTGCAAGCGGAAGCCCACCCACAAACATATAAAACATCGGTGCAATCACACCATCCACCTTATTTTCCGAAATAGTTTCCATCGTACTTCTAATAATCATAACCTTATCCATTTTTTCAGTGTCCCGTGAAACAAGATAAGACAATTTCTCCCTTGCCACTTTCAAGTTTCCTAATTTTAAGATTCTATAAACCTTTTTTCCTTCACGAGCCAGCGATTTTACCGAGAATACCGTGTACATCAAATAAATTTCAAAAATCTGCAAAACTTTTACAATTTTTGTCAATTTCACAAATCCATACATTACTAAAAATGTACTTGTAACTACTAAAATACCTAAAACTGCTCCACCAATAAAGCTTCCCTTTTTCCCGTATAATTTTTTCTCTAAAAATGTAATCATTTTACCAATAACCTGGACTGGATGTGTAATTTTCTCCGGATCTCCGAAAATCAAGTCCAAAATAAATGCAATCCATATTTTTATTAAAAAATTCATTACTATCTCCTATGCCTTTTTTCTGTAAATTTTATTTAAAACTAATCATAGCTGCAGCTCTTCCAGCATTTTTTCCTTCCCTTCTGTAAGAATGAAATTTCTCATCAAACGTACTTTCAGTTGCCACGATCAAATTTTCCTTTTTTATCCCAAATTTAAGTGCCATAAGTTCATTAAATTTTGTATTATCAAAGTGATACTTTCCTGTTTTTTCATTAAACCAAAATGACTTTTCCACAATTTCTCTGTTACTTTTCCCAAATTTTTCTAAAAATTTATCATAAAATTCGTTTCCAACTTCATAATCTTTCTGCCCAATCCCAATTCCTAACGCCATTACCACATTCTCTACTTGCGTCCCATAATTTTTTTGCATTTCCAAAAGCCCTGACTTCATCATTTCCTTAAATGTCCCCGGCCATCCTGAATGCCACACTCCTATAACCTGATTTTCCTTATCGTATACAAAAATCGGCAAACAATCCGCATAAAACGTAAAAATTGCAATATCTTTCCTTTTTGTCAGAAATCCATCAACATCTTCTTCTTTTTCATAATAATATTTTGTTATATCTTCATCAATAATTTTCACATTGTTAGAATGTGTTTGAAATGCCATCACTTCTTGTTTATCTGTTAAATTCAACTCTTCTAGCAACTTTTCACGATTTTTTTTCTGGATACCTTCTATTTGATTTTCAATTGGGCAGTAATCAGACATATTTCCAGCGATTTTTTTTGTATAAACCGCTGTGATACCGTATTTTTCAAACTCTTCAATATAATAATAATTTTCCTTTTCTATAAACATAATTATCTATCCTTACCTATTTTTTACATACTGTTTTCTAAATTTGACAACATCGCTTCCACCATCTTTATTTGTTCATCTAGATTTTTTACATGCCAAGTATTATTTACTTTATGCATATCAACAGTTATAGTCATTTCCACATAATTTTCTTCTTTTTTTAATTCATCTTCTATAACTCTACTTATAGCATCCATAATTTTAGAAAAAGCTTCTTTTTTCTCCATTTTTTTCATTTGAGCCATCATATCGTCTGCATCTTTATATTGTAGTTTTTTTAAAACAAGTTTAAAAACTTCATATTCATTTTCAAATTTTGAATCACTCTCTTTACTACCAAAAACTTTTACTTTTTGAGTAACTTGTGCTTCTTCATCATTAAAAAATCTAATTTCTTCTATTTTATTTTTTTGATGCTCAATACTTTTTTCTAACATACTAACCATCATTTGTTTCATTGCCTGAGCACCGAATATTTCATCTCCACTAAATGATTGTTTTGATATCGCATTTTCTATAAAGTTTTTAATAATGGCTCTTACTTTATTTTTGTATTTTTTATTGTCAGCTTCAAAACCTTTTTTTACTTCTAAAGACTCTTTTTTCATTTTTTGTTCAGAAATTTTATAGTTTTCACTTCTTGTAACAATGTAGTCCAATTTAGAATCAAACCCAAACATTTCTAAAGATAATATCACTAATAATGTTATAACTAATTTTTTTATTTTCACAGTACCTCATTTCCTTGTAATTATTTTTGATCTTTTTATAAAAACATCATTATCATATACCCTGAAATTATCGAAAAAATCCAAAGAGTAACGCCATACAAAAGATTTTTCCCAGTCATTTTTTTTATAGTCTGTACATTTAATGAAGTTCCAATCATATAAAGTGCAAGGGATAACAGCATTTTCCCTATTTGAGTAAGTAAACTGTAAATTGCTGGTAAATTTATTATTGTTGCAATAATTGAAGCTAAAATGAAAAATAATATAAAAATTGGAAATTTAATCTTTTTATTTTCAGATTTATTTAAAATGCTAAGAACGATAACTATTGGAATAATCCAGAGAGTTCTGGTAAGTTTCATAATTGTGGCTATTCTCAAGGCTTCTGTGCTGTGAAAAGCTGCAGCTGATACTACCGAACTGGTATCGTGTATGCTTAGTGCAGTCCATATTCCAGTTTGTTCAGCATTTAGCTTAAAATAATTAATAAAAAACGCAAAAAGAAATAATGCGACTGTATTTAAAATAAATACTATCCCAGTAGACAAGGCAATATCCTCATCAGAAGCCTCAATTACTGGAGAAGTTGCCGCAATAGCACTTCCACCGCAAATTGCAGTCCCAAACACAATTAATTGTGATAACTTCTTTTCCATTTTAAAAATTTTTGCCAAAAATAACCCAATACTTATAACTACAATCAAACTAATTGCCGTCTGAAAAATCCCTTTACTTCCAACAGCAACAACCTTGCTTATGCTAAGTCCAAATCCAAAAAATACGACAGCTGAATTTAGCGTAAGTTTTCGTATTTTCCCTAAATTTTTTGGAACTAGAATTAAACTGAAACTTGCCAGAATAATTCCCATAAGAAGAGATATTCCCGAAGCAAAAGCGTGAACACTTTTAATTAATGGAAGTATTAATGCAATTACACATCCCGCATAAAATATTATTTTTTTATTCATTTTATATCTCCTAACTTTCAAAATATTTACAAAAGGTTTTTATTATTTTTTCCTATTACCAAAATAATCCGTCAATTCTAAAAATAACTGATTCCCCTCAAATTCGTCAAAAATAATCTTTTTCGCTTTTTCCAAATACTCCTGTAGCAGCCTTTTACTTTCTTCAAGCCCAAAAATACTCGGATAAGTAGTCTTGTCATTTTCAATATCATTTGATTTTTTCCCAATTTTCTCAAAATTCCCTTCAATATCTAGAATATCATCCTTAATCTGAAAGGCAATTCCCAATAATTCTGAATATTCCACCATTTTTTCACGCTTTTCACTTTCAACATCCAAAGCAATCATCGGCAATTCAATCGCAGCAGTCAGTAATTTTCCAGTCTTATGAGCGTGAATATATTTTAATGTGTCAATTTCCACTTTCTTATTTTCAGACTCCATATCCACAAACTGCCCGCCGACCATTCCAAAAAATCCTGCATATTCAGATAATCTTGAAATAATCTCAATTTTATTTTTATCCCCTAAACTTTTAGAATTAGCAATTATTCCAAAGGCTTCCGTCAAAAGAACATCTCCCACAAGAACCCCGATTGCTTCATTGTATTTTTTATGAACTGTAAATTTACCACGTCTGTAATCATCATTGTCCATCGCTGGCAAATCATCGTGAACAAGTGAATAGCAATGAATAAACTCGAGTGCAGCGGCAATTTCCTTAATTTTATCATAACTTTTACAATTATTTTTTTCAAACAAATCACAAATCATATACATCAAAATAGGACGTATTCGCTTTCCTCCGTTCATAACTGCATATTCCATTGCCTCTGCCAATTTTTCAGGATATTTACCCCTATAATTCCCAAGTAATTCCCTCAGGCTATTCTCCACAACCTTCTTTTTCTCTTCCAAATATTCCCGTAACATTTTATCCCCCGTCACTCAAATTTTTATTTTAAATAAAATCTACTTAAAAACTGAACTCAAAAATTTTAAATATTCTGCTTCTATACCTTCAAAAATCTATCTTTAATTTTTATTCAAACTCTTCCATTTCCACTTTTCCATTTTTTTCAAGCACCTTCATAACTTTCCCTTCCCCAGCTTCAAGCAATTTTTCCGAATCCTTAATAAGCTTAATCGCCTTTTCATATTCAGAAATTGAATCATCTAGCGACAATTCCTCACTTTCCAATTTTTCCAAAATTTCATCAATTTGTGTAATATTTTCTTCATAACTTTGTTTTTTTACTGCCATTTTTATTTCTCCTTATTTTTTATTTTTTCAATCTTCAAACCTATAAAAACTAACCACCTTCTTATTATAATCCCTCTCATCGTATTTCACAAAATTACCAATGTTATCAGCCATTTTCTCATACGTGCTATGTTCTGAAATTATAATTCCATCCTTTTCCAAAAGATTTTCTTCCGAAATTTTTTCAATCGTTTTTGTTGAAATATTTTCCTTGTAAGGCGGATCTAAAAAGATTATATCAAATGCTTCACTTTTTCTTGCCAAAATTTCTATCGCTCGAAAAACATCATTTTTATAAGCACGGCATTTTTCTTCCACGCCAAGATGATTCACATTTTCAATAATTACTCTAAGTGCCTCCTTATCCTCTTCAATCATAATCGCCCTTTTTGCCCCACGGCTAAGTGCTTCAAATGAAACATTCCCAGTTCCTGAATACAAGTCCAGAAACTTTGCATCAACAACTTTTTCTCCAATTATACTGAAAATTGCCTCCTTTATTCTTTCCAGTGTTGGCCTGGTTTCTCTCCCCTCCCTCGACTTTATTCTCCTATTTTTCAACGTTCCTGCTATAATTCTCATTTTTCCCTCATTTCAATTTTTGTGATTCTCTCTATATTTGAATTAATCTGTGTATATTTTACTACATTTCTGGCAAAATTACCAATATTTACCCTACTTAAATTTTATTGAAATTTTTCCATCCAGATTTACTCCACTCTCTAGTAGTTCGTAATGCTCTTTTGTATTATTTTTACTAATATTTTTAAATTCATAATCTTTAAAATTTATACTGTCAATTTTTAAATCCGATTTATTATAAACATTTACATACAATATTTCCGCCTTATTTTTGTTAAAAAAATTGTCAACTAGCTCAAAACTGTACACAAAATCCTTATTTCTTGAAAATTTTGTATTTACCAAATCATAATAAACAGCGATTTTCCCTTCTTCCATCGACGGAATAACCTTTGAAATGGCAAACCATTCACGCTGGATACTATCTGTAACTTGACTCTCATAAATATTTTCATCAAATTTTATAACTGCCCTCAAATTTTGTGCCTTTTTATAGTCTGTCAAAAACTTTATATTTTTTACAAATTTCCCTCGGTTATTCGTATTTTTATTACTAAAATCCTCTTTTAAGCTCTTCTCAATATTTGTGTCCAGCCAGAACATAAACGTCGATTTCACATTATAATTCCCAATATTCTCAAATGTATAAACACTTTCAACCTTTATTGTTTTATTTTTCTCAATCGTAATATTCAAATCTTCCCTCTTTATAATTAGCGGCTCCTGTCTTACAATTTTTAAATTCCCAATTGCCAAAAATTCTGATTTCGCAGAAAATGTTACAATATTTATTGTAAAAAATATCATCATTATGAATGTTACTTTAAAAGATTTTTTTAATTTTTTATTATTTAAAAAAAACATATCTCAACTCCTTTAATTTTTTTATCATTTCAACTTTATCCTTTCAATTCCCACTAATTTCCCAATTTTCCTAATAAACTTGAGCGACAGATTCACATTATACTTTTTAGACAATCTCACAACTTCCTTTTTCTCATTAGTTTTAAATGCCAAAAATACTTGATTATCGCCTTTATTTTTTAAAATAATCTCTTTTAGTTTTTGATTTTTTTCTTTCACTTCTTCGTCAATTAAAATGTATAATTTCAGATTCTTGTTTTCTTCCAGATTTTCAATGTTGCAAATGTTGTTTAAAATTACTGTATTTTTATTTTGCTCGGAATTTACAATTCCTTCCAGCACCATAATTTGCCCTTCCGTGATTTTATAGCCAAAAGTTATGTATTCTCTTGGAAAACAGATTACTTCAATGCTTTTTTGAAAATCTTCCATTTCAAATTTTACCATCGGCTCTTTTCCAGCCCGTGTTGCAAATTTTTTCACATTTTTTACTATTCCAATAATTCGTACTCTTTTTAGCTCTTTTTGAGAAATTTCTGATATTTTATTATGGGAAATTATATTTATTAGATTTTTTTTCTCATTTAAAGGATGGCTTGAAACGTAGATTCCCAAATATTCCTTTTCGTTTTGAAGCAAGACTTTTTGGGGAAATTCATCATTTTTTTCATCTGGAAATCAACTGACATTTCTTTTTTACCGCCGAATAAAATCATTTGCAAATCTTCTTCGGACTCGTATTTTTTCTGGCTGTATTCCAGAAGTTTATCAATGGATCTATATTTTTCAAACCTGTTTCCATCAAGCCCATCCAATGCTCCCGATAAAATTAGTGATTCCAGCTGTTTTTTTGTAATTCCGTTTTGTTTCATCCGATATCCAAAATCTTTGTAGGAAACAAACTTTCCATTTTTTCGTTCTTTTTTTATTTCATTAATTAATGCTGCCCCCACGCCTTTTATCGCAAAAAGTCCAAATCTTATTCCAACCTTTCCAAAATTTTCATTATTCACCTGATTTTCTTCAATTTTAAAATCATAATCAGACAAATTCACATCTGGCAAAAATATATTAATTCCTTTTTCCTTAGCTTCATTCACAAAAACAACAAATCTATCCAGATTATGCACTTCGGTTGTCATTATCGCAGCAAAAAATTCTAATGGATAATTTGCTTTAAAATATGCTGTCCAGTAAACAATCAGAGCGTAAGCTGCCGAATGTGACTTGTTAAATCCATATCCACCAAATTTTTCCACTAAATCATAAATTTCGTTTGCCTTTTTCGATAAAACTCCCTTATTTTGAGCATTTGTTACAAATTTTTCACGATTTTTCTTCATTAGTTCAGGATTTTTCTTTCCAATTGCACGCCGCAGCTCATCAGCTTCTCCAAGTGAATAATTTGCCATTTCACTCACAATTTTCATAACCTGCTCCTGATACAAAATTATCCCGTAAGTTTCCTCAAGTATGTATTTTAGCGAATCATCAATATATTTTATCTCAGTCCTGTTATTTTTCACATTGATAAAATCATCCACCATTCCACTTCGCAAAGGTCCTGGACGGTACAGTGCAAGCAATGCAATTATGTCCTCAAATTTTTCAATTTTCATTTTCTTCATAAGGCTTCTGATTCCAGCCGACTCACATTGAAAAACTCCCATTGTATCAGCCTTTGTAAGCAATTCATACGTTTTTTCATCATTTAGAGGAATATCATTTAATACAATTTTTGTTTTTCGTCTTTTTTCAATATTTTCCACAGTTTTTCGCAAAATCGTGAGATTTTTCAAGCCAAGAAAATCCATTTTTAAAATTCCCAGCTCTTCCAGTTCCTTCATCTGATACTGTGTCGAAACAATCTTCGTCTTCCCATCAGAATAAGTCGGAATCTCATCACTTAGCACATCTTTGGAAATAACGACTCCAGCTGCATGAACAGAAGCATGCCGCACTTTTCCCTCCAATTTAAGCGAATAATCAATTACCCTTTTTATTTCTTTGTCAGTTTCATACATTTTTCTAATTTCAGGGATATTGTTCAGGGCATCTTTCAGTTCTGTATTAAACGGTATCATTTTAGCAATTTTATCGACTTTTACAAGTGAAACATTTAACACACGCCCTACATCACGAATCGCAAGCCTTGCCTTTAGCGTTCCAAACGTAATGATATGTGCCACATATTCCGCTCCATATTTATTCACCACATAATTTATAACAATTTCCCGCTGTTCCTGATCAAAATCTATGTCAATATCAGGCATCGAAATACGTTCAGGATTCAAAAAACGTTCAAAAATCAAGTTATATTCAAGTGGATCAATTTCCGTAATATTCAAAGCATACGATACAATGCTTCCAGCTGCAGAACCCCTTCCAGGCCCAACGTAAACCCCATTTTCACGTGAAAATTTTATAAAATCCCAGACAATGATAAAATATCCATTGTATCCCATTTTATCAATAATTTCCAGCTCATACTCTGCACGCTTCAAAACATTTTCCAAATTATTTTTTAATAATTCTTCCCGAATTTTAACTTCTTTCAATTTTTGCCCAGCAATTTCATCTTTTGCAATTTCTTTTTCAATTATCTCAAAATTTTTATCCAGCTGCAATTTTTCAGAATCTGAAACAGATTTTTTCAAATATTTGTGAAAAAGTCCCTTAAATACTAGATTTCGTAAAAACTCCTTTTCACTTACATTTTGCGGCAACGAATATTTTGGAAATTTAAAATGATGAAACTCAAAATCAACATTGCAGTTTTCCGCAATTTTTTCCACATTATTAATTCCAGTTTCGTAAAATTCGCTATATTCCTTATTTTCAAAACTTTTTTCTATTTCATTTTCAGATTTTAGATATAAATCATCATACAAAATTTCACTATTTTCCGATTTTTCTGTATCAATTTTGCTTCCCTCTTTTATTGATTCCACAATTTTCTGCAAAACTGCATCTTTCCGATTTGGATAATAAACATCGTTTGTAATAACAAAATTATTAAATTTATTTTTACGCACAATGTCAAAAAGCATTTTCCTAGCCTTTTCCAGCCTTTCCACAGCAGGAACTTCAATAAAGAAATTATCCCCAAAATCCTTACCAAGTTTCTCAATAACCCTTCTAACCTGAGTATTTTCCAAGTCCAGAATACCCTTTACAACCTCACTATTTATCCCGCCTGACAAAATATACAAGTCATCCGAATATTTTTTCAATTCATCATATTTAATTTTATTTCGATTCCGTGTGAACCTGCTATATGAAATTGACGACAACTTAGACAAATTTTTATACCCATTCTGATTTTTAGCAAGCAAAGTAAGTGAATACTCCCCCACTTTCTCCAGCCCATCCAGAAACACCTCAAGTCCAATAATCGGCTTTATTCCAGCATTTTTACACTTCTTAAAAAACTCAATCACCCCAAACATCGAAGTATCCGTAATTGCAAGTACTTTTGCCCCAATTTCCTTAGCTCTTCCAACATATTCATCAATCTTCCCAACACCTTCAAGTAGCGAATACTCCGTATGCAATTTCAAATGTACAAATTTATTTCCCATAATTTCTACCTAATTTCTATTTTTATAAAAATACCTAAAGTTCTTTTATCACTTCATAAATACCATCTTCATCATTTGACAGAGTAATTTTATCTTTTGAAAATTCCTGTTTCAATTCTTCCGTAGCATTCCCCATAAGATATCCATATTTCACAAACTTCAACATTTCCAAATCATTCCACTGATCTCCAAACGCCATTGTTTCTTCTGGGGAAATATCATATTTTTTCAACAGTTCCTTTATTGCCAGCCCTTTATTCACTTCCTTATTCAAACATTCCAAATAATATGGTTTTGAAAATACAAAATTAATATGCGGTAATTTTTCTTCCAGTTCCTTTTTCAATTCTAATAAAATCGCATTTTCCGCAATAAATAACGCCTTTGTGGAAGTTTTTCCAATAAATTCGTCAAAATTTCTTACATAATACGGAATTTCCACACTTTCTGAATATTTTACACCTTCGTCTGTTTCATTTTCAATATATAGCTTGTCATTCATATATAAATTCAGATGAATTCTCTTTTCTCTCGAGATTCTAATAAGCTCCTTAACATCCTGTGCCTCAACAGGCTTCTCAAAAATAACTTCACTATTCAAAGGATTTACAACTCTTCCTCCATTATAGTTAATTACTGGATTTTTTATCCCCAACATTTCCACAAAAGGCTTTGACGAAGAAAAGGTTCTCCCAGTTGCAATAAATATTTTCACTCCCTTTTCTTCCAGTTTTCTCAATTTTCTTATCAAATTTTCCGAAACCTTATGCTCACTTGTCAGCACTGTTCCATCCAAATCCATAAATATCGCTTTTGTATTATTCATTTTAATTCCCTTCCTTATTAACAAATTTTAAAATAACTTACCAAACAAATTTATTACAAAAAAATCTATAAATCCAATTTCATAATCATCTTCAAAAATGCCGCTATTTTCAATTTTCATAACTTTTTCCGTCTTGTACTCAACCACATTATCATCTTGCAAATAAAATTCTTTTAAATCTTTTTCCAAATTATTCAAAAATTCCTCTTCTCCAAAATTATCAAGTGCTATAAAAAATTTTACATAAGTTTCGTATTTTTTTATTTCTCCATATTTTTTCAATATCCCCTGAAAAATTTCAGGATTTTTCAAGTTTTTCAAAAATTCCTTTTTCTTTTCTAAAACAAGAAACTCTTTTACTCCAAAAAGAACTTTTTTATTTTTTGTATTTATCGCAATTTCTATATTTTCAGTCATTATATTCTCATATTTAGTAGATTTTCCTTCTGCTTTAAGCAAATTTTTTAATTTTAATAAACAAAAAAAATCATTTTGCAATTTTTCGTATTCATTCACGACAAAGCAATCTTTCTCATTTATTTTCAAAAATATTTCAACAATTGGTAAAAATACTTCAAGGATATAGTTCAGTGTGTTTACTTCAATATTGTCAAATTTCATTTTTGGTTTAGTTATTTGCTCTTTTTCAAAGTTATTTTCCTCAATAATATTTTCTCCATTCATATTGCTAAAATCATTATTTTCCTGAGCATTTAAAATTTTTATATAATTCAAAATATATTTAGCAAAATAAGTCCATATTTCATTATTTGCCATTTTTTTAGATTCAAACAAATAGCTGGAATATCTATTAGAAAGTTTTTCTATTCCATTTCTAAAATAACTTACAATTTCATTTTCTAATTCTGTTTCTGCTTGCATTTCATCTTTAAAATTAGAATTTATCAATTCATTATCAATCTTTTCCAATTTTTTACATTTTTCAATTAATTCTTGCGTCTGAATTTCACAAATATTTTCCAAATCTTTATTTTCGTTTGTTTTTACTAAATTTATAAAGTTAATTACACTATACAAATATCCTACATTTTTCCCATGATTTTTACTCAAATAATATTTATGTTCTAAAAAAAACAAAAAAACATCATCTGGATTACCTTCATAATTTTTAATTATTTCATTTTCAGAAAGTATCATTTTTATTGGTAAAAATATATTCATATACCAATTTTTAGCTGTTTCCTTCAAATCCAAATTTTCATTTTTTCTCTTGTCTAAAAGATTTTTATAACTTTCGATTTCTTCCTTCAAATATTTATATTTTATTGGCTCTGAAAGAAAAATATCAGAAAGTCCTGTTTCCTTCTCAAAAATCATATTCTCCCTGTAAATAACCTTATCCTTCGTATCCTTTGTTGGCAAAAACTCCTCCACTTGTGCCTCAATTGTCGCAAAATTTAAAAATTTTGCCACCGAAACCCTGTGATTGCCATCATAAACATAGTAATTATCCTTTATTTTGTAAAGAATAACCGTCGGAAGCATACTATCTGACGTATATCCAATGTAAATATTTATCCATCTCTGTTTTACCACATTATTTTTAGGAACAAAATTTTTATCAAAATCTGCATATTTTTCAACACTTCCTACTATTTTATCAAGCGGAATTTCCTTTATCCCTAAATTCACACTATTATAGGCATTTTCTTCCTTTTGAATTTCCGAAAACGACTTTAAATTCTCCTTTTTCTTAAAATTAAATCCAAATATACCTCTTGAAGATTTCAAAAATTTTTTATAAGCCTCTTCCGCCTCCATCACATTCATCAAAGTCCTATTTTCCATTTTTCCTCCAAATATTCACTTTTTCTAAAATATTTCAATAACTGTACAACTTTTTTAACATTTCTTTATTTTTCAATAGTAAATATCCTATATCCAAACGTATTTGACACCATTGTATCTCCAACCATTGTATCCTGATAATTCATAAAATTGGACAAATGTATATGTCCATGAATCCACAATTTTGGCTTAAAATGCTTTATAACCTTATGAAAAACCCTAAAACCATTATGAACACCATCGTCTCTATCGTGAATTCCTTCAGGCGAAGCATGGCTCAAAACAATATCAACACCTTTACGAAGAAAAAAAATATTTTTTAAAATTTTCATTTTCATCTGACTTTCACTATACTGATGTTCCTGAAACGAATAAACCTTGCTCCCATCAAGCCCCAATATCCGCAATCCCTTATATTTTATAAATTTACCATTAATTACCTTTGCAAATTCTATCGGACAATCCCTATTATACGTATGATTGCCATTAACACAAATCAAATCCTTATTCAGCACTGAAACAAGATAATCCAGATAATTGTTGGAAACATCACCAGCAGACATTATAAAATCTATATCCTTAAATCTCTGCTTCAATAAATCCTCTTCCATATCCGCCAAAATCTCAATATCACTCACACACAGAAACTTATATTTTTTCTTTTTGCTTTTCTTCATTTATTTTAATCTCCAATTTCAAACATATAATTATTTTTTTATTTAAAAATTTATCCTTATAATTTCAGATAAGTTATTTTTATTTAATTCTATGAAACAACTTCAATTAAATTTTCCACAAAATAATCTATATCTTCAATAGTAGTGTCTTTCCCAATGCTAATTCTAAATGAACCTTTCAATTCCTCATCAGTAAGTCCCATAGCCTTCAAAACGTGTGAATTTTCAAGCGATCCTGACATGCATGCTGAACCGCCGCTTATGCAGATTCCTCTTAAATCTAGTGCTACCAGTAGCATTTGTATATCCACTCCTTCTATGTAGACATTTGTTGTTGTTTTTATTCTATCCGCTTTTTCTCCATTTATTTTTATTTTTTTTCCAAGTTTTACAATTTCAGTTTTCAGTTTATTTTCTAGATAAGTTTGTAATTTTTCTTCTTTTTCTGACATTTCTTCCAAATTTTCATAAACTTCCTCAAGTGCCACACCAAGCCCCAAAACTCCGTGGACATTCTCTGTTCCAGCTCGTCTGTTCCTTTCCTGCGAGCCACCCCAGATTTCCTTTTCAACCGAATATTTTTTATCAATAAATACAAATCCTGCTCCCTTAGGTCCATAAAATTTATGTGCTGTCACCGTCAAAGCTCCTATTTTCAAATCTTTTGGCAAAATTTCCAATTTCCCTATTGCCTGAACTGCATCTGTATGAAAAAATATATTTCTCTCTGCCAAAATTTCTCCAATCTTCCTAATTGGCTGAATAACTCCAGTTTCATTATTCACAAACATTATCGATACAAGGGCGGTATCTTCCCTCAATTCCCGTTTCAATTCCTCAATATCCACAACTCCATTTTCATCAACGCCAATATACGAAACTTCATATCCTTCATTTTCCAACTGCTCAAAGGTTTTCAAAATCGTAGAATGTTCTATTTTAGACGTTATAATATGTTTCCCCTTATCCTTATTCGCCTTCAAAAATCCCCTTATCAAAAGATTATTCCCCTCAGCCCCACCAGATGTAAATACAATTTCAGTCGTTTCCACCTTCAAATTCTGCGCTATAATATGTCTTGCCCTTTCCACAGTTGATTTTGCCCGTTGTCCCAAAGTATGTACAGACGATGGATTTCCATAATTTTCACTAAACGATTTTGTCATCTCTTCTATCACTTTGTCGGACATTTTCGTAGTTGCGGCATTATCTAAATATACTATTTTCATTTTTAACTTTCTTCTCCTTTTTTCAATTCATTATTTTATCAAAATTTATTTATAGCGTTAAAGCTATTTTAAAAAATTCTAGTTATGCTATTCAAAATTTCTAATTCATTTAATTCTTAATTCAAATTTGAAAAGAACCAAACATATTTTTTATCCGCTGTGTATCCAGCAAATTTTGACATATCTTCTTAACAAGCAAAGCAATAAATAGTTTTCCCCGAAAAGTTTCATACTATTTCCCGTTTGAATAGCAGATTAGTTATGAATTCTGTTAGCAAACAACATAAAATATAATTTCTGTTTTTTATGGAATTTATATCAATCCCGGCCTCACTGATTCCATGTTGCTCCGAATAATTATTTTCTGAAAAATTTCAATTTATATCCATAATTTTCATTCCCCAAAAACATCCAAATATTTGTCATAATTATATCATTAAAAAAATTTTCTTTCAATAAAAATAAAAATTTCCCTTGACATTAAGGGAAAAATCCGATATAATAATTTTGTTGATTTTTTTGCCGCTTTAGCTCATCTGGTAGAGCAACTGACTTGTAATCAGTAGGTGGTTGGTTCGAGTCCGACAAGCGGCACCACTTTATAAAGATCACTCATATTATAATTTAGAACTATTTTATTTCGGTAAAATAGTTTTTTTATTTATAAATCTCAACTTTTTATATTCCAAGTCATTCAAAATAATTTCAATTCTCCGATTATTGTATCTCCCTTCTACAGTTTCATTTGTATCCGCAGGCACTTCCCCACCTTTTCCTGTAATTTTTACAATAGAAAATCTTTTATCCAGTCCATATTCCTGCAATAATTTAGCTGCATTTCTTGCTCTTGCCAACGATAATTTCAAATTATGCTTTTTTGAACCAGTCGAATCTGTATGCCCTATAATTTCAAGGGAACCTTTTTCTATATGGGTATTAAGCATATTTGCAATGTATTTCAAATCATAACTTTCAGATTCATTCATTTTTTCTCCATCTACTTTAAATCCACGAACTATGCATTTTCCATATGTCAAATCACAAGGTGGAAAACCGCAAATTATCTGAGTTGACATTGGGGGTTCTGGAATATAATTAGTATTTTCCGTATTAATTTTTTCTTCTTTTTTTAAAATTTCCTCTGCCTGCATATTTATACCTGTTATTATCACCAAAAGTATAATTAATTTTTTCATAATCCTTTTTCTTTAACTCCTTTAAAATTTAAATCTTATTTACTTTGCTGATTTTCAAATTCCACATTATTCAAAAAAATCTCAACCCTTCGATTATTGTATCTGCCTTCAGCTCTTTCGTCTGTATCCACAGGCGAATTTGCCCCTTCGCCTTTTATTTTTCCAAAGGAAAATCTTTTATCCAGCCCATATTTCCTCATTAGTTTTGCAAAGTTTTTTGCTCTTGTTTCTGATAATTTTAAATTATGTTTTCGTGAACCTGTAGAATCTGTATGCCCTATAATATCAATTGTTCCAGATTTACCATATTTATTCAAATCATTGATAATCTCCCTGATAGTTGATGCTTCAGATTCATCCAGAACATTTCCATCTATCTTAAAACCTCTTATAACACATTTTTTTTCTTCTGACGAACACGGAAGTCCTAAATGTGCCATTGCATTCACACCAAATACCATCACCAAAAATATAACTGCTTTCTTCATTGCTACCACTCCTTAATACATTGTTTTCACTAAAATTATACCACATTTTTACAAAAAAAAAGAAAAATCTGATAAAATCAAATCTCTCTTTTTTATCTTATAGCAATTCTAATTTAAAACGAAAATGGAAATTCATTGCTTTTTACATATTTTTATTATAATTTTTAAGTAAACTAACTATAAATATTATTTTTTAACTTTTTTAGCCAATAATTTATTATGTTCCTTTATCACTTCATTAAAGTTTGCAAGTACATTTTCTGGTGTCCCTTCCTCAGTCTGTGCAAAGAAGCTGTCGCTTACAGATGAGTGTGAAGCTTTTTCCTTTTTCTCTATTCTTTGGATAAATACGTTTACAGACTGCTTAAATTTATTTGCTTTCTGAATGAACTCACTGTGATCTCCAGGATTGTATCCTTCCTTTCCAAGCTGTTTTGTATTCTTTATGGATTTTTCAAATTTGTTAAAAAGTTTATCCATCTTTTCCTGAATTTTTTTGAATTTCTTAGCATTTCCCTTTACTGTAAAATCGCTTGCATCCAGCCCTTGCTTATGGATTTCCTTTATGATCTTGTCGCCTTCCTCAATAAATATGAACTGATTATATGTTATAAACTGTTTTCGTTTGTCATAATCTTTTATCATTAATTTTTTGATTTCATTAGATTTTTTTTCAAAAACTTCTTTGTAGCTTTTTGTCACTTGATTGTATTTATCTAGCGAGGCAAGTAATTCTGTATGCAATGTCTGCGCTTTTGCGTAATTATCTTTCAAATATTGTTTATTTTTATAATAAGTTCTCATTTCTTCTGCAACTGGCAGCATTTTTTCAAGTATTGGAATCATAGCTATCGCCTTTTTATCCAGTTCGTCTTTTTTTTCTTTGCTTTCTGATAATTCCTTTAATTTATCAATAAAGTTTTTATCTATCGCAATATTCGCTTCAATATCTTCAGTCTGAATATTTTTAAACTTCTTATCCATTCCCGCATCTTCAAAATAATACAAAAGTCCTTTATCGATATTTAATATTCTGTTATAAAACCGTATATGTTTATTATATTTATCTTTGTTTTTTTCTAATACAATCTGTTCCTTGGAAACACCACTCAACGATTTTTTTTCTACCTTCCCTGTCTGCCACGATAAAAAAACAATAACCAGCATTATTACTACTATTGCTCCTATTTTTTTCATATAACTTTTTCAATCCTCCTTTATTTTACAATATCTAATTTATTTTAAAAATTTTTATTAACTAAGTTTTAACTTCTTTGAGTTTGATTTTAAATTTATTTTACTACCTATACAATTATAATAATTTTTACAGATAATGTCAAATAAAAATAATATATTTGTAAAAAAATTTATTTTACATATTTTGAATAATGTTATATAATCTAGTTGAGAGTTTTAAATTTATAGAAAGAAGGGATAAAAATGAAAAAATTATTACTTATTATTTCAATGTTTATGGTATTTTTAGTTGGATACGGGAAGGCAAAACCTCTTGAGGTAAATATGGAAGCTGGAACAAAAATTCCTAGTTTCGAGTTAAGGGATTTTAATGGGAAATATATAAAAAACAGAAAAATATTCAATAACGGTAAGCCTACATTATTAGTATTTGCCGCTGAATGGTGCCCGCATTGCCATGCTGAATTAGCAGAAGTCCAAAAATTTTATGAAGAAAATAAGGATAGCGTAAACGTGGCAGTCGTATTTACAAGCAGAAGAACAAATTTAACAGCGACAAAACAGTTTGTTGCAGAAAACAAATTTACCTTCCCTGTTTATTATGACGCTACTCAGTCATTAATGAATGGCTTTAAAATTAAAAACGTTCCAACAAACATAATGATACAAAATTCAGTTATAGAAAATGTTAACGAAGGAATAATGGATTATGATGGTTTAAAACAGGCATTTTATCTTAACTAATCTTTGTCAATTGAATAATTTTAAAAAAATAGTAACTTTTATAATTTTTTGAGCTAAATTTTAAAATAATTTATTATGAGTTTACTAAAATAATATAAAACATGATCTAACGGCTAAATATAAAAATTAGTTTTAAGGATCATGTTTTTTGATATATACAGGCTCCCTTTAATATTAAGCTGATCATCGTCAATAACCTGTCTGATTGCATCATTTCTAGTATTTATCACCTTCATCACCTGAATAGAATTCTATCGTATCCAGCTCCATCGGCTCCGGCCCATCTTTCCCTTCTACCAATACATGGTTTAAACTATTGTGCAAATAATAACTTATTTTTTTACCTCTGTATTCTATAGTCATTCTTTTATCCGCTATTCCATCAGGCAATACTCCTTCAAAGCAATAAAGTTTACCTTTTACAGGATTTACAGTGAAAAGCGTACGAACAGTTTTAAATGTTATTTTATTATCTTTGGCATCTTGAAATTCCACTTCTTCCACTTTTACTTTCATTCCATCTTGATGGACTTTAAATTTGAGCAAAGTTCCCAAAGACGTATCTCCTTTATAATGAATCTTTTGCCCTTCACAAGTTTTACTAACAGTTTCATAAAACGACATAAGATGAGCGCCTATTCCTGTAGCATGCAATTTGTCCAATCTTTTATAAGGTTTATCCAATCCAATAAGAGGAATCATAATAAATAATAATAAAAATACCAACAATTTCTTAAAAAAGCTATTTTTCATAAAAACCACATCCTTATATGCTTTCTTACTTAATAAGCCTGATTCTTTTTTTGTTTTCAAGTATATTTACTGTACAATTCTTAATTTTGTACCGAGTGCAAATGTCAGTGTTATTGACAACGAGATAATCATAACAGTAACAGGAGCAAAACAGTTTTAGCACATGAACACATTAGCCGTGCTGAGGCTCATAGAAAAATATGGGCTTATCTTAAAGATATTAAGAAATATTAGCCCATATGATTTTTATCTGATTATAGAAATTAATATAATTTTGTACCGCATTCCGGGCAGAATTTGCTGCCATTTGTTTTTGTACCGCATTCTGGACAGAACTTCGGTGCAGCGCTATTTCCTGTGGATTGAGCATTTCCTGAAGATTGTTGATTATTTTGCATTTGATTTGGCTGGTTCATTTGGTTCATCTGATTTGACATTTGCTGTCCCATCATCATTCCCATTTGCATACCTGCCATGTTTCCAGCCATATTTCCTGCACCTCCTCCATTTTCCATTGAGTCAGCCATAGCCACTTGAGTATATTTGTTTATATCTCCAACCATGCTTTGGCCTGCTGCCTTTTCCTGCATTCTCTTAATTTCTTCCGGGTAACTGAAGCTGGAAATAGAAAAACTAGGAATAGAAAGTCCTATTTTTCGCATCTCAAAGTCCATGTCTTCCTTTATTCCATTTCCTATTTCAAATGAATTTATTTGAAGGTTGAACATATCCTTCCCTTCTCTTGCTATCCATTTCATAAGAAGCTGATCCAGCATTGAAATTACCCTCTCCTTTACGTCGCCAATATCAAACTGCTGTTTAATTCCGGCAATTTTATCAATCAGCACGTTATAATTATCAATTTTGCACGCCATTGTACCAAAGGCCCTTATAGGCATTCCCCCTGGAAGTCCTGGTGCCGGAATATTAATAGCGTTCTTAGTTCCCCATCTTACAGTAACTTCCTTTGTATTGATAAAAAGCACTTCTGCTCTCATTCCTGAGTTAAATCCAAATTTAAATCCTTTCAATGTTGACAAAAAAGGAACTATTTGTGACGCAATATCATAACTCCCTTCATCTTCAAATACTCCTTCCACTTTTCCATTAAAAAGAAAAATCGCATCCTGCCCAGGGCGTATAATTAATCTTGATCCTTTTTTTATTTCCTTGTTTGACCATTTCCAAAAGAGCATTTCATCATTATACTGTTCCCATTCTACCACATTCGCCAGCTGATTTCCAAATAATCCCATAGTAAATTTCTCCTTTCAAATTTTTACAATCCCATTTCCTTTTTCAGTCTTTCCATTTCATCATCAACTGCTGATGAGCTTTCTAATTCTTCGCTGTCATATTTTTTCATAAGATCATCCACTTCATCTTTTTTTGGAGAATTAAGCTCTATAGTGGCATTTGCTTCATCCAACATTCTGTCAGCTTTTTCTTCAATAGAATTAAATGATGACATTTTCCCGCTAATTCCATCAGAAGATGTCATTGCGCTAATCTTTTGAGCAGATTTTGCCATTTTTATTTTTGCCTTTATTTCATTTTTTCTTGCATTAAGCTTTTGTATATCTGATGTAAGCTTATCGTGCATTTCACGCATTTTCAAAGAATTTTCAACTGCAACCATTTTTTCTTTTTCCAGGGATTCCAGCTTTATCTTAATAGAACCCTTTTTTTCCAGAAACATTCTCGCATCAGCTTCATTTCCTGCCTGAAGAGCTTTTTTCGCATAATCTTCCATTTTCTTAATTTCATTTTCGCATTCTGCAACTTTTCTCTTGGCTGCACTTTCCTGTGCCATTACAGCAACTGTTTCAGCCTTTACACTCCCCAGATCCTTTTCCATATCCCGTAAATACTGATCTATCATTTTTTCAGGATCCTCCATTTTGTCTAATAACGCATTGATATTAGATGCCATTATTGTTTTAAATCTTCCTAAAATACTAGCCATTTCAATTCCTCCTATTATTTTTTATAAATTTATTTACTCATAAAGTAAATTATTATTGACACTACGATTATTGCCGCTATAACAGCTAACGCTATCTTGACTACAGATTTTGGATATTCTCCTACTATAATGCCATTTTCCCCATTTATAACAACTTGGTAGGATTTCCCGTTAAAAGAATATGACATTGAATACACAGGCAATAATAAAAGCCTATAATATTCATTGCTCCAGTAAACATTAAATCTTATATTTCTCACTCTGTCATACTTTCTTAGCACTTCTGAGCTGATTGTATCGTGTATTCTATTTTTCATTATTTGTTTAGATTCTTCATACCCTTCTCTCATTGGAACTTTAAAAATTTCAGAATTATATCCTGACAAGTATCCTGAATCAAAATCTATTGTTTCTTCCACATTAAAGCCGCCTAGACTTTTTATAAGCCTGTCATTTAATGTTTTTGAAGCTCTCATTATTATATTTTTAAATTCATTTTCAACATTTCCGTTTACATAATACCAGTCTGTAACTGTCCTCGTTTTTGTCTTTCCATCTTCCACATAAGTTTCTGTCCTATCTATTCCGCCTTCAGCAGCATAGTTGCTGTCTGCATTATTGTCAAAAGACCAGTACGGCAGATATATTCCAGTAACTTTTCCGCTTTGATACAAATTTTTTAGAACATTTGGAGCAAACCATCTCTTTTTTATCCAATCTGAAAAAAGCCGTCCAACTTCCTTTATGTCCACCGCAAAAGGCCTCATTCCGTCAGGTTCAAGAACAGACACCGCCTTTTCGCTCATTACGATATTCGAATCACAATATGGACATTTTTTTGAAGTTTCAAGAGAATTTATTTCAATTGTGGCTCCACATGAGCTGCACTCTATTACTGTCTTCTCTTCAGGCACTTCATTTTTTATTCTCTCTTCATATTCATCTATGCTGTGCTTTTTCCATGTAAGAACTTCAGGCAATTTTACTTCCGTTTCACAATTTTCACATTTCAGATTTTTAGACTTTGAATCAAATCGCATCATTCCTCCACAGTTTTTACACCTAAAATCATCATTCTTCATAGTTATCCCTTCCTTATTTGAATAATACCGCTTTATACATTTAAATATAAGATTAAGTATTAATTAAAAAATTAATTTTCAAATAAAAAGTTTAATCTGTACTCAATCTCTTTTCGGATTCACATAACAAAAATCACATCAATTTTCAAATTGGTAAATAGCTATAACTATCAGTTCAATCTCAAGTTAATTTTTTCACAATTAATTGCATTTTTTACTTTCACTATATTATACCACAAAAAAATGTAAAAAGTTGAAATAAACTATATTAAAATAAATTGTTATTATCATAATATATTTTATTTAATACTATTTCTCATTTAAAGAATAGAAAATAAAAATTCATGGAATTAAAGTCATTTTTTTTGACAAAGCTATTAAATTATTTATTATAGAATTTTACTTCTATTTTTTAAATAGGATTTAATATGAATAATCAAAGAAAAAAATAAAAAGTTTATTATATCTAAATAATTTATATGGCCCGTATATTGAAAGGTAAACAATATGACTTATATTAGAGTGTATATGAAAGTTCTCATTTTTCTTTAATCTTTCTATGCTATAATAATTATGATAAATTGAATCTGTTAATTATTGAAACAAAAAATTCAATTTTATACAGATGAGGTATCACATCCATATCAGCTTGGCATATTTTTGTTTTTTCATAATGTAAAATTTAAATTTATTATTCGGAGGGATATATTATGATTAAAAAACTTAAATTACCGTTATCTTTAATTTTAGCCTTTTTAGTATCAGCAATTATAGGTTTTTCGAACGTACAGGCACGAAGCATCTCCAAATCAACATTAATAGCACAACTCCAAAGCAGATATCAATGGGTATACATAGAAAACTCAGGAAGCTTCACTCAACTTAGCTCTTCAGTTACTGGCGGATATGACAAAGCAGCACAGGATTATGCAAAATACTTATCAAATATGGGAAGAACTAAAATTTATATAGTAAATTCCGGATTAAACAATGCCCTTAAACAATATGTTGGATACACTCCTGCTACTCCTGATCCAGAAGTAGCAAAAGCTGTAAAAGCAAGAGGAATTACATTGTATTGTTTTGAAGCTGATGTTTATTATCGTCCTGCTCCAGTTGTTAACTAATTCTAATCTATATAAAATATTAAGAATAGACCGTACTATCTTTCTATCTTTAAAAATTTTTCTAAAGATTGTAAAAATTTTAACATTATAAAAAAATATGCCAAGCTTTTTAAATTTTTTTATATTTTGTTATTAGGGTGTGCTTTAAAATTATCAGATTAATAAAAATTAAATAAATCTAGCTGCTCTTCCTTTAAGATAGAATTGCTATATTATAGTTGATTTTAATAAATAAACATCGAATCCCCAAAACTATAAAACCTGTACTTTTCCTCAATTGCCTTCCTATATGCCTCAAAAACAAATTCT
This sequence comes from Leptotrichia sp. oral taxon 223, assembly GCF_013394795.1. Classification (NCBI taxonomy): domain Bacteria; kingdom Fusobacteriati; phylum Fusobacteriota; class Fusobacteriia; order Fusobacteriales; family Leptotrichiaceae; genus Leptotrichia; species Leptotrichia sp. oral taxon 223. Next base: position 679,283 of record NZ_JABXYU010000001.1, read on the forward strand.
TTTCCTCCAAATGCTGAAATTAGCATAATTAGTGTAGATTTTGGCAAATGGAAGTTTGTAATAATTGCATCAACAATTTTAAAATTATAATCTCCATAAATGAAAATATTTGTATCACCCTCAGAGGCTATTAATTTACCATTTTCATCAACAGAAGATTCCAGCGTTCTTACTGATGTAGTTCCTACTGCAATTACACGATTCCCTCTTTCTTTAGCTTTGTTAATAATTTTAGCCGTTTCTTCGGGTATTCTGTATCTTTCGCTGTGCATTTTATGATCCAGAACATTTTCCACCTGCACTGGACGAAATGTCCCAAGTCCCACATCTAAAAATACTTCTGCGATAATAACCCCCTTTTCACGAATTTTCTCCAAAAGTTCATTTGTAAAATGAAGCCCTGCAGTTGGTGCTGCTACTGATTCCCCTTCCTTAGCATAAACAGTCTGATATCGATTCTTATCCTCCAGTTTTTCTATAATATACGGTGGAAGCGGCATTTCTCCCAATTTATCCAAAATTTCCTCAAATCTTCCTTCAAAATTAAATTTTACAATTCTGTTTCCATCTTCCTTAATTTCCAGCAGTTCTGCCTCCAAGACTCCTTCCAGAAATATAAGTTTCTGCCCGATTTTCAATTTTTTTGCAGGCTTTAGCAAAACTTCCCACATATGCATATCATGTCTTTTCAATAAAAAACATTCCAGCACAGCTCCATTTTCCTTATGCCCAAACAGTCTTGCCGGAATAACTTTCGTACGGTTAATTACAAGAACATCGTCTTTTTTTAAATAATCTACAATATTATAAAATTTTTTATGTTCCAATGTTTTTTCTTTTTTATTTAATACCAGTAATTTTGAATGATCTCTCGGATTTACAGCGTACTGCGCTATCAGTTCCTCAGGCAGTTCAAAATCAAAATCTGAAATTTTCATTTAATTTATTTCTCCTATTTTCTATATTTTCTTTTTTTATTTTTTCTTCATTTCAAAGGAAACAGGGAATTTAATAATTCCCTGCCATAATTGTTATTCAATTAATATGCTCTTCCAATTTCAAATGTTTTATAAGTGTCTACTCTGTTGTACCATCCTTGCAGCCATCTTCTCTCGTTTCTTGGAGCATTTCTCACACGTCTTGCTAATACATCCTTCGCAGAGTTGCTAAATTCTACTAATGCACTTTGTCCTACTGCTGTTCCCTTCATATTTTCAAGCACTTGTCTTAATCCCCATGCTATGTTATTATATGAAGAAACGCCTTTTAATCCCTCACCTTTAAAGTTCACATAATCAATTAACGCATAAAGCCCATTAGGAGTATTCATCATTCTGTCAAACTGATTTTTTAAATTTTCTTTATTTGAAGAGGCTTCAAGCATTTTATCAAGCGAACTTTTTAATCTGTCGTAAATAAACATTACTTGAATATCCCTTGTATTATCAAAAAATGCGATTAATTCCTGAATATCCTTATCACCACTAGCTTTTTTAGCCATTAATTCTGACTTGCTGCTCCAAGGCGAATATCTAAATTCAGAAAGCAGTTTTGGCAATGTAATACCTTGCTGTTTATAGTAAGCAACCATGTCAGGCAAGCTATCTCCAAATCCTTTTCTGCCACCACTTGCTTTAAACCAGGTAAAATGCCCTATTCCAAGCGACGGGAAGTTTTCCCCATCATTCCAGTCAACTAAATTGTTTCTAACACCTCCTGTTTCATTTTGGAAAATTTTTTCAGCTACAGCCAGCAGCTGCTCTTTTGATAATTTCATATCAGGAGTCCCTTGCTGTGTTTTTCTATTCGCTGTATAAGTATTTACATTTGGACGCTCATAACTTCCGCTGTCCCGCATATTTCTCAAACTTGTATTTACATTTAAGTCAATGCTTTTATTATTATATTGATTCTTTATTAATTTTTCCAATTGAGAATTACTAACGCTTGTTCTTGTTGAAGCTACCAATTTTGGCTCAGGTTTTGGCGTATTTACAGTTTCAACATTTTCTGATGTTGAGACCACCTCCTTAATACTCTCACTTCCAAATGATATTATTGAATACGTTAATCCTAATAATAACGCTCCTGTCTTTTTGAAAATTCTCCTATCATTAATCATTAACTCATCTCCATTCTTTTTTATTAAACAATTCTTGATTTCTAAACTAAAAAATTTAAAAATCCAAAATTTTGCTAATTTTCAATTTTATTTAATAATTTCTGTCCCACGACAACTCTATCCAATCCAGCTAAATCCTTTATAACTTCCACATTTTTAAAACCTGAACTTGTCATAATCTTGGCAACATTTTTCCCCTGCTTATAGCCTATTTCAAATAATAAATATCCAAAATCAACTAAATAATCAGCTGCCTTCTGACAAATCTCATAATAAAAATATAATCCGTCATTTTCTGCAAAAAGTGCTTCGCTTGGCTCATGCAATAAAGTGTCATCTGACATAATACCAGCTTCATTAAGGGAAATATACGGTGGATTTGACACTATCATATCAAACTGCTTAAATTCAACATTTTCAAATAAGTCTGATTTTAAAAATTTTATATTTGAAACTTTCAGAAGTTGTTTATTTTTTTCAGCAGTTTCAAGCGCCTTTTCAGAAATATCCACGCCTAATACATAGGAATCTTTTATTTCCAATGCGGCTGTTATTCCTATTATACCACTTCCAACGCCAATATCAAGTATTTTTGGATGAATTTTTGAATTTTTTTCAAAGTTTTTATTTTTAAAATGTTATTTTTTAAAATATTAATCATTTTTTCAACCAAAACTTCTGTATCCTGACGTGGAATTAAAACTCCCTTGTCAACGTAAAATTTTCTTCCATAAAATTCCTGTTCGTTCAGCAAATACTGAACTGGAAATTTTTCACGTCCAATTTTTTGAATAAAATATCTGATTCTTTCGATTTTTTCATCTTCAATTTCATCCCTGTACCTTGTAAAAAGCATCATTCTATCCACATTCAAAACATGTGAAAATACAATTTCAGCAATTAACTTACTCTCATCAATACTATTTTTTTCAAGATACAAAATGCTTTTATCAAGCAGTAATTTTAACTGCTTTTCAGATCTTTCCATATTTTCAAAATCGTTATTGTCAGATATTTTCTTATTGTTGCTTATCACGTTGTTCAGTTTTTCTCTAATTTTTTTCAAGTCATCTTCTGATAATATACGCTCAAATTCAGCATAAAGCATAATTCTTTCCATTTCCATTACTTCCGAAATTACACTTTCCGCTGTCAATCTGGCGTTTTTTATATTTTTTTTTTCCAAATAATTAACCGATTTATTCAAAATATCCAGCAAATTATTCATTGCTATTTCCAACTTCTTTTAATAATTCTGCCTGCTCATAAGCAATCAGGGCATCTATCATCTCGTCCAAATCACCATCCAGAACGCCATCCAGCCTATGAAGCGTCAATTTAATCCTGTGATCGGTAACTCTTCCTTGAGGAAAGTTGTAAGTTCTGATTTTTTCAGATCTGTCTCCACTTCCAACTTGCGAACGTCTTTCATTTTCAACTGCGCTTCTTTGTTTCTCATATTCCATTTCATACAGTTTAGAAGCCAATACTTTCATTGCAGCTTCCTTATTTTTTATTTGTGAACGTCCATCTTGCGAAGTTACTACAAGTCCAGTTGGCAAGTGAGTAATTCTTACAGCAGAATCAGTAGTATTTACGTGCTGTCCACCTGCTCCGCTTGATCTGTATGTATCAATTTTCAAGTCACTTGGATTAATTTCAACTGCGCTTACATCGTCTATTTCAGGTAATACTGCAACTGTAATTGTAGATGTGTGAACCCTTCCAGAAGACTCGGTAGCTGGAACTCTTTGCACACGGTGAACTCCGCTTTCAAATTTCAATCTTGAATAAGCGCCATGCCCTTTAATTAAAAATGTTACTTCCTTCAGTCCCCCAACCCCAATTTCACTTTTGTCAATGACTTCAGTTTTCCAACGGTTTCTTTCTGCATATCTAGTAAACATTCTGAAAATATCAGCCGCAAATAATGCTGCTTCATCTCCACCCGCTCCAGCACGGATTTCCATGATAACATTTTTATCATCATTAGGATCTTTTGGAAGCAGAAGTATTTTTAATTCTTCTTCAAGATGTGGAATTTCTTCTTCAATCGAATGAATTTCCTCATGCATCATTTCCTTCATTTCCGTATCTTTTTCAGCTTTCAGATCTTCTTTCAGGCTTTCCATTTCTTCTTTACGCTTTTTATAGTATGTATATTTTTGTACAACTTCATCAATGCTGTTTAAAGCCTTATTATACTCCATAATTTTCTTTGGATCTGAAACGACTTCAGGATCCATAAGCATTTCTGTGAGTTCCTTATGCTTTAAGACAACATCGTCCAATTTTTGAAACATAATTTATTTTTCAACTCCTAAATTTCTATTTTATTTAAATAATTTTTGAACTTTCTACGTTAATTTTCCCAGTAAAATTATTCAAAGTTAAATAACTTCCAACGCTAAGTATTATAGCATATTTTTTAACTTTTTTCAATTTTTAATTATATAAAATCCCAAATTGCAGCATCACAAATAATATAATAAATGCAACTGAAAATCCAAGCAGCCCACCTGCCAGAACTTCCCTTATGCTATGAATCCCAGATTTAACACGGCTCTGAGCTACTAGTCCCGCCATAAAGAATCCTAAAATCAGTATTCTTATATCTGATGTCATAAAAAGCAGTATTCCAAAAGCCGCAAAAGCTATTGCGCTATGTCCGCTCGGCATTCCTCCTTCAAGAGGTGTCCCTTTTTGAAAAAATGACTTCAATACAATTACTAAAATTCCAACCAGAAGCAATATCAAAATCGAAATATTACCTTTCCGCCCTGCTATAATATGCAATTTATTCGTACCGTCAAAAATATCCAGCAATTTGTCATAAAACAGTAAATATCCTACGCAAATTGCATTTATCGCAGCAATCAGAACCGCTCCGGCCGCTACATCCTTAGCCAGTTTAGCAAGCGGATGCCTCTCAGGAGAAATCAGATCCACAAGCGCCTCAACTGCTGTATTTATAAGCTCGGTAATTATTACAAAACATACAGACAGTGAAATTATAAGAATTTCCACTTTGCTCGCATTTATCACAATTGCCAGAATTACAATTATAATTGCCGCAAGTATATGGACTTTCATATGTTTCTCATTCTGTAATGCCGAAATCATCCCCTCAATTGCAAAATTAAAGCTGTCTACAAGTCTTTTATCTCTTGCTCTCTCCTTCTTTATATCCCAATTATATCTATCTTTCCTATGAAATAACCAAAATATTGATTTTTTATTTTTTTTATTTTTTTCTTCCAAAATTTTCAATCCCTTCTGCATTCAATGATTTTTAAACAATTCTAAATAAACAGATTTTATAAATCATCTGTTATAATTAAATCTATTCAAAATTTCTTCTTCCCGTCTTCTCATAACAACTTTATCTTCCTCTTCAATGTGATCATATCCCAGCAAATGCAGCATCCCGTGACACAAGACATAATAAAATTCCCTCTCGTCAGAATGTCCGTATTCACTAGACTGCTCTTTTACCCGCTCGATTGAGATTACAATGTCGCCTAGCATATTTACTGCCCCAAAGTTTTCGGTTTCATTGTAGGCAAAGGAAATTACGTCGGTTGGAGCATCTTTTTGACGGTATTCACGGTTTATTTCCTGAATTTGCTCATTTGTTGTAATTAATAATGATAAATAGTATTCATTTTTGTCAAATTCTTCTTTATATTCATCTTTTAAAATGTAACTGACGAATTCCTTTATTTTTTCTTTATCAAAAAAATCGTCAATTTTTTCAACATCATAAGTTATATCAATATCCAGCATAGTTTTCTCCATTTTATTTTTAATCTTTTTTCATTTTTTCATCCATCTTCGGATATTTTATTCTTTCGTGATAAACTCCCTGTAATGTGTTTATAAAGGATTGTACCACTTTTTCTATTTCTCCCAAAGTCAAGTCAGAATCACTTAACTGCTTATCATCCATTTTTGATTTTACTAAATATCTGATAAAATTTTCAATCCCTTCCTTGCTTTTATTTTCAAGAGTTCTTGTAGCCGCCTCCACCGTATCTGCCAGCAGAATTATTCCAGATTCCTTTGTTCTAGGTTTAGGCCCGCTGTATCTGAAATTGCTTTCTACAACTTCTTCTCCACTTTCCAGCGCTTTATAGTAAAAATACTGTGTCAAGGTTGTTCCGTGATGTTCCAGTATTACGTCTAGAATCTCTTTTGGCAATTTGTTTTCTTTTCCCATAATATAGCCATCTTTTGTGTGTGAAGTCAGTATTAATGCACTTAATGACGGTTTTATCTTATTATGTGGATTTACTCCATCCCGCTGATTTTCCACAAAAAATTCTGGCCGCTTCATTTTTCCAATATCGTGGTAATATGAAGCTATTCTCGCAAATGTAGCATTTGCGCCTATACTTTCAGCCGCTCCTTCCGCCAGCGCTCCAACCATTATGCTATGGTGAAAAGTTCCCGGTGCCTTTATAAGCAATTGTTTTAACAACGTGTGCGAAAAATCGCTGAGTTCCAGCAATTTCATTGTTGTTAAAATTTCAAAGTAATCTTCAAAATATGGCAATACCGCAAGTGACAGCATTCCAGTTAAAACGCCTGAAAATACTGAAAATACTATCATTAACATCATCAATCCAAAGCTTGACTGATTAACAAGTCCATAACTAAACGACATCAAAGCCTGAAATATTCCCAAAAAGAAACTTAATTTTACAATATCACTTCTGCTCACAAGGCTCGCAGCCTTATAAATCGCAACTAGCGAAACCGCTATTGTAACTAGAAACCACGATTCTTCCCGTGACAGAATAATCATATTTGAAAATGTCATTATAATCGCATATGCCCTGTTTCCCAAAATTGTCGATATAATTGGAAGCATTGCAAATGGAAGTAAATAAATGAAATATTGATTATTTAAAAACAGAATATAAATCGTGTTTACAAATATTATTGTAATAAGTGTCGGATAAAATGCCTTTGATTCCACAACTTTTCTTGCATTTTTTCGTAACAAATAATAAATCAATGTCATAACTAGCGTAAAAGTAGCCACAAGTCCAACAGTTTTTCTAAATTTATCCCCATTTCTTACCAGATTCAGTTTTTCCAGCTTCAAAAATGTATCTGAATCAATAATTTCACCTTTTTTTACGATAATGTCCCCTTTGTAAATCTTAATTTCCTTATCTCTCAACGACATCATATTATCTGCAATTTTCTTTTTTGTAGCTTCTTCATTGATAACAAGGTTGGGCTTTATAAAATTTTGAAGGATTTTCATGTCAATGTTGTCTGCCTTTATATCTTTTTTTCGGATTATTTTGGATAAATTTTCCGTTTTATAAATTCCATCACTATAAATTTCAGATATAATATCTGATAGGTTTACAGAATATTCTACATTTTCAGTTCTTGCCGCTATTTCCTTAATATCCGCAATTGTAAACGTGTACTTATTTTCCTTTATATACTTTTCAATTGCCGCATTGTCAGATGGGTTCATATTCCGTATGTCACGCAGAAATCTGTTCAGTGAAATTACAGTTTGCTTGTTTACATCTTTTATTTTATCAAATTCAGGCTGTGTAGTCTTCATTATTTTTTCTTCAATGCTGTCATCCAGAATATCCACAAAATAAGATACATTTTTATACGCCACAATATCCGATTTTGCAATGCTTCCAACAACATAATTCACATTTAGCCTTGACATTTCGATAATTATGCCAAATATCATAAATGTTATCGTCAAAACAATAAATCTGAATGTAAATTTCTTTTTGCTATTATACTTTATTTCATTGCTTTTAGTTTTTTTTTCTTTTACTTCAAAAATAAATTCCCGCCCTCGTATATTTACTCTCATTTTCCCTTTCCTTTCCTAAATTTTATAAAACTCCCTTTTTATTTTTACCATATTCTAAATTTTTTTTACTTCATCCTTTTTAAAATATCATTTTTACTTTCCACCACCTTATTTCGTGGCAAAGCCGTCAAAAATTTCTTTCCATACATTTTTTTTATTATCCTATTATCAAGGATAACAATATTTCCGCTGTCCGTCTTGCTTCTAATAAGCCTGCCAACTCCCTGCTTAAATTTAATCACAGCTTGTGGAACCTGATAATCATTAAACGGATTTTGCCCATTTTTTCTAATATTTTCAATGATTGCCTCCGTTACAGGATCATTCGGCACTTTAAACGGCAATTTTGTAATAATTACTGATTTCAGCTGTTCTCCCTGCACATCAACACCTTCCCAAAAGCTGTCTGTCCCAAATAATATCGGATTTTTAGAGTTTTTAAATATTTCTATCATTTCGTGCCGTGGAAAGTCATTTTGCTTTATAAGCGTATATTCCTTTTCTGAAAATCGTGATTTTAACTGATTGTACAAAAAGTTCAAGGCGCTGTATGAAGTAAATAGTAAAAAACAATGCCCTTTCGTACTTTTTATCACGCCTTCAATAAATTCTTCCAAATCCCGCAGAAATTCAATATTTGTCGGATCAAGCGCATCTTCTGGAATATAAACTTTCATTTGTTTTTCGTAATTAAATGGCGATTTTACAATTCTTTCGTCTATTTTCCTGCGATTTTCCTTCATAAGCCCAATGCTTTTTTTATAATAGTCAAACCTATTGTCAACAGCAAGTGTCGCCGAAGTAAAAATCATCCTGTCCATTTTCGTAAACAAGTTATCATTCAGTTCATCCGAAATATCAAAAGGCGTCGCATATAATTTCACATTTGGACGGACTGTAGTAACATTAGCCCAGTAAACATATCCTTCTTCTTTCCCTTCCAGAATAAACTCAAATTTCTTATAATACTGCTTCAATCTCTCATAATATCTCGAAAATTCAAATAAAAACCCCTCTCTGTCTTCTAAATTATAATTGCTCACAGTATTTAAAAACTTGTTGATTCTTATAACTAAATTTCCATAACTTTCCTTAAACTGACTATTAATTTCCATAACTTCACGAAAAGCCTTGTTACTTCGCATTTTCTGCTTATCAATCTTTATCTTGATTTCCCTGTTGTCATTATTTTCTGAAAAAAGATAAATTAATTTATCAAAAATATCTATTCCCTTGTCATAAAACGTGTTCAATTCTGCAATAACATCTTCCTTCAATTCATCGGCTTTCTCATATTCTTCACTCGAAAGGCTCTCATTCAGATAAGCCATCAGTCTGACAATAGCCCCGGCATTGCTAGAATTTACCATAACACGTCTATTATAAATATGCCCCATAAGCCGTCCAAATGATATTTTCGACGTTTCAAAAGTAAAATAATTTCGAGCCGTATCTTCTATATTGTGAGCCTCATCAAAAACAACAATATCATAATTTGGCAAAATCGAATAATTTGTATAAAATCCTGTCTGATTCCTAATTGCTAAATCTGCAAAGAACATATGATGGTTTACAATAAGAAGTGTCGCATCTGCAACATTTTTTCTAGCATTAAAAAAGTGGCATTTTGAATAATACGGGCATTTTACACCTTTACACATATCAACTTCACTATTGACTTTTTCCCAGATACTGTTTGAAATCTCGTATTTCAGCTCATTCCTGTCACCTGTTCTTGTAACATTTTTATCCCAGTCAATAAGATTTCTTATAATATTTTTTTCAGTCTTTTCCTCTTCCGTATCTGTTTCCTTCTCCGTAACATCTATATTGTAAAGCTTTCTCTTGCAAAGATAGTTTCCTCGTCCCTTTACAATCTGATAATTAAAGTCCTCGTCAATAATTTTCCTTAAAAGCGGAATATCCTTATTAATAAGCTGTTCCTGCAAATTAATAGTATTCGTCGAAACAATCAGCTTTAAGTTATTTTCAATGGCGTAAAGCAATGTCGGCAGTAAATAGGCAATCGTCTTCCCAGTCCCAGTCCCAGCCTCAACTATGAGCTTTTTATTCTCATTCACGCTATTTTCAATAAACTTAGCCATCTCATACTGTTCCCGCCGTACCTCAAACTTACCAAAATTCCTATGAATAGCCCCATTCTCTCCAAAATATTCATCCACATCAATTTTTATAAATTCCTTTAAAGCCACAATCACGTAAATATCATCCACAGCGTTATTTACAATGTACGAAGCCCCTCCAACTTCCCCATATATGCTGGAAATGCTCACATCCTCATCAGACGGAATCAGCACTCCAGACGGATGATTGTGTATTATAACCTCATTTTTTCTCATCATATTTAATAATGCGGCAACAGAGCTGGAATTTCCCCGTGCTATCACTTCTACATCTGCAACAATCCCTTCCCCATCTGGAATCCCACGAAAAAACACTTCATTTCCACCGGATTCCGCAATTTGCAGGCGCATTTTTTCTATTGTTCTCGCATTAATAAATTCAGCAACTTTCATCTTTCCTCCTATAATAAAGATTTTACTATATAATAGGCTTTTTTTCAACTTTTCTTTTAAAAAATATAGAAAAAAGCCATTTAATATAATTCATAAAATTATATAAACAGCTTTTTAAATTAGTTTTTAATTGTTAATTTTAATTTTTCAGGCTTTATTCGTTAATTGAACCATGCCCAGAATTTTGAAGGCTACAGCTTTTATCTTTTCCATTTTCTGTATAGACAGCGTCGTTTCCTTTCATGTGGATAGAAACATTTCCATTAGAATATTTTTCCCCACTTCCAGAAGTTACTGAATTTAAAGTATAAATTCCACCATAACCGTCAGCCAGTTTTACTTTGTCTGTTGAAAGATTTTCTACTGTTACATCTTGATAACCGTCACAGCTGTATTTTCTTAGCAAATGACTGCTAGAACTTTGGCTGCTGCTTGAGTTGCCATTTCCTGTCATATAGCAGCTTTCATCGCTTCCATTTTTTGTAAATACTGCATCATTTCCCTTTATATGAATCGAAACTCCTCCACCTGTGTATTCTTCTCCACTACCAGATCTTGTTAATTTCAGATTGTAGACTTTTCCATTTCCATCTGTCAATCTTACTCTGTCTGTTGAAAGATTTTGTACTGTCACATTTCTGCTGCTGCAGCTGAATTTTCTTGTTAAATTCGATGCTTTTTTTGAAGATTTTGCTCTCGCTGCTGAAAAACCAATAGAACTAAGAGCCAAAACTCCAACTAAAGTTGCTAAAATCATTTTTTTTGCTGATTTCATAACATCCACTCTCTTTTCTTCAATTTATTTTATTATATGCTCAAACTCCTAAAAATGAAACATATAAAGCCTGTTTGAGTAATAGCCCAAACTTTATTCATTTTTAAAGCAATTTGGCTATAACAATTACATTTTTGAAATTTTATAAATCTCTTCTAAAATTTCGAGATTAGTATACCACACTTTAATTTTAATTTCAATTATTTAACAAAAAATTTTTTTCATATTTTTTAGTAAAATTTAATCTTTAAATTCTATAGTTTTACTTTTTAAGGACTTCCAAATCCAGTATTTATAATCAAAAATAACACATCATATTCTAAAGCCAAAAATATCTTCAAAATCTAGCCGATAATTAAAGGAAAAAAAAAGTAATATCATGTATAATTCTATACAAAGGGCATACGTTACCTTGTAATTAACGTAAATTTTTTATAAAGGATATTTTATTTTATGAGAACAAAAACAATTTTTACATTGATTAAGGAGTATTTTTTAATTGGACTGGGAACTTTTATTCTGGCGTTTGGATTACATTTTTTCTTTTTCCAGAACAAGATAGCAAGCGGCGGTGTGACAGGGCTAGCTATTGTTGTAAACAGCATTTTTCACATTTCAACAGGGTTATTTGTCGCAGTTAGCAATTTTATCCTGTTTGCACTTGCATTTATCGTAATCAGCGGGCAATTTGGCGTAAAGAGCATTTATGCTACGGTACTTTTATCCGTCTTTCTTTCATATTTTGAAAAATTTTATCCTAATTATGCCCTTACTCACGACTTAATTTTAGCCACAATTTTTGGAAGTGCATTATGTGCTTTGGGAGTAACGATTATTTATTTGTACGAAGCTTCGACTGGCGGCACTTCAATCATTGCGAGAATCCTTACAAAATATTGCCACATTAGCTACGGAATGTCAAGTTTCATTGTAGATGCAATTGTTACTCTTCTGGCAATTTTCGCCTTTGGAGTCGAACTGGGGCTTGTGGGACTGTTAAGTGTCTATGTAACTGGATTTATCATTGACAAGTTTATTGAAGGATTTAATTCACGTAAGCAGATTATGATTATCACTTCAAACAAGGACATCGTGCTAAACTACATTTTAAAGGATTTTGACAGAGGCTGCACTGTACTTAAAGGAGTTGGGGGGTATTCTGGAGCTGAAAAGGACATTTTACTCACAATTATTGAAAGAAGACAGTTTATTCAGCTAAGAAAATTCCTGAAAACCCATGATCCAACTTCCTTCGTAACAGTAACCGATACAACAAAAGTCTTTGGAGAAGGTTTCGATCAATTACATTAATTTTTAAATTTTTAAATTTTTAAATTTTACAAAAAAAAGAGAAAGCCAATTACAATTTTTTTATTTTATATTTCTAGACCTTTTTGGTTAATAAATGTTTTTTCTTATTTTATTTAATAGCAGTTTTTTTTAACGCAAGGGCATCAAACGCCATGCCCTTGCATCCCCGCTCTCGAATTTCAATTTTACAGCAAAAGACAAAACTCGCTTTTAACAAAAGTTATTTTAATCTCATAAAGTTATTATTAATTTAAATGAAATAGAAAAGCTCAAACAAATTGTCTTTTACTGAAAAATTAAAATCTCGGAAATTTATAATAAATGTTTTAGTTTCAATAAACCAATTTAGGTTTTTTTTTATTAGATTAACTTTTATAATTGAATTAAAATGTTGTGATTTTTTGGAAATAAAAATTACTGTCTGAGCTTTTTCAAAATATTAAAATTGTAATTATTTGAAGAGATTAAAATAACTTTTATTAAAAAGCGAGTTTAATTTTTGTTTTCAAAAAATGCTTAGACGAGCCAGGAGTGCAGAGGAAATGGCGATTAATTTCCTCTGCTTTAGAAAAAAGAAAAAACATTTATTAACCAATAAACCACTCAAAATTTATGATATAATTTCTAAAATTTTAAAGATAAAAAAAATAACCACATTAAAGTAGTTATCAAATTAATTATTATCAGTAATCAGTTAATGGAGGCGACAACCGGATTCGAACCGGTGTACAAGGTTTTGCAGACCTCTGCCTAAGCCACTCGACCATGTCGCCACTTGACTTTGTTAAGTTTATCATATTTTTAGGGCTTTGTCAAATATTTTTATTTCGCCGCCACCAACAATTTCATTGTCCAAATAAAATACAATGTGCTGTCCTTCTGAATTTTCGTGAGTCTTTTCATCAAATTCAAAAATTATCCTATTTTCATTGCTTTCTTCACTTTTCAAAAGTTTCAATTCCCCAGCCAGTCCTTTTGAAGAAAATCTTGGACGTGCAGTTAATCTTTTTCCGATTATTTCTTTTAAATTATAGTGAAATTTATAATTTATCACTTCTATTTTCTTTATCAGCAATTCATCAAAATCTCCCACAACAACCTCATTTGTTTCAGGGCGAAGCTCAAGCACAAAAAATGGCTTTCCTAAATTAAGCCCCAATCCACGCCGCTGCCCAACTGTGTAAAACTGATAACCTATGTGTTCTCCGATAATTTTACCATTTTTATCCACAAAATTTCCCTTTTTTACATCATTTCCAAGCACTTTTTTCAAGAATGGAATATATCCGTTGGGAGCAAAGCAGATTCCTTGGCTGTCGGGCTTATTATGAGTGTGAATACCATTTTGTCTTGCGATTTCACGAACTTCTGATTTTTCATATTCTGAAAGTGGAAATAAAAATCTTTCTACAACATCTTTATCCAACCGATAAAGCATATAAGTCTGATCTTTTCTGTTATTTTTATCCCATAAAAGCATATTATTCTTGCTAACTTTTGAATAATGCCCTGTCGAAATGTATTTTATTCCCATTTTATCAGCGAATTCTACGAGTTTTTTTATCTTTACCTTTTCATCGCAAATTACACAAGGTGAAGGTGTTTTTCCAGCATTGTACATCTTTATAAAATATTCCATTACATCCTTCTTAAATTGTTCCACGACATTTAGGACATAATGGGGGATTCCCAATGTGTAACACGTGTACCTTGCATCATTTATATCATCAAGGGAACAACACGTTTTTCCAGGATTTTCTGAAAGTTCATCAGGCAAATGCTTTAACGTAACTCCTATAACTTCATAGCCTTGCTGTTTCAATAAAAGAGCAGCGACAGAACTGTCTATGCCGCCACTCATTCCAACTACTACTTTTTTATCATCTAATTTTTTGTTCATTTTTTATTTTTCTCTTTCCTAAATTTCTAATTTCTACGTTTCCGAACTTAAAATCTTATTTTTTATTTTTTTCTTTTTGCCACATATATTCCCCAATTCCCAAAGCAAAAATTAAAAACAATTTATTTTTATTTTCTTTAAATATTTTTCCAAATTTATAGCCTGCTACCCTGCAAAATTTGTAATAAACAGCATTATTTAGGATTTTCTGCTTAAAAGACAGATTCTGGGAATTAATTTCGTTATGATAAAGTGCCTGTCCTTTCGGATTTCGCAACAGTAAATTATTGTATTTTGCTGTCAATCCATCTTCCTGATATTCCTTTATCTCAATTTTCTCATTTACATAAACCATCTTATATTTTTCACAAATTCTGTTATAGACAACAGCTTCCGTAATAAATTTTTCATCATCAAAAACTGGAAATTTATATTTTTTTATAATTTCAGTCCGAAACATAAGCCCTTTATCGCCCTTAACTCCGTATTTATTGTAAATATCAAACTGTGTTGAAGCCATCTCTTTTTCTGGAAAACTTGAGCCAATAATTTCTCCATTTGGATAAGTTGACAAATACCCCATTCCCGCAATATTGTTATTTTTTTCATATTTTTTCCAATATTTCAAAATAGTTTCAAGACCATTTTCAACATATTCATCATCAGAATCAAGACAGATAAAAAGCTCTCCATTTGCTTTATCAGTTGCAAAATTATACACCCGCTGTTTACCCCCATTTTCCTTAAAATAATACTTTATATCCAGCTTTTTTTCACTCAAAAATTCTTCTACTTTCTCTTTAGTTCCATCAGCAGAGCCATCATCTACAATAAGCCACTCAAAGTCCTTGAAAGTCTGTTTTTGAAGTGATTTATACAATTTTTTAAGCAGTTCCTTTCTGTTAAAAGTCGGTGTAAAAATCGTAAATTTCATTTTTTATTTCCCCTTATTTTCCAAAACTTTAAAATTTATCGTTTTATAATTTTTCTTTTTATTCCATTCACAAGATTTGCAATTTTGGTGTAAACTTCCCGATTTACAAGCAATTTTGTCACTATCGCCAAATAAACTATTTTCAAGCCAAATTTCATCCACGAAAGCTGATCATTTGATAAATAGAATATTACAGGATTTACAATAATTATGAAATATAAAAATAATTTTTTATAATTAAACGAAATCTTGTATTTTTCCCTTATAATCATCATTTCCATTATCGCTCTAAATAAAAAGGCAAGTAACGTTGTCCACGCTGCAATAATAGGCCCAATTTCTGGAAATTTCGGTATAAAAATTATATTTCCGACTAGATTAAATATCATTGCAAACATTGTAAAATAAAAAATATATATGCTGTCTTCGTGAAAATGGAAAAAATAATCAAGGCAAAATAATGCCTGTATTACAATTCCAGCTAGAATTAAAGGCATATAATTTATCGCCTGATGATAACTTTTTGGAAATATCAGCTTTATTCCTTCTGGAGCAAATAACTGTGCAATTACGCAGGCAAAGGAAATAATTGCAATAAAGTTTTCCACACTTCGTGTTATTCTCGGATTTGTCTTATCTTCCTTCATCGCCTCATAAAACTCTGGCGTCCAGCTGTTTACAAAAGAACCTGTAACAACCGACAAAACCCTTCCTCCAGTAAATGCAAGCGTATATCCCCCAACTACCGCAAGAGAAACAAATTTTGCTAAAACAAGCCTATCGCTCAAATTTACAACTTGATCTGTAAGTTCAATAAAAATCAGTGGCAATCCATTTCGCAGCGAATATTTCACATAATCAAAATTCAGCTTAAATCTAAATTTCCCAAAATAATCCTTAAAATAAAATAAAAATACTATAAGCAGTGCAATTAAATTTGCAAACTGGTTTCCAAAAACTCCCCATTTCAAGTATTTTATAAAGTAAATTGCCAGAATATAAGTTGTGAAAAGGCTTACAACACTCCCTATTGCAACTTTCATATACATTCTCTTCATTCTGAACAAAGTTGTCGAAAGATTGTTAAAAGCGTTCGTTGTGGCAATTAAGACGCTGACAATTATCAAAGGATAGTAACTTACCTTGCTTAAATCAACTATATAAGAAAACAACTTTTGTGCTGCCGGTGTAAATAAAAAAATATAAGTAAGTACATTAAAAACTATTATAATCAAAGTTGAAGAAAACATATAGCTTCCAAATTCATCTTCACTTTCCTTCAAATCTACATATTTCTTCATCTGAGCATTATAAAGCCCCAGCCCCAGAATCACCGTAAACAATGAAGTAATCGGAGCCAGTGTCCCCACAATCCCAAACTCCTCCTGTGTGAGTAACCTCGTTATTATCGGCAAAAATATAAACGAACCCATCTTTGTAACCAAATTCATAAGAGAATAAACCATTGTCCCCTTCAATAAATTCTTATTATCCATTCAAAAAAATTCCCCTTATCTTAATCCTATTAAATCGTGCACTCTTATTAAGCCCACAACATTCCCATTTTCCACGACTGGCAATACGTTAATCTGGCTTTTTCTATTTTCCATCAGATGAAGCGCATCGAGAGCCATCGCATCCTTTTCAATCGTTACTGGCGTGGAAATCATAATATCAGAAGCCACATAATCAAAAAATTTCTCCTTATGCTTCAATGCACGCCGAATATCCCCTTCTGTTATAATTCCAAGCAGTTTACCATTTTCAAGCCCTGTATCCGAAATACATACAGCTCCTAATTTTTTCTTTGTAAGAACCATTAATACATTCTCAATTTTTTCATTTTCCTTCACAACTGGCAATTCATCTCCAATGTGCATTAAATCCGAAACGTGTAATAATAGCCGTTTCCCAAGACTTCCTCCTGGATGATATCTGGCAAAGTCATTTTCTGTAAAATTCTTTAATTTCATAAGGCATACGGCAAGTGCATCTCCTGTCACAAGTGTTGCTGTAGTTGAACTCATCGGAGCTTGCCCCAGCGGACATGCTTCCTTTTCCACCCCGACATTAATCGTCAGTTCCGCATATTTCCCTAATGTAGAATTAGGATTTCCAGTAAATGCAACAATTTTTCCTCCAATTTTCCTTATTGGTGCCAAAATGCTTAATACCTCATCTGAATTTCCGCTGTTTGAGATTGCAATTACAACATCTCCATCGCTAATCATTCCCAAATCACCGTGAAGTGCCTCTGCTGCATTTATAAATACTGCTGTTGTACCAGTCGAAGCAAGTGTCGCTGTAATTTTTTTCCCAATTATTCCAGACTTTCCAATTCCTGTCACAACAACTTTATTATTATTTTTCAATTCCAAAATCATTTGAACTAACTTTTGAAAATTATCTCCCAGCTTATTTTTTAATTTTTCCAGTTCCGCAATTTCAATGTCAAATACATTTTTAGTTTCCTTTATAATATCTATTTCCATTTTTAGTTCCGCTCCCTTTATTCAAACAATATTTTTACATTGATATTTTTTTTATTATGGCTAAATCAAATTATTAGTCTTAAATAATACTAAAATCCAAGTAAAATAGTCAAATATTATTTTTAGCTACTTCTTTTTCATCTCAATTTTATTCAATATTTTCTTAACTTCCTGACTTTTATCCTTATGACAGACAAGCAAGGCATCCTTTGTATTTACAATAACAATATTCTCTACCCCGATTGTAGCGATAATTTTGTCATTTTCCTTATTAATTACGATATTTCCTTCCGATTCAATCTGCTCAAAGTGATCAGCCTGCACAACGTTGCTGTCTCTGTCCTTTAGGAAAATATCCTCAAGCGACTTGAAATTTCCAACATCGTTCCAGTCAATGTCAACGGGAATTACGCTCACAGATTTAGTATACTCCATCACTCCAAAATCTATTGAAATTTTTTCAAATTTTTCAAATTCATCTTTTACAAAATCACTTAACTTTTCGCCATAAAACTCATTCAAATCCACATTTTCCAGCATTTCTTCAATCTTTTCCAAAACAGCCTTATGCGTTTCCATATGTTTTTTTATTTCATGCAAAATAAATTCCGTTTTCCAAAGGAACATTCCGCTATTCCAAAGATAATTTCCCTGCTCAATATATTTTTCAGCCAGTTCCTTATTAGGCTTTTCCCTAAACTTTTTCACTTTATACGACTTGAATATTTCCTTAATTTCTTTATTTTTGCAATTATTTTTATCATCTTTTGATTTTTTTCTATCCACATACTCAATATATCCGTACCCAGTTTCTGCATAAGTCGGTTTGACTCCCAGCGTAACAATCTTATTTTTTTCCGCCTCATAAAATGCAAACTCCAAGCTGTCTAAAAATTCCTTTTCCTTCTTGATTAAATGATCTGACGGCAAAACGGCCATAATGCTGTTCTTATAAATTTTTCTGATAATACAGGCCGCATATCCGATACAGGCCGCCGTATCCCTTGCCATCGGCTCAAAAATTATATTCCTGTCAGCAATCTCGGGCAATTCCTTTTTTATTATATCAAAATATTTAATATTCGTGGAAATAAAAATCCTCTCTATCGGAACAAGTTTTTTTATCCTGTCAATTGTTTCCTTTATCATAGTTTTTTCTGACACAAGATCCAAAAACTGCTTCGGCTTCTCGTTCGTAGACAGCGGCCAGAATCTCGTCCCGCTTCCTCCCGCCATAATTAAAGCTATCTTATCCATAACTTTCTCCTGTTCTCCAATTTATTTTTATTTATCATCCTATTTTTTATCTATTCTTTTTTGATTGTTTTTCAGTTAAAAGTATAACATAATTTACTTGTTTTATCAATTTATGAAAACATTTATTCACCAAAAAATGGAGTTCACCATTACAGTTTTACTCCATTTCATTTACAAAATTTATTTTTTTAAATACATTAATAAGATTTAGCTAATTCGTAAAGTTTTTCATATTCTTTTGCTGATCTGTCCCAAGAAAAATCAAGTTCCATGTTTCTTTTTACTAATTTTTCCCAAATATCAGGCCTGTCATAATAAATTCCTTCTGCAACTTTTATTGTGAAAAGCATATCGTCTGCATTGAAGTTTGTGAATGAGAATCCGTTTCCTTCATCAGTAAAGATGTTGTAAGGCTGTACAGAATCTTTTAGCCCTCCAGTTTCCCTTACGATTGGAATAGTTCCAAATCTCATTGCTATCATTTGGCTAAGTCCGCAAGGCTCATATCTTGACGGCATCAGGAACATGTCACTTCCTGCATAGATTTCATTTGCAAGCTGTCCATTGTATCCAAGATAAACTTTGAACTTATCAGGATATTTCCATGCCAAATGGTTGTAGTAGTCTTCGTAGAATCTATCTCCGCTTCCTAAAATCACTATTTGAACAGCATCATATTGTAGCAAGTTTTCAAGTGCCGCCGATACCAAGTCCAGCCCTTTTCCTTCCACAAGTCTTGAAACTATTGAAATTAAGGCAACATCTGATTTTGGCAGTCCCAATTTTTCTTGCAGCAAATATTTATTTTCTTTCTTTTTATCCAAAGAGTCTTTATTGAAATGCACTATTCCCTTTGTTGTTTCAGGATTAAATTCATCCACGTCTATTCCGTTTAAAATACCGTGAATATATTTTCTATTTGTAATCCATTCCAGCCCTTCAGCAAAATATGAGTATTTTATTTCTTGAGCATAAGTCGGACTCACTGTATTTACTACATCTCCATATCCAATTCCAATTTCCATAAAGTTCAAGTCATGTCTGTCATCCATGTAGTAGCCCATTCTTTCAAATGAGTATTTAGAGAATTTTCCTTGATACATCAAATTATGAATCGAATAAACGGTTCTCATATCCCAGTAAAACGGATCATAGTTATATCTGACATTTAAGAAATATGGAACTGGACCAGTTTGCCAGTCGTTACAATGCAAAATGTCCGCCTGCAAGTTAATTTCCTTCAAAAATCTAAGTGCCAATTCTGAAAACATAGCATATTGAACATCCTGATCAAAATCTCCGTAAACATGTCCCCTTTCGTATAACGCTTTATTTTCAATAAAGTAATAATTTATCTTATCATCTGGGTACCTTACTAAATTAAATATATCTCCGTGACTTTCAAGCCTTGCAACCCATTCCAATTTTTCAAGATATTTTAATGGTATTATATCGTATTTAGGCATTATTATAGAAACTTCATGTCCTAACTCCTGCATTTTTTTAGGCAATGCACCCAGAACATCAGCCAGTCCGCCAGATTTATAAAACGGAGCCACTTCAGATGCCAAATATACTATTTTCAAATTAATCACTCCTATTCTTAAAATATTATAGTAAAATATTCAAGTTACCAAGGTACGCACCATCTAAAAACATGCTTAATCCTTAATAACTTGAACTTTTTCTTAAATTTTAGACAATTTTAAGATTTACTAAATTAATAATTCAAAATTGTTCAAAAACATAATCTTTAATTTTTTATGCCAAATTTTAGCCATTCAGACTACCATTTTACAGTTTCTCCAGTTTCAATTAATCTGTTATGTTCATCAAGTTTAACTCCAGATAAAATTCTTACATTTTTACCGATGATTGAACCATCAGGGATAATTACACCCTTACCGATAACTGTTATTCCTGAAGACAGTAAGTCTGGACGTTCTTTATTTGGAATACTTGCATTTCCGTTTCCAATAAACGAATTTTTACCGATATATATTTTTTTATCAGCAATAACTGTGTCCAAGTGAGAATTTTCATCTACATAAGTTCCAGAGAAAATAATACAGTTTCTGACAGTTGCTCCCTTTCTGACTGTAACTCCTGGCCCTAATACTGAATTTTCCACGCTTCCTTCAATTTTACATCCATTACAGATTAATGAATTTTGAACACTTCCTGTAACTCCTATTCTAACTGGTGCCAAGTCTTCACTTCTTGTATAAATTTTCCATCCTTCATCATACAGGTTAATTCCAACTTCTTCAGATTTCTTGATTAAATCCAAATTTGCTTCCAAGTATGAATCATAAGTTCCCACATCTTTCCAGTAGCTTCCATAAGTATGAACATAAACTTTTCTTCCTTCCTGAATCATCGCAGGAATAACATGGTTTCCAAAGTCTAAATCGTGGTTTTCCAATTTTTCAAGGTATTCTAATAATACATCTGTATTAAAAATATAAATTCCCATTGAAGCTAAATTACTTTTTGGTTCAGCAGGTTTTTCTTCAAAGTTTAGTATTTTTTTATTCTGGTCAACTTCAAAAATACCAAATCTGCTTGCTTCTTCAATAGGCACAGGCTGTACGGCTATTGTCAATTCAGCATCATTTTCCTCATGTTCTTTTAACATCCATCTGTAATCCATTTTATAAATATGATCTCCAGATAAAATTAGTACATATTTAGGATTTTTATTTTTAATAAACTCAATATTTTGTCTAATTGCGTCGGCAGTTCCTTGATACCAGGAATTTCCACCAAGTTTTTCATGCGGCTGCAACATTGTAATGCTAGTATCTCTTCTGTCAAAATCCCACGGCTTTCCAGATCCGATGTGTTCATTTAGTGATAGCGGCAAATATTGAGTCAATAATGCAACGTCATAGATACCTGAATTTGAACAGTTACTAAGCGCAAAATCAATTATTCTGAATTTTCCAGCAAAAGGAACACTTGGTTTAACTCTTTTTTCTGATAGAATATCAAGTCTTGAACCTCTTCCACCAGCCAAAATCATAGCTAAAACTTTCATATAAATACCTCCATTTTATTTCTTTACATTAAAAGTATACCTCTATTTTTCAAAAAATCAAATTATTTTTCAAAAAAATTTATTTTAATAGCAAAGCATTTTAAAACTGAAATCCCAAAATTATAACTGTATTCCTCACGCTCCAGAACTATTTGATTCCTGAGCATTACTTAAAACTATAAGTTTATATCCTTTATTTTAATAATTTCCAATATTTTTTCAATCAATTCCTCAAAAATTACATTTCTATCTTTTTCTTCCTTATGCATTATAAGAAAATATAAATCTGTATAAAACTCCTTCTTTATTCCATTTATAAAAAAATGTCCACATTTTATCTTCTTTTTATTCTTTAAAACTAATATTCTTTCCTTATTTTCTTTCGATTTAGAAAAATAAATCCCAAATTTCAAATTATCAAACTGAACTTTTTCAATATTTTCATCTTGAATTTCATCTCTTTGCAATAAAAAATTTCCTCGTATTTCATGATTTAATTTATCAATATTTTCTTTATCTGTAAAAAAAATAAAGTCTTTAATATTTTTGTTCATAAAACTCTCCTCTTTTTAAATAAATTTTAATTATAATTCAATATAAAAATTTGATGTTTTAATAAAAAAACTCTTTATGTAGGCATTATAATGTTTTAATTTTATATTTTTCATTATATTTTATATTAATTTTAACATATTTAAAAAACATATTTTTTTATATTGATATAACTTATATTTTTTAACATTTTTCACCTCCTATATTATATTTATTCATCTCCCTATATCTTTGTTTAAATCGTTTAATTTATTAAAAAAATAAATTGTCAATATAAATTATATCACAATAATTCTTAAATTTTTAGAGTACATTTTAGTTTTTGTTAATTACATTGGAACTATCTAAAATAAAGCATTTTTTAGATTTTAAAGTATTAAATTTAAATTAATTTAAAAAACAAGTTTTATAATATAACCGCTAAAATAAAGAATAAATTGAACAATTACATTTTAAAATATTAAAATTTAATAATATGAAAAATATATTAATATTCATAATTCAATATTAATGAGGGTTCAGGCATATGTTTTTTAGAAATTAAAATTTTTTCCTAAAAAAAGAAACTGTTTCATAAAATCACTTTACAAAACAGTTCCTTATATAAACAAAAATTTTTATTAGCAGAGAATCTCTTCTACTTTTTTGCTTAATTCTTTTATATATTTATCCACAATTTTTTGACTTTCCGCTTCAACCATTACCCTTATTAAAGACTCTGTTCCAGAAGCTCTTACCAGGATTCTTCCTTTTCCAGCAATTTCTTTCTCTTTTTCCTTAATAAAGCTGATTAATTCCTTATTTGTTTCCCAAGCCGCTTTTTTCTCTTTCGCAACAAAGATATTTTTAGAATCTTGAGGCCATAACTTAATCCCATCTACAAGCTCATGTAATGTTTTTCCACTTTCCAAAATGGCTGCAACAAGCTGAATTGACGATAAGACCCCATCTCCAGTCGTGTTGTAGTCAAGCATTAAAATATGCCCAGACTGCTCTCCACCAATGTTTAGTCCATATTCCTTCATTTTCTCAAGAACATATCTATCTCCAACATTTGCACGGATTAATCCAATCCCCTTTTCATCCAGATATTTTTCAAATCCCATATTGCTAAGAACAGTAGTAACCACTTTATTATCGTTTAAAAGTCCTCTTTTTTGCATATATTCTGCAATAATCGCAATAATCAGATCTCCATTTATAATTGCTCCAGTATTGTCAACAGCAATCAGCCTGTCTGCATCTCCATCATAAGCAAGCCCTAAATCAGCCTTATAAACCTTGACAACTTCCTGAAGCAGCTCCGGATGTGTAGATCCGCAATTTACATTAATATTTTTCCCATTTGGAATATTATTAATTACAATAACATCTGCCCCTAAAGACTGAAAAACTTTTGAAGCAACTCTGTAAGCCGCTCCATTTGCTGTATCAATTACAATCCGCAATTTTGAAAAATTAGTTTTCACAGTAGAAGTTAGATAATCCAAATAAATTCTCATATCATCTTCCACATATTTAAATCTTCCCAGATCATCTCCTGGAACTTGATGTTTCAAAAGTTCATCTTTTTTTTCCATCAGCCCTTCAAGTTTCTCCTCAACTGCATCAGGTAACTTATAGCCATTTTGACTGAAGATTTTTATTCCGTTGTCTTTTACAGGATTATGTGAAGCCGAAATCATGATTCCTGCATCAGCCTTTAATTTCCTAGTTAAGTAACAAACTCCTGGAGTAGGCAATACTCCTACAAAATCAATATTTACTCCCATAGAATTTAATCCAGCTGTAAGCGCTGAACGAATCATATAACCCGAAATTCTTGTATCAGTTCCAAGAATGATTTTTGGCTTTCCGGCTTTTTTTCTATGTTTTTTTAAATAATATCCAAGGGCAAGCCCTAGACGTGTTACTAAGTCGATTGTCAGGTCCTTGTTGGCTTCCCCTCTCATTCCGTCAGTTCCAAAATATTTTCTAGCCATTATATTTCCTTCCTATTTTTTTCTTTTTTCTTTTATTTTCTTTTTCCCGTTCCTTTTTTAAAAAATTGAAAACGGCTTTTTTTTCTGATTTATCTTTTTTAGCAGTTTTCGCTGTTTCTTCCGGTGCAGTTGCAGCGGTATTTCCAATTGGCAGTACAATTGAAATTTCTGTCCCTTCATTCATTTTAGAGTCAATTTCAATTTTTCCATTGTGAATTTCCACAATTCGTTTTACAATTGCAAGTCCAAGTCCAGTTCCGCCAGTTGCCTTCGTTCTCGACAAATCAACCCTGTAAAATCTGTCAAATATTCTTTTTGCATCCTCTTCAGAAATTCCGACACCTTCATCCCGAATGGAAATTCTTCCAAAGCCATCTTTAATAAATGACTTAATATAAATATTTGTATGCGGTTCAGAATATTTTGCAGCATTTTCTATTAAAGCTCTAATTGCTTGCTGTAACAGCGTTTCGTCCCCTTTAATCTTATAATCTTCTCCCATTTCCAGATGAAAGTTATGTGTTTTAGTAGAAACTACAGTGTCAGAATGAATTTGATGAACCATTTCATTTGCGTCAATATCTATAAACTTTGTATTAATTTTGGTAATTTCGCCTTTAGCCAAAAATAAAAGTTTTTGTATTAAGTTGCGCATATTGTCTGTTTCACTGATTATCGAATCAATTGATTCCACAAAGATGTCAATGTCCGTAGTTCCACGTTTTCGTATAATTTCCGCATAACCTTTTATTATTGCAAGCGGCGTACGTAATTCATGCGAAGCGTCTGATACGAATTTTGTCTGATTTTCAAATGAAGTTTCCAACCTATCCAGCATTTCATTTATAATAAGCGTCAAATTCTGTAATTCATCTTCCTCTTTTGGAATTTCTATTCTTTTGCTCAAATCATCTGTTGAAATGCTTTTTGCCGTTTTTATCACGTTGTTAATCGGCTTTAAAATTCTTCTGCTCATTATCTTTGATACAATAATCGTTATAACAACACCAATTATTGTAAACAAAATAACAAGATATTCCAGCCTTTTATAAATCTGATTTTCCTGCGTCACATTTTTTAAAGTATAAATATTAAATTTGTAATTTTTAATTTCTCTGCTCACTTTAAAAACAAAATATTTATTTTTTTCAATATTTATTATCTTTCCTTCTGAATCATTGTCTTCCAAATGAAAGCTTTCAAGCAAGTTTACCATTTTTTCATTAGTCATGGAGGCTTCTTCCGTGTCAGTGTCTCCAAGCGTGTTAATTGGAATTACAGAATCTTTATTTTGTTTTATTTCCAGAACATATAGATAGTTATCCTCTCCTGGATTAAATGGCTTTACGTGAATAACTTTTTTCCCTTCAATAATTTCAGGATTAAAATCAAGTGTAAGAACATTTGTTTTATCAGAAAAAATCCCAACTTTATCCAAAAAGCTGTTTATTTCATCCATTTTATTACTGGCTGAAAGTTCACGCACCTTATTGGACTGCCTTTGCAGTGAATAAACAAGAATAATATTAGAAACTAATATTAATACCAAAAATAGAAGAGCGTAATTTGCTGAAATACGATCTTCTAATTTTAAATTTTTCATCCTTTACTCCTTATTTAAAAATAAATCCAATTCCTCTTACAGTCTGAATAAATTTTCTTTCATAAGGTCTGTCAATTTTATCCCTCAAATATTTAATATACAAATCAAGGATATTGTCATTTCCGATATAATCAAATCCCCAAACTTCTTCTAAAATTTTATCTCTTGACAACACAATCCCTTTATTTAACACTAAAAAGTCAAGAAGTTCAAATTCTCTTTTTGATAATTGAATCAAATTTTTTCCGTAATCCCTGAATACTTCATAAGTTGAATAATTGATTGTCAAATCTTCAAATTCAAATACACCTTTGTGAACAACAGATTTTTTAGTTCTTCTAAGAAGAGCCTTTATTCTTGCAAGCAATTCTTCATTTGAGAACGGTTTTGTCATATAGTCATCCGCTCCATAGTCAAATCCTACTACCTTGTCGCTAATTTCATCTTTTGCAGTAAGCATAATAATAGGTACTTGCGAAGTTTCCCGTATTCTTTTGCAGACTTCCATTCCGCTCATTTTTGGAAGCATCACATCTAGAAGGATAATATCGTATGAACCGTATTTAGCCATATTTAATCCTTCTTTACCGTCATATGCAAAAAACACATCAAACCCTTCAAATTTTAATTCAATTTCTAATAATCTTGAAATTTTAGGATCATCTTCAATTACTAATATTTTTTCTCTCATAATTATCTCCAATTCTATTTTTGATTTTTAGGTTTATAGTTTTTCAAACTTCTTATTTTTAAAAAATAAAAAGTGACTAAACATATAGATAATTATAACCTATTTTTTGGGATTTGTATAGTATTTTATCTTTCTTTTTTAATAATTTTTAATAAACAAATGATTTAT
Source organism: Leptotrichia sp. oral taxon 223 (assembly GCF_013394795.1). NCBI lineage: Bacteria > Fusobacteriati > Fusobacteriota > Fusobacteriia > Fusobacteriales > Leptotrichiaceae > Leptotrichia > Leptotrichia sp. oral taxon 223. The sequence goes on from NZ_JABXYU010000001.1 coordinate 706,507, forward strand.
TTAACATTAAAAAATGCTGGTTTTTATTTGGAACACTTTTTATTGGTTAAAGTTTAAGTTAAATTATTATTTATATTTATTAAAATTCAGTGGTATCCATATCACTGTCAGACTGTCCTTCAGGCAGTTTTATTCTGATCAGATCCATTGGCCCCATTTCTACATCCGTTTCGATAATAGCGATTGTATTTGGATTTACATATTCCTGAAATTCGTCATTTTTTGTATTTAAAAAATTTTCTACTTTGAATTTGACAGCATCTCCAATTGGACGTACCAGCTCCAAAGTTTCTGTTGCGTAAACTTTATTTCTTATTTGAATTTTGTATTTATTCGTGTCAACTTTTTCAAGCACATTTGCGACAAGTCTGTAAGTCTGGCTGTAGGAAAGTCCAGTTTCGTAATTCTGATCCTTTTCAGAAGTCGGCCCTAGATAAAATCCGTTTGAATATTGTCTGTGGCTAATAGTTTTAAGCTCTTTCAGCCAGTCTGGATTATATTCATAATTTCCAGAATAATAATTATCCAATGCTCTTTTATACTGTTTTACGACAGTTGAGTTATAGTAGATGCTTTTCATTCTTCCTTCTATTTTCAACGAGTCTACACCTGTTTCAAGCACTTTGTCAATAAATTCGATAGAACATAAGTCTTTGGCGTTAAACATATATGTTCCTTCCTCATTTTCCACAATGTCGTGAGCCCCAGTTTCCTCATGCCCTTCTGCAATTACTTTATAGTTCCAGCGGCAATCCTGTGCACAGATTCCACGATTTGCATCACGGTTTGTAAAGTAATTGCTTAACAGACATCTTCCTGAATAAGCCATGCACATCGCTCCATGAATAAATACTTCAATTTCCACATCCGGTACTTTTTCACGGATAGTTTTTATTTCTTTCAGTGACATTTCTCTAGCCAGAATAACCCTCTTTGCACCCATATCCTTCCAAGTTTTCACGCTCATCCAGTTTGTGTTGTTTGCCTGCGTACTTACGTGAATTTTAAGATTTGGAGCGTACTGCCTAACCATCTGAAAAACTCCCAGATCAGCTACAATTACTGCATCCACGCCAAATTCATCCAATTTTTTTATAAATCTTGGCATATATTCAATTTCTGTATTATGTGCAAAAATATTTAATGTAACATATATTTTTTTGCCCAAACTGTGAACATAGTCCACAGCTTCCTTTAATTCCTTATTTTTAAAATTTGAAGACATTCCTCGCAAGTTAAAGGCGCTCCCTCCAACAAAACAAGCATCAGCTCCAAAATGAAAAGCTGTTTTCAGCTTTTCCATATTTCCAGCCGGTGCCAATAATTCTACTCTTTTTTTTATTTCCATTTCTGAATTTTCTCTCCTTCATTTTTCTTTTCCTTTATTTCTTATTATTCAGCAGGCGGGGCAAATTCATCGTCTACAACGTTTACAAACTGCTGATAGCTTGGCCTGAATCCTAATTCTATCGTTCCAGTAGGCCCGCTTCTATGTTTTCCAATTATGAGCTCTACTTTTTCAAGCTCCTTTTCATTATCTTTTGGCGCTTCCTGTGGCGTACTTACATATTTTTGCGGAACATTCATATTATCAACTTCAGGAGCAGTATCCTTGTGATAGTATTTCTCACGGTATAAAAACATTACCATATCAGCATCCTGCTCAATTGCTCCAGATTCCCGCAAGTCTGACAGAATTGGCCTTTTATCCACTCTCTGCTCCACTCCACGTGACAACTGTGAAAGTGTTACAATTGGGATATTCAGCTCTTTTGCCAATATTTTTAATGAACGTGAAATTTCTGATATTTCCTGTTCCCGGCTTTTTCTTGAATTTTCTGACGGACTGATTAACTGCAGATAGTCAATTAGCATAAAATCAAGCCTCCCTTCAGCCCTTAGCCGCCGTGCAGTAGCCTTTATTTCCAGCATTGTTACACTCGAGGAATCTGAAATATAAATTGGCATTTCAGAAAGCCGTCCCAGCCCATTTCCTAGATTTACAAGTTCCTCCGGTGACATTGTGCTGTCTTTTAAAGCCTTTAACCGTATTTTTGCCTCACTTGCCACAAGCCTGTCAAACAGTTGTTCATTTCCCATTTCCAGACTGTATACAAGCACACCTTTCCCCTGCCGTGCCACATTAATTGCGAGATTTAGGGCAAAGGCGGTTTTCCCCATGGCTGGACGCGCCGCCAGAATTATCAGATCCGAACCGTGAAATCCACTCGTTATGCTGTCATATCTGTCAAATCCAGAAGAAATTCCAGTTATTTCCCCTTTACCCTCACTATAGTTGTCCATTTGCGTAACTTTACGCTGAACCAGTTCAAATAAAGGAACAATATCCTTTTTCTGCTTGGATTCGGCAACTTTAAAAATCATGCTTTCTGACTTATCCAGCATTGTATCGACTTCTTCGTAACCACGCATAGCCATTTTGACGATTTTTTCCCCAATGCCTATTAATTGCCGCTGGATAGACTTATCCTTTACAATTTGAGCATAATTCATTGCGTTTGCAGCGGTTGGCACAACTTCCGTCAAGTCATAAATGACATCCTCGCCTCCAACTTCTTCCATAAGTTCCTTCTTTTTCAGCGATTCAATGATTAAAAGCACATCAATTATTTTCCCAAGATTATAAGCCTTTACCATTTCAGAAAAAATCAGCTTATAGTTATTCCTGTAAAAGTCTTCAGATGTTACAATATCAACAATATCCCCAATAACATTAGGATTTATAAAGATAGAGCCAAGAAGCGCCTCTTCAGCTTCGATACTAAACGGCTTACTATTCTTCTCCTCTTCCAAATCATATAATCCCATTTTTTAAATTTCTCACTTTCTATATTTAAATATATTTTTAAATTATTTAGCCTCAACTTTAACTTTCAAATTTGCCTTAACTTCAGAATGAAGTTTTAATTCTACATTATGCAGTCCGATTTCTTTCACTTTTGCATTAGCAGAAACCTTCTTTTTATCAATATCCACATTCAATTGCTCTTTTAAAGCCTCCACAATTTCCTTTGCCCCGATTGAGCCAAACACTTTGTTATTTTCCCCGGCCTTCACTTTTAACACAATTTCCTTTCCAGCCAAAAATTCTTTTAGTTCATTTGCATTTTTTACATCTTTATCATGATTTTTTTGTATCTTTTCATTTTTTGCCTTCAATTTATTAATATTTTCAGGAGTTGCAAGTATTGCCTTATTTTTATTTAATAAGAAGTTATTTGCATATCCGTCTTTTACTTCCACAATTTCATCTTTTTTCCCAACACCTTTTATAGTTTCCTTCAAAATTACTTTAATTTTCATATTTATCATCCCTTCTTTAATTAGTAAGTTTACTTAATATTTTAACATTATTTTCTTTCCAAAATCTCTCCATCAAAAAACTTGACTGCATTTTGCAAAAATTTATCCTCTTCATTCTGTGAATCTTCGCTTTCGAGAAAAGTTTGTATCATAATATCTGAATTACAAATCTGATTAATAATTTTTTCAATTTTCGGCTTTTTCTCCGGTAGTAAAATTTGCTCGCTGTGAAATTTGTGATCTTTTGGAAACTTTATATAAAGAACACCATTTTCCACCCTGTCTGGACGACTTTCAATCGCCAATGCCCCCAGCATAACGCTTTCCTTTTTTATCCCAGCCAAAACTTTTTTCCAGTTTTCAGAAAAAATTGAAATATCATAATCTTTTGCAATTTTTTCAGTTTTCTCACTATTCTCAGGTTCAATATTTTTTGTAACACTGGCTTTTGGACTTACAATGTTAGCATTTTTTGTAATCTCATTTAATACTTTTTCATAAATGCTGTTTGACATGTCTTTCATATAATTTTTGTCAATAGCAGCCATATTTCCAATAGAACCTGTATTTTCTGAAATTTTATTTTTACTTGAACTTTTCCCCTGATTTTTGTAAAGTTCGTGAATAAGCACATAACCGAGCAGCCTTTTATCCTCTTCATATTTAAATTCATTTAAAGTAAAAAAAATCGCACTTATCGTATCCAGCAAAAAATTTACCGGCAAATCAGCCTTTTTCTTGAATTGCTCTTTCAGATAATAGGAAAAATCCTTTAAAAATGTTTCGATAATAAGCCCATCTTCCCAGATTTTATCAATAAATTCAACTAATTTTTTCTTATTGCTTTCCTTTACCAGATTTAAAAATTCTTCCAAAATAACGTCAGGCACAACTCCCAAAGCCTTTTGAGCCTTTGTAATATCAATTTCCTCATTGTTGAAGTTTGACACAACCTGCTCAAAGATGGAAAAGCTGTCCCTTGCACTTCCTTCTGACTTTCTATAAATCAAGTCCAGACTTGCGTCATCAATCGTAATGCTTTCCTTTTCAGCCACATTTTTCAGCAATTTTTTTATATCTTTCTTATCAATTGGCAAAAAATCATACCGCTGACATCTGGAAATAACTGTATCCGGAATTTTGTCAATTTCGGTAGTCGCAAGAATAAATATCACGTGTGCAGGCGGTTCTTCCAGTGTTTTCAAAAGTGCATTAAAGGCCTCTTTTGTAAGCATATGAACCTCGTCAATTATGTATATTTTTTTTCTTCCCTTTACAGGCTGATAATTTATTTTCTCTTTCAACTCACGAATTTCATCAATTCCACGATTGGAAGCCGCATCAATTTCAATCATATCCATAGAAATCCCTTGAGAAATTTCACGACAGTTTTCACATTCTCCGCAGGGATTATCTGTCACATCCTTACTGTTCAGACAGTTTACGCCTTTTGCAATCAGTCTAGCAATAGTTGTTTTACCAACTCCACGTGGCCCTGTGAACAAATACGCATGCGACAGCTTATTTTCCCTCAAGGAGTTTTTTATCGCCCGTAGCACAAATTCCTGTCCAGCAATTTCATCAAAATTCTGAGGCCGATATTTTCTATATAAAGTAATATTCAATGTTCTCACCCTTTTTCATTACTGTTTGATATTATAACATTTTTACTATGATTTGTGAACTACTGAAAATGCAACGGCAAAATAAAAATAAAATATTTGACTAATAAAAAAATATATGATTAAATCTTGTATAGTAAAATTGCTTTAACAAAAAGACATCCCCTACAAGTGGGAGATGAATTGCTTTTTTTGTAAAAAAATTGAAAAAAGGATACGTCTATGATACAATTTTGTATAAAATATGGAAGAGAAATAATTAAAAATAATATTCAAAATCAAAAGGAGGTGTAATTTTATGAAATATAATTTAGCATTCAAATACAGAATTTATCCAAATAAAGAGCAGGAATTATTGATAAACAAGACTTTTGGATGTGTTCGTTTTGTCTACAATACGATTTTGTATACTGCAAATAAATTTTATGAAGAAACTGGAAAAAATAAAATAATTACACCTGCCAGTTTGAAAAGTGAAAATCAATTTTTAAAAGAAGTGGACAGTCTGGCACTTTCAAATGCTCAATTGAATGTAAAACGATCGTTTACGAATTTCTTTCAAAAGAGAGCGAAGTTTCCAAAGTTCAAATCTAAAAAGAATAATGTTAAAAGTTATACGACAAATTGTGTGAACAATTCGATACGAATTGAAGAAAACAAATATTTGGTTTTGCCGAAATTGAAAAAAGTCAAATTGAAATATCATAGAGAAATACCAAAGGATTATAAAATAAAGTCGGTAACATTGACAAACAGTAATGGAAATTATTATGTTTCTGTTTTGGCGGAATTTGAAAAAGAAATTCAAAAGGTAGCTAGTAAAGATAAAGTGATTGGACTTGATTTTTCAATGTCTGAATTATTTGTCAGTTCTGAAAACCAAAGGGCTGATTATCCAAAATATTTTAAGATGTTGGAGAAAAAATTGAAAAAATTACAAAAGTCATTGTCGAGAAAAGTGAAATTTTCTAAAAATTGGTATAAACAAAAAGAAAAAATATCAAAATTACATGAGTATATTAAAAATTGTCGAAGAGATTTTTTACATAAATTATCAAAAAAATTATCTGAAATGTATAATGCTGTGATTGTCGAGGATTTGAATATGAAAGGGATGAGTCAGGCATTAAATTTTGGGAAAAGTGTAGGAGATAATGGATGGGGAATGTTTTTGAG